>NZ_LGEL01000005.1 GCF_001636695.1 Pedobacter panaciterrae
CATCATCACCTGATCAGTAGCCTCAGGCCAGGACATTTGCGGATCAGTATCCCAGTTGTACTGCAAGCCTTCAGTACACAAAGTTACCTGCCAGTTTTGTGCAGGCTTTAGCGTGCCCTTGCTTACCAGAAGCTGATCAAAAGCAATTTCTAAATCAGGATAAACCCCTTTAACGATGCGGCCTTTATTGCAGGCCTTTGCCTGGTTAGAAGCATTGTCCATAGCCTGTATGGCAGCTATGCCAAAACCGGTATTGATAAAATCCAGCAAATTACGGAACAATTCACTCGATATTTTAGTCACCATTCTGGATCTGAGTTGTGCGTTGGTAGGCGGTTTGGTAGTTGTGCCAATAGTGCGCGATACATTTTTGCCATTCAGAACATAGTATACTATGTTCCCAATTCGGCCTCTGTGGTGGCCGTTAGGGCCGTTTTCTGCTATAGCCATGATCTATTTGGTTAGAAATTCCTGCTGCACCATGCGGCAGGAACTAATCAAGATAAGGCTAAAATAAATGAACTGCAACTATATTGTGAATAATTACAATATAATGACTATAATATAACTACATATTGAATACATAATTAATATACTGTTAGTATACTATTAAGATACCGTTGGAATACCCTAATGGTATATCAACGGTATATCAACGGTATGTCAAGGGTATACCAACGGTATTCCAACTATGTATTTATTATGTATTCAATATGTAGTTTATATGAATTTATATTTAACCAAATATCTGCCCATATTAGAGTTGGCAGCAGGCTGTTCGATAAGATTTTGTTTGATGTTTAAGTAAGGTGGGTTTATTAATGAGCATAATTATAGTCTGTTTAATTTGGAGAAGCTAGAGTTACAAAAATGTAAGGGATTAGTAATATTAATAAACTTAAGAGTCTTTTTCTTCTGGATTTAGGCTCAATTGATAGCCTCAAAGGCTTAGGAAATCTTAAGGAATTGAGAGCTTTTTCATTTTAAAGTAACCAGAAGTTGCTGACATCTGAATATATTTGATTGTGAGTAAAAAATAATTGTATCGGAAGAAGTCATTATCAATAAAATATACCTCGTTCGAGGTTATAAAGTAATGTTGGACAGAGACCTTGCAGAAATGTACGGAGTGGAAACCAGGACGCTGAATCAGGCTATAAAACGGAATGAAAAACGCTTTCCGGACGATTTTATGTTCCAAATGACCAGCGAGGAACTATCGGATTGGAAATCACAGAATGTGATATCCAATAAAGAGAAGATGGGGTTAAGGAAACCACCAAATGTTTTTACTGAACAGGGCGTTGCTATGTTGTCAAGTGTGCTCAACAGCGAAACAGCCATCGAGGTAAATATAGAAATCATCAGAACCTTTACCCGCATTAGGCAGATGTTGAGCAAGCATATCGAACTTCGTTTGGAAGTAGAGAAAATCAAAAAGAAATTGGATAACCAGGACAAGAATATGGAAGTGGTATTTCAATATCTGGATGAATTGCTGGAGAAAAAGGATCAACCTAAGCCGGAACGTAAAAGCATGGGTTATAAAATCAATCAGGGTAAAGCTGAATAACGAGTGCCGTCCACTGAAATTAGGGTATAATCAATGGAGTAGGAGTGAGTTGATGATCGGGACTACGATATCAATGGTAATAGGATGAAAAATATTTTATAATATTGCAGTTCATTGAAATTTAACTAATGAAAAAAATATTCTTCTTAACTGTTGTTACCAGCTTATTTTTATTTATCAATGCGAATGCACAATCTAGTTCTCAAATAGCAGAGCCTAGGTTGGGAATAGGGTTTGACTTAGGCTTACCCATTGGTAATTTTGGAGATTTTGCAAACTACGGAACAGGGGGTTCTTTACTTTATCAACATCCGGTATCAAAGTCGCTAAACATTACCGGAAATGTAGGTTACATCAGGTTTAATGGTAAAGAAACTATTGGAACATTAAAATACAGGCAAAGTTTTATCCCAATTAAAGCCGGTGCAAGATATTTCATTACGGAAAATATTTATGGAACCGCCGAAGTGGGTGCAGCTATTGCTACTGCTAATGGCAGCGGAGTTTCTTTTATTTATACTCCTGGTTTGGGAGTTGAAATCCCGGTTTCACGTACGGGCTCATTAGATATTGGAGCAAGGTATGAAGGATGGGCAAAAAATACCGGAACATTATCATTCATAGGTTTAAGAGTCGGATACAATTTTTAAAAGCAAATGAATGTACGCAGTTTTTAAACGAGAATTATTCAGTTTGTTGAATTCACTAATGGCTTATATTACCATTGGTGTATTTTTATTGGCTTCTGGATTGTTGCTTTGGTTTTTTCCGGATACCTCAATATTGGAGTATGGATATGCCGAATTAACAGGATTCTTTAGTTTGGCGCCATTCCTGTTTATGTTTCTGATCCCCGCAATTACGATGCGTTCATTTGCCGAAGAAAGGAGAGAGGGAACTTATGTTTTGCTGGCTTCACGACCCTTAACCGATTGGCAAATTATTCTGGCAAAGTATTTTGCCTGCTTGGTTTTGGTACTGTTTTCATTGATACCTACACTGATTTATTATTACACTATCTATAAACTGGGGATGCCAGTTGGAAATATCGATACAGGCGCCGTAATTGGTTCTTACCTTGGTTTATTGCTGCTAGGGAGTTCTTTTGTTGGTATTGGCATATTTGCTTCTTCTGTTACTAAAAACCAGGTTATTGCATTTGCTGTTGCCGTATTTATTTGTTTTATCGCTTACAGCGGTTTTGATGCATTGAGCAAAGTTTTTTCAATGCGTTACCTGGAAAGTATTTTTTTAGGACTAAGTATAAATGAACACTATCAATCTATAAGCAGGGGTGTTTTGGATACGCGTGACCTTGTTTATTTTTTCACTTTTGTATTGTTCTTTTTAGGAATTACCAGGCTGGTAATTGGAGGGAGAAAATGGTAAAGTTAAAGAATAATAAAGTTGCCGCATTACTGGTTTTTGCAGCCGGACTAATATTATTAAATATTGCTGCACAGTATGTTTATACCAGGATAGATTTTACAAAAGAGAAACGCTTTACGCTGACACCCAAATCTAAAACGATTTTAAAAGAGGCTAAAAAACCAATAACCATCACGGTTTTTTTGGATGGTGATTTACCGGCAGCTTTTAAGCGTTTGAAAAATGCAACTAAAGACCTGCTGGCCGACTACAAAGCTTACGCAGGCTCAGATATTAAAATTGATTTTGTAGATCCAATTTCAGGATTGTCGGTTGCTGAACAAGATACAGTCATCAATCACTTATATCAGGCAGGCATAGAGCCTACAACTTTAAACATTAAAAATGATAACGGCTTTGCTCAAAAGACTATATTTCCGATGGCCATGGTTGAAGGAAATGGAAATCAGCTGGCTTTAAAGTTGCTCCAGAATCTGGATGCATCAGGTAATTATGAAGAAAATATCAATAATTCCATTCAAAATCTGGAGTATGTATTTACATCAGCTATTCAAAAGGTGTTAAGTGGACAGCATCCGAGGATAGGCTTTACAGAAGGAAATGGTGAACTGTCTGATCAGCTGTTGAATGATGCAATCAAAAGTTTGTCGGAGAGTTATGAGGTAGGCAGGGTAAACCTGAATCAGATTGATAAATCAGGCTTAGATAAATTAAAGTTATTGATAGTTGCAAAGCCTGAAAAGGAATTTACAGAGGCCGAAAAATATAAAATCAACTACTTTGTGATGAATGGAGGCAGGGTAGTTTGGAGCATAGATCAGGTAAGTGCAAGTCTGGATAGTTTAAGAGGTGCCGGAGAGCAACTGGCATTTAATAAAAAACTGAATCTTGATGATATGCTGTTTATGTACGGGGCAAGGGTTAATTATGATCTTGTAGCTGATGCCAATTGCGTTGAAATCCCCTTAAGTATGGGTGGGCAACAAGGTCAGATTCAGATGGCGCCCTGGGTATTTTATCCAATCCTGATGCCTGATACGGCAAATAATCTGGTGAAAAATATTGATGGAATTAGAAGTGAGTTTGTGAGTACTGTAGATACTATTAGTGTAAAAGGAGTTAGCAAAAAGATAATTTTACAAAGCTCAGCTTATAATAAAGTTCACAATACACCAAAGATGCTTTCCTTGCAAATGGTTGCCGAACAGCCAGATCCACGTGAGTATGCCAGTGTTCAGCGTACAGTTGGTGTGCTGTTGGAAGGTAAATTTCAATCAGTATTTTTAAACAGGCCGGTTCCTGCCGGGATTGCTGAACCCTATAATGTTCCTGCAGAGAGTAAACCCACAAAAATGATTGTAATTGGGGATGGAGATATCTTTAAAAACCAGATAAGCGCAAGAGATGGATCCGCTTTTCCTCTGGGTTTTGACAGATATACTGAAAGAAACTACGGAAATAAGGCATTGTTATTAAATATTGCTGACTTTTTATCGAATGATGATAATCTGATCTCTTTGCGCAATAAAGAAGTTAAGATCAGGTTATTAGATAAGGTACGTTTGCGTACCGAAAAGCTGCAATGGCAGCTAATTAATATTGCTTTTCCATTATTATTGTTAATATCATTCGCAATTTTTCAACATTATTACCGCAAGCATAAGTATGCAAGGTAATTTTTATATTTTTGAGAACTGACAAGATCATACTATGAGATTTATTGTATCCACATCAACGTTATTAAAACATTTGCAAACAGTAAACGGTGCATCAAGCAGCAGTACTGTTTTGCCTATACTGGAAAATTTCTTATTTGAAATTAAGGACGGAAATTTAACGATATCTGCAACAGACTTACAGACCAGCATGACTACTTCTTTGGCTGTTGAATCTAAAGAAGGCGGTAAAGTAGCTGTACCTGCCAGAATATTGTTAGATACCTTAAAAACTTTGCCAGATCAGCCTATTTCTTTTAATATTGATGATGCTTCATTCTCTATTGAGATTAGTGCCGGAGATGGTAAATATAAATTGAGCGGTGAAAATGGTGATGACTTTCCAAAAATACCGGTAGTTGAAAATGCCTCATCTGTAAATTTACCGGCATCAGTATTAACTGAAGCCATTACCAAAACTATTTTTGCGGTAAGCAGCGACGAGTTAAGACCGGCTATGACAGGCGTTTTTTGTCAATTATCTGAAGAACATATCACTTTTGTAGCAACTGATGCTCATAAGCTAGTAAGATACAGACGTATGGATAGCAAAGCAGATAAATCATCTTCTTTTATCCTTCCTAAAAAAGCTTTAACACTATTAAAAGCTGCATTACCATCAACAGATGTAAATGTTTCTGTTGATTATAATGCAACAAGTGCTTTCTTTAAGTTTGAAAATATAAACCTGGTTTGTCGTTTAATTGATGAGCGTTATCCAGACTATGAAGCGGTAATACCTGCTAATAACCCTAATAAATTGGTGATTGACAGGGCTTTGTTTTTAAATACACTACGTAGGGTAGTTATTTTTGCTAATAAAACCACTCATCAGGTAAGATTAAAAATCAATGGAAGTGAATTAAACATCTCATCAGAAGATTTAGATTTTGCTAATGAAGCTCATGAGCGTTTGAGTTGCCAGTACGAAGGAGAAGATCTTGAAATTGGATTTAACGCACGTTTCTTAATCGAAATGTTAAGCAATTTGAGTGGAGAAGAGGTTACTTTAGAACTCTCTACACCAAATCGTGCAGGCTTGTTAATCCCTCAGACCAATGATGAAAATGAAGATGTTTTAATGCTGGTTATGCCGGTAATGTTGAATAATTACAATTAAAAATCTTAAATAATAGCAAAGGTTTGGTTATAAGCAAGCTGCTGCCTATTTTAGATTTAAAAACATACTATAACCGATGAAAAAATCTTTCTTTTTATACTTTGCTCTGGGAGTTGCTCTTTTGAGTGCTTGTGTTAAGGCGGCCAAACCAGAACCAGTTGGGGACGTTTTTATAAGAGCTGTCAATACGGTTAAGGGATCAAATCCTCAGGATTTTTACCAGGGCCCGGTAAAAAAAAGCACATCTCCAATTTCATACGGAGGAACAACAGGATATCTTACCCTGCCTTCGGGGCCTTATCAATTTGCCTTTGCTGACCCAGGTTCTAGTACGGCAAATGGTGCTTCGCCTTATGTAAACATTACAATAGGAACAACGGCAACTGTTTTCTATGCCAGAAATTTAGACTCAATAACTGTTGCATATATTTTTCAGGACGATGTTGCACCTGCTTCAATTGCAGGAAAAGCAAAGGTTAGATTTATTCATCTGAACTATTATTTATATAATTCAATTAATGTTTTAAATGGTGAAACGGCACTTTTAACAGGTATTCCATTTGCCATTGCTTCAAAATATATAGAAGTTGACCCTGGTACTAAGTTTACTGTTACGGGTACTGGTGTTACTACTGCACCTGTAATCGACGGCAATCTGCAAGCAAATAAGAATTATACAATTTGGATAGATGGAACGTCGGCCAAAGAGTTGACGGGGCATGTTCTTTCATCTAATTAATTAAATGACATTTCTAAGTTTAAAAATATCATGCTTATTACCATGATATTTTTAATTTTGGGCTTAATTTATAAAACTTGGAATTTTTCACTTTTTTAGTAGACTTTCTTCTTCACATTGATAAGCATTTGGAGGAGATCATCAGAGATTATCAGAATTGGACTTATGCCATTCTTTTCTTAATCATTTTTGCCGAGACAGGTTTTGTAGTTACTCCCTTTTTGCCCGGCGACTCTTTGTTGTTTGCTATGGGTACCCTAATTGCCGGAGAAAATACTGGCTTAAGTATTTGGGTGATGCTAATTCTCTTAATCGTGGCAGCTATATTGGGTAATTCTTTAAATTATAAATTAGGTAGTTATTTTGGTGTTCGGGTATTTAAGCAGAGCAATAGAATCCTAAAGCTTGAATATTATAACCAATCGCACATGTTTTTCGAAAAACATGGTGGTAAAGCCATTATTTTTAGTCGTTTCTTACCTATTTTCAGAACAATAGCTCCCTTTGTAGCTGGGGTGGCAAAAATGCCTTTCGGAAGGTTTACTTTCTTTAACGTTATTGGTGGTGTAGCCTGGATAACCAGTTTACTTATGGCCGGATATTTATTGGGCCAAATTCCTGTAGTTAAAAAGAACTTCGATATTGTAATTGTGGTGATTGCTGTTGTTACTTTTTTCCCTGCAATATTTGCTGCTTTAAGATCTAAATTTAAAAAGAAAGAAGTAAAACCATAAGCTAGTAGGAGGGTTGGCCTGCATCAACCCATGCCGAATACCAGAATGAGCCAATGGTTAATATTGCTGATTTCATCTGTTTTTCTACCATATTGTTCATAGAATTATGATACGCTTTGGCATATTCGGTTGAGTATTGCTTAAGTACCTGATCGTTTCTTTCTGAAAAGCTATATTTTCTGTATCCGGGAAATGTTTTATTCAAATCTGCTTCCAGCGTTAAAACAGAATCTACAAGGCTATGAGTATGTGTTATTACTTTCCAGATTTCTGTTAATGGGTTCTCGATATACTTTGCCTGACCCACCAGAAAGTTATAATCCTGCGAAAATAGTTCAGGAAGTCTGCTTTCCCAAAACGCATGAATACCAACCTGGTCGGTTAGTTGCCCGTTGTGATTTTGCGTAGTATGTAGTGGTACATGGGCATCAGCAATGTAGTGGCCCAGATAGGCAGAGTAGATCAGAATTTTTAGGGAATCTCTGGCCTTAAAGGCATTTACAAGTTTATAATAGCTCTTTTGAATTTGCCATGGAAGGATTCCATTCTTTGCCAATTGAGGCTCACCATATCTTTGGATAGCGTCATCCCACTTGCGGGGAATACTGTCAATATGTTGTTCGTATAGTTCAACATCAAGATAGTGTCGGGGTGCTTCCGCAGTATCTGCATAGCGGCGTTTGTCTGGGTCAACCGCATGATCAGAAAGGTATTTTATATTCGCTTTATAGAATCTATTGATGCCGGAAGGCAGCGTGAAAACTGCCAGGTGGTTAATTCTCATGTGGGCAAAGAAACCCCATGAGCTGAGCAGAAGAATTGCCGTAATAAGCGTTACGGAAATAAAAGTGTATTTCATTTCCGTAAAACTATATAAAGAAACCTTTAGGGTGGTTATTTGTCTATGCTTTTTCCCTTCATTGCTGAGGAAACAGCAACATCCATAACACGTTCTGCAAATGGACGTGTAAATTCATTTAGTTCATCTGCTTTCTTCAGGATTTCGTCTTTCTCTGCTTTAGCAAGCGCTTTTTTAAGTGCCAGAATATGGATGTTTGTATTTTCAATTTCATCTGCAGTAAGGAAGGTGCCATGCTTTTCGATAAAACGTTCGGCAGTGTAGACTAATTGTTCACCTTCACTTCTGGCTTCAATAAGCATTCTTTGTTCTACATCGCTTTTTGCATGAGTAATACTGTCGATAAGCATTTTTTCGACGGTTTCATCGGTAAGACCATAACTGGGTGTGATGTCTACTTCCTGTTTTACGCCAGAACGTAATTCAATAGCTTGTACGGTTAAAATACCATCGGCGTTTAGTAGGAAATTGATGTCGACCTTAGGTAAGCCGGCGGGCATAGCAGGGATTCCTTTAAGGTCAAATTCTGCAAGTTTCCTGTTTTCCTGTACAAGATCACGCTCTCCCTGGAATACAGATATCTTCATATTCACCTGACCATCAATTGAGGTTGTATATTGTCGGCCAGCTTTGGTAGGAACCTTAGCGTTTCTTGGAATAATTACATCCATTAAGCCGCCCATGGTTTCAATTCCAAGTGATAAAGGAGTTACATCTAACAAAAGGATGTCTGATCTGTTTCCGGCCAGGATATCGGCTTGTATGGCGGCTCCTAAAGCAACTACCTCATCAGGGTTAATCTGATCGTGAGGAGCTATGTTAAAGAAATCTGCTACTTGTTTTTTAACATAGGGAGTACGTGTAGAGCCACCAACTAAAACTACCTCATTGATATCTTCGATAGTTAATTTTGCATCTATTAAGGCTTGTTTGCATGAGTTTATAGTTTCTTCAACCTTGGGGGCAATTAGCTGCTCAAAGGTTTGCTTATCTAATGAACACCAGATTTCTCCAAGCTTTTCGTTAAAGAGATTTTGTGTTGTTAAAGCTTTTTTTGCCTCTTCAGCTTTTAACCTTAAAGCCTGCATCAAACCTGAATCTGCAGCAAGATCTTCTTTATTTAATTTGTTTTTGTCTATCCAATAGTGGACAATGGCGCGGTCAAAATCGTCTCCACCTAAAAAGGTATTACCATTAGTTGATAATACTTCAAATATCCCGTTTTGAATTGATAGTATTGATACATCAAAGGTGCCGCCACCCAGATCATAAACTGCTATTGTTTTTTGCTGAGTAGGGTCGAGGCCTAATCCATATGCTAAACTAGCAGCGGTTGGCTCGTTTACGATCCTTAAAACATCAAGGCCTGCCAATTTACCTGCATCGCGGGTTGCTTGTCGCTGACTATCATTAAAGTATGCAGGTACCGTTATTACGGCTCTGTTTACAGGAGTTTTAAGCGCATGTTCTGCTCTGGCTTTAAGCTCTTTTAATATTTCGGCTGATAATTCAATTGGTGTATAAAATTTGTTGCCTGCTTTAATTTTTACCAATGAATCATTCTCATCATCAATTATCTTATAAGAGAAAGTATCCTGATGACTTGCTACGTCTTTGTATGACCTGCCGAGCAGTCGTTTAACTGAAAATATGGTGTTTGAAGGGTCTGTAATTAAAAACTCTTTGGCCTCATTTCCAACCAAAGCATCACCCTGAGCATTGAAATGGACAACAGAAGGCACTAATAGGCCCTTGCCAGTGTCATTTATAACTTTTGGATTTTTGTCTGGATCGATAAAGGCAACCAGACTATTTGTTGTTCCTAAATCAATTCCAACGATGATTTCTTCTTGTTGAAATGAGCCTGTTGCCAGGTTGATGGATATTTTTGCCATAGTTTGGCAAATTTAGGAATGTTTAGCTGTTTTTTTGTTTTAAGGTTGTAATGTTTTTCAGATGGTGGCAATTAAAATGCTACCGCATCGGCAGAAACGAAATAGGATGGGATGTTTATTTGTTTAGTTATTTGATTAACTAATGTAGTTTTTCCTACCTGACGCGGGCCCATTACTACTTGAATGTGCTTTCTTGGTTCTAAGATGCGAGATGTAAGTTCTTTAATGTGAGGCCTTTGAAACATGTTTTACAAATTACTCAATGTATTGAGTAATTTGTAATCTCTAAAGAATTATTTTAATTGAACCACTAATTTTTATGGGGTAAGTTCCTTTTTATGAATGTTATAGAGCCAAAGAACAATATCCTGATAGCTATTCGTTCCTTTAGGCTGATCGTTTAACTTTAAAAACCGGTCGAATATTGCACCAAAATATTCAGATAGATCGCCACTGTAAGCTTGCCAGAATTTTTTGTCAGTTTCTAAATCTTTTAAGGTAACGGGGTTAATGGTTTTAAAAAGCTGGTCAAAGTCTTCAGGCGACTTCACGCGGATTTCGAATAAAATACTTTTCAGCATGGCATAGGCTGCAGAATAGCGAAAAATAGGATCATCGCTATGTATGGCCACCAGGTAGCCTACCAGATTGGCTTCATCTTCACGTGCCACACCCAGCTGGTGTGCAATTTCGTGGCAGGTTACAAAGGGTAAATTGATGGCGGGCAAACGCATATTCAGATTGGCTTCGCCTGATACAGGATTGTAATACCCTTCGGTGCCCAATCGGGTAATGATCCAGCTGTTGAGTACTGGTTTTACACTCGGACTGCTGTATTTAAAAAACACCTGTTTTTTGGCCAGCTTGTCGTAACCAGCTTTGGCATTTATTTTCAGGTCATTGATGTTATAGTCATTTCTGGTTATGTTTTGAAGTTCATTGACTTTGTTGATGAAATATTTGCCCAGCTGTACCAGTTCGGGCGTATTGTACTTTTCGTTTCGAATACCCAATTGCCGGGCGATAGGGATGCGGGAATAGTTTAATCCCCACAATATTTTAAATGTCAGGTATAAAAGCAGCAGGAAATTCAAAGCCTGTAAAGGAACAACCAAACGATCCGTTCTTTTGAGTTGCTTAGCTTTTAGTTTCCGGTAAAACAAGTAAATGCTCCTCAGGATATAGAACACCAACAGGAGGTATAGGAAATCTCCGATAGGAGAAGGGATGAGTCCGCTAATGGCACGTTGTACCACGGAAGTTACGCGGTAAAAACCTTCAGCATAGAAATGTTCCACACGATTGCTGCTTATCCCAAAAAGGTAAACCAGAATGGTGATGCCCAGCAAAATGGAAAACCGCTTAACCGAAGGTTTGTAAGCCTCGTTCATCTATCGGTTAAAAGCTAATCTTTTTCCGGTTTCCTGGGTGGTAAATCTTCCTTTTTGATAAGCCAGGTTACCGGAAACTATGGTATGGGTTACTTCAGCCTGGAAGGTTTGTCCTTCGAAGGGCGACCAGCCGCATTTATATAAAACATTGGCGCGGGTTACTTTAAATGGATCATTCAGATTTACCAATACCAAATCTGCCCAGTATCCTTCTCTAACAAATCCTCTTCTGTCGATATTGAAACAAGTTGCCACATTATGTGCGGTTTTCTCAGCAATTTTTTCTAAAGTGATCTTTTTTTGGTGATACATTTCAAACAAAGCAGGCAATGCATGCTGTACCAATGGCCCACCTGATGGGGCTTTAAGATAAGGCTGTTCTTTTTCTGCTATAGTGTGGGGAGCATGGTCTGTAGCTATAACATCTATATGGTTGTCCAGCACTCCTTTTAAAATGGCATCTTTATCTTCAGCTGTTTTTACAGCAGGGTTCCACTTTATCCAGTTTCCTTTCGTAGCATAGTCTCTGTCGTCAAACCAAAGGTGATGAATGCAGGCCTCTGCTGTGATTTTTTTATCCTTAAGGGGAGTGACGTTATCGAACAATGCAACTTCTTTGCCAGTTGATATGTGTAAAATATGTAAGCGGGTTCCGTGTTTCTTAGCAAGTTGAACTGCCATTGATGAAGAAATGTAACAGGCTTCGGCACTTCTGATAAGCGGGTGCATATCAATAGTGATATTTTCTCCGTACTTTTCTTTATACAAAGCCATATTGGTTCGTATGGTATGCTCATCTTCGCAATGTGTTGCTACCAGCATTGGTGCTTCTTTGAAGATGTTTTCTAAAACTTTTTCATTATCAACCAACATATTTCCTGTTGAAGATCCCATGAAAACCTTAATCCCACAAACGTTTTTAGGATCTGTTTTTAGTACTTCTTCAATATTGGTGTTGGATGCACCCATAAAGAAAGAGTAGTTGGCGAGAGACATTTCAGCGGCAATCTGATATTTATCTGCAAGTAATTCTTGTGTTAGTGTATTTGGAATTGTATTGGGCATTTCCATAAAAGAGGTAATGCCACCAGCTACTGCCGCCATACTTTCAGAAAAGATGTCTGCCTTGTCTGTTAGACCAGGCTCTCTGAAATGTACCTGGTCGTCAATCATTCCAGGGAAAAGGTGTAGACCTTCTGCATTGATTTCCTGATCTGCAGGTTCATCAATGTTTGGTGCAATTTTTTCAATAAACCCAGCCTTGATGAGTACGTCGGCGACTACTATTTGGCCTTCATTTACAATTGAAGCAGCTTTTATAAGTATGGTATTCATGGTGTCAAACTTAAATAAAATATTCTTTTTGTGAGGTAATTTTATAGGTTTAATGGTTCTTTATATCAATCGTTATCCTAATAATGTGGTAGCATGGTTCAAGAGATCTCTCCTTCGGTCGAGATGACGAGAGGTGAAGATGAGACGTGAAAATTAATGTAGCTTCTCAGTTGCTGCTCTGTTGTTGGCCTGTTGCTGCTCTGTTGTTGGCCTGTTGCTACTCTGTTGTTGGCCAGCCGTCATCCTACTGCTGATCTGTTGTTGGCCTGTCTTCACGCTGTCGTCATCTCGACCGAAGGAGAGATCTCTTGTTTGAATCTTTAGGTTGATTCTATTTATAATATTGGCAATATAGTTCAAGAGATCTCTCCTTCGGTCGAGATGACGAGAGGTAATAGGACGAGAGGTAATAGGACGAGAGGTAATAGGACGAGAGGTAAAAGACGAGAGGTAATAGGATGAGAGGTAAAAGACGATACGGAAAATAGACTCTGGCAGGCCAGTAAATAAATTTTGACTACTTTTGCCGAATGGCCAAAAAATTCGAAGAGTTTAACCTAAATCGACAGATTTTAAATGCTGTAGCTGATGCAGGCTTTACTGTTGCAACTCCTATACAAGAAAAAGCAATAGCCCCTGTATTATCTGGTCAGGACATTTTTGGTATTGCTGAAACTGGCACTGGTAAAACTGCTGCTTATGTTTTACCTATTTTGATGCAATTGAAATATGCACAGGGTGATTCAGCGCGTGCATTGATTCTGGCTCCAACAAGAGAGCTTGCAATGCAGATTACAGAGCATATACAAATCTTTTCTAAGTATACTGATTTACGTACTGTTGTTGTTTATGGGGGACTTGGACCTAAAACACAAATTGAGCAGATTAAAGCTGGTGTTGATATTATTGTAGCTACGCCAGGAAGATTTTTAGATATTTATCTGGCTGGTCACATCAACACTCAATACTTAAAGTTTTTGGTACTTGATGAGGCCGATAAAATGATGGATATGGGCTTTATTGGCTCTATTCATAGAATTTTAGAAATTGTGCCTCGTAAAAGACAAAACCTTTTGTTCTCGGCTACGATGAGTAATCTTGTACAAAAGATTGCGGGCGACTTTTTAAAGCATCCAACTTTAATTGAAGTGGCAGAGCAGGCTACGCCAGCTGCAACGGTTACGCAGACCTTGTACGAAGTGCCAAACTTTAAAACCAAGATTAATCTGTTGCAACATCTAATGAAAAATGATGAGGAATTTAAAAGACTGATCATTTTTTGTAAAACCAAAACTGTGGCCGATAACATCTTTAGTTTTATTGAGCGTAGGTTTGGACCGGAAGCGGTTAGGGTAATTCATGCCAATAAAGGCCAGAATACAAGGATTAATTCTATAAATAATTTTAAAGAAGGTAATATAAGGGTATTGGTAGCAACGGATGTTGCATCAAGAGGTATAGATGTTTCAGAAGTAAGTCATGTAATTAATTTTGATGTTCCAATCATCATCGAAGATTATGTACATAGAATTGGCCGTACAGGAAGGGCATATTCAAAAGGAGATGCGCTTACTTTTTATACGCCAGCCGAAAAATATTACATTGAGAAAATACAAAAATTAATAAGACAGGAAATTCCTGTTGTACCTTTGCCACCTGAAGTTTTTGTGGAAGAAACCCCTTATGAGGAGAAGCAGGCTATAAATCGTGCGATTGACGATCAAAAGCGTAAAGAAGATCCTGATTTTAAAGGTGCATTTCATGAGAAAAAACATGCTGCCGCAATTGCAGCTGCTGCAAGAAATAAAACAAATAAGCAGCCTGCATGGAAAAAGAAGAAATTCAAAAAATAGTTAAATACATTGAAAGTAAAACTGACACCGCTTAATATTGTTTCGGCCATTTGTCTGGTTATCGCTATACTGTTGCTGATAAATAAGAAAGCGGAAGGGAATCCTAAATACGTAGATATTACCGGAATTCTTGCAGGGTTTAGTTTTTTGACGGCAATTATTGCTTTCATATCAGATCAGATTTTCAGGAGGTTTATCTTAAACCTGAAAAAATTATGGGTGGTAGAGGGCGTGTTAGTTATTTTTATCATCATTTTAATATTTATAATAAAAGTTAGTATAAGTTAATGAAGCAAGCAGAAATCAAAATCACGGTTCAGTTAGACGATAATAATGTTCCTGATAACATCCTTTGGGAATCTACAGATGCACAAACTCAGGAGCAAGTTCCTGTTAAATCAATGATGCTTGCATTGTGGGATCACAACTATAAAAATTCAATGCGTATTGATCTTTGGACTAAAGATATGCCTGTTGATGAAATGAAGCGTTTTTTTTATGAAACACTGCAAACCATGGGCGATAGTTTTTTAAAGGCTACAGGGGAAACGCTTATAGTGGAAGATTTGCGTGATTACTGTGCGCATTTCGCCGATAAAATGGGGATTAATACTCAGGGATAATAAAATGAGACTGCAAGGGATTATAGGGTCAGTAATGATGGCCGTGGGGGGAATGTGCCCACTTATGCGTATTCCGATTATAGGTAGCTGGAATTATTTTGATATAGACCAGAGACTGGCCATTGCTTTTTATGTGTTGGTAGTAATTGGATTAATAGGGGCATTTGTGAATAAAGCCGGACTGATAAAATTAGCTGGCTGGGGTGGAATTGTTTTAGTTCTGATTACTCTGGCCGGCATATACTTTAAGGCGCATGATTCATTTAGTTTTCTTCATTTTAAAAAGCTGATAAATTTTGGAGCCGGTATGGTAAAATTAAAATGGGGCTGGTATGTTATTGCTGCCGGAACATTTATACTAATTACGGTAAGGAAACCAAAAGTGGTTTTGTTAAATGAAGCTGTTGAGGTAAAATAGATTGTTAGTTCAAATCGCCCAGTGATTTGTGTCTTCTCTTTCTTTTAAATTGAGTGTGTTTCAGTTGGTCATCTCCGGTGATGATGCTGATATTTCCATCTACTTCAAGGATACCTAGTTTTACGTCTTTATATTTTTCAACACCATGTTCCCTCATTGCTTCTTCAAGTTCCTCGTTGGTAATATCTAACTCGCTGAGTTTGTCGAAATTTAATTTTCCGTTATGGATGAGGATTTCAGGGTGTTGAGAAATAAGATCTCTTAGCTTTTTACTTTTAAACATGACCTTTTTTAAGGCATAATTTAAAGCGAACAACACGGCTGCGGCAACTAATCCTCCCGATAAGCTTGTGTTATTGCCAACCATAGCGTTCTGAACTGCATTACTGATCAATAAGATCAGCACCACATCTGTAGTGTTGAGCTGCGATAACTCTTTTTTGCCACTTAATCGAATTGCGACAAGCATAAAGGCATAAACTGCAAGGCTTCTTAAAATGATGTCAAGGTATTCGTTCATATGGACAGGATTCATTTGTAAATACAATATTATTCATATTTAATTTACAAAACACCTATGTGAATCGAAAATAACCGATTAAAAATTATCTTTGTCTCCACATGCAATTACTACACCAGGTAAAATATTTAATAAAGAAAGAAGTACTGCTGGAATGGCGTTCTAAATATGCTCTTAATGGCGTTCTGCTTTATGTAGTATCTACTGTTTTTGTTTGTTTCCTATCTTTTGTAAGTATAGTACCAATTACCTGGAATGCTTTGTTCTGGATCATTATGCTTTTTGCTTCTATAAATGCAGTTTCTAAAGGATTTTTGCACGAAAGCAAAGGACAACAGTTATACATCTATACCATTGCGAGCCCACTGGCACTCATCATTTCAAAAACGGTATATAATGTGCTTTTAATGATGCTGCTTACCCTTATCGCATTATTCTTTTACATGATGGTGTTTGATTATGTACCTCAGGATCTTGGTCTTTACATTATTGCCACAGTATTAGGTAGTTTAAGCTTTTCAACAATTTTCACAATGATTTCTGCAATTGCATCTAAAGCAGGGAATGGAGGGATGCTAATGGCCATACTTAGCTTTCCTGTTATTATACCTGTGTTAATTGTACTTATTAAACTTACAAAAAATGCAATCGATGGATTGGATAGAAGCGTAAGCTTAGATGAAATCGGTCTGCTTTTAATTATAAATGCCTTGGTTGCAGCAGTAACATTGCTGCTATTCCCTTATTTGTGGAGGGATTGAGTTTTTTTTGTCTCTTTTTTTTGCATTGCAACCGTTTGTGTAATATTTTCTTCTAGTTATATCTGTAAAAATAATTTCAAGCACCACAAGTAGCCTTTTGTGGTGTTTTTTATGCCGTTTTTCTATGTATATGCCAAGGTTTATTTTCTTATACGAGAAAAAAGATCATAAAAAGTATGCGAATGCATTGTGATGCAACCGTTTGCGTAGAGATATCTTGGAAAAACAGAACAAACAGTCTATACATTAGATTCAACAAACAACTACTAAACCAATTGGCCTATTTCATTTTTAGGGAACTGAAGCTGATCAATAAAGTTGAATTCAATTAATCCAAACTATAACTAACCAATCAATTATGAATTTAAAACTCTACACAAGAAGAGGAGGTTTAAAGCTGGCATTGGTGATGGCATTTACTCTGCTATCCGTAATGACCGCTTTAGCTCAGTTAAAGGTAACAGGGAAGGTTACCGACAAAAATGGGCCACTGCCCGGAGTTACTGTCCATATTAAAGGAAAGTCTGGAGTGGCGACAAGTACAAATCAAGACGGGGAGTACTCATTAACAGTATCGGATAATGAAATCCTCGTATTTAGAATGCTTGGATATGATTCTAAGGAGGCGCCGGTAAAAGGCAAGGCGAAGATTGATGTCAGTTTATCTGAATCAAATAATGGATTGGCTGAGGTTATTGTTACAGGGTATAAGAACATTGACCGGAAGAAATCTACATCGGCAATTTCAAGTATCACGGCTAAGGATATAGAGAATCTGCCTGCTGCAAGTTTAGATGTTTTATTACAGGGTAAACTTTCAGGTGTTAACGTTCAGAATTTCAGCGGTCAGCCCGGTGTTAAAACCTCATTAGTGATTAGAGGTAATACCAAGATTTCGGCTTCCTCGGAAGGATTTGATGGGGATAATCTTTACAGTAACCCACTTTATGTTATTGACGGAATTCCAATTTCTGATGATGAAGTAAGGGCATTTGATCAGACAGGTACAAATTTTTTAGCGAGTTTGAATCCAAATGATGTAGAATCTGTTGATATCCTGAAAGATGCATCTGCTGCTGCTATGTATGGATCGAGAGCCGCAAATGGTGTTGTGCTTATCAAAACCAAAAGAGGTAAAATTGGATCTCCAAGAATTAGCTTTAACACTTATCAGGGATATACTGCCAAGCCGCAAAAAGTATCCACGCTGGTTGGTGCGGCGGAACGCAGGCAAAAAATGGATTTAATTTATAATTATGCTACTGATGCGCAATTGCGAAACAATGTTCCGATTATGCTTACTGATAGTTTAAATCCGGCCTTTAACAACAACAACGATTATCAGCAGCTTTTTTATCAGGCGGGTGCGGTTCATAATTATGATATTTCTGCTTCAGGAGGATCTGAGGCCGTTAATTACCGTATTGGAGCAGGATTATATGACGAAAAAGGTGTTGTGATCAATACAGGGTATAAGCGTTACTCACTAAATAGCAACGTAGGTATTATCTTTTCTAAAAAATTAGAATTACTTACCAGTATCAGGGCATCTACCGGAAAAAGATTAAACGGTAAAGGTTCAGGTTATAGAGATGTTTTTACAGTGAGTCCTATTTCAATGCCTTCGTCATTGTTGCAAATGTCAGAAGATGATTTACGTAGTATTGTTGATCCATATACTTATCAGCGTAATGATAATATCAATACAGATATTAGTGCCAACGGTGAGCTGAGATATAGTTTTTTGAATGATTTCAGGATCAGTACCCGTGGAGCAATTAATTACTCTACTAACAAACATGATTATGCATCGCCATCAATACTGGCTAAAGATGGAAGAGCTTACGGAGAGTCTAATTACAGCCAGTACAGAAAATATATTTTGACCAATAGTTTACTTTGGATAAAGACTATTGGAGAAAAACACAATCTGAATGCAAACTTTGTTCAGGAATTTGAGAGCAGAAGGAATGAAGCTATCTATTTATCAGGATATGGTATCCCGAACGATAACATAAAGGTGATTAAAGGTGTTGCCAGTGCTGATCTGAGTGGGTATTCAGACTTGTCTACTTACGCTAAGCTATCATATCTTGGATCTATTCACTATGATTATAATAATAAATATCTTCTTGATGCGGTTTGGAGAGCAGATGCATCATCAAGGTTTGGTAAAAATAATAAATGGGGATATTTCCCTTCTACCTCTGTAGGCTGGCTGGCTTCTGAAGAAGACTTCATTAAAAATTTGGGATGGGTAAATGAACTGAAACTTAGAGCTAGCTGGGGGCGGGCCGGTGATGAGAGTAGTATCGGTGATGTGGACAGGTATAACGCCTATCTTTCAGGAAATGCAAACTATCCAGGATCAAATGCCACTACGTATGGTGGAGGAACTGCTGTAATACCTAATTATAACGGTATTACGAACGATGATATTACCTGGCAACAATCTGAAGAATGGAATTTTGGTTTAGATGCGGTAATATGGAACGGGCGTTTAGGGGGGTCAGTTGATGCTTATACCAGAAATACAACCGGTCAGATGCTTAGGATAGCGATACCAGAGTATACAGGTTATACCAGCACCTTTACCAATGCTGCCGGTGTAAGTAATTCAGGAATTGAGTTTACTATTAATGGAAAGGTGTTTTCTGATAAAAGTGCATTTCAATGGAACCCATCAATAAACATGTCTTTCAACAGAAATATGGTTACTGCTTTACCTAATGGTAATCGTGATTTATACTACGGAAATGCAGTTTATGTGGTTGGTAAGCCGCTAAATATGTATTATGGTTACATTGTAGACGGAGTAATCAATTCTCAAAATGACCTGATCGTTAATCCATATACAGGAGCAGTTGGGGCATCTAAGTGGGGCACCTTAAAATTAGGTTATCCAAACTGGAGAGACGTTAACGGTGATTATTATATTTCTGACAATACAGGTCAGCAGGACCAGACTTTCTTTGGTGATCCAAATCCTTTTGTTACAGGTGGTTTTACCAATTATTTTAGTTATAAGAATTTTTCTGTACAGGTGTTGACCACATTTACATTTGGAAGGGATATCATGAATAATACTTTGGCGCAACGCTTGTCGAACGGTTTGTTTTATGGTAACCCGGAAGATTTTGCGCAGGCTTCAATTACTGATGTGAACAAGTATAATTACTGGCGTCAGCCAGGTGATAATGCAACATTACCGGCACTGAATCCTTATATGGGGCTATACGCATGGAGATCAGGTCAGTCGTTGTTTAAAGAACCGGGATGGTATATCCGTATTAAAAATATTAATCTGGGCTATAGATTTGATGCTCAGAAGCACAAATGGATGCAAAATGCAAAGATCAGCGGGTTAAGACTCTACAGTACAATAGATAATGTTGCTATGTTCCAGAAGTTTTCGGGTATTGATGCGGAACGTGTTGATGGACAGGGATATGATTATGGCGATGGCTACCCGTTACCGACTAAATTTACATTTGGTGTTCAAGTTGAATTTTAACTATTGATTTATGAAAATTTATAATATGAAACATAAAACTTTGGCAGTGGGATTACTGCTAATTGTTCTGATTGGGTCAACATTTTCTTGTAAGAAAGCATTGGAAAATGAATTGAGTAATGATGCTTATGGGGATACTTTCTGGAAATCTCAGGGAGATGTTGAAGCAGCAACCCGGGGTGCTTATGGTTTATTCAGGAAAAGTCTGAACCAAAATAGTTGTTTCTTCATATGGGGAGATGTTCCTGTTGGAATGTTCGGCTCTGATCAGGGCACGCTCGCAACCAATTTGGTTACTGCAGGTAATTTTACTGTGCCTTACTGGACAGATGGCGCACATAACTGGACAAACTGGTACAGGGTTATTGATGCGAGTAACCTGATTATTGAAAATGCAAGCAAAATGCCGGAGAGTTTATTTACGAATGGTTCTAAAAACGGTTATTTAGGTGAGGCATATTTTTTACGTGCAATAAGTTATTTCTATATGACAAGGGTATGGGGTGATTTGCCATTGCAGCTTACTGCAACTACCTCTGCTGATCAGGCAAAACAGTTAGGAAGAACAGATGCGGCTACGATTTTAAAACAGGTTGTTGCAGATGCACAAAAAGCATCTTCATTGTTAACTTGGGAAAGTGCCAGCACTAATGAGAAAAGAAGAGCCAGTAAAGGAGCTGCCCTTGCATTACTTGCACATGCCAGTGAATGGGGGAAGGATTATGAAAAAACCATTCTTTATGCAGATTCAATTGCCAGCAGGAAGGATTTGTACAATCTGCAACCTAAAGGAGCACTCCTGGATATTTTTAGTAACTCGAGTGCACCTGAAAACATTTTTGTAGTTACATCAAAGAATTCAGAAAATGAGGCAAGTGCTTACACTGATTATATTTTTACTGCTAACGTTGCTTTTCTTACGGTAAGCAGAGATATGAGAGGAGGAATGCCATATGATCCTGCTTATTATTATGTTCCTAAAGATAAAATTGTAACCTTATATGAGGGCGACCCAAATGATGTTAGGGTTTCAGAATTCTTTTATACAAGTACTCAGTCAGGCACAGCAAAAGAGAAATTAACCCTTAGGAAATATGCAAATATTGCATACAAAAATGCTGCTAGCATTGCTAATCCACTGGCTGAAAGCAACCTTGTTATATTCAGACTTGCTGATATATTGTTGCTTAAAGCTGAGGCTCTAAATGCATTAGGAAGGGATGGAGAAGCAGTTACTGCAGCTAATCTGGTAAGAAATAGAGCCGGAGCAGCACCATTTTTGGGAGAATCCGGGATTCTTTTGACTAAGAAAATTATGCAGGAGAGGGAAAGAGAACTTGTTGGTGAGGGACATAACTATTTTGATATTGTTAGAATTGCTGTAAATACTAAAAACCCGGACTTTTTTTTACAAATTATTCCTGCCTGGGGCGTGTCTGCAGAAAGATTTGCACAAAAGGGATACTTATGGCCAATTGCCAATTCAATTTTAAATGCTAATAGGCTTATCAATCAGAATACCTGGTGGATGGGGAAATTATAATTGTTTAATAATCTCTTAAATATTAAAGAATGAAAAAATATATATATGTACCTATTCTGGCGGCGATAATGATGCTAGCCATAAGTTCTTGTAGAAAGGACGAGGTAATAAACGGTGGGAAAAGCAATGAAAGAGTTAATATGAATACTTATAACTTTTTGAAGTCTCATCCCAAACAAATGTTTGATACAACTTTGCTGATCATTGACAGAGCAGGAATGAAAGACCTGATAAATGGCCCGGGAACTTTTTTTGTTCCGGATGATTATTCTATTGCGAATTATCTGGCAATTAAACAGGCAGAGGCAAGAAAGACCGATGAACGTAATAATTTTACACTGGACTCATTGCTTAAGTATACCCCTCAGATGCTTAGAGATTCTATGGGAATGTATTTTTTTCCGGAGAGTATAACCAGAGATATTCTTAATAGTAATGGTACTGAATATCAAACAAGTACACCCGGATTAAAATTGACTGTTGCTTTAGAGGAAAGGAATGATTATCAACAGGATGGGGTTATTTCTACTAAGCCAAAATACATCTATTTAATTAAGTTAAAAGGAGCCAAGGATATTTTTGATCCAGTTTATTACACGCATACGGATCCCAGTGGCGATGATGACTTAATAGATCTGTTATCAGTATGCCAGACCACAGGTATAATTACCAATAATGGTGTTGTTCATGTTTTGTCCAATAGTCATGTTTGGACATTTAAAGAATCCAATTAGTTACATGATCTAATTTTGATATTATGAAAAAATATATAAAAATATTGAGCTTATCATTCGCGTTGTTAGTAATAGGGGCGTTTGGCTGTAAAAAGGTAGCAATTGGGTTTTTAAGTGATAATTTACGTTATTCAGCAAATCCGCTTACCGTTAATCAAGGGGTTTTCCTAATTTCTAATGGTATTATTTCCGATGACTCTACTCCACCTTTTAAGATAACTTTACTTAATATAAGACATAAAGAAACGGGTTTGAAAGAGGAAAGTTTTTTTAAACAATACACTGTTGCTACGTGGAAAAGTGCATATAATCCATTAACAGATACAACTTTGGCGCTTATAAATGCAAAGCGTAGTATGGAAAAAAAAGAGCCACTAACTGTTTTAGAAAAAAGCGGTCAGTTTATGTTCACACAAGCGACTGACAGCGTCCCTGCAGGTGAATACTTAATTGATCTTCAGGTTGAAAACCCAAATGGAAAGAAAACTTACACAGGGATTACCTCGATAATAATTAAGCCTGTTGCGGAATATGAATATGTAAACACACCTTATTTTCTAGCCTTACCGGTGGGTAGTGAGACTGCCATCAGATTCCCTTATGATGATCAGTGGATTGATCAGGCAAAAGGGCAGTCGACCAATACTACACTTACCATTAGAAAAGTTGCTGATTCACCAAATCAAATTGTTTTAAAAGTAATTGATAAGAACGGTGCTGTTTTTCCGGGCAAAGCTTTGCAGCGCAGGCCAAGCGGTAATGATTATCTGAAGACCTTATCAACATTTGCGTATAAGACCACCGTTACAGATACAGCTGTATTATATGATTATGCGCAAGCGAGGTTCCCTGATATTTATTGGGATTCACAGTCGAATGGTTTAAATTGTTATTATCGTATATATGAACAATATATTGGGTCAATTGACTATGCTGATTCAAAAGGCTGGAACCCTCCAAGTCAAATCCCGTATTTAACTTATACTACGCAGCCTGTTAAAATTAACATCAGGTTCAATACCATATTGTATAAGCCGGGTAAATACATTTATGAACTGAAGCTTAGGGCGACTAAAAAATAGATCAATAGAATTACTTAAAAGGTGTCTGAGTTTTCAGACACCTTTTTTTATACAATTAGCAATTACATCTTTATGATGAAAATGCACTGCCCAGTTATTACCTTTGCTACAATTAAACCTACATAATGAACAAAATTTGGTGGAAGATTTTAGGATCGGTATTAGTTTTATATACCGCGATTGCAGGATTACTATTGGGAGTACCCCATTTGGCCATATTAAATGAGACAATACGTAACCTGTATTTTCATGTACCTATGTGGTTTGCAATGCTTACGCTTTTCTCAATTTCAGTATTCTATAGTATCAAATACCTATTGTACGGAAAGGAATCTGATGATATCAGGGCAATAGAAAGTGTAAATGTGGGCATCATCTTTAGCATACTGGGCTTAGTTACAGGAGCTGTTTGGGCTAAATTTACCTGGGGACAGTTTTGGAGTTTTGATGTTAAACAGAATTTTACTGCAGTAGCTATACTTTTATATTTTGCTTATCTGGTCCTCAGAAATGCCATTGATGAGGAACAAAAAAGAGCTAAAATATCTGCTATTTACAATATTTTTGCCTTTCCGATGATGGTGGTGCTCATAATGGTATTGCCACGTTTGTCAGACTCTTTACACCCCGGAAACGGAGGTAATCCTGGCTTTAACAGTTACGATTTAGATAGCCGTATGCGTGCTGTTTTATATCCTGCTTTCATTGGCTGGTCAATAATTGGGTATTGGATTTATACCATTAGATTTAGAATTCGTACACTAGAAAACAAACAAAATTTATAAGATGAAGAAGATCATATTTGCTTTAATGCTGTTGCTAAGTTCAGTGCAATTATTTGCTCAATCCAATGATGTGGAGATGGCTGACGCTTTACGCAGTAACGGAAAGATATATGTTGTAGTGATCTGCATCGTGATAATTCTTCTAGGTTTGTTGGTTTATCTATTCTCTCTTGATAAAAGATTAAAAAAAATAGAAAAGAAATCTTCTGACAAAAACTAATTTTAAATCGTTTAATCATCGTTTTTATGCCTTTTTAGGGGTAGTGTGTGGCGTACACTAAGTAATTCTCTATTTGTATTAATCGTTTTTTTTAGTGCAATTTTGTACTCATAACTGAGAACTTATTCAAAATTCATAAAAAACAAATAATGGCTAATTCAGCAAATGAGACAAAATTTTTTGCCGACGTGTGTAAAAATTTTGACAGTGCAGCGCAGTTCACTTCCCATCCCGAGGGACTATTAAATCAAATTAAAGCCTGTAACAGTGTGTATCGTTTCCAGTTCCCAATCAGAAGGGGTAATGGATTTGAAGTTATTGATGCATGGCGTGTAGAACACTCTCATCACATGAGCCCGACTAAGGGTGGTATCCGTTACAGTGAGATGGTAAATGAAGATGAGGTGATGGCTTTGGCTGCCTTAATGACTTACAAGTGTGCTATAGTAAATGTTCCTTTTGGTGGGGCTAAAGGCGGCATTTGTATTAATCCTAAAAACTACTCAGTGGCAGAGTTAGAAACGATAACGCGCCGCTATACAACTGAGTTGATTAAAAAGAATTTTATTGGTCCTGGTATTGATGTTCCTGCTCCTGATTATGGATCTGGTGAGCGTGAAATGAGTTGGATTGCAGATACCTATATGACCATGAATCCGGGACAGCTGGATGCTTTAGGCTGTGTTACTGGGAAACCAATTGCTTTGCATGGCATTCGTGGACGTAAAGAAGCTACGGGACGTGGTGTTGCTTATGCAGTTAAAGAGTGTGTTAATGTTGCTGAGGATATGGAAAAGATTGGCTTCAAGGCCGGGTTAGGTGATAAACGTGTTATTGTTCAGGGTTTAGGAAACGTGGGTTACCATTCGGCTAAATTCCTTTCTGAGTTTGGGGCAACAATTGTAGGGCTTTGCGAGTTTGAAGGTGCAATTTATAAAGCGGATGGATTAAATATCGATGAGGTTTTTGCTCATCGTAAAAATACAGGTTCGATATTAGGTTTCCCGGGTGCTACCGACTTTAAAAATTCAATGGAAGGATTAGAGCAGCCATGTGACATTCTGGTGCCGGCAGCTTTAGAGAATCAAATTACCGTAAATAACATTCGTAATATAAAAGCAAAAATTATTGCTGAAGGTGCAAACGGACCAACTACTCCAGAGGCTGAGGAAATATTTACAGAAATGGGAGGTATTATTATTCCGGATATGTATTGTAATGCAGGTGGTGTTACTGTTTCCTATTTTGAATGGTTAAAAAACCTTTCGCACGTTGCGTTTGGACGTATGGAAAACCGCTATGCAGAGAATTCCAATGCCAACTTAATTAATACTTTAGAAAGTCTAACAGGTAAAAAGATTCCTGCAGAGAATCGTTTAATGATTGTTAAAGGTGCTTCAGAAATGGAACTTGTAAATTCAGGATTAGAAGATACGATGATTCACTCCTATCACGAGATCAGAGAAAATTTGATAACCAAGCCAGGAGTTCAGACATTGCGAATGGCTGCTTTTGTTGGTTCAATTGATAAGATAGCGGTTTCTTATATGAATCTTGGTATCTGGCCATAGGGTTTAAAGAAATATGGTGTTATGACATCATGCTAATAGTACACATCGTCATCTCGACGTGTTCGTCATCTCGACGACAGGAGAGATCTCTTGTTTATGTTAATTTGCTTCGAAGCTACTTCATGTTCAAGAGATCTCTCCTGTCGTCGAGATGACGATGTGTACTGATGATGATGTGTACTGATGACGATGTGTAATGATGATGATGTGTAATGATCATGATGTGTAATGATGATGATGTGTACTGATGACGAAACCCTCATTTTTTGTCATTTGTTTGCTATTATACAAAGTATTAAAAATCAAAACGATCATATCGGCGTATATTTAGTAAAGCCCGATTATGAAAACCAGGATCATTTTTTTGACACTTCTAACTACTCTCTTTTTTGCGTGTAATGAGGCGCAAAAACTAGAGACCAGAAATGGATTTGCAGTAATAACAGATGCAAAAAGGGGTGAGGCGGTTGCAACATATGCCGGTGGTTGTTTTTGGGCTATGCAGGAATGCATGCTGGAGTTGAAAGGTGTAAACAAAGTTATAAGTGGTTATTCGGGTGGTACTAAAGCCAATCCATACTATAATGAGGTGCTATCTAAAACTACCGGACATGCGGAAGCAGTTCAGGTTTATTATGATCCGAAAGTAATTAGCTTTGAAAAGCTAACTGAAGCATTTTTTAATGCTCATGATCCTACTCAGGAGGATGGACAGGGCCCTGATCTGGGATCTGATTATCGTTCAATTGCTTTTTATCGTTCTCCTTCAGAGAAAGCCATAATTGAAAATGTGATTAGCAGGATTGACTCCATTAATGGTTACAATAAGCCTGTGGTAACGGAGGTTGTTCCGTTTAAAATGATTTATCCGGCTGAAACTGAGCATCAGGACTACTATAGAAAAAGCATCTGGGATTCATATATTAGAAATGTGTCTCGTCCAAAAGTGCTAAAACTCAGAAAAACTATGCCTTACCTCATTAAGTCTGAGTATAAAGACTAAAAAAGGCCCTCTTTGTCAGAGAACTATCAATAAACTGTCATCATACCGAATTGGAGGTCGCTAAAAGACTTTAGGTACTTATATTTTTTATCTTTGTGGGGTTCAATTTATTTTTATTACGACCATGAGAAAAAGTGCAATTGTTGGTTTAATTACTATAGCGATATGTGTAGGTTTTTTAGTTAGTCTAAACGCTGATACAAATAGCTATTCTACATTTACTGAAGCTGCAAAAGATCCTAAGGAATTTCACGTAATGGGTTACTGGGAAAAAGAAAAGGGTACATATTACGACGCTCAGAAAGATGCTAACCACTTTGCTTTTTACATGAAGGATCAAAAAGGAAGCGTAAATAAAGTTGTTTACAATGGTACAAAGCCTCAGGATTTTGAACGCTCTGAAAAACTGGTATTAATAGGTAAAATGAAAAATGATACCTTCTATGCCTCTAAAATACTCATGAAGTGTCCATCTAAATATAATAACGATCTAGTAGAGGTCAAGAAGGACGGTAAAGTGGAAAAATACAACTAATCTTAATGGATATACAATTTATTGGAGAGAACCTCCTTCCGGGTAAAGTCGGGCAATTCTTTATTGTTTTAGCATTCGCTGCTTCTTTACTGTCAGCCATCTCTTATTTTTTTGCTACTCAAAATAAGGATCTTACAGATCAATCATGGAAACGCATCGGACGCATCTCATTTCTAATAAACTGGTTTAGTGTAATTGGTATAGGCTCCACACTATTTTTTCTGATATTAAATCATTATAACGAATATTATTACGTTTATTCTCACTCTTCAAAAGAACTACCGGTATACTATATAGTATCAGCGTTTTGGGAAGGACAGGAGGGAAGTTTCTGGCTGTGGGCATTCTGGCAATCATTGCTAGGTGTAATTTTAATGTGGAAAGCCAGATCATGGGAAACCGGTGTGATGACAGTTGTTGCTTTCTCTCAGGCATTTTTAACCTCAATGTTGTTAGGAGTTGAAATCCTGGGCCAAAGGATAGGCAGCTCACCATTCATTCTTTTAAGAGATGCTTTAAATCTTAAGGAGATGGCTCCAGTTGTATTTGCCGATCCTGAAAATTTTAAGAACTACCTTAAATTTATAACTGATGGCCGCGGATTAAACCCACTACTTCAAAATTATTGGATGGTTATACATCCGCCAACCTTGTTTTTAGGTTTTGCCAGTATGGTTGTACCTTTTGCGTATGGAATTGCGGGTTTATGGCAAAAGAAATATAAAGAATGGGTGAAACCGGCAATGCCTTGGGCATTATTTGCTGTAATGATTTTGGGAACAGGTATCATTATGGGGTCATTCTGGGCATACGAAGCGCTTAACTTTGGTGGTTTCTGGGCTTGGGATCCGGTAGAAAATGCTTCAATTATACCCTGGTTAACTCTTATAGCAGGTGTTCACGTAATGATAGCCTTTAAAAATACAGGGCATGCATTCTTTACTGCAATTGTATTGATCTTTCTGAGCTTTGTATTGGTGCTGTATGCATCCTTCCTTACCAGAAGTGGTATTTTAGGTGAAACATCTGTACACTCCTTTACAGATCTGGGTATGTTTGGCCATCTTATACTGTATAATGTTGTCTTTTTGGCAATACCAGTTGTTTTACTAATTGTAAGATGGAAAGAGTTGCCCATTACCAATAAAGACGAGGAAACTTATTCTAGAGAATTCTGGATGTTTATCGGCGCGCTTGTAATTACGGTAGCCTGTATTCAGGTAATTTTCTCAACTTCAGTACCTGTCTTTAACGCGGCATTTGGAACTAACTTTGCTCCTCCGATAGATGCCATTAAATACTACAACCAATGGCAGGCTCCATTTGCTATTTTAGTAACTATCATTTCAGGATTTACGCAGTTCATGAAATACAAGAGGACTGATATACGGAAATTCTATAGCAGTCTTGTGGCTACTGTTGTGTTTTCAATTGTTATAACTGCAGGGTTTGTATATATCACCAATGTATATCATAATTTGATGTATATTCTATTAACCTTTAGCTGTGTTTTTGCGGTTATGTCTAACGCAAAAATTCTGGGTCAGGGCTTTGGTGGTAAGAGGAAACTGGTAGGAGCAGCAGTTGCTCACATTGGTTTCGCCTTGTTATTATTAGGCGCTTTAGTTGCAGCTGCTACTAACAAACCAATCTCTCTAAATGCATCTAATTTTATTCCGGTTAAAGATTTTGAGAAGGCCGAGAAACCTGGAGAAAACATTGTTCTCTATAAAAATGAGCCAAAGAAAATGGGTAAGTACACCGTTACTTATATTAGTGATACTACCGTAGCACCAAATACTTTCTATAAACTGAACTTTAAGGTGTATGATGAAAGCACAGGTAAGCTAAAAGAAGATTTTGAAGTAAATCCTCATATTCAGTCGAACGAGAAAATGGGACTTATCGCTTCGCCAGATACTAAGCATTATTTAACTTACGATATTTATACTCACGTTACCAGTGCTCCTTTAAAAGAAGATAAAGAGCATGGAGATCATGAAGGGCACAGCGAAGAAGAGAACTATAAAGCTCCAAGAATTGTAACAGTTAGCGTGGGTGATACCTTGCACACTAGCAGTGGTGTACTTACTGTTAAAGCATTAAACCCAAAACCACAAGCAAAGGATTTAGTATTAGGACCTAAAGATTTAGCCGTTGGTATGCCAATTGAAGTTGATGTGAATGGTAAAATATATAAAACTGAACCGATCTTTTTAGTGAAAGGAAATAATGTGTTTGACTTTGCCCGTAATATCGATGATTTAGGATTGAGGGTTAGGTTTACAAAAGTAATTCCAGATCAGGGAAAAGTGGAGCTGCAGGTTTTTGAGAAGCCTCAACAGGCTAAAGACTGGGTGGTATTTAAGTCTATAGAGTTTCCTTACATCAATTTGTATTGGATTGGTACCATAGTAATGGTTGTAGGATTTTTAATTTCCATTTTCAGGAGACAAAAAGAAGTTAAAGCTGTTTAATGAAGGTCGTCTGCATTGGTTCTGGTAATGTGGCAACGCATTTAACTTACGCTTTAAAAGCAAAAGGTATAGATGTGATTCAGGTATGGAGCAGAGATTTAGCAAATGCATCAGAGCTGGCTAAAATTATTAACGCTGTAGCTATTTCAAATCTAAATGAAATAGATCGCTCTGCTGATTTATATGTTATTGCTGTAAAGGATGATGCCATTTCAACTGTGGCAGATGCACTAAGAGGTGTAAAAGGACTGGTAGTTCATACTTCCGGAGCTACAGCAATAGAGGTATTGTCGCCCCTGAAAAATTACGGCGTTTTATATCCTCTGCAAACTTTTTCTAAAGCAAAGCCAATTGATTTTACCAATGTCCCATTGTGCATAGAAGCAAGCAATGAGGAGGCTTTGGAGGTATTAAAAGGAATAGCACAGCTACTTTCATCACCTTTTTATGAGGTGAGCAGTGATAAACGAAAAATATTGCATTTAGCGGCAGTTTTTGCCTGTAATTTTGTTAACCATCTTTATACATTAAGTGATAAAATAGTAGAACATTTTGAGCTCGATTTTGAAATGCTAAAACCACTGATTATGGAGACGGCGTTAAAAGTACAGACCGAATTACCTATAAATGTACAAACAGGACCTGCTGTTCGGAATGATGAACAGACCATGATTAAACATAAGGATTTACTGAATAGTATGCCTGAATTAAAAGAAATCTATCAAACTTTAAGTAAAAGCATTAAAAAAACACATTTATAGTTATAAATGCGGTTTTTCGTGCTTATTTTTGAACGCAATTATGAGTATTTTTAAATTAAAGATAAATTTTGAAGAACAAGGAAAAGAACCTCTTGAATTACCTATAGCAGGTGGAGAATCGGTTCTTGATGCTTGTTTAGATCACGGAATAGAGTTACAGCACAACTGCGGCGGAGTATGCGGTTGCAGTACATGCCATGTTTACGTATTAAAGGGAATGGATAATATCGAGGAAATTTCTGATAAAGAAGAAGACTTTATTGACAGAGCTGTTCGTCCTAGAATTACTTCAAGACTAGGCTGCCAGTGTGTTGTTATAGATGGCGACATAGAGGTAACCATTCCTGATCAATCAGAATTTTTAGGTCACTAATTATAATCAATAAATTATACAGAAACATGCAAGATAAATTTGCTTTACCAATATACTGGAATGACCATGAGGATATAGCCCAGGAGTTATATGAGAAATTTGGTGATGATTTTAACGAAGCTAAAATATACCGCATCAGATTCACTGAGTTAATAGAGTGGGTATTAGAGTTGCCCAATTTTAAAGGGACCAGGGAAGAAAGTAGCGAAGGCCATTTAGAGCAGATCCAGTCAGCCTGGGTTTACGAGTGGAGAGATAATCAAGACTAATAAAGTATGTTCCTGCAGAAGCTCAAAGACATTACCACCCTTATTTTTGATGTGGATGGTGTGCTCACTAATGGTGATATTATTGCATCAGACAGTGGGGAGTTTCTGCGTACTTTTAACATTAAAGATGGCTATGCTTTGCAGTTAGCCGTAAAGCGGAGATATCTCATTTGTATTATCTCCGGAGGTAAGGGTTTGTCAATGCAACGACGTTTTGAAGGACTCGGTATTACTGAGGTATTTCTGGGCGTTTCAGATAAAGTAGAAGTATTCAACTCTCTTTTGGCTAAACATAACATCACTCCTAACGAAGTGTTGTATATGGGAGATGACATTCCTGATCTTAAAGTAATGCAACTGGCAGGGCTGCCAACGTGCCCTTCAGACGCAGTATCTGAAATAAAAGCAATTTCTCAATATATTTCTCCATATTCAGGAGGTAAAACTGCAGTTCGGGATATCATTGAAAAGGTACTTAAAGTACAACAAAAATGGTTCGATGAGAGCCCATCAGCGGCAGATTCAGGTAAATAGCAATCTGCAACAATTATGTTACTTCCTTCTGTTTAAACCTATTTCTCTGTTTATACTCCAACACCATACATAACCAAAGCTAAAAGCTTTATAACCTTAAAAAATTGTAAAAGAGTATGAAAAAATTATTGATTATCTGCGGATTGTTATTTAGTGTAATAACGTTTGCACAAGCACAACAGGGTCAAGGTGGTCGTAGAGGAGGAACACCTGAAGAGAGAGCAAAAAGAAATACTGAAATGCTTACTAAGAAGCTAAGCCTTACAGAAGATCAGCAAACCAAAGTCTCTGCCATATACCTTGAGCAAGCTGCGGCAATGAAAAAACTACGTGATGATGCAGGAGGCGATAGAGATGCTATGAGAGCTGCAATGATGAAATCTAATGACGAAAGCGATGCTAAGATTAGTGCTTTGTTAAATGACGATCAGAAAAAAGCTTATGCTACCTGGAAAGAGGAAAGAAAAGAAGCAATGAAAAAAAGACAAGATGGTAATGGCGGTGGTCAATAATCATAAAAACATTTAAAATAATAGGAGCGGCTTATGGTCGCTTTTATTATTTTTGAGCAAATTTTAATTATGTATACACAGCAACTTCCAATTATATTAGCCTCAAAATCTCCACGCAGACAAGAATTGATGAAATCGATGAATCTTGATTTTAAAGTAGTTTTGAAAGAGGTTGATGAAAGCTATCCGGATGATTTGCTCCCTGCGGAAATAGCGATTTATATTGCAGAAAAGAAGGCGGCAGCTTTTAAAGAAGACAGCCACGAAAATATAGTGATTACCGCAGATACTATTGTGGCCTATAATAACGAAATATTAGGCAAGCCTGAAGATGTGACTCATGCTACTGAAATGCTCACTAAGCTCTCTGGTACAAATCATCAGGTATATACAGGTGTAAGCATTGCCCATGCAGGTAAAATGCATTCTTTCTACGATGTTACAGAAGTGTTTTTTAATCCCCTTACCACAGAACAGATAGAATTTTATATTACCAATTTTAATCCTTTTGATAAAGCAGGGGCTTATGGTATTCAGGATTGGATAGGTCTTGTTGCTGTTGAGAAGATTATCGGTTCTTATACAAATGTTATGGGGTTGCCAACAGAAAAGCTATATAGAGCTTTATTAGGATTTTAATTCAGATAGCGAATATAAAACACCCATTTTTAAATCATAAGTAGACAGGCTGATCTTTCTGATTCCAGACATTGATAGAATGTGATTAGTAAGAATTGCCGCAATCACTATCATATCAACCCTTAATTTTATCAGATCGGGCATATTTTCCCGTTCTTCATGGGTAGATGTAATTAGTTTTTCGGCGAGTCTGTTATAGGCTGTAAATTCAATAGATGCAGATTTTATATTCTTTATATCTTCTTCTTTTAAAATCATACCCACAAAGGTTTCAAAAGCTCCTGCAGAGCCTATTAAATGATCAGGTTTAAATGATGTACAGGCTTCCTTTAAATCAGCTAGCTCATTATTTAAATGATTGATGATAGCAGATTTATCATGTTCGCTAATCGGATTTGAATGAAAGTAAGCCTGCATCAATCTGGCTGCACCTATGTTATAGCTTTTCTTCCACAATAGCTTATTGTTGTCGCAGATTATGAATTCAGTGCTCCCTCCGCCGATATCCATAATCAATGATATTCCATTGATTACACCAGTTGCTTTTACACCCTTGTAAATATATTCTGCTTCTTTATTGCCATCAACAACGTCTATATTGATCTCTGCATTTTTTTTTGCAGCATCAACAAAATCAGTTCCATTGACCGCACTTCTTACTGCCGAAGTGGCAATTGCGAGTGTATGCTGAACCTGCTGTTTGTCAATTTGCTGTTTAAAGGTTTTTAACGTTTCAATTCCACGGTCAAAAGCTTCCGGTATTATGATGTTTTCGTTAATTCGGCCCTGACCAAGTCTTACCGGTACATTTGTTTTATAGATTATCTGGACATCTGTAGCAGATATTTCTGCTATTATAAGGTGAAAGGTATTTGTGCCAAGATCAATAACTGCAGCTCTCATCAAAGGTTTATTTGAAGGTAAAAGTGCAAAAAAAGCCATCCTTTTGGATGGCTTTTAAAAAAAAACTATTTAATTATTATTCGAAATATTCTTTCATTTTTTCGAAGAAGCTTTTATCATGCTTACCCGGTTGAGGTTTAAAATTAGGAGATTCTCTTAATTTTTCCAGCATGCTTCTTTCTTCAGAGCTTAAGGCTTTTGGAGTCCATATGTTTACATGAATAATCTCATCACCTCTGTGGTATGAATTGATTTCAGGGATCCCCTTACCTTTTAAACGTAATAATTTTCCGCTTTGAGTACCTGGTTCAATTTTGATTTTTGCTTTTCCATCAATAGTCGGAACCTCGGCACTATAACCCAGGGCTGCATCTATAATAGAAACATGTAAATCATAAACTACATTGTTTCCTTCACGCTTTAAAGTTTCATGAGGTATCTCTTCAATCAGGATGATCAGATCACCAGGAATACCTCCGCTAGGAGCTGCATTACCTTTTCCGCTCATGCTTAATTGCATGCCATCACTTACACCAGCCGGGATATTAATAGTAATGGTTTCTTCGCCACGAACTATACCATCACCATGACAAGATGTACATTTAGCTGTGATCTGTTGTCCGCTACCGTTACAAGTAGGGCAGGTAGAGGTAGTTTGCATTTGGCCAAGAATTGTATTGGTTACTCTACGTACTGCACCGCTTCCACCGCAGGTTTTACATGTACTTACAGATGAGCGATCTTTAGCTCCTGTTCCGTCACATGTTTTACAGCTAATCTGTTTATTTACTTTTATTTTTTTTTCAGTACCGTTGGCAATTTCCTCTAGAGTAAGTTTTACTTTGATGCGCAGGTTAGTTCCCTTAGCTACACGTCGGCCACCACGTGACTGCTGACCACCACCACCAAAGAAACTTTCGAAAGGGCTGCCGCCGCCGCCAAAAATATCACCAAACTGACTGAAGATATCTTCCATGTTCATGCCACCGCCGCCATATCCACCACCAGAAGCTCCACCAACACCGGCATGTCCATAATGGTCATAACGCTGTTTCTTTTCCTGATTACTCAAAACTTCATAAGCTTCGGCAGCTTCCTTAAAGTTATCCTCGGCAGCTTTATCGCCAGGGTTTTTATCAGGGTGAAACTTGATGGCTAGTTTGCGATAAGCCTTTTTAATCTCTTCAGCAGATGCGCTTTTGGTTACACCAAGTACATCATAAAAATCTCTCTTACTCATAATTTTAACTACCCACTACAACTTTAGCAAAGCGAATCACTTTATCATTCAAAGTGTAGCCTTTCTCTAATTCGTCAATTACTTTTCCTTTTAACTCTTCGTTTGGTGCAGGTATTTTGGTAATAGCTTCATGGTTGTCGGTATCAAAAACAGTATTGATACTTTCAATTTCTTTTAAGCCTTTTTGGGCTAAAATACTTTTTAGTTTGCTATGTACCAATGCAACACCTTCGCGAATTGGATTTATATCAGTAGCTGTTTCTATGGCCTTGTTAGCACGATCAAAATCGTCTAAAACAGGTAATAATGAAACTACTACATCTTTTCCGGCAGTTTGTAAAAGCTCAATACGTTCTTTTTGAGTACGACGTTTGTAATTGTCAAACTCAGCAAACAACCGTATATACTTATCGTTTAATGCTGCATTTTCTTGTTGTAATTTTTCTTCCGCAGATAGCTCTGGCACAACTTCGGTTTCAGTAACTGGATTTTCTGCAGTTGTTTCTTCAGTATTTATTTGATCTTCGTTATTATTCATCTGCTCTTCAGCGTTATTTTTCACAATTGGATCTGTGTTATCGTTCTTTTTCTTCTTGCTAAACATGGTATAGTAGAATTTTTGATTGTAAACTCAAAAGTTTTGCCAATGAAATATATCAGTCATGGTGTCAGTTTTATTTAGAATAAACTGACGCGAATGACTGAAAAGGAATGTTTTGTCAGATTTTGGCGGTTAAACAATTTGTGCATCTTCGTGCACAATGCCACCTTCACATTTAATGATTCTTGAAGGGAAGGTTCTTATAATATGATAATCATGGGTAGCCATAAGAACAGCAGTTCCACTCTGACTAATCTGTTTAAGCAACATTACTATTTCTTCTGATGTATCTGGATCCAGATTTCCTGTGGGTTCATCCGCAAGGATTATTTCAGGATTATTTAGCAAGGCACGCGCTATAACAACACGTTGCTGCTCGCCTCCCGAAAGCTCATGAGGCATTTTTCTGATCTTTGAGCGTAAACCTACCTTTTCAAGAACATCTTTTATGCGCTCTTCAATTAACGCCTGATCTTTCCATCCCGTAGCTTTAAGTACAAATTCCAGATTTTTTTCAATTGTTCTGTCGGTAAGCAATTGAAAATCCTGGAATACAATTCCTAATTTTCTACGTAAAAAGGGTACGTCTTTAATGGCAAGGTTCTTTAGGTCAAAGCCGGCAATTTGTCCGTCTCCATTACCAATATGAAGATCCCCGTAAATGATTTTAAGCAAACTACTTTTACCGGAACCGGTTTGACCAATTAAAAAAACGAACTCTCCTTTATCAACATTTAAATTCACATCTGATAAAACCAGGTGCTTTTGTTGAAATACATCTACATTCTTTAAATTTATAACTGCGTTTCCTGTCATTTTTAAATATCTATTTTAGCAATTTGTCCAAAAGGCAAATCATTTACAAAATTCATAATGTAAGGCAATTTATCTCCTAAACCCAATTTTTCAAGTGATTTATCAGGTCTGTCTACCCTAAAGTAGGCCAATAGGGTAAATTTATCATCCCTTAATTGTACGTAATCGGGAATCTTGGCAATGCCTTTTACTTTAATAACATACATCAGGTCAAAAATAGTATTTCAAATTGAGAAATGAGGTATGTGATTTATTTATCTGGTTGCGGATTGGCCTGGTAATTTCAAGCCAATTCAGGATTAAATAGTTTTAAGGAACGCTAAAGTGTCAACATTATCTGCATAATCCCATAATTTTGGAACCTGACTTTCTCCAAATCCCAATACACCTGTTTTCAGATCAAAAGGTACTTTGCTTACTACACACTGAATGTTTTCTTCTTCTGCCTTTAATTTAGCCGCAACATCGTCGATGTTCTTGTATCGTTCATAAAACAATACAGCCAGTGGCGATGACATTCCGGAGTCTTCTTTTAGCAGTAAGAAACCATTGTCGTAATGTTCAGCGATATTTACCAGATAAATAGATTTGTTATAATCGTAATTATTGTTGTATTTGAAATGATTAATAATTTCTTTAAAAGGTTCTATTGGCTCAAAAAAGTCTTTAATGTTATAATCTTCAGGAATAAACAGTTTAGAAACATTCCTGCAGCCTAAACCAAAATAATCGAATATATCATGGCCAAGTGATGCTATTTCTGAAGGGCTTTCCTGTCCGTTTAATACTGCAACGCTATTTCTGTTTTTTCGAATGATGTTCGGAACTTTGCCAAAATAAAAATCAAAATATCTTGAGGTGTTATTGCTCCCTGTAGCTATAACTGCGTCAAAATCTTTCAAACGATCAACAAAAACAATATGACTTGCAAGATGAGGTTCAATAATTGTGAGTTGCAAGAGTAAGGCAGGGAGTAATTTATCATCTGATGATGATAGTTTGATAAGTCCTATATTTCCGGTAGCTAAAACAGATAATACATCATGAAAACCCACCAGAGGGATATTCCCTGCAAGTATTAACCCAACTTTTTTTGGTGTTTTATTAATCGTAATATCTTTAAACCAGATTTCCAGATCTTGTTGGTTAAGCATTTTATGCAAAGCATTTAATGATCTTTCAACCTCATCTATAGTAAACCAGGCATTGCTATTTTGGGCCGCTAAAATCAGGTTTTTGAACTCCTGATCAGGATTGGCTATGTAGTCGCTAAGTTTTTTTAAAGCAATAATTAGTTTTTCCGCAGTAAGGATTGGCATATTTCCAACAATTTTAAAGTTTAAGTGTTATATTTGCATTGCAAAGTTAACCCTTAGCAATAGATTTACACGAAGACATGGCTATTAAAATAACAGACGAATGTATTAACTGCGGAGCATGTGAGCCTGAATGCCCAAATAATGCAATTTATGACGCAGGCACTGCCTGGAGATTTTCAGATGGTACTAACTTAGATGGTATTATCGATTTTGGCGACAAACAAATAGATGCCGGGGCTGCACAGGATGCAGGATCTGATGAGGTCTATTACATTGTTTCTGATAAGTGTACGGAATGCAAAGGCTTTCATGATGAGCCTCAATGTGCTGCGGTTTGCCCGGTAGATTGTTGTGTTGATGATGAGAATGTTCGCGAAACAGAAGAAGAATTGTTGGCTAAAAAAGCCTGGTTACACCAGGAGAACTAATTTTAGCTTTATAACTAAATTTATACAGGACACCTGGAAGGTGTCCTTTTTTTATTTAAGCTTTTTCTTCATACTTGTTTGGAACGATTAAAACCGGACATGCAGATTTTCTTGCTACATGTTCTGCCACACTTCCCATTAAAAAGTGATATAAACCTGTCCGGCCATAGGTGCCAATCACGATAAGATCAGAGCCATACTCGTCAGACTGTTGTATAATACCATGAGCTGCACTATCAACTACACTTAAATAGGTAGTGGTTACGCCATGGCTAAATTTTGTTTCAATTTCTTTTAATAAAAGGTGGCTGTTTTCTTCACTGTTATCATAAGTTTCCAGAAAAACAGGAGCTAAAGTTAAATCGGGGCTAATATTAGCCGGCACAGGCTCTATAATATTAACAAGTGCAACCTCTGCGCCAAACGTCTTCGCTACTTCATAACCAACTCTTGCTGCCTTTTCTGAACAGGTACTGTTATCAACAGCAATTAAAATTTTTTTGAGGTTCATCGTCTTATAGATTAATGTTTATACTATAAAAATAACAAAATAACTACGCAAAAGTTTACATTTATACCATTGATTTTATGCTATGGAACAATACTATGGAATATGCAGGGTAGCGGTAGCGCCCTTAAGATCTGAACCATCCGACAGAGCTGAAATTGCTTCTCAATTGCTTTTTGGCGATCATGTAGAGATCATTGAAAAAACCGAAAAATGGTGGAAGGTACTTAATGCATATGATAGATATGAAGGTTGGTTAGACTTTAAGCAGCTGGCAGAAATATCTTTAGAGGCCTACGCGGTTAACCATGGTTGTAAGCATCTGGCACCCGCTGAGATTGGTAATGTAATTACGGATACCGGGGGCAGTAAGTATTATATATCTCCAGGCAGTAATCTCCCTTTATTTGATGATGGTCATTGCCACATAGGCGCAGAAAAGTATAAGGTTTTATTTAATCCCAAAGTAGTTTCCTCTTCCAACTCACCTGATATTATCAATACAGCACTTTTCTTTCAGAACGTTCCTTATTTGTGGGGCGGTAAAAATTTGTTTGGAATGGATTGCTCAGGCTTTGTGCAAATTGTTTTTAAACTAAACGGAATACAATTAAACAGAGATGCATGGCAGCAGGCAGAGCAAGGCACTACTGTTGATTTTTTACCTGAAGTTAAGCCAGGAGATGTTGCTTTTTTCGATAATGAAGATGGGCGCATTATTCATGTAGGTATCATGTTAAATGCAACTGATATTATCCATGCTTCGGGTAAAGTAAGGATAGATCCTATGGATAATCAGGGTATTTATAATGCAGAATTAGGAAGATACTCTCATAAGCTTAGAATCATTAAGCGGTTAACTTAACGATTCTAAGTAAAGCTTTTGAAAATTTAACCTTTTTCTACAATACATTTAGGGTTATGCGAAACAGGGAAATTACATGAGTTAGCAATAAAGCACATCTTATTTGCTTGTACATGTAATGCGTTGGCTTTTTCTACGTGATCTTCATTGTTAATAACAACCACAGGATTTAAAATAACTTCAGTGAAGTGACCGCTTCCATTAGGTTCTTCAGCCATTTTCCCTACAGCATTATCGGTATAATCCAATACGATGATCTCATTTTGAGAACATAGATGTAGGAACCAAAGCATGTGGCATGAGGATAATGAGGAAACCAACAAATCTTCAGGATTGTGCTTCGTTTTATCACCCAAAAATGCCGAATCCGATGATCCCTGAATATCTGCTTTATGGTCTATTGATATGATATAACTTCTTTCGTACGACCGGTAGTCCATTGTTCCTGAACCTTTGTTACCTGTCCATGTTAAACTCGTTTGATATAGGTGTTCTTTAGCCATAACTTATACTTAGTTGGCTCCAATTTAAACAAACTTTCCTTAAAAAAATAGTATACTTTAAGAATTAAACTCCCAGATCATTACCTGTCTGTCATCGCCGGTAGAGATCAGGTATTTGCCATCAGAACTCCAGATAAGTTTGTTAATAGAATGGAAATGACCTTCCGTGTTTTTTTCTAAACTAAGGATCTTATATAGTTTAAAGTCGTTAGCTCCCCATAGCTTAATGCTCTTGTCCTGACTGCAAGTAGCGAAATAGGGCTCAGTGGGGTGGAAGGCAATAGTATACACGCTAAACATGTGTGCAGCTATGCTATTCACCAATTGATAATCAGGTAGGCTCCATACCTTTAATTGTGCATCCCGGCCACCTGAAATTAAAAATGCCCCATTTGGAGAATATTGTAATGAAGTAATTGGAAGCTTGTGACTGCTTAATTCAGTAATTAAACTGTAATCTAAAGAATTATAAACCCTGATAATTCCATCTTTACATCCAAAGGCGACTTCTTCCTCTGAATTGCTTACCGCTATAGTACGCACTGTATTCTGTAAAACAGGGAAATTATAGAGTAAGGAGAAATCGGATAGCGACCATACGGCAACCGTCCCATCTTCTCCGGTACTTAAAAGTTCGTTTTTATAAGCAATGGTTTTTAGGTCAAATACACCCTTTTGATGATGACTTAAAGTTGCTATGGTTTTCTCTAGCTTTATGTCAAATACAAGTATCAGTCCACTTCTTTGTGCTATAAATAGTAAATCCTTATAGCTAAGTAAAGCATATACAGAACTTTGTACGGGCACCAGAACCTTAATAAAAGTCATGGTCTTTAATGACCACTCAACTACGCCTTTGTCATTGCCTGCGCTAAAAAAGACACCTTCTTTTGTAGCAGGACTTGCAAGTGCGTATATAGGGTTTTGGTGACCGCTAAGTGTATGTAAATGCTTTAACATAAATTATTTACTATGTCTGCCCTTTAGGTTTAAGCCAATATCAGCTAAGGTTTTCCCTTTTTCTCTAAGTAAAACCAGTAAATGAAAGATCAGATCCGAGCTTTCGTTAACAAAGTCCACATCGGTTTCTGCTAATGCTGCTATAACAGTTTCAACACCTTCTTCTCCTACTTTTTGTGCAATCTTATTGAGGCCTTTTGCACGAAGTTTATTTACATAAGACTCTTCTGAAGGGTTTTCGTAGCGATCGGCAATGATCTGTTCCAACTCAAAGATAAAGTTCTGATTATAGTCGGTTTTAAAGCAGCTACGGGAACCTGTATGGCAGGTAGGGCCAACCGGAGTAGCTTTTATAAGGATAGTATCATTATCACAATCAATATGTGTTTCCTTTACAAAAAGAAAATTTCCACTTTCTTCCCCTTTAGTCCACAACCTGTTTTTACTGCGCGAAAAGAAAGTAACTTTTCCTTCAGCAAGAGTTTTATCCCATGCTTCCTGGTTCATATAACCCAGCATTAAAACCTCCAGGGTTTGTACATCCTGTATAATTACAGGTACTAAACCCTGTGTTTTTTCAAAATCTATTTTCATAGTCTGTTTTTATGTGTTGTCACCTCAATTACGACTTCTGTTATTCCGGAAGCAATAGGATGTTGTAACTTCAATTACCACTTCCGTTATTCCGGAAGTAGGATTCGGTTATTCCAGTAAGATATTGTAACGTCAATTACCGCCTCCGTCATCTCGACGACAGGAGAGATCTCTTGTTTATGCCTAGTCAAGAGATCTCTCCTGTCGTCGAGATGACGGAAGTATATTTACAACCTTACCGGTATGTTGTGTTTTTTTAATTCGCTTTTTAAATAGGGGATAGGGATTTCACCGAAGTGAAAAACTGATGCTGCCAAAGCTGCATCAACACCTGTCTCTAAAAATACTTCTGTAAAATGTTCAACCTTGCCAGCGCCTCCTGATGCAATTACAGGGATGTTGATGGAGCGGGCAACCTTGTCAAGTAATAAGCAATCAAAACCGTTTTTAGTACCATCATGATCCATTGAAGTCAATAAAATCTCGCCTGCTCCTAAACTTTCAGCTTTAAGTATCCAGTCTTCCGTTTCCAATTCAGTAATTAGTCGTCCGCCATTTAGGTGAACCATATTTTTACCATTTACTAACTTGGTGTCAACAGCCACCACTACAAACTGAACACCAAATGCTTTGGCAAGATCTTCAATTAAAGAAGGATTTCTAACCGCAGCAGAGTTGATGCTGATTTTATCAGCACCCGAATTTAACAGTGCTTCAGCGTCAGCAATGGTAGTAATACCCCCGCCAATAGTAAAGGGAATATTGAGCTGACGGGCAACGGACTTCACCATTTCTATGGTTGTTCCGCGTCTTTCATGGGTTGCAGTAATGTCTAAAAACACCAGTTCATCAGCTCCCTGCTGGGCATATTGCCATGCAAGTTCAACCGGATCTCCGGCATCTTTAAGGTCAACAAAATTTACACCTTTAACTGTGCGCCCGTCTTTAACATCAAGGCATGGAATAATGCGTTTACTTAACATCGATTAAAGAGAAGTCATTTGCTTTAAATTCCACTGTTTAATTTCATCAATAGAAATCCTGTTTTCATATATTGCTTTACCAACAACTACAGAGCGGATATCTAAAGTTGCCAATTCTTCAATGTCGGCCATTGAGCTAATACCACCAGAAGCAATCAGTTTAATAAACGGAGAGTGTTCCAGTAGTTTTTTATACAAGTCTACAGCAGCTCCACCTAGTTTACCATCTTTGTTAATGTCTGTACACAAGAACCTAAAAAAGCCTAGTTGTAAGCATTTATCAACATAATCCATAAGCTTAATTGGTGAGCTTTCCATCCATCCTGAGTATTTTATTACCTCGTCTAAAACATCAATAGCAATAACGATACGGTTTGCATAATCATATTTTTTGCCTACTTCAGTACTAAGATCCTTTAAGAAATCAGGATTGGTAATAGCTTGCGTACCAACAATAACACGATGAATACCTGCATCAAGCAAGTCTGTAACTTGTTTGATTGTGCGTATACCACCTCCATATTGAACACGCATATCCGTTTTTCTAATGATATCAAAAAGTTCCTTCTGGTTACTGAAATCGCCTTTTGCACCATTTAAGTCAATAATATGTATGAATTCTGTACCATTAGACCGGTAAGTCTCTATCATTTCAGCGATGGAAACATCATATACTGTCTTTTGGTTATAATCACCTTCTCTAAGGCGAACAACCTTACCATCTAGAATATCAATTGCGGGAATTATGTACATTTTATTGTTTTAAGTTTGAAAAATTTTTTAATAAACGTTCTCCGGCGATACCGGATTTCTCCGGATGAAATTGTACGCCATAGAAATTATCCTTTTGCACTGCCGCAGAAAATGGCTTGCCATAACTTGCAGTTGCAATGTCAAAAGTAGGGTTATATTCAATAAAGTACGAATGCACAAAGTAAAATTGTGTTAGATTTTCAACACCTTCAAACAAAGAATTGTTTTTGTGGTCTATATTGTTCCAGCCCATGTGCGGAATTTTAATACCTTGATTCTTATCGAATAACCTTGTTTTAACCGGCACAATGTTCATCATATCAGCATTTCCTTCTTCCGAATGTTCGGTAAGCAGTTGCATGCCAACGCAGATGCCAAGTACTGGTTTTTTTAATGCTTTAATTGGTGCTACCAACCCGGTTTGTTCTAGTTTTTTCATTGCGGCTCCTGCATGGCCAACACCAGGAATAATGATGTGGGTGTATTTGTCCAAATCAGTTTCAGTATTTACCATTCCAAAGGGTATGCTTAGCCTTTCCAATGCAGAAGTAAGGGAAAAAATGTTGCCAGCTCCGTAGTTTACTATTCCAATCATTTGTTTACAATTTTAAACATCCTTTTTTTACGTTCGTCATCTCGACGAAGGAGAGATCTCTTGAATAAACATAAACAAGAGATCTCTCATCGCTGCGCTTCCTTCGAGATGACGGGTAGTAGTTATAGTTTTATTTCTTGATATTGTTTTTTGTTTCCGTCATTTCGCTTTTTTTACGTTCGTCATCTCGCTTTTTTACGTTCGTCATCTCGACGAAGGAGAGATCTCTTGAATAAACATAAACAAGGGATCTCTCATCGCTGCGCTTCCTTCGAGATGACGACTATCTAGTTACAATACTCCTTTTGTACTAGGTAAAACCAGCTTTTCAGCATCGCGCTTAATGGCCATTTTTATTGCTTTAGCAAAAGCTTTAAATATAGCTTCAATTTTGTGATGCTCGTTTTCGCCTTCAGCTTTAATATTCAGGTTGCATTTTGCTGCATCACTGAACGATTTAAAGAAGTGATAAAACATCTCAGTAGGCATGTCGCCAACCATTTCACGTTTAAAATCTGCCTCCCAAACAATCCAGTTACGACCACCAAAGTCTATTGCCGCCTGCGCTAAACAATCGTCCATTGGTAAGCAGAAACCATAACGCTCAAGTCCCAGTTTGTTTCCTATAGCTTTAGCAAAAGCTTCACCTAAGGCAATACCAGTATCCTCAATGGTATGATGTTCATCGATATGTAAATCGCCATTGGTCTTAATTCGTAAATCGATGCTTCCATGACGGGCAATTTGGTCAAGCATATGATTAAAGAAGTTTAAACCGGTATCGATATCAGCTTTACCAGTGCCATCCAGATCAATGCTAATGCTAATCTTGGTTTCATTGGTATTGCGTTCATGGGTAATTGTTCTTGTACCTGCCTTCAGCATAGTATAAATATCAACCCAATTCTGAGTTTTTAATGCAATAATATCACTTAAATGCTCTGCTTTTTCCAGTTTTTCGTTAGCACCAAGCTGGTCGTTATTACAAATCCAAATGGCTTTAGCACCAAGATTTTTGGCTAAAATAACATCGTTTATGCGATCGCCAAGGACAAAAGAATTCTTTAGGTCATAAGCATCAGTGAAATAATGCTGCAATAAACCCGTATTAGGTTTGCGCGTTATTGCATTCTGATGAGCAAAAGTTTTGTCAATAATTACCTCACTGAACTCAACACCTTCGCCTGCAAAAGTATCCATAATGAAATTATGCACCGGCCAGAAGTTTTCCTCAGTATGCGAATCTGTGCCCAAACCATCCTGATTAGTAACCATTACAAGTTCATAATCCAGCTCTGCTGCAATTTTAGATAGATAGTACAGTGCTTTAGGGTAAAATTCTAACTTAGTAAATGAATCAATCTGCTCATCCGCGGGTTCTTTAATGAGTGTTCCATCACGGTCGATAAATAATACTTTCTTCATTATAGTGTTTTTAGGGCTTTTAAGAGGATTTCGTTTTCTTCGGTGGTTCCGATGGTGATGCGGAGGCATCCTTCGCACAGTGATACTTTAGAGCGGTCTCTGATGATGATACCCTGATCTACCAGAGCATTGTAAGTATTTAACGCATCATCAACCTGTATTAGTATAAAATTAGCATCAGATGGATATACCTTTTTAACCATAGGCAGTTCTGCCAGATCTGTACTTAATTTGTCTCTTTGTTCAACTGTAATTTTAATCCAGCCATTTACCTGCTCTATGTTTTCCAAAGCTTTCAAAGCAATGTCCTGTGTGGCCTGGTTAATGTTGTATGGAGGTTTAACTTTATTCAAAACATCTATAACCAAACGAGAGGCAAAAGCCATACCCAAACGTAGTGCTGCAAGTCCCCATGCTTTAGAGAAAGTTTGCAATACCACAAGGTTCGGATATTCGGTTAATTCTTTAATAAATGTGCGTTGTTTTGCGTAGTTGATGTAGGCTTCATCTATTACTACAAGCCCATTAAAATTGGCTAGTACTGTTTCGATATCTGTGCGGATAATTGAGTTTCCGGTAGGGTTATTTGGTGAGCAGATAAAGATCAGTTTAGTGTGCTCGTCAATAGCTTCTGCAATGCCCTCAAGATCCAATTGAAAGCTTGGTAGCAAATCAACTTTTCGTATTTCAACATTGTTGATGTTTGCTGAAACTTCGTACATGCCGTAAGTAGGAGGAAGGATAACTACATTGTCTATTCCAGGTTCACAAAATGCCCTGAAAAGAAGATCAATTGCTTCATCGCTTCCGTTTCCAAGAAAGGTGTTTTCAATTGGAACTCCTTTGATTTTGCTGATTGCATCTTTAAGATCAAGTTGCAAAGGATCAGGGTAGCGGTTGTAATTTTGATCTAACGGAGAGCCATAGCTATTCTCATTAGCATCCAAAAATATACTTGCCTGCCCTTTATATTCATCCCTCGCTGTAGAGTAGGGACGAAGGTTTTTGATGTTTTCTCTTTGTAATTTATTAATATCCATGTTAACGGTATTATTTTCTGTTGTTGTCATCCCGAATGAAGAGAGAGATGACGGGTATATTAAATTTTCTCTCTCAATCTAATGCTTATTGCGTTCTTGTGTGCCCTTAAGCCTTCAGCCTCTGCAAGTACCTCAACAGTGTTGCCAATATGCTGCAAACCCTTAGGGCTGATATGCTGGAAGGTGATCTTCTTTACAAACGAATCAAGTGAAACACCTGAATAAGCTTTTGCAAAGCCACTTGTAGGCAAGGTATGGTTAGTACCCGAAGCATAATCTCCTGCACTTTCCGGCGTTAAATTACCCAGAAATACAGAGCCTGCGTTGGTTATAAGTGGTATAAGTTGTTCAAAATGATCTGTAGCAAGGATAAGGTGTTCCGGGGCATAAGTGTTGCTAAACTCCATGCCTTGTTCCAGATTTTTAACCAATACAGCATACGAATTTGCTATTGCAAGGGCAGTTACGTCTTTTCTTGGAAGTTCTTTTAGTTGAATTTCAACTTGTTCAAGTGTTTTAGTTATGATTTCGTTTGAAGTAGAGACTAGTATAGTCTGACTATCAGCTCCATGTTCAGCCTGAGCAAGAAGGTCGGAAGCTACGTATGACGGATTGGCAGTCTCATCTGCAAGCACCAAAACCTCCGAAGGTCCTGCCGGCATGTCAATTGCAGTCATGGTTGTCGACTGAATCAATTGTTTTGCCTGCGTTACATAACGGTTTCCCGGGCCAAAGATCTTGTATACTTTAGGAACGCTTTCTGTTCCGTAAGCCATTGCTGCAACTGCCTGCGCACCTCCAACCAGATAAATCTTCTCAATCCCTAATTTCAAAGCGCAATAGGCCAGAAAGCAATTTGTTTTTCCATCTTTTTGAGGAGGGGAACAAACTACTATTTCTTTGCATCCTGCAAGTATAGCAGGTATCCCAAGCATCAAAAAAGTACTTGGTAAAACTGCGGAGCCACCGGGGATGTAAAGTCCTACACGCTCAATAGCTCTGGCCTCCCGCCAACAGGTAACACCAGGCATTGTTTCTATCTTTTCTTCCTTGCTGGCCTGAGCTGCATGGAAAGTCCGGATGTTTTGGTAAGCAGTATCAATAGCTGCTTTTGCCTCTGCAGGAATAGATGCGGCTATCTCTTCAATTTCTTTTTTACCGATGAATAGTTGTGCTAATTCCACCTGGTCAAACTGTTTGGCAAAGCTAAACAGAGCCTTGTCTCCATCAGTTTTAACAGTGTCGATTATGGCTTTTACACGGTCCTGTATTGTAATATCGTCTTCCAGCTGTCTTAAACAGATTGATTCAATCTCTTGTTTAGATAAATCATTGTAACTGTAGATTTTCAAGTTGTTATATTTTAAGTTTAACTATTAGTTAATGATAAAATAGGCGTTTTTTTATTGTAATCGTATGATTAAGCAATGATTTTTTCAATAGGCATAACAACAATTCCCTGTGCGCCGGCAGCTTTAAGACTATTGATCTTTTCCCAGAAATCATGTTCAGCAATTACCGAATGAACAGCAACCCAATCCTCGTCGAACAATGGAACTACAGTCGGACTTTTTACACCAGGCAAAAGATCTACAACTTTTTTAAGGTTAGACTTAGCCACATTAAGCACTACATATTTTGTCTCTTTTGCACGTAGTACAGAGCGGATGCGTTGTAACAATTCCTGAACTTCAGGAAGTAATTCTGAACCTTCTTTTCCAATCAGGATAGCTTCAGATTTCATCACTTCTGAGAATGGTTTCAGACCATTACTTTTCAATGTTCCACCGGTAGAAACGATGTCGCAAATTGCATCACTTAATCCCAAACCCGGACCAATTTCTACAGAGCCTGAAATGGTACGAACCTCAGCATTTACATGATTATCTTTAAGGTATTTTTCAAGGATTACAGGGTATGACGTTGCTATTGCTTTTCCTTCCAATTGTGCAATTTCTGTAATTTGACTTTCGTTGGGAATTGCGATTTTAAGTGTGCATTTACCAAAGCCTAATTTTTGAAGATAAGTAACTTCAGAACCAGACTCTACAATTACGTTTTCACCAACTATACCTAAGTCGGCAATTCCGTCCTGCACATATTCCGGAATATCATCATCTCTTAAAAAAAGGATTTCCAGAGGGAAATTTGTAACAGTTGAGATTAATGAGCTTTTGTAGTTCTCGAAAGAAAGACCACAATTTTTAAGGATTTCTACTGATTTTTCGTTTAATCTACCCGATTTTTGGATAGCAATTTTAAGTGTTTTCAAATGTGCTTTTGATTATTATTGAATTGAACAAGAAAATAAGGTCGGAAACAAGTTTTGAAGTACAAAACATTACATATACATCGCCAATTGGCGATGGTGCAAATGTAAATGATGGTTCAAAATAGTGTTCATAATATTATTTAAGTTCCTTATCAACAATGGCTAGCATCCTGAGGAGATGCAAATATATAGATTGAAATCGCAATTCCAAATAAAATTTGGTTTAAAATTGATCGGACTGGATGTTGAATCCAACAGGCAGGCAGAAATAAGGAGGTATTGTCCTTATTGAATTAGATATTTGAATGGTTTTAGAAGGCCTTGCCGGGGCATTATGAAGGCTTTAGTCCTATCAAGGCCCTTGCAACCCCCTGTCAAGGCCCCATCAATGCCCGCGGAAAGAACAGCAGTCTGGTAATTCTATATTAATTTAATGTAATTTTCTCAATACCGGACTTTTTACCTGATTTGAGTATTGGGAAAATAGTTAACTTTAGAGAAGTAATTGATATGTTAGACTATACCAAATATAACGAGCATGAATTAACCCGGCTATTCAAGTCTGGGGATGATGCGGCGTTTAAGGAAATCTACATGAGGTATGATAAACCACTTTACCTTTACGCATATCACAAACTTGGCAATAAAGAGGAATCACGCGATATAGTACAGGATGTTTTTGCATGGATGCTAAATAACCGTGAAACTCTCGACTTAAAAACTACGCTGTCCGGTTATCTTTATAAATCGGTTCTTAACAAAATTTTTAATGTTTTTAAGCATAAAGAGGTTTTACGTAAGTACGCAAGCGAAGGAAATGATTACATAGATGTAGATAGTGAAGAAACTGATTTTCTGATTAGAGAGAAGGATATTGCAGCGATGATTGAAAAGGAAATATCGGCAATGCCGGCCGGAATGCGAAAAGTGTATGAGCTGAAAAGAAAACAATACATGTCAGCTAAAGATATAGCTGAACAATTAGGGGTTGCGGAATCGACTGTAAACACCCAGCTTAAAAGAGCAATGAAGCATTTAAGGCTAAAGCTTGGCCTGGTCCTTTATTTGGTTTTTATCATTAATTCCTGATTTATTGAACCCTTCACGTCATACTGAACCCTTTCCGTCATCTCGACGATAGGAGAGATCTCTTGAACTATGCATGAACAAGAGATCTCTCCTATCGTCGAGATGACGGAAAGGGTTCAGTATGACGTGAAGGGTTCAGTATGACGTGAAAGTTCATTATAACGAATTGGGCCATTATACGATGTAGAAGTGTGCCAACTATATGTAGAAGTGTGCCATTAAAAGATATAGATCACATTTATAAAAAAATATTTTAACAGGCTGTCCCCATTTGGTATTCTTGAGTTGTCTATATCTGCAGTGAGTGAAATCCCAAATTCAAATCAGCGGAAATCCCGATATGACAATGGAAAAAAAAGACATTAAAGAAGTTTTAGAGAAAGTGAGTGCTGGTACGGCCACTCAGGAAGAAGAAAATGCTGCCAAATATTGGCTTCATTATTTTTCTAAAAATGATATCCCCGAACTTTCCGAAGATGAACTTAATCAGGAAACTGAAGCGATTTACAAATCGCTGATGGAAGGGCAGGCACCTGCAAAAGTAAAGCGTCTATGGTATCCGGCTGTTGCCGCTGCCTGCTTGTTAATTGCTATTGGAGGTGGCTTATTTTATTACAACCAGCGAATCATTCCTGAGCCAACAACTGAAGTTGTAAAAAATATTGCTAATGATATAGCACCTGCTCAAAATACCGCTACTTTAATTTTGGCTAATGGGAAAAAGATAATTCTGTCTGACGCTCCTGTAGGACTAATTGCTGAACAATCTAATGTCTCGATTTTTAAAACTGCAGGTGGAGAATTGCACTATAAGGCTAAAGCTCATGATCAGGGATTTGTCGCCGAAAACACTGGATTAAATACCATTAGTACTGAAAAGGGGCAACAATACCAGGTTGTTTTGCTCGATGGATCAAAGATCTGGATAAATGCTGCTTCTAAATTTACTTTTCCTGCATCTTTTGCCTCACTTAAGCAACGTAAAGTTGAGCTTGCCGGCGAGGCTTATTTTGAAGTTGCAAAAGACAAAGCCCATCCTTTTATTGTAAAAACAGATAAACAGGAAGTTGAAGTATTAGGAACACATTTCAATGTGAATTCTTACAGCGACGAGGCTGCAACAAAAACTACATTATTAGAAGGCTCTGTTAGGGTGTGGAATAATAATGAGCAAAAGATTTTAAAGCCCGGTCAGGAATCTTTGCTGGCTAAAAATAGCCTGAGTATTCGTAAGGCAGATACAGAGGAAGCAGTGGCCTGGAAAAATGGAGATTTCATTTTTAATAATGAAGACCTTGCCAGTATTTTGCGTCAGGTTGCCCGCTGGTACAATGTTGAAATTGTTGATGATGGAAACCACAAAAACCTTTATTTGAGCGGTACTGTATCCCGCTCAAAAAATATTTCGGCTGTTTTAAATGCGCTCGAAATAACGGGCAAGGTTAAATTTAAAATAGATGGAAATAGAGTAATAGTTACAGAATAGATGAGATTGATATTCGCATTTTTTTTGATTGTATTTTTATATACTAATGCGAATGCGCAGGGCATTTCCCTGTCGCTAAAGAATACGGAATTGCCTACTGTTTTTAAAGAAATCAGAAAACAGTGTAATTATGATTTTCTTTATGATAACTCCTTACTACAAGGATTAAAACCCGTAAACGTAACTATAAAAAATGCAGGTATTAAGTCGGTTCTGAGTGCTGTTTTTGAAGATCTGCCTGTAACGTATGTTATCGAAAACAAAATTGTAATGGTTATTGCCAGGAATAAGAATGAAGTTTTGCCTCCGCAGAATTTGTATGCTATTTCAGGAGTGATTAAAGATAAAAATGGCGAAACATTGCCCGGAGCGGGAATTTTACTTAGCGGATACCAGACAGGAACTGTAGCAGACAATGAAGGGAAGTTTGTTATCAAAAATCTAAAGGAAGGGAATTATAATGTGCTTGTTCAAATGATTGGATACTTGCCTGCTAATCAAAATGTAACCATTATTAATAAATCTGCCGATATAGAAATTATACTTCAGGAAAATGTAAAGCAATTAAAAGAGGTGGTAATTGTATCAGATGCGCATCGTAAAGAGCGGCTTAAAGCCTTCAAGGAAAGCTTTATTGGTACATCGCCCAACTCCAAAAAGTGCGAAATCGTTAACCCGGAAGTTATACAGTTTGATTATGACGATGAAAAACATATACTGAAAGCAGTAGCTGATGAATTTATTGTTGTAGAAAATCAAGCGCTGGGGTATCGGATTAAATACCTGCTTAAGTACTTTGAAGAAGATGAAGAAACAAAGATTGTGTTGTTTTATGGCTATCCTTTTTTTGAAGAAGTTAAAGGCTCCAGATCAAAAATAAGGGGCTATCAGGAAAAAAGAAAAGTAGCATATCTGGGTTCGCCACAGCATTTTTTTAGGTCGTTGTATAACAATTCGGTTGACCAGGAGGGGTTTGTTGTTAATAAACTGGTAAAAGCTCCAAATAAAGATAAACTCCCTGATACTATTATTAAGGAAAAGATTAAAATCTTTTCGGATGTAAATGGTGAAGAAATAAGTCCAAGAAACAGAAAGGACTCTTTGAACTATTGGTTTGCTATGAAAAATAAACCAGATACAGTTGAGGTGATGAGTAGGGGGAATGTGCGAATAGATACATTGGTTAAACAAAAATTGAGTAGCCTAAAAACTCTCAATTATAAAGATGCATTGTACATCGTTTATAAAAAGGAAAAGGAAACAAGAAACTATGCGCGTAATTCGGGTTACAAGATCGAAAGACCGCGGGAATATTCGAGGTATCAGATCTCACTGGTTTATCAATTAAAACCTTCAATCAATTTTTATGAAAATGGAGGTATTTATGACCCTGGATCACTTCTCTTTGAGGGTGTTTGGGGTTATGAAAAAGTGGCCGATATGGTACCAATGGATTATAAAATAGAAGAACAATTATGAATACTCATATAAAGATGCCCAGCGACTCTCACGCATAATGATCGGTGCCCATGTTTTTGCATGGGCTTCCCGATCTTGGTACTCTGATAAAATCACCTTAAGGTTGGTGTTTGTTGTAACATATTAATTACGGTTAAAACGCTTTAGTAAAGCTTATTGTACCTTTATGGCACACACACAACCAAATGAACCATTTTATTAAAACATTTTTTTTATTGGTAATGCTTGCTGGTACTTTTTTAAGTAGCAAAGCACAGGATTATACAGTTAAAGGAAGCATATTAGATACGGCAGGGCTGCCATTGCCCGGCGCCGTTGTCAGGATTAACTGGGTTAAAGATAGTCTTGGCATTTCGGCCAATACAGACGGAAGCTTCAGTTTTACCAAGGTTAAATCAAAACAGTTTACTTTAACAGCAGCATTTATTGGATTTGATACTTTTACAAAACAGTACATCATTACGAAAGGCAATAGCCTGATTATTTCTGATGTGAAGTTAAAGCCAACTTCCAATACGCTGGATGCAGTAGTCATTTCGGGAGTTCCTCCTATAAAAGTTACTGAAGATACCGTAAGTTTTAATGCATCTTCTTTTCCGGTTAGGGAGGGAGATGCAGTAGATGAAATATTGAAAAAGCTGCCTGGCATACAAGTAGATAAGGATGGTAATGTAACCAATCAGGGAACACCTGTAACCAAAATAAGAGTAAATGGTAAGGATTTTTTCGGTACAGATGTGGCAACTGCTATTAAAAATCTGCCTGCTGATATCATTAAGAACCTTCAGTTTATTGATGATTATGGCGATCAGGCAAAATTAACAGGTATAAAAACAGGTGAGCCTGAAAAAGTACTTAACCTAACCATACAAGAGGATAAGAAAAAAGGATACTTTGCCAGAGCCCAGGGAGGCGTAGGTAATTCTGACAGGTATAACACCAGTTTTAGAGGGAACAGTATGAAAGGGGAACGACAACTCTCTTTTGATGGTACTGTAAATAATGCGAACCAAAGAGGGGGTGGCGATGGTATTACAACCAGAAATGCTGCGGGCTTAAATTATAGAAATGAGTGGAGTCCGAAACTTTCGGCCAATGCCAGCTATAATTTTGATAACAGTAAAAACAATACTGTTAGTACCGCACATACCCAGAACTTTCTTGATAGTTATACCCGTTTAGAGGATTCGAGAAATGATAACTTAAACAACAGGTATAATCATGAGTTTAATAGTAATCTGGAATATAAGAGGGATACAATGAATTTTCTGAAGGTGTCTCCACAGTTTTCGTATAATACAAATGGGGGGAACAGCGGCGGATTTTCAACAATTACGCAGAACAACCTGATCACTAATCGCAATAGTAAAAACCTGAATAATGCAAATTCTTTAAATCTGAAAACTAATGTGTTTTACAATCATAAGTTTTCTAAAAAAGGGCGGAACCTTAGTTATTGGGGTGGTGTAAATTATTCAAATGGCAATAATTTTAAAGATGTATCTAATGATTACCTGATTACTGAGGGCGGGGTTGATTCTACGAGATTTCAAAATCAGCTTACTGACCAGAATAGCCATACCTTTGGTACCTATTCAGGCTTTTCTTATATGGAGCCGTTGTGGAGTAAAACATTTATTGAACTTAACTACAATTATAATAGGTCTGCTACTTCCAGCACCAGAGATACACGCGATGTGATTACGGGTGAGGAGGTGTTTAATCCGGATTTAAGTAATAATTATGATTATCAGTTTATTACAAATAAAGTTGGCGTGAATTATCGCTTTATAGGTGAGAAATTAAATTATACTTTAGGTTTAAATGGCCAGCCGTCTGCATTGAAGGGACAAAATCTTAGTAAAGATATCAGTACCATACAAAGAACATTTAATCTGATTCCTTCGGCCAGAATGGTTTATAAGTTCTCGAATCAGGAATCATTTGAATTTAACTATTGGGGGCGTAACAACCAACCTGGTTTCTTACAACTGCAGCCCATTGCCGATAACTCGAATCTGCAAAACGTAGTAATTGGTAATCCTAATTTGAAACCTGAGTTTGTAAATAGTGTAAATGCAAGGTATAAACAATCAGACTGGAATAAAGGGCATGTGCTGTATGCCAATCTTTCATTCAACCAGACCCAGAATAAAATTGTTACTACAAAGATGCTTGTCCCTAATACAATAAATCAGGTTACAAGCTATACCAATACTGATGGATTTTATAATCTAAGCGGTGACTACTACTATAGTAAGCCTTTTTTTGAACGTAAATTTACTATAGGGTATTCAGGCGGAGCATCATTAAATAACAATGTTGCATTTATCGACGATAGTAAAAATGAAGCAAAGAATGCGGTATGGCGTCAGAAACTAGAATTTAGGGTTGATTTTGAAAATATAGTTAACCTGCAGGTCGAGACTTCTTACTCACAAAACAGAACTACCTATTCACAATCGGCATTTGATGACCGCCAAACTAACCGTTTTGAATATGGTATTGAAGGGCGGAATTACTTTTTCAAAGATTTAACTGTGGGGTATGATTTTACCAAACAGATCAATTCTGGGTACGATAATTCGTTTGTAAATAATCCTACCATCTTACGTTTATTTATGGAATATAAATTCCTTAAAAAAGATATGGGCACTATGCGCCTTGATGGTTTTGACTTATTTAATGAAAATTCAGGTATTTCGAGGGATGTGTTTGATAATGTAATTGTAGACCGGCAAGTAAACAGACTTGGAAGGTATTTTATGCTTTCGTTTATATTTAAAGTAAGGAAGTTTGGTGTATAGGAGAAGTTAAGTGGCACTTAATTTGTTTAGGTAAGCATTAAGTATAAAAAAAACGCCTAGATTTGCCGCTAACTCACTTGCTTTGAAAAAAACTGTACTACCTGTTGTTCTGTTAATAGCGATGCTTTCATCGTGTAATTGGTTTAAAGACGTACCTGAGATTGGTACTGTACTTTCAGATCATTTTAAGAATAAGCTATATAAAAATTTTGATACTGCTTTGTATAATGTCGTTTTTAAGAAACACCTTGATTCATTAGGCTCCAAGTTTTCTAATCCGAATACGATAAAAAATTATTATTATACAAATGAGTATAAACCAGAGCTGGTTACTAAATTCTTTGTAAATGGTGGATTGGACAGTCTTGAAAATTACATAGCACGGAGTGAGCAACATGGTTTTAACCCAAATCAATTTAGGCGTAAACAGATAGAATCTCTATTGGCTACATTAAAGGCTAATAAGTTTAAAAGGATAGAAGAAGTTTATCCTGTTATTGCTGATCTGGAACTTAACGCTGCTGAGGGGCTCATCAAGTACAATAACTTTGTTTATTATGGGGTCATTAATCCGCGTAAATTGTTTAGCCGATATTATGTGCCCGTAAAAAGACCTGATAGTTTAAGCGTTACTGCTGTTTTGCAAACAAAGGATATTCAAAAATTACTAACAAGTATTCAACCTGCTTCTCCGGATTATCAGGTATTCCAAAATAAACTTGCTAAATATAAGGCCGACTCTGGTAGTAAAAGCTATATGGTAAAAACCATTATGGTAAACATGGAGCGTTTGCGCTGGAAATTACCGGAATTAGGAGATGAATATGTGCAGGTAAATATCCCGGATTTTTCTCTTACCTGGTTTAAGGGACAGGATACACTTACCCAGATGAAAGTTTGCGTTGGTGGAAAGCGTGAGGAGGGATATGCTGATAAGATTAAACAGTATTTAAAATCCGGAAATCTTGATGATAAACCAAAGAATCATGAAACACCGTTATTGTACAGTAAGCTGAACTCAATTCAGGTAAATCCGGTATGGAACATTCCGGTGAGTATTGCGCAAAGTGAAATTTACTGGCAGGCGGTCAGGGATCCGTATTATTTATCTAACAGTAACATTAAAGTATATTATAAAGGTAAACAAGTAACAGATCCTGATACGATTCAATGGAATAAGTATTCAAGAGAAAAGTTACCCTTCCAGTTTAAACAAGGTTCAGGAGAGGGAAATGCTTTAGGTAAGTTTAAATTTATATTCGATAATGGATCTAGTATTTATCTTCATGATACGAATAATAAAAGTGCATTTTCGAGAACTAACCGTGCAATAAGCCATGGTTGTGTTCGTGTAGAAAAACCGTTACAATTTGCTGAAACGCTGGTTAAGGATAAGTATGAATACGATCAGTTAAGAATGGAAGTAAACCTGCCGCCAATAGATACTACTAAAATGGAGGTTTACCGGAAAAAAATGGCTAAAAAAGCCGATACAGTAAATGTTTATCAATTAAAACCGAAGTGGTTTGGTGTTAAAAAGCCTGTTCCCCTGATCATCAATTACATAACCTCATGGTCGCAGAATGGTAACCTGCAGTTCCGGCCAGATGTTTATGGTTTAGATGAAACTTTATGGGATGCTATGAAAAAATTCATGTAAAAGTTCTACCTTTGGTTTTTAATGAATTTCCTATACCCAGGTTTTCTTTTCGCACTGCTGGCAATAGCCATACCTATTGTAATTCACTTATTCAATTTCAGGAAATTTAAGAAAGTATATTTTAGTAATGTACAATTCTTAAAGGAGGCTAAAGAGCAAAACTCATCAAGAGAAAAGCTTAAAAATCTGCTTGTGCTTTTGTGCAGGATACTGGCTATAGTGTTTCTGGTACTGGCCTTTGCCAGACCTTTTATCCCATCGGGGAATAAACATAATCCGGGACAGAGAAATGTGATCAGTATCTATATTGATAACTCTTATAGCATGGAGACGGTAAACAAGGAAGGTAGTTTACTTGATGAAGCTAAAAGAAAGGCAAAGGAACTTGCCAGATCGTACGATATTAATGATCAGTTTCAGTTAATTACAAACGATTTTGAAGGTAAGCACCAGAGACTGGTGAATAAAGATGAGTTTATTCAGTTGCTGGATGAGATTAAAATATCTGCAGCAAGTAAAAATTTACAGCAGGTTATTAACAGGCAGCAGGCAAGTTTTTCAGCTAATGGAAATGAGACGAGCTATCTGCTTTCCGACTTTCAAAAAAGTTTTGTAGGTAGTAAGCTTTTGGAGGCTAATAAAGAGATCAATTATACTTTTATTAAGTTAAATGCAAACAGCCTTCCGAATATTTCGGTTGATAGTGTTTGGAGTCTTTCTCCTGTACACCAACCCGGGCAGGCGGAGAAGTTTGTGGTTCAGTTAAAGAATTATGGAGATGAGCGTGCTTCGGGTATACCTTTAAAGGTAATCATAAACAAGCAGCAAAAAGCAATCAGCAGTGTAAGCGTTGACGCAGATAAATCGGTTAAAGACACTTTATCTTTTAGTGGGCTAAAGGGTGGATGGCAAAAAGGGGTTATCAGCATAAAGGACTTTCCTTTAACATTTGATGATAATCTGAATTTTAGTTTTAAGGTAAGTAATGAATTGAAGGTGCTAAATATTACTGGCAATACTTCTGATAAATTTATAAAGGCGCTCTTTGGATCTGATAGTTATTTTAAACTTACAGAAATGCCTGAGTCTAATATTAAATACACCAGCTTTTCAGATTACAGTTTAATAGTTCTTAATGGTTTAAAAGAACCATCATCGGGTTTGGCCCAGCAATTAAAAGGATATGTGCAAAACGGAGGGTCAGTAATTATATTTCCTGATCTTGATGCGAATGGTGCTGTTTATACTTCTTTCTTAACCGGCTTATCGCTGCCTGCAGTTCAGCAATTAAATTCTGGACCACCTATAGCAAGTACTATGGATTTAAAGAACTCTGTTTTTAAGGATGTATTTGATCAGATTCCTAAAAATATAGACCTTCCTTTGGTAAACAGGTATTTTAGTTATGCTGATCAGAATACAAGTGCTAAAGAAAGCATTTTACAATTGCCTTTAAATAGGTTCCTTTTTGCGAAGTATAATATAGGGGCCGGTAAAATATATCTTTCATCCAGCTCATTGGATATTAAGGATAGTAATCTGCCTAAGTATCCGGTTTTTGTACCTTTAATGTATAAGATTGCTTTTGGAAGTGCAAAAGAGCAACCTTTGTATTATACAATAGGCCTCAATAATTTGCTGGAGAGTGAAAAAATCAATCTTCTGACTAATCAGTCGCTAAAATTGGTATCGGATGATTTTGAGGTTATTCCTGAGGTTCGGCAAACTGCCGGGAAAACCTTGTTGTATGTGGCAGATCAGGTAAAGAAATCGGGCTTTTATGAATTAAAAAAAGCAGATTCTGTTTTGGCTGTTGTAGCATTTAATGATAACCGCACAGAATCTGATATGCATTATGCTACAGAAAAGGAGCTTAATAGCTTATTTAGCAAACAAAAGGTTGCCGTATTTAATTCTAAAAAGGACGCACAATCATTAAATATCGAGGGAAAAAATAGCAGCAGTGAATTATGGAAACTTTGCCTAATTTTAGCTATTGTTTTTTTAGCCAGTGAAATACTACTTATTAGATTCTTTAATAACATAAAAAACATAGAAATATCATGAACCTTCTTATCACGGGTATAGTTATTGCCGATCCAAACAGCCAGTTCAATCAAAAGAAATGTGATGTTCGTGTAGAACAAGGAAAGATAACGGCTATTGGTAACAACCTGACCGCATCTAAAAACGAACATGTTTTTGATGGCGAGGGTGCTATTCTTTCTCCGGGTTTCTTTGATTTAAACTGTTCGATCGGTGATCCTGGTTTTGAAACCAAAGAAGATATTAATACTGCAACTGAGGCTGCAAAAGCTGGCGGGTTTACAGGTATAGCAGTTTTGCCTAATACTAAACCGGTTGTACAATCAAAGGCCGAGGTTGAATACATTATTAACAGGGCAAAAAACAATCTGGTGGATGTGTTGCCAATAGGAGCGGTTAGTCAGGGACTGGAAGGTAAGGAGCTAGCAGAGTTGTACGACATGAAGCTTGCGGGTGCCGTAGCGTTTTCTGATGGAGGAAAAGCTATTGTTGACGATGGTTTTATGAGTCGTGCTTTACAATATACCCAGGGTTTTAACGGACTTTTAATGGTTTATCCTGAGAATAAATCCATTGCCGGAAAATCACAGATTAACGAGAGCAAGACCAGCGTATTGCTTGGAATGAAAGGATTACCTTCATTAGCAGAGGAAATGCACATTAGCAGGGATATCTTTTTAGCAACCTATCATGACGCTCCTGTCCATATCAGTAATATCTCGACAGCAGGTTCTGTAGCGCTTATAAAGAAAGCTAAAAAGGATGGTGTTAAAATCTCCTGCGATGTAGCAGCGCATCATTTAGTGTTTACTGAAGAGTTACTGAATGATTTTGATAGCAATTATAAAGTTAAGCCACCTTTGCGTGGTAAATCTGATGTGAAGGCATTGCTCGCCGGCTTAAAAGACGGAACTATTGATGCAGTAGGATCACAGCATCGTCCACATGAGATAGAATTTAAAGATGTTGAATTTGAAATTGCATCATATGGGATCATTGCTTTGCAAACTGTATTACCTTTACTCATTAAATCAGGACTTGACGCAACTCAGATTGCTGAGAAGCTTTCTATAAATCCTCGCAAATTATTGGGACTTGCAGTTCCTGTTATTGAGGTAGGTGCTGAAGCTAACTTTACAGCCTATAATCCTGCATTACAATGGGAGTATAATGTTGCCAGTAACTATTCTAAATCTGCCAATTCTCCACTGTTAAATAAAAAACTGACCGGTAAAGTTCAACTGGTATTTAATAACAAACAATTACAATCATATGGATAATCATGTAAAAGACGCACTAATTGCATCGTTAGATAAATTTGCTGCAGTATCTGGCAAGGACTCGATTAAGTTAGAGGAAAGCCTTGTAGAAGTGTTTGATAAAGACCTTGGCTTTTTAGAAAAAGTTGAAGAGTTTGATGAGGTTTTTGATGAGCATCCATCATTTGAAGAACTTAGAGAAGTATTTTTTGATTTGCTGATGATCAATTTCTTCTCAAATGATATTAAGAAACTGCAAGAAGATTATCTTGATTCTGAAGAGTGGTTAAGGATTGAAGAAGAAACAATAGACAGAGGAACAGAGATGCTGAACCTTTTGTTGTACATTGTTGAATGTCATGATGAAAATATAAAGCCTGATTTAGGTGATTTCCTCAAAGAATTCTTATTAGTTGAGGATGATGAGTTTCAGGATGAATTTCATATTTATGAAGACCTGATCAGCAATCAGCAATTGGCTGAATCAAGTGTTGAAGATATTTGCGGTCATCGTGCTATGATTGATCTTAGGGAAGAAATGGAACAGCTTTTTGTTCCTTTTATGGTTTTCTTTCTTCAGCCTAAGGCTAATGATAAGATCATTAAGGAACTTGAAGAGTATAGTGCAAACAAGGAGTTTGATATTGCGGTTTATAGCATAATTGCTAATTTTAACGCTGCTACAGCTTAAGCATTAGCTTTTATTATTAACTAAAATATTAACGTTTATTTAAAATTTTTGAATGGAAGAATTAGTAGTTGAACCTAAAAAAAATCCCAATATGCTGGCGTTTAAAAGCGCAATGGCATATTCTGTTTATTTCCTTGTACTTATGTTTGTGATGAAGTGGATGGGGGTAGATCAGAATAGTCCTAATACCACTGTAGCGGAGAAAGTCATATACTCATTAGCTTCTTATATCCCGTTTATTATGGCTGTTGTTTTTGTGCAGACTACATATAAAAAGGAATTAGGTGGTTATATAAGCTTTGGTAAAGCTTTCTCTTCTGGCTTTAAAGTGGCTGCATATGCTGGATTGTTTATAGCTGTATTTACTATTCTTTATTATAAGGTTTTAGATACAAATGCTTTTGCTCAGCTAATGGATTCAGCGAAGGCTGCTGCTGGTGATGATGAAAATAAGGTTAAAGGAGTAGAAATGATGAGACCTTATATGATCTTTTTTATTGGCTTTGGAGTAGCAGTAAGTTATACTATATACGGCTTAATTATCAGTTTAATTGGTGCGGCTGTTGTTAAAAAAGAACAACCTCTTTACGAAGAATAAGGTAGGGCAAATACATATTAACTAAGAAAGGCAGCAATATTATTGCTGCCTTTCTTAGTTAATATCCCAATGGATAATTTATCTTCTATTACAGATTTCTGATCCAGATGTTACGGAAACTCAATGGCTCACTAGGATCTCCATGAGATTGTAACTTAATTGGAGCCGGTCCGTGAGCCTGTCTATAAGCAGGAGCGCCAATATATTGCGTTGGGCCTAATAACGTAGTATTATTCTGAACCAATACTCCATTAAATATTACAGTAACTCTGGCTGGAGTTTTTACTGTTTTATCTTCGTTAAATGTAGGAGCAGTCCAGATTACATCATAAGTGTTCCATTCTCCCGGTTTGCGGGTTGGGTTAGCAAGAGGTACAAATTGTTTGTAGATACTTGCAGCCTGTCCATTTGTATAAGTATCGTTGTTATAAGAGTCAAGAATTTGTAATTCGTAACCAGCATCTCCTTTACCAATAGAAGCAAGGAAAAGTCCGCTGTTTCCTCTGGCCTGTCCTTTTCCGGTAATGTTTGCAGGTACACGCCACTCCAGGTGAAGTTGATAATTACCAAAAGATTCTTTAGTTTCTATGTTTCCCGATTTTTTATTTACAGTAAATACTTTGTTGGCAACAGTCCATGCAGCAGGTTTAGATCTGTCCTCAGTCATTACCCATTGGTCAAGGTTTTTGCCATCAAAAAGTATAATAGCATCAGAAGGAGGGGCTATTGAAAGCTCTTTTGCTGATACTACTTTAGGAACTGGAGTGTATACTTCTGTGTCTTCAGGTTTTGCATCTTGTGCCTGAACAATGTTAATTCCTGCCATCATTAATGTAGCAAGGATAACTGATTTACGCATGTTTATCATTGTGTGATTTAATTTAATAACTATTCAAATTTATAATTAAATGGGATTAATTATAGTAATTCTCTAAGTATTTATTGGGAAAGGCTAATATTGTTACAGTTTGTTCTCAACTATTGAGTTCAGATTGTGTTGGCTCTAATAATGCTCAAATGGTAGTTAAACTTAACAATTTTGTGCATATGCATATTTGTTAAGTTTTAAGTAAGTTTGCACAGTTTTAAGCGTTGTAATCACACATGGATATTTCTGTAGTAATCCCCCTATATAATGAAGAAGAATCGTTACCTGAATTAACTTCATGGATTGCTAAGGTAATGCAGGAGCATAACTTTAGCTATGAGGTTCTTTTTGTTGACGATGGCAGTACAGATGCTTCCTGGAGTATCATTGAAAACTTAAAGCAGGAATACAGCTCGGTAAAAGGAATTAAATTCAGAAGAAACTATGGTAAATCCGCTGCTTTAAATGTAGCTTTTGAAGCGGCACAGGGTGATGTTGTGATTACCATGGATGCTGATTTGCAGGATAGTCCGGATGAGATACCAGAACTTTTCAGACGAATAAAAGAAGAGAAGTTTGATATTATATCAGGCTGGAAAAAGAAGCGTTACGATCCGATTACTAAAACTATACCTACCAAACTGTTCAATGCGGCCACCCGTAAGATGTCGGGCATTCAATTAAATGATTTTAATTGTGGTTTAAAAGCTTACCGTAGCGATGTGGTAAAAACCATAGAAGTTTACGGAGAGATGCACCGTTATATTCCTGTAATTGCAAAATGGGCAGGATTTAAGAATATTGGCGAACAGGTAGTAGAACACAGAGCCCGTAAATACGGGGTTACTAAGTTTGGAATGAGCCGTTTTATAAACGGATTTCTTGACCTGTTGTCTATCTTTTTTGTGGGTAAATTTGGTAAACGCCCAATGCACTTTTTTGGTTCGCTGGGTGTTTTAAGTTTTGTAGTAGGAACATTTATGGCCTTATGGCTTATTGGTGTAAAATTATACCATATATCTATGGCTATTCCATATAAAAGAGATGTAACAGATCAGCCATTGTTCTATATCTCTTTGGTAGCTATAATACTTGGTTCTCAATTGTTCTTGACGGGATTTGTTGCAGAACTGGTTACCAGAAATGCATCTGAGCGTAATCATTATTTAATTGAAAAGGAGATCTTGTAGGAAATGTTTTTTTCGATCATAATTCCCCTTTACAATCGTCCGCAGGAAATTGATGAGCTGCTTAACACGCTAACGAAGCAAACTTATACTCAATTTGAGGTATTGGTGATTGAGGATGGTTCTGTAAATGATGCTAAGGCTGTTGTTGATAAATATGCCAATGCGCTTGATGTAAAGTATTTTTTTAAGCCAAATGATGGTCAGGGGTTTTCGCGCAATTATGGGTTTGAAAGAGCCAAAGGAGATTTCTTTGTGGTCTTTGATTCTGATTGCCTGATTCCGGATGATTACCTGGAAATAGTAAGGAACTACCTTTTTGAACATAAACTGGATGCTTATGGCGGTCCGGATGCAGCCCACCAGAGTTTTACTCCTGTACAAAAAGCTATTAGTTACGCTATGACTTCACCGTTTACAACCGGTGGAGTAAGGGGCAATAAAAAACACATCGGCCAATTTCATCCACGTAGTTTTAATATGGGGGTATCCAGAGAAGTATGGGAAAAGGTTGGCGGATTTATTTTAACAAGGTTGGGAGAGGATATAGAATATAGTATCCGAATCCATGAACATGGTTTTAAGATTGGTTTGATTCCGGCAGCCCGAGTTTTTCATAAAAGACGTACAAGTTTTAGTCAGTTTTATAAGCAATTGCATTTTTTTGGCAGAGCCAGGATAAATATTTATAAACATTTCCCTTCCGAATTGAAATTGGTGCATTTCTTTCCGGCAGCGTTTACATGTGCTGTAATATTTACTGTGCTTATTAATATATTTTATTGGCCTTTAGCATTCATTTGTAACTTTGTAATGCTGGTATACTTTATGTTGATATTTTTTCACTCGTGGCAGGTTAATAAGTCATTAAAAGTTGCATTTTTGAGCATTATTGCTGCGTTCATTCAGTTAACTGCATACGGTCTGGGTTTTATGCAGGATTTCATTAAAAGAGTAGTATTTAAACAACAATGATAGAATTTTTAAAGGAGAGTACATTTGCTGTAAATGAGGTGATTAGCAAGGCCTGGACAGTGACCAAAAGGAATTACTTTTCTATTGCGACACTGTGCTTTTTGATGTTTATTACTTCCAATGCTTCGGGCCTAATGGCATTCTTTTTAAAGGATGTGAGTAAGGGACTGAGCATATTGATGGCATTCATCTTTGTGATGTTCTATTTTACCATCAATCTTTCACTGTTTAAGTACATCTTTCATTTACTTGATGATGAAGAACATGATGTGAGCATTGTAAGTACAATTCCTACAAGAAAACAGATTATCAGGTTTTTGGTAGCTACACTTTACTTTATGCTTTGTATTGTAGGGGTATATTCTGTGGTGGTTTTGGTAGCGTTTCCTTTTATATATACAGGAATAAGGATGGAAATTATAACCAATGTGGCTATTTCAGTTGGTGTAATTGCAATATTCATTACGTGGATCCGCATTTCCTTTTTCCCGTTTTTTATAATTGATAAGGATTTACCTCCATTTCTGTCTATCAAATTTAGTTTAGCCACCACAAAGGGTAACTTTACAAAGATCTTTATGCTTTTATTGGTGCTGTTAAGTTTTCACTTACTGTATTTGTTTTTTAGTTATATCCACTGGCCTGTGTTTTCATTCTTTATAAACATTTTAAGCTCTTTTATTATTGTTCCGCTATCAAGTGTGGCCTTAACTATTGCCTATCGTAAAATGATGAGCGAATACAAGGGAGATGCTGAGCCTGATATTATACATAATATAGTTTAAACAGAACTTATGGGATTAAAAGCGGCATTAAGTAAACCGTTTGCAGCCTTTATAGTTAAAGGCATCAATAAATGGAAAAAAAATGCAGTGGGGGCACAGAAGGAAACTTTAAGTCAACTCATTGATTCTGCAAAAAATACAGCCTTTGGTAAGGATCATGGTTTTGCTTCTGTAAAAACTTATGAGGACTTTAAAAAGGCAGTGCCCGTTAGAGACTATGAAGAGTTAAGGCCCTATATAGAAAGAGTAGTTGCTGGTGAGCCAGATGTAATGTGGAAAGGTAAACCTCTTTATTTTGCGAAAACATCGGGCACTACTTCTGGCGTTAAATATATTCCACTTTCTAAAGAATCAGTACCGGAGCATGTTAAGGCAGCCCGTAATGCTTTACTTACTTACATTCACGAAACGGGTAACGCCGAATTTGTTAACGGTAAAATGATCTTTTTGCAGGGAAGTCCTGTGCTGACTAAAAAGAACGGAATTAATGTGGGTAGGTTATCGGGCATAGTAGCCCATCTTGTACCCGGCTATTTGCAGAAAAATCGTCTGCCTTCTTATGCTACAAATTGTATTGAAGACTGGGAGCAAAAGGTTGATGCGATAGTTGAAGAAACTTTTAATGAAGATATGACCCTTATTTCGGGTATACCGCCCTGGGTACAAATGTATTTTGACAAGCTTGCGCAGAAATCAGGAGGTAAAAAGATTAAGGACATCTTTAAAAACTTTAGCCTGTTTGTATATGGTGGCGTTAATTATGAACCTTATCGTGCAAAGATTGAAGAAAGTATAGGCAAGAAAATAGATACCATTGAAACCTATCCTGCCTCGGAAGGGTTTATAGCTTATCAGGATAGTCAAAAGGATAAAAGTTTGCTGTTATTGGCAAATGCAGGTATATTTTATGAATTTATTCCTGCCGATGAGTATTATAATGATAATCCTTTGAGGGTAAGTCTGGAAAATGTAGAGTTAGAAAGGAATTACGCTTTGATACTCAATACAAATGCCGGGTTATGGGGGTATAGCATTGGAGATACGATTAAATTTGTATCTAAGAACCCTTATAAAATATTGGTGACCGGGCGTATCAAGCACTTTATTTCTGCCTTCGGAGAACATGTAATAGGTGAAGAGGTAGAGCATGCTTTACTTACAGTAGCAAACGAAGAAGGTGTTGGTATCACAGAATTTACTGTAGCCCCTCAGGTGGAATCGCCAAAGGGTGAATTGCCTTACCATGAGTGGTTTGTAGAATTTTCTACTGCTCCAAAGGATCTGGAGGCTTTCAGTAAAAAAGTAGACGAAGCATTACAAAAGAAGAATATTTACTATTTTGACCTCATTGAGGGGAAAATACTGCAACCACTGATCATTCGTTCTTTACAGAAAGATGCTTTTGTGAACTTTATGCGTAGTCAGGGTAAGCTTGGCGGACAGAATAAAGTTCCAAGATTATCGAACGACAGGAAGATTGCTGATAATTTAAGTAGTTTTATAAATTGAAGAACATATCCATTTTAGGCGCAACCGGTTCAATAGGAACACAGGCCTTAGAAGTTATTGAGGCAAATCCTGAATTGTATAAGGTTACGGCTCTTACAGCACAGTCAAATGCTGATCTATTGATTGCCCAGGCTTTAAAGTTTAAGCCTCTGGTAGTTGTTATTGGTGATGAGCGCCAGTACCCGTCAGTAAAAGCAGCTTTAGCAGGTACAGGCATCAGGGTTTTAGCAGGTGAAGAAGCATTGTGTGAAGCAGCAAGTTTAGCGGAGACAGATTTAGTACTTACTGCAATAGTAGGTTCTGTTGGTTTAAAACCAACAATTGCTGCCATTGAAGCTAAAAAAGATATTGGCTTAGCTAATAAAGAAACGCTGGTAGTTGCCGGCGATTTGATAACTGGTTTAGCTAAACAACATGGGGTAAAAATTATACCCGTAGATTCTGAGCATTCGGCAATTTTCCAATGCCTGGTTGGTGAGGCAGTTGATACAATAGAAAAGATTTACCTAACCGCATCTGGTGGACCATTTAGAGGTAAGGAACGTGCTTTTTTAGCCAATGTTACCAAAGCAGAAGCACTTAAACATCCCAACTGGGTAATGGGTGCAAAGATCACTATTGACTCTGCATCTTTAATGAATAAAGGTCTTGAGGTTATTGAAGCAAGGTGGTTATTTGATCTGGATGTTGACCAAATTGATGTGATTGTTCATCCTCAGTCTATTGTGCATTCGCTTGTGCAATTTAATGACGGTTCTATGAAGGCTCAGATGGGATTACCTGACATGAAATTGCCAATTCATTATGCTTTTGCATACCCGGGAAGAATAAGCAGCAATTTTAAACGTTTCAACTTTATGGATTACCCGGAGCTGACGTTCTCGCAGGCTGACAGAAGTACTTTTAGAAATCTTGATCTCGCATTTGAAGCTTTACGAAAAGCTGGAAATATGCCTTGTATCATTAATGCGGCTAACGAAGTGGTTGTAAATGCCTTTTTACAAAATCAGATTGGCTTCCTTGAAATGAGTGATATCATAGCACAATGTATGTCAGATATCAGCTTTATAGCCAAGCCAACTCTTAACAATTATTTAGAAACCGACCAGCATACACGTATATTTGCGGGTGAGCTAGTAACAAAATAAGTTTTTTACAGTCAAATTTAGAAACATTTAAAATCATATATGAGCGGATTGATTATGGCGGCCCAGTTACTTCTGGGATTATCGATATTAGTTATTTTACACGAATTAGGACATTTTCTTGCGGCACGCGCTTTTGGAATTAAGGTAGAGAAGTTTTACCTCTTTTTTGATGCCTGGGGTGTTAAACTGTTTAGTTTTAAGAAAGGTGATTGTGAGTACGGGATTGGTTGGTTACCACTAGGTGGTTATGTTAAAATAGCGGGTATGATAGATGAGTCTATGGATACTGAGCAAATGAATCAGCCGGCACAACCCTGGGAGTTTAGATCTAAACCAGCATGGCAGCGTTTAATAGTAATGCTTGGTGGTGTTATTGTCAATATAGTTGTTGGTATTCTGATTTTCTGGATGCTTACCTTTAAATACGGAGAAACGTTTATTCCAAACAGTTCTGTACAGAATGGCATTAATCCGGGAAGTATCGGTAAAGAAATCGGGCTTCAAAAAGGAGACAAGGTAATTGCTGTTAACGGTAATAAGGTAATTCGTTTTGACGAGCTTACCAGTTCTAAGGTTTTACTTGGCAATACGAATTTAACGGTTATCCGCGGAGACAGAACTTTAGACATTAAAGTGCCTGAAAATATCTTAAACAGGATTTCTGAACCTGATCTTGGAATTGAATCATTTATTAGCAGGGCACCGCTTTTCTCTTCTACGGTAGATAGTGTGTTTGGTAATGCATTTAAAGCTGGTTTAAAAAAGGGTGATAAAATTATTGCAATAAATAATACTCCTGTTCGGTTTAGTGCGGATGTTAGGGAAGAGCTTCAGAAACACAAGAAAAAACCTGTTGCTTTTGTAGTTAACCGTGGTAAGGAAAAATTAACTTATACTATCCCTGTTGACAGTGCGGGTACTATAGGTATTGGATTTAATATAAATGAGATTAAGGAAGAAACAATTAAATACGGACTTTTTGCTTCGCTGCCAATAGGAGCTACCCAAGCCTGGAAAGTTTTTAGCGATAATGGTAAAGGAATCTGGAAGGTGCTTACTGGTAAAATCCAGGCAAACAAAGCATTTTCCGGACCTGTAGAGATTGCGCGTAAAGTTTATGGGGGGAATTGGGTTTGGTCTAGATTCTGGGCTTCTACAGGCTTTATTTCGATTGCTTTGGCATTTATGAATCTGTTGCCTATACCTGCATTAGATGGTGGGCATGTTGTATTCTTAATTGTAGAGATGATCAAAGGAAAACCCCTTGGTGATAAATTCATGGAGCGTGCCCAAATGGTTGGTTTTGTTATGTTGTTATCATTGATGGTTTTTGTGCTCGGTAATGACATATTTAAGGCTATAATGCATTAAGCCTCTATGACGGACTATTTTGCATTTTACGGCCTGCCATTAAGCTTTAATCCTGACGCTGGACTTGTAAAACAAAAGTTTTATGAGTTCAGTAAGAAATATCACCCGGATTTTTATATCAATGAAAATGATGAGAAGCAGGCTGAGGTGTTGGAATTAAGTACGGTAAATAATAAGGCTTATCAGGTTCTAAGCGATCCGCAGAAACGTTTACATTATATTCTGGAATTTAAAGGGCTGTTAAAGGAAGGAGAGAACTATGTTCTGCCTCAAAGCTTTTTAATGGAGATGATGGATATTAATGAGGCACTAATGGATTTGCAGTTTGATCCTGATCCTGTGAAGTTAACAAGCTTAAAGGAAGATGTTGATGGAGTAGAGAAGGGGCTGTCGGATGAAATTTTATCGCTTACAAGTTCTTTTGAAGATCAAAGTACTGCTGAACAGGAGAAGACTCTTTTGGCAATAAAAGATTTGTATTATCGCACAAAGTATTTGTTAAGACTTAGAGAAAGTATTGCTAAAGCTGCCCGTTTATAGGTGTGGCTGTTACATCATTGTAAAAAAGTAAAATGCTACTTTTTTACAATGATTGTTTGGATACCTTTGTCGCAAATCCATATATATGAACACATTATCCATTTTTAGAAAAGTTGCCGTTGCGGAAGGAATTTCTTACATCTTGCTGATATTCATTGCTATGCCCCTAAAATATTGGGCAGATATGCCTTTAGCTGTAAAATATACAGGTTGGGCTCATGGCGTTTTATTTATGTTGTACATTGTTTTTTTAATTATGGCATGGCAGGAATACAAATGGAACTTTAAAAAGTTGGTACTCATAGGGTTTGCATCTTTATTGCCATTTGCACCGTTTTTGGTAGATAAAAGACTTAAAGAAGATAATTTAAATAAGTCTTGGTAATTAGTTATTCAATTAATACATTTGCATCCCGCTAATAAGCAAACGCCCAGCTGGCGGAATTGGTAGACGCGCTGGTCTCAAACACCTGTGGGAAACCGTGCCGGTTCGACTCCGGCGCTGGGTACATACCGGACTGATGTCCGAAGAATCAAAGGGTTGCTCGTAAAAAAGCAACCCTTTTTTATTGATCCTCTGCAGGTTATGCCGGAAGGTAGGGTCGATGAAAGCGGTTCTAAGTAAACCCCCTGCCCATACCAGATTATCTTTGAACACCCCCCTGACAATAGCATGTTTTTGAAAGATGTTACATTTTTCATAGATCTCAAAAAGGTTGGTAAGAGAGGGCAGAACCCGATCAATCAGACTGTCAATTTCTATTTTTGATTTGGGATTTTCATTTAGGCTCATTTCCAAGGATGCTTTTTCCTCTTTGTATTTCTTAAACCAGGTCTGATAAGTTGTGTTTTCGATCTGATTATTCATGAATTTCTCTTCCAACTCGAAAATTTTGACGTTAACTGCGCTGATCGCATTGAGTTTTTCTTTTAATCTTTCCTGCTTTTGTTTTAGAGGTTCAGCTAGTAATGCTTTTGAAGCGAGCTTAAGAAACTCTACCTGCTGCGGTTCAAAGCAAATGTCTTTAAGGACTTCGTCAAATTGTTCATGCAATAGTTTACCTGGTACATTCACATTGGTATGGATATGGCATCTATAATACAGATAGTATTGTCTACGGCCTTTTGACCATCCAGCAGTCATACTTTGTCCACACCAGCATTTTAAAACGCCTCTTAATGGGAAGTCTTCGTCTGCACGTACTTTCTCGGGGCGTTTGTTGTTGAGCATTTTGTTTGCTGTCCAGTATTCAGCTTCTGTAATTATTGGCTTATGGATGCCCTTGACATATTTTTCAGGTAAATCTTTAAGAGCAGGAACTTTAATCAAGCCAGCGTATAGGCAATTGTTTAATATATCATGAATGGCACTGTTTCCTTTATTGGAGAACCCCATAGTTCTTACTGTTTTGTAAATGATGTAAGGAGCAATGCCAAGCAGGTAATCATGAAATATTCTTTCTACAATAACGGCTTGTTTCTGATCGATCTCTATATGATTCTTTTTTGAGCCATCATTAATGTTTTTATAACCATAAGGTGCACGTCCAAGATAGCGGCCGTTTTCCTTAGCATTTCTTATTCCTTGCCTTGTTCTGTTGCGGATAGTGAATAGCTCTTTATTGGCAATCATGTAATCAAATGCTCTTTTCATGAAAACATCGGGATCAGAGGTATCCAAATCAACACGTTCATTTGTGGATAGGACTTTAACACCATGACTTCTTTCCAAATCGGCAATCTTCATTAAAGCCTCCGGTAGATTACGGCTGAAGCGGTCATGATCCAGTACAATGAGGTATTGACATTCTCCTTTATACTTCTTTAAGAAGTCCTCTAATGCACGATAATCAGGCCGGTCGAAGGTATAGCTGTCTTCTCCGTTATCTTTAAATACGGCAATTATATTTAAGTTGTTTCTTCTGCAATATTCCCGTACCGTCGATTCCTGGTATTCTAGAGATTTTGACTGGTCTTTGCTGCTTAATCTAAGGTACCCAATAGCATTCATGTTTCCTCCTTTAATATGATTTCAATAATAATTTGTGCTAATAAGGTCAGTAAAACCTGTTCGCTCAGACTAAATTTGTGTTCGCTTTTTGCCAGAACTTCTTTAACTTCTGAAGGCAAAATATCAAGTATGTACCCTTCATCAGGTTTAAAAATTATTTCTGGTTTGATGATTTGTGGATTTTCTTCTATTGCCGTCATAATAGGTTTTTTCAGCAATTTGAGTTTAATCCCAGTGTCTTTGTCCCATATGGGATACTTTACATTTAGTTAACAGAATTTTCGCCGATTTACCTGAGTTCATCTGCAGAACTCCAGCTCTTTTCGAAGTCCAATTTTCTTAGAAAAAATTGGAGCAAGCCGGAGTTGGGCAACGCCCTACTTTTCCCCCTTTAAGCTATCGCTAAGGGGGTTTGGGATATACTCCGAGTATATCCATTGGCTTTTAAGTGCCTTTAAGCTAGTTTAAACCCATAAAAAAGTATATCCATGGGATATACCCACACCTAAAATTTGACAATAATTCAGATTTTTAGTGCACCGAAATCCACAAAAATGCATCTCTATGGAAATTAACTTTTTTATCTAGATATTATCACATAACTTAATTTTCACTGCTTGATAAAATGGAATCACAGCAGCCCGTTGTATAATTGATGACAATTTTAGTGAGCATATCATTTGATCTCACCCTACGGCTGTACAAGCAGCCTCAATTATATATTCATTAATCGTTGAATTTAGGTTTTATACCTGCCTATTTGTTTATGCTCTAAAGTAGGCCCGGCCCGTTGTATTATTCTTTTAAGATAGATTGTTCTTTAAATGAATATCAGTGAGTACATTTTGTCTCACCATGCGGCTGTACAAGCAGCCTCTTTAAATTTCTTATTCAATAATTACCTGGATTCCGACTTTTTCTGCCTTGTAGTTTATTTTGTCTTTTAGGCTATAATAGCTCCAGTTTTGTAATAGAAAATGATCTTCTTTGGCTATTTCCTCTTTTTGTTGTTGATTGACCAGGATTAAAGTAGCGGCCTGGTGTTTTATACAAAGATCAATTAGCTTGCGGCTATAAACATGCAATTTATATTCAACGTATTTTTTTTCATTATTTTGATAGTCTACTAAGCACTTCTTTTTTCTTTTCTCGCCATGTCCACCGCGGTTAAAGGATACTCCTTTCTTTACCCTGAAAACAGCTGCTTGTATGGCTAATCTTCTATGTAGAAACTCTTCTTTGTTCCCAATAGCGTATTGACGCTCTCCAATTTTAACATTTACTGGATGTTCAATGGAAAGAGAAGCTTCTGCAATTACTGAGGTATCCAAAACATGTTGCTCTTTTTCAATTTGAATGGCTGCCAGTAAGTATATTTTACCCTTATCCAACTGGATGCTGCTGGTACGGAGTTTTACTGTACCATTCTTTATCCTGTTCAGAATGATTTTTTTATCTGATGTATCTTTCCCAAGAAAGGTTCTGAATGGAATTTGGAAGAGTTTAAAGCGGAAGTTTTTGTTGTCAGGAGCATGGTCTAAATTTCTGATAGACTCTGCAGCAAAAGGCAGAGGGATGTTTTTCTTGTAGTTTCTTAACGACTTTTCTCCCTTCCAATAGGCAACTCTCTCTCTATTAAAGTTAGAAATCAGTGTGTTATTTAAGTTGTTAAGGATGTTGGTTGGAATATGGCCTTTAAAATGATTAGAGAGTAGGCGGTAAGTAGTGTTTATTCGGGAAGACCTAAGAATACCATTTGGTTCTTTTTTTTTATCAGCAATTTTAAGTTTAATATCATCTGTTAAGTAGAAGAAGTCTTTAACCTGTTCTTGTACAAAATGATGGCTCATAATCATGTTGGCCGATCGAAAACAAATCGATTGCCAGTTGTACAGCTTGTCTTTAATTTCCTTGACGAACTTATCGTCATCAGAATCGATTAGTAGCTGAATCTTGCGGGTGATAATCATCGTGTTATTTTCCATGGCGTTAGATTTTAACCTTTTTTATCTTGGTATAAGCCTGTACAAAAACCTTTTGGATGTAGCTTTGGCTTAGATTTAATGTTCTTGCAATTTCTTCAAAGCTGTATTGGAGGTCATAGCGCATATTTAGAATTGTAGATTGCTCTTCGTTTAGATCACCTTCAAACTTGAACTTGTTTGTTTTTCCAACAACATTGAGCTTTTGGCTATTCGTTAAAATCGATTTTAGAGATTGCAGTGTTTTTTCAACTGTTCTAGCGACTTGATAGTCTGATATGCCTCCCACATGCCAAGCAATACGTTCATAACTAAATGAATATTTTATGCAGAGCCGTATGAATAACTGTTGATTTTCGGGAAGGTTGGGGAGCACACTTTCTACTTGTTCCCATTGCTTCCGCATATTTTCGTCAAGTTCCTGTTGGTATAAAATATCAGTTTCTTCTTCTTCCCATGGGTTGTAACCCCCTATATATTCCTGATAATTTTCTAGATCATCAAGTTTCAGCATGTTTCGCTGAAACTTGGTGATTGAAGTTTTGTAATAAGCCTTACAACCATCTGAAGTCCATTTTTTAACAAATGTTTCAATATGAGCTGGGTCAGTAATACTTTTTCTGATTAGCCAGAGCCTGAGAAAAGCATCATTAACAATACAGTCAGCATTGGTGTCGTCTTTTACGTATCTTAATCCTTTGAAGTACAATGATGGATATAGGAGTTTGTAAAAGAAGTCAAGCCCCTTTTCATTTCCTTCTTGAAATTTGCTGAAATAATACTGCTGGTCAGTTACTGTGTTACTTTTCATGCTCGTAATTTATACGAGTCTTATTGGAATGTGTGCTCAAAAAATAAGGGAGAGACACTATCTCCAATCAGTTCCCGGGGTCTAACTCCCATAAACGTGATTTTCAACGATAGTGCCCACTCCCTTATCGCGCAAATATAGCACAATATGGTATGTGGGCATAATTTATCGCTCTCCCGTTTATTTTAAATGTTAGACTTGGGAACGTGAGACTCTTTATTATACCTTAAAAACGCTATTAACTTATTCAACCTTAAATCATAAATCAAATATACCAAAGAAAAATCATATATGCAATTCGTTCTTATTTAAGTTCATAATTACATTATAATTATTATTCTTTTTGGTTGATGTCGAAAAGAGCGAAAATTTATGAAGCGGATGGAGTGAAACAGATTATAGGCGAAAAATTGAAAGATAAACGCCTATCACTGGAATATTCACTAAGTGATATTTCTGATATGACAGACTTTTCAAAATCTACTGTTATTAATTTGGAAAAGGGAATTGCTACTAATTTAGATTATTACATTGGTTATGCTAAAGCGATCGATTTAAAGCTCCCAAAGCTATTTGATTTACCAATTCTCTATAAACTAAAATACGAGCTTTCTGAGGATAAAAAGAACAGGATTTTTTTATCAAAAAAAATGCGCCTATTATATACTACACATGATTTCTTTAAAAATAATGTGACTGTAGATGATGTTATACTTCATTTTGAAAGGAATAAAGAATTAACCCGAACCAGGAAATTGAGTATAGATATCTCAAGGATATTACTGAACTGGGTAGAAGATGGTGTTTTATATATTGTCGAAAAGCGGGGACGCATCAATGTTTACCGCAAAGTTGAAAACTTGGCCGATTGATAGATATTTGTTTTCCTACGCTCATTTGCGGCTTGCGGAATCCCTAGCTTAAAATCCTTACGCTGTTCCCGCTTTTGGTTTTTACGGAAGTGGATTAACTGGAGAGGGTAAAAAAACTTTAAGACCTACTATCAGTAGGAAAGAGCTCTATACAAAATACTCACATTTTTGAAAGGTGTAACTTTATCTCCTAAGTACATACAGAGTGCAAGAAAGATTATACTAGTTAAAGTGGTATTAAAAGAGACAGTACTCAGCACATTTATCAATTTTAGAAAGAGAGAGCCGTAAAACAAGTCAGCAATTTGCTGATAATTTGGGCCTCATAAGAAGAATGAATCTTCGGAATATATACTTTAGATTCTAACTTGATAGCTTATAGGTTTTTGCGTATGTTTAACGTTTAAACTTAATGCTCATTGAATAATACATACCAATATTTTAACCGTTGGGTTTATTCTTATTACGCTGATAGGAATCGCCAATCTTCGCAGGGAACTTTTGCTATAGATCTTCAACTGTTCCAAAAAGAGCATAATTTCAGCAACTTCAACTATCCGGAAATTAAGTTTGGCAACTGGTCCAAATTATTAACGTCAAGTCATGACCCAGTGGGTAAGAGTATACCACTTTTTTACGGTTTGATTGCACTCCAGTGCCACGCAGCGATGCTGATGGAACATGACGGTATAGACTCTGATAAAATGTATCGGAGTAGGTTTGTGAAGTTAACAAGTATGGAATCTGTGTTTTTCCTTGACGCTTGCTTTCGGGAGCCTTACATGGGGCAGCCAATCCAAGAGGTGATTTGGGCCAAGGCTTGCAATAACTTTATGAACGATGGTATTTGTATTTTTCTTCCCCCAACACATAACTCCGCAAATAGATACGTGCAGTTCCCAAAGTCGCAGGTTATACTAAATAGAGAGGATTTGAAAGAATATAAGCCGCTATTGAGACAACTGGAGGAAGAATCGCCAATGATATCCTTTGATGACTTCAAAATGCACCTAACAAGGGTCATGCCTGAGTATAAGAAACAAATAAAACGGTTCAACAACCTCAGAAAGGATTTAAGTATCCTTGAAAAGGCAATTCGGGATAATCAGATCTTCAATTTCTATTGTTCTGATTGGGAAGATACCTACGATAGAGAAGTCATAAAAAAGTTACGCAAGCAGCAGAAAAGCTGTGTCGCCTGTGTTGACTATAATCAGGTTGAACTCTTTGATAACAATTTTGAGTCTCTTTCTAGTAGTAGTTTTCCCGACGTGGAATGGTTGTTCTTCAAACAGGGTGATTACCAAAATGAATTTTGGCTGCAGAATAAGCTTGAGTACGACCGTGATTTTTTGATCTGTTACCCCAATGGCCGGAACGTGCTTGGGATTGGTGAACCATTACAGTATTGCGCTGGAAAAGCAGTCTTTGTAAGAGTTAACTTTAGTAAGGACAATATTCCCGCATCGTTGAAATTGTATGTTATCGAAAGTTATCCAATCTATATTCGTGGTGTTCAGGTTAATAGGTCGAATGTATTCATCTCTGGCGCCGGACCATTCTTAGAGTTATTGAGAGAGATAGAGTATGCAATACATTTTCAGGGGCAGAAATTGGATAAATTTCCAGCCAATATTAGTGAGCCTGGACATTATGTGATTAGAATAAGCTCCTTTCCGGATTTAAGCTTCAGTGTAATTGATTCCCAGGTACCCGTGAATATGATTCCATCAAATGGAACAGGCAGAAATCTTTCAAATTATAGGTTGTCAAATTCAGGAAACAGAATGGAGGGAGCACTAGGGTTCTTCGAAGAAATCGAAGAGATACTATTGTCACCTAAAAAAACAAATGGAAGATATTTGTGGCAGAAAGTTCCAAATCATTATAATGAATTAAAGAAAAAAATTTTAAGATACGCATGGTATGAAGAAGATTAATACATTATATGCCGTGATTTTGTCTAGGCGTCCAGACTTGAAATGGTCCACTAATAAGGTTATAGGCATCAGGTTTGATGATGGTCAAATAGTTACTGATGATGATGAAATAGGTGCGATATTCCCTGAAAAAGGTGAGATTATTACTTTTCAGACCTTCCACGGCAAAAACGAGGCTTTATTAAATGTCGACGATCTGGTTGAAATCCCAGTTAAAGATATTAAACCAATAGAAGCGGAAGGACAACTCATCAGTGTAAATCACGAACCAATGCTCAAGCGAATCTGCTATGAGGTTATTGAGATCCCTTTTGAACTCTTTTCTGATAGTTGTTTTAGGTTGGAAGAGGTTGATAAAGAATTGATTGGTAAAAAATTTAGGTTCGGATCAGCAGAGTTATACCTGAGTATTGCAAGCCAAATTTTTGGTCCCTTTAAGTTAGTAAATGGCAAAATGGAGCCAAAACTGGGAAAGGACGTAACTATTTTCAAATTCAATCCGGAGACTATGATGACCTATCGTGGTGAGAATTATCTTTTGGAGCGCCCAAAAAATGAAATAGGAAGGGCAGACTGTATGTCTTCTGGCCAATTGATGGATTGGGTAAAGGATAAGATAAAGGAATATGGAAACTACAATGGCGATATCAATAATATTATCAAATTATTAAAGAGAACAGAATCGTTTGATAGTAATTTGGATAGGACTAGGTTCGCTAGGGCCTTATCTATCTTGGAGAATATTGAATTGTCGATTGATGATATCGGTAAGTTGTTTTCAAAGACGAGTACCTGGCATGAAGTCTTCCGGGAATGTTTTGAAAAGAATGAGATGGCCTTTAGGAATGAACATTTGCTTAATCTAGAAAAGGAATTCGAGCAGGTGAATGCGCATCACGCGGAAAGATCTGCTGAGATGGATAAATCCATAACCATGAAGGAGGTTAGGATTGCTGAAAAGTACAATCAACTCGATGATTTAGAGCGACTTATTGATGAGAAAAGCAATGAGCTTAGTGCCATCGATCAGCGACGGGACGAGTTGATTTTGAATATCAAGCTCCAAGCAAATATTGCGGGGGTTCCACCACCTTCTTTATTGAAAAAAGCCGAGCAACTGCAAAACTATGAGATGAGGGACCTGAAAAATAGCTCCCAATTTCATTTTGAAACCATTGATGACTATCTCGATGAACTCAAAGGGCGCTGGGGTTACACAGCAGAGAAGAGACGCCTTTTTGAAAGTAGCCTAACTATCATATTACAAAAGCGTTTCCTATTAGCAAGTAATACCAATTTTATACTTGCGTTGATCCAATCATTGGGAAATTCTCGTGTTTGTCTTCAACAAGCAGAGGTCGATTGGATCAAATTTGGTAATCTGTTTCCTAAGGGCCTGGAGCAGATTATCGAATCCGCAGAAACCAATCCGGCCTTATCGCATTATTTCATTCTCCAGGACTTCAATCTGCCTAGCTTTGAATGCTATGGAAAACCCTTGGTTGATCTGGCAGACGGAATAAGAGTGATGGTTCCGGGTACAGATCGTCTATGGCCAATAAATTTATTTGTTGTTTTGATCCCTGTTGCTATAAGGGACGCTGACTTTGGGTTTAAAATTAATCAAGAGACTTTTCAGAATTGGGGTGTCCTTCCATATACTACCGAGACCAGCTTCGGATCAAACAATTTTTTGACCGCACGAATTGAGCTTGAGGCTTTCGCAAGCAGCATGGATCCCACGGATCAAGGGAGTATAGAAGATTATATCAATTAATGAATCAGATTCGAGTAGAACAATTGCTTTACAACTTTTTTGTCGCAAATGGCGATTCGCAGATTAGCTACCGGCGTATAAAAAATGTTGTCAATAGCATTATCGAAATTATGCGCTCGTCAGAGAGCCCGCATCGTGCATTGTCTATATTGATGCGACACAGCTTAATTGAACAGACTGAATTGTCAATATACCGCTTAAGCCCTTCATGCCTAATTCGAGGTAACGAGTTTATGATAGGAATCAATTTACCTGTAGAGAAATTGGATCAGCTATTAGGTCAGCTAATAAAAGCGAGAGATGGCTTGGGTATATATCACACATCACCACATCAGATAGAGATTCCCGTTCGTAATTTTAGCCTAAGGGAAATATTGGAAAAATGCGGCAGTATTGCGGATAATTTCAATAACCTGCTAAGCGAAACCGGTGAAAGACCAAATTTTAGGGCCTTGGAAAGGTACGATTCCATTGAGAATAAATTCGTTGTGCAAAAGGAATTCATCACTGGGCCAAATCTTTATCGGGTTTACTCATTTTCAAATGTACATTTCGATTATTATTTTGAAGGGGCAATTATCAGTATTAACACTTTCAAGTCTTGCAGCTTTGAAAGACATGATCTGGAGACACTTAATATATGCAAATTAATGTTATCACTCGATAAATGTGCTAAAGGATTGGTATACCGCACTGACCTTCTGGAATTAGTAGTAGATCCATACTTTCCTTTCCCTAATACGATCGAGCGGGTACTCTTCCTTAATAATATACTCACTTTTGGGGAGTTCCCCGAAGGACGGAATTATCGTCTTGGAACAAAGGACTTTGATTCTTTACAGAAAATATTTAATAACAAAATTATCACTTGTAATGAAGAACATATTTAATATCTGGCGTGAAATTCGGGATGTTTATCTTAAATATATTGATACGGGACTTCCATTTAAGAACAGTTACCTCGAGGAGGAACGACGACAAATGTTTGAGAGCGGGGATTCTGTGTCCAAAATGCCAATTATAGAGTTTACGCCCAAGTATTCCGAATTTAAGACATTACATGAGGCCTGTGAAGCCTTGGATTTGGATACCAGATTTGCCGACTTCGCAAAGCAGGGGCTCTTTATGAATAGGAATGGACTAGAAAGCCGGATATATAGGCATCAGTTCGAATCGCTCAGAGCTGCCATTACCGATCGCAAAAATATTATAGCGACAACGGGAACGGGTTCGGGAAAAACAGAGTGCTTTCTTTTTCCCCTGCTTTATGATATCTTAAAGGAAAAGCTGGATCGACCTCTAACCGGGTACGCAGTGAGAGGCCTGATCCTTTATCCGCTCAATGCTCTCGCAGAGGATCAAATGCGAAGACTAAGGGTTTCCCTGAGTAGTAAAGAGGTCTTGGAGTGGCAGAACAATAAGGATATATCGCGCCGTATTAGCTTTGGAAGGTATACCGGAAGCACACCTATGTCGGGTGATCGTAAAAAGAACCGTCCGAAAATGAAAAAGGAGCAGGCTGCTTTGGAAAGGGATTGGCAAATAGCCAAAGATTTGAGCGAGATAAACGATAAAAAGGATTACCTCTATGATACCCCCAATATGGATGCTTCGGTAGAGCTATGGAATCGGGAAGAAATCCAAGATACGCCTCCCGATATTCTAATCACCAATTATAGTATGCTTAACATCATGTTAATGCGAGAGGATGATCAGCCCATCTTCGAGGCAACTAGGAAGTGGTTGGAAGAGGACGAGAGTCATATATTTCATCTAGTTATTGATGAACTTCATACTTATCGAGGAACTTCTGGAAGTGAGGTGGCCTACTTGATCAGGTTGTTGCTGACAAGGTTGGGACTTTCCCCTGATTCCAATCAGGTACAGTTTCTAGCTTCAAGCGCCTCAATGGAAAAGGGGGAGCGCGCTGAAAAATTCGTAACGGGATTTTTCGGTAGCGATCAGGACAGTTTTGATCGGGATTTTGAACTGATCAGCGACAATAAGCCCGCCGAAGAGCCATTGGCAGAAAGGCTCGATCCAAGTTTGTTTACTAACCTATATGATAAAAGTGACGAAGAGATTATCGCAATCTTTAATAAAAATGACTTGTTGTCCAAATTGAAGGCAGTCATCATTAAGCCAATGGAGGCAGATGTAATTATCGATCAACTTTTCGGTGAAAGCGATCATAACCTTAGGTTTGATGCTCTGGAAAATATTCTAGAGGCTTTGTCAAGGTTGAAAGACGAAAAAAATAATTCGCTGCAAGCGCAACGTGCACATTACTTTTTCAAGAATATAGATGGGCTCTGGGCATGTACCAGTGAGAATTGTATAGAGGTGGATGAAAAATACAGATATACTGGAAGGAATATCGGAAAATTTTATAAACGACCCCAAAAAAATTGTGGTTGTGGATCGCTGGTACTGGAGGTGTTGACCTGTAGGCAGTGTGGTGAGATTTATTTTAACGGATGGTCTGAAATGGAGAAAATGGACAAGATACGGCTTGATCGGGGAATCGATCAAGGATCTTATGTCAATCAGATATTCTTAAATAAAAACTATAGTAATGATGAGGACGAGGAACTTGGTCCCTACAAATGGGGGAAATTTGACAATGTTAGTGGAGAAATCAAAAGCCAGCGTTATGGTGCAAATTCTCTATGGTATATCAAGCCATCTGGATACAAGGCCAGTTATCCTAATGAGTGTTTTAGCTGTGGTAGTAAAATAGAAGAGAGTAAGGTCGACGAAAACACATTGACACCAATCCATAGGCATTATACTGGGGTCCAGAAGGTCAATCAGATAATGGCCGATACTTTGTTGAGAATTCTGCGTAAGGAAAACCCCGAGTTTGCAAAGTTGGTCATGTTCTCGGATAGTAGACAGGCGGCAGCGAAATTGTCAGCTGGTATCGAATTGGATCATTATCGAGATACGGTGAGGTCTTTGTTAATTAGTTCAATATCAGAGGATAATGAGTTTGTTGACCTGTTAGCCAAGAAACTTGATGGCGCGGAGCTGAGTAGAGAAGAAAAAAAATATATCAGAGAAAAGAAAGTCGTCTATAGGCATCTCAATGAGCTTAATGAAAGGGTAGAGGAATATCTGGATGAAACTGGTAATAGGGCGATGTATGATAAAATAGTTCGTGATCTGCGTTTGGGGAACGGATTTGAGGTACTCTCTATTGCAAATAAGATCGGAAAGGAGTTACTCGGTTTAGGCATTAATCCTGGTGGGCCAAAGTATTCTGTATCTGTGAATCAACTCGGAGAAGATTGGCACAACGATTTTGATTGGGACGATATAAAGTTCCTTCCAAAAGGCCATGATGAGAACCTATTCAACAAGATACGTAAATCATTGAGTTTTGAGATTCTCTCTAGTTTGCTAGCCGGAAATCGAAGATCGTTTGAGTCGTTGGGGATAGGAAAGGTTTACACCAGTATAACAGACTACAGGGGCTATGATGCCAGTTTTGTCAATAACTGCATCAAGATACTCGGCGAGTGCTACAGGATATATGGAGGTAATTATAGCTATCAAGGATTACCAAAAAGACTTTGGCAATACGCTCGTAAAGTATTGCCTAATACCAAGACTTTCAAGGCGGACTTTATCCAACTCTTGGTTGATCACCGGATTGTCAAGTCCGAGAATGAACTTGAACTAACCGGGCATGGATTGAGATTTAGCTATTATCAGGAAAATACTCCTATATACCGTTGTGATACATGCGGTAGCATACACTTAACTAATTACCTTAATACCTGCACAAACTGCTATAACAGTAAGCTGTTGGTTAAGAACTACGCTGAAATAGCGGATAAGTTGCGTAGAAACTATTACTTGTTTATAGCCCGAGTATTAAATCAGGGCAATAGTAGGCTCCATTGTGAGGAGCTTACAGGCCAAACTGATAAAACGGAGGCTAGGCGTCGCCAGCGTCTCTTCCAGGGAAGGGTACTTTCTAGTGAGAATAAGCTCGTAGAGGAAATTGACCTTTTGAATGTGACCACGACAATGGAAGCCGGCGTGGACATAGGATCCCTAGTAGCGGTGATGATGGGGAATGTTCCACCCCAGCGGTTCAACTATCAACAAAGGGTTGGGCGTGCTGGAAGAAGAGGAAGCGCACTATCAATGGCACTCACTATTGCGAAAGGAAACTCCCATGACCAGGCGCATTACAACCAGTCATTCCGCATGGTTTCGGCAAAGCCTGCTGATCCCTACTTGGAAATGAATAGGCCTGAAATTTTATTAAGACTTGTACATAAAGAAGTGATGAGAAATGCCTTTAGGGGGAGTGGACTTAGCGGGACTGTACACGGAGCCTTTGGACAGGCAAATAAATGGTTTCTCAATCGTGATACATTACAAGCATACGTAGCCTCGAACGAGCTGGAAATCAATTCCATTATTGATGCTCTGAAAATTGGTACGAAGATAACGATGGAGGCCAAAGAATTATATAAACAGGAGATAAAATTACAACTCCTCGAAAAAATTGACAGGGTGGTAGCCGACAATACATCCTATCCCCAGTTGGATCTTAGCGAAAGGTTGGCAAATGCCGGCATCCTTCCTATGTTTGGATTTCCGACTCAGGTTCGTGACCTGTTCAGGGAAATACCCAAAGAGATACCCGTAAATGATAGTATACAGAGGACACTTGATTTGGCAATTTCGGAATTTGCTCCAGGTAGCGAAATCGTCCAGGATAAAAAGGTGTATAAATCCGTAGGAGTGGTCGGGTTTAGGCCTGGAATGATGAAACCTGAGGAGGTCGATGGCCGTGGACTATTAAAGGATCCAATCCATCGATGTGAGAGCTGCGGGACAATCTACAGCAAATGTCCTGAGGGAAAGGTATGTCGTATTTGCAGTACAGACCTGTCTGAGATCGATGCGATATCACCGATTGGCTTCTGTGTGGATTTCGAAGTGATTCCGAAGGATTTTGATGGCCGATTTGAGTTTAGTTCAAGGGCCGGCAATGTAATTCTCGATCCAGACTCGGAGCTTAAGGAAATGCAGTTTCTAGAAAACTTGGTAATAAGATCCAACAAGATTCCAGAGAACGGGATTGTTCATCAGCTTAATGATAATGATGGAAAGGGCTTTTTCATGGGCAATCTGCCGGGAACGAAAAGATGGGTGGTTAAAGATGAACTGGAGAACTCAAGGATCAAACTTAAAGATGAGAAAACCTATGTGCTACTTTCTTCAAAACATACCGGTATCATTACTCTGAGTCTTAAGGAAAAAAATCCGAGATACGAGCTTCGCAAGGACGATGTCTATCAGCGAGCAGCATTCATCTCATGGGGGTTTCTGGTTAGGAAAGCGATATGCAATGTGCTCGATATAGAAAGCAGCGAGTTTGATGTGGGCTATAGGATATCTCCGAGTACAAAAGAACACGAAGTGTACATCGTGGAGAGGGCACAGAACGGTGCGGGCTACTGCAATTATCTCAACGGCGAAGATAAACGAATTGCTAGAGCGGTATTCATAGAAGAATTTAGTGAGGAAAAGGAGGAGAATCTTTACCATGATATACTCTTCTCCGATACGCATCGGGATTGCACGGCTGCTTGCTACGACTGTTTAAGGGATTACTATAATCAGCGGGAGCATAGTCTATTGAATTGGAGGGTAGCGCTTGATCTGGCCAGGCTATGCGCAGATGCAGATTACGAGCTTGACTTCTCGCAAGAGTATTGGAAAGGATTCATTACAGGCTACCTTAAGAACCTCTTGCAGAATAGAGACAAATCAGTGTTGGAGAGCCAGGATGGGATATATTTCATTTCTGAAATTGGAGGTAAACGAGTATTGGTGTCGCATCCATTTTGGAGCGAAGCTTATATAGCCGAACTTGCTGGGCGTTATAGTTTCAATCGAAAGGCCAGCATAAGTGACCTGATTTAATCCATTAAATATAAGTCAACCGTAAGTCTCAGAAATATAGTGTTTTATTGTGAGAATTAGGAGCGATTACACGCCCTCTAGGAAGCTTGATGGTTTTCTCTAGAGGGCTGTGTTCAAAGTATTGCATCTCATTTTTTTACCCAATTATATTTCTATCTTACTTGGTGTAATTTTATAATCGTGCCATAGGTTTCACAGTTGGAGCTGTATTTTTCTACATTGGGGTCGGAACAATAAAGCATGTGCACCGAAGGAGGTGTAGCTGGAACCAAGGAGATTGGCCAATTGTTAAATTCAGTTTTTTCTGTTTTGTGAGTATAAAAAGATAACTCTCTCCTGTAGCCGAGAATTTCCCTTATAGTACTTTTTTTGATCGAGGTGTTTTTGCATTCTATGGCAAGTAGAATACTTGTATACGGGGGATTTCCTGATTGACCAGGTTTTATAAGGGCAATATCGAGTTCGTGGAAATCTCCCCCTGTCTCGGTAGGAGGTGAGCCTTTAAGTTTATAACTGATTGTACTAAAATATTGATCAGTAAAGAGCTCTCCAATCAACTTACCTAATTTATAGACTTCAAAGTAAGGATATGAACGGTTAATCGGACCTCCTTTTTGTTTAAAGCGTAATGCACTTCCCCCTTTGAGCTTAAAGGTTAAAAACTCCTTTGTAGCCAGATTTTTTAAAATCGAAGCCAGGACATGGGCTTCATAGAGCTTTCCTTGGAAGCTTTTTATTGGGAGTAGGCCACGAGTTCTTGACGGGGCCACGTCACTATAATCCTTAAGTATATTAGCAATCTTTCCTTTGATTCTAATAATCTTTTCGGGTAATACTTCATCTAAGTTTTCTTGTCTGGCCATATTATATTTCTTGGTTCAGGTCCTGTTGAATTTCTAACAAAACGTTTATGATTGGTTGATAGTCTGGGAGTTCCCTGAGATCGTAAACATTTGGATTATCTTCATTTGTGACTTCTAGTTTATCTATGATGATTTCCTTGGGGGAGAGTGAATTAAATTTTTCCAATAGCGCATTATAGTTATGGTTGGAATAATCCCTAAACACCTCAATGGAATAGGCGAGAAAGCGGTTTAATTGATTATTTGGCGTTCGAGAGAATTCTATACCGTTTCGATTTTCCTTTGGTAAAGGACTATTCTCTTCGAGTCTGGTATTAGCTTCTATTACTATATCACTGAATCCGTTATTGTTCAGTTCATCAATGAGGTAGATCCTCAGTTCGTTGGCTTGTTGGTCTGTCATAGTTGGCTCAGTTAAGCGCGTTTATTATAGTTTAATACTCCCTATTAATCTATTCTTGTTTTTCGTGTTAACAGTTTATCTCCGCCTTCTAAAATATGTTTTTATACTCGCTGTTTCGGTACCAACCAAAGTAAGTATCAAAGTTTTTTCTCTAATTGTTCTCGGAACAAGTGCAAGCGATGATACCTATAAACTTACTTATGGCCCTTCATAATACGGAATAAGAGGTGGATTTTGGGCATTGCCGGATTCCATATAACGGTGCATAAAATCGATCTTAACATTAGTTCCAGGTGGAATATAATTATTATCAACGATAATGATCTGGGTTTTATCTAAGATCGTACTTGCAATTTTATACAAATAATCGAAAAAGCTTTTAAAAATATCTGTGTTTACCTCTTTGTCAATATTCTTCATCGGTGTATCAATGATGATAAAGGTAGGGAGTGGCAAGTCATTTTTAGCAGCAACAATATGTATGGCTAATAAAAAGCAACTATTGAATAGGGTCTTTTTTCCACCACTTCCTGCATTATAGAAGTTCCATCGCAGGTAATCCTCACCCGCAGGAAGTATATTCACATCCCAGTTACTACGGTTGATGGATACTTTGTCTTTTTTAGATATTCCCGGCATACCAACCTCGTTCAATATCTCTAAAAAAGTTATTTCAAGCTCTTCTATCAGTTGTTCGCCACGCACGAAATTAGCAGTTTCTTCATTGATCTTTCTTTTGAGGTCTTTTTCTTCTTTAATTAAGTCAATGGCTTCGTTTTCCAATTTTTTGATCTCCCGAGGCATGACTTTCATTCTGTGAATGCTTTTAAGACGTTCACTCAAAGTCGAAACTGAATTGTCAATAGCTCTAACATTTGACAGAAATATGGATTCGTACTGCTTAAGGTCATGCTGAAGCTTTTGATCCAGTTCATGTCTGAGCTTTTGTTTGGCGCTAAATTCTTTTTTGGACTTGTTTAATGCTTTTTTATGTAGATCAATAGAGGCTTCCAATTCCCGTATTCTTTCACTAAGGTCAATTTGGATAACTTCGGATTGCTCGTTGATTTCAGGCTTATCCCTACCTATCGGTGATAGACAGAGCTTACAGGAGTCTTCAGGTATTTTTCTTTTGGCGATGTTAGTTCCACAATCTGGACAATTGATGAATGCTATGCCGTGGAACACATTAGCAACTGTTTGATTTTTCGCCACTTTGAATTTAGAGGATACCAGCTCTGACTTTAGGCTGTCCTGCTGCTCAATCCTTTTTTCTATATCAATTATACCTTGTTCTAAAATGATTAAGTCACTGATGATCATTCTGATTTCATCCCTCAATTGATCAACGGTGTGTGTGCTGGAAGTATAGCCTGCTTCTATTTGTTTTTTTTCTAATTTGGCCTTTTCCAGTTTAGTTTTTGTATTGCTTTCTAAAAAATCAATTTCCTCTTCGCTTGAAAATTTAAATCGCTTCAGAAAATCGCGTAATCCCTCAGCTGTCATTTGTTTCGAAAATCGCTCTTTTTTCTTTTTTTGGAGCTTTTCCTGTAACTCATAGAGCTTTTGGGTAGAATACTGAAAAATGTATTTTAAAATTTCCTTACTGCTTTTGGTTTTAGTTCCGTCTTCGTGCCGGAAAAATGAATTGTCTAACTTGCTTTGGTCAAGATAACAGTACCACATGAAATTTTTCAATGTCAATCTGACCATAGCGGCGTTTTCCTGTTCATTTTTTTTAGCAGGTATACGAAGCACATTGATATCGAGTAGATAAAATATCAGATCACTTAGGCTATAAACTTTGTCTGCAAACACAGGCTGAGTACCTGCATTTACAGGAACATTTAAAGTAAATGATTGGCCACGGTCATCCATACAGGTGGCAGTTACAACTGAAGAACTTGCGGCATTTCTTTCAAGCAGCACTCTGTATCTACCTATGGCAAGCTCAAGAGAAACACTGATTACTTCTTTTTGAATTGCAATTGTACGCTCCAAACTACCACCTAAGCAAAAATTAATTAGCCTGGCTATCGAGGATTTTCCTGAACTAACTTTTCCATGAAAAAATATGACTTGGTGGGCAAGATCAATTGTTTCTTGACTCTGTCTACAATTGAGGTTTAGCGCGTAAAAATTAATCTGCATCATACGATTTCTTTGCCATATTGAAGTGATACGATTTCCGGAAAGGTACTGTAGATGAATCTCATCAAATTAGTTCCGGAATAATCGAAATTTGTTTTAATTGTTCTGGACCGTTCAACAATATCTTGAAGGTCTTCCGCTAAAACTAGTGTGCCAGCGGTTTGAATTCCTTCTTCAGTAATACCTAAGTAATAAGATCGGCCCTCTCTGCGAAGGTAAAGCTGGCCCATACCGACAAGAGTATTTATGAATCTTCTGTACCTGAAATCCCATGGACCATATCTAAATCGGACCATTTTTGCCTCAACACTGGTTTTTTCATAATCTTTTGGTGGCGATTTGGTCATTTTTTTATGATTATGTTGTAAGGCTCTTTCCAGGTAAGTCGGATATCTAAGCAAAAAATCAAGCTTTGCGAGTTTGGTGAGCCCCTCAATTTCACCCTTATGCTTGTCGCCAGAAAATACATAAATCAATACTAACAATCTTCCCAAATGAATGTGTTCATCTTTTTCAAGACTTGATAATATGGTGAAAAGATCTTTCATTCTTTGATTTCAAATTTAGGGGTCCACCATACTTTGCAGGATTCAGTTAATACGCCAACTGCGCCGATAACATGTTCGTAAGAACAATCAAGGAAAATAGCTGGCTCATTCTTTTTTCGTTCTTTGATTTCTTTTCTGACGGCTACTAGCATTTCCTGTCCATTGGATTTACTTTTTGCAATCTCTTTTTCGTCATATATTTCTTTGCACAGATTTTTAGTCACAGCCATGATCTGAGTATACTTGGATTCTGCTTCATCAGGATTTTTATATATCCATGATAAGGAATGTTGTTCAAACGCAAACTTAAAATCCTTTACGCTTCCTATATTTTCAGCATCGATTCCTCCAGCATCCATTTTGATCTCTAATCTTCTGTGTCCTTCTGTAGAATCATCCGTTTGAATTCTGTCTTTTAATAACAGGGAGACAGGAATTGTTTTTTCAGACTCAAGCCATGAATTAAACTCATTTCGACTAACACATTTGTCTTTTATGCGTTGGTTAATGATATCCTCTAAGCCCGAGTTTCCAGTCATATAATTTAAAATAGCATTGTCATCGGAAATAGATAAAGATGATGCATGAAAACATTTCGCAATGATCAGTTCAGCGATTTGGGTCAGTTTACTCTCTGTAGCTCCCTTTAAAAGCTTGCAATTTTTCAGGTCATTTAGCAGCTTCATATGTATGTCATTCAAGCTGCAGTAGTTACGAAGCCTGATTTTTGCAATGACTTTCTTAGCCAAGTTTTGATCACAGCCAGTTTCCAAGCAAAGTTTTTTGATGAGTGCAAGGGTTTTTGATCTGGGTTTCAATACATCTGTACCTATTTTGATGTTTTCTATTAATGTGTTGATACAGAGATTGGGCTTTGATTGATCAAATCCATGGTTACTTACTATAGAGAAATTCTTGAATTTCCCAGGGAAAGATGTCTCTAGTAAAATGAAACGTTTAATGCTTTTTGTAATAGATTCATCCTCAATGTTAAAAGGAGGTAAGTTGAGATCTTTGGTTTTGACTTGGATTCCTGTGTAAGTCTGGTCGGTGTATTTGACAAGAATGTCCTCGTGGTGCTCACAGAATAACTCTTCATACTCATCATTCTCAACCATTAATAGGCATAGAATCCCTGCAAAAGTAATCTGGTATCGAAATCTCCTCAAAACATCATCACCTGGATCTTTACCATTAATTACAGTGTCGGGAGAAAAAATACTTTGATCTATATTTGGCTCAGGTTTTAAGGCCCTCATCCTTGTTTTTTTTTGCATTGAGGAATCGTTAATTTGACTAATATAGATAAAGTGCTAGAACCTAACTAAAAAATCAACCTATTTTATAGAAAATATCAAGACTATATCTGAAAATAAGTATTTATTAGCCTCTGTGTTATTTTTTTTCTGTGTAAATAATAGCCTTAATGATTTTGAGAATAAAGTACTTATTTAGTTATACATAACACTGATATTAAGAAACAGATACTGACTATCCAAGTATTATAACCTAAAGAATTACCCACATCTTTAAATAGTCAAAAAATCTCAAATAAGTGATCAAACTAATCGATCGATCTCCGAGATTGGCATTATCGTACCACAGCTTATCTTTTCAATAGGTTTCTCTTTTTAGAAGCTCCAGAGTTACAGTCGTGCTTTTTTTCTTTCATATCGAGATAATTTTTGTTGAAATTTAAAACTAGACTGTTTTTGAAGGATTTCAAATTTGACTATTATGCATTCTGCTTGTAAATTTAATTTCTTTTTTATTATCATTACAACCTTTCCCTACATTTAAGTCGGGAGCAAATTCTATGGCGCTCAAACCACACGTAATTTTACAGTTAGAAGTCTTCTACAGTATAAAAATTTTAGATCTCGATGAACTTAGTATTATTGATAATGAAACTAACTGTTATTTTCGTAAAGATGAAAATGATGAAATAGTTGAACTTGCTTTAAAACGAATTGGGATACGGAATCTCGTCCATCTGGGGAAGTTGAAATCACTGAAGAAACTTGACCTTTCATATAATAGAATAAAAAATCTTGCTAATAGTATCGCTACTCTTCCTTTACTGAATTATCTCGATTTAAGAAACAATACAATTGAAAATATTGAAGCGCTGAAACCTATGATCTCACTAGAGTTTCTGGATTTGTCTGAAAACAAGATTACAGATTTAAGTCCATTATACCCTTTGTTAAAGAAAGGAATGTTAGTGCAAGTATTTGCAAAAGGTAATAAGATTGAATATCCACCTCTTGAAGTTGATTATATATCAACAGCATCTATTCTTGAATGGATTGATAGCCACCTTTCAATAGCCAGGGAGAAAGTTGAGCGTAGCAGGTTAAATGGTAGCGTGGTATTGGATCTTGGAAACTGTGGTTTGACAGATATTTCATTCCTACCCGAACTCTTTGAGCATACAGAATTACAGGAGCTTTATTTGAGTAACGAGTGGGCAAATGACAATCATGGGGAATGGGAACTAGTCAAAAGCGAAAATATAGGTCCATCAAATAATATTTATAATATTCCTCCAGAGATTGCCAAACTTAAAAATCTGGAAATACTAATCTGTGGTGGTGATTGGCGAAAAAAGAAGAATAAACGCTGGAACAGGTGGAGAATTAAAACATTTACTTCATTTCAGGGGCTTAGAAAGCTTAAAGTGTTAAATGTCAGTAATAATAGAATCCATACCATCGGGACCTTAAAAAGTCTTCAGGCATTGGAAAAACTGCATCTGAATAATAACTTGATTAAAAGGGTAAGAAATGAGGTAGTACTTTTTAATCTAAGCGAATTGTACCTGAGTAATAACTACATTAAGGATATCTCATTCCTAAATGCTTTTCCTAATATCAGGACAGTCGATTTACATGCCAATAGTATCGAAGAGATTACTTCCATAAAGTCTTTGATTGAAAAGCTGGATATAGCGGATTCGAGATGGCAAAGAAACATTATAAATGTCGCCAAAAATAAAGGAATTCAGCCACCATTGGATATAATAGCCCAAGGAAAAAGAGGTGTTCTTGCCCACTTTGAACAATCTAAAGCAGAACTCCAAATAAACTTAACCCCATTTGTAAACCATGATGTAAAGCTCATTCTGGTTGGAAATAGTAACGCTGGAAAATCAACCTTTGTTAACTGGTTGCTAAATGATGAGTTTTCAGCAGATTTGGAGACCACCCATTGGCTGGAAATAAGAGAATGGGATACAAATTATGGAACAAAGAAATTTAAGCTTAAGATCTTTGATTTTGGTGGACAGGAATATTATCATGATACCCACCACCTGTTTTTCACTACCCAGACGGCATACGTTCTATTGTGGGATAAAGAGGGCGAAAATTTTAATGAAATTCTAATTGATCAAAAACGTGATGGTGAGAGCAAAAAAGTGTTAGTTCAGAACTATCCTCTGGATTATTGGCTTGATTCAATACGCCATTATTGCAGTAGAAAAGATATTTCCGATGATGAAGCTAGGATAGATCAGATCGTTCAGCAAAATGACTTAATCTTCAAGGAAGAACTTGATGGACTGGATGCTCCTAATGCAAATGATCCCCTTGTGGAACAAAATGCTGCAGATATCTTGGTTGTGCAGAATAAAATTGAGAATCAGTCGGATAAGAAGTTCTTAAATGAAGCTGAGAAATGGAATAAATTCCCCAATATATTTGATTTCTCCCGTATGTCTATTCTTTCTAGGAAGGGTTTAGAACATACCAAAATGCTTTTGTTCGATATGATTCAATCCATATCGCTTATTGACCAAGGTTACCTCGCAACCTGGGGGATTATAAAAAGTGAGATTGAGCAGAACAAAAAGGAATTTAAAAAAGAATTGTCTTTTTCGGAATTTAAACAATTTTGTAATATGATTATCCGAGCCATTCCAGAGGTTCGCAATGCTGGTCGGGAGCAGGTGGAGGCCGTATTGTTTAATGATGTCGATACAGATAGTTTTGCTAAGTACCTCAATAATATCGGACTTTTACTTTACTTTCCCGAAAATGATTCATTGAAGGAAAGGGTTTTTGTCAATCAGGAATATGTGCTGGATAAGATATACAACATTCTGGAAGGCGTAAATGAACTACATGGGGAGTTTAATAATGATCATGTATACAAAGCTCTCAAATTTCTTTCTTTTAATGACGAGTGCAAGACTATAATGGAGGTGATGGGGCATTTTAAAATCATCATTCCACACCCAGTAAGGAAAGACTATTATCTCGCCCCATTATATCTGCCCAAACAGCCTCTCTGCAGTGTTGGGCTGTTTTTGGGTGCTTTTGGAAAACCTGTTTACCGCTATATTTTTACCGGGTTTATACATAAAACCATAATTCTGGATTTTTTTCATATCTATGGCGGAAAGGTGCTTAAGGATAAAGATAACCAGAACCTTTTTTATTATTGGAGGGAAGGAATAATCGTTAAGGACGAGCTTACTCACGAAATTCTCCTGGTAAAGTTTATAAACGGAGATCTCAAGAAAGAAAAGGCCTGCATCGAAATTTATAAGATGAAGAATAGCCTGAATGACGAGTTTTTAGATAAGATTGACCAGCAGCTCCTTCAACTAACCAAAGGTATGAATGTACACAAGGCGGTTACTGTTAATGGAGAAAATTTTGTGCCGATCTATATCCTCGAAGAAATGGCCAAGAAAGAGCTGTGGGTGTTTGAATATGAAGATAATACATACAGACTTTCCAATTTTAAAAAACACCTTAACCTACAGAAAAAAATGAAAAATATATTTATCTCTTACTCAAAAGATGATCTTGTCTTGGTTGATACATTTATCCGACACCTGGCTGCATTGCGTCAGGATGGAAAAGTGGCAAACTGGTTCTGTACCGAGCTTACTGCCGGAAAGGAATGGGAGCCTGAAATAAAAGAGCATTTTGATCAAAGTGATATCGTGTGTTTCATGGTAAGTCCGAACTTTATGAAAACTAAGTATATTTTGGATCATGAAGTAAAATGGGCATTTGAAAAAAAGGCTAAGAATCCAGTTTTTAGAATTGTACCGATTATCTTAGATTTTTGCCGTTGGACAACAGTAGAGAACAACTTAGGGGATTTTACGGCATTGCCATATACCGCTAAGCCCGTTGTAGATTTTAAAAATCAAAATATGGCCTGGTATATTATCATCGAGTTGATCAGGATTATGATTGAGAAAGATTTGGACCCCAAGGAGGACGATTTCTACGCAGGAGATAATGTGCTTCCAAAGGATGTTATGGCAATTTATAAAAGAATCGTAACTGGCTCAGTTGATGCTTAGTGGATTAACCAAAGCAAATTGACCACGTCTCACCAAAAATAAAATCAATATAAATGTTTTTTACTTGATTTGTCATGTTGTTTGGCTACTCTAACTTAACACAAATGTTTCCATGAGGCTTACATCATTTCTATTCATATTTAAATGTTCAAGATCCTATCTTCTAACGAAAAGAGTAGGAGAAAATTTTTGTACCAAATCATTTGTCAGCCTAAATATGCTAAGAGGTGCAAATCAGTTAGGAAATGGCTCTAAGTAGGCACTTTTACCACCAAGGCGGAATGTAAACGAAAACTATAAATCACTTTACTTCCAAATTTTTGGTTCAAAAGCAGTCCGGTTAAGGTTAATTTTAACTAAATTTGTGCTATTAACAACTAGAGAAAGAGGTAGATTCAAATAAAACCTTTGATACTTAAATCATTAATAATAGGTTCAATAAGCCTTAAAAAACGATCTAAATGTTCAAAGTAATCCGGAGATACGGTACGCTAGAAAGCCTTAGAGAAATCTAAGGCTTTTTTGGTTCTTAATGTCAATTAAGTTAACACCCGATCAAAAATAAAATCCTTGTAGATTTATTTACATTGCCCAGGAAGTTCAAATTTCAAATAGCCTACTAAGGGCTTCTGCCGGTTTTACCTATGAATTCTGAAAATATCGTGTACAGAAAAACGACACGATAGGTGATAAAGAAGTCTTGGGTTGTTTTCAAAATAATATCTACAGCTAGACTAAAACAATCAGATGAATGAATCTGTTTATGCTTTAATCGCCTGATAAGTGATGGAATACTTATTTAAGCTAATCATGATTTATCAATTCAATTAAAAATAAGATGAAAACATTGTATACAATAGCCGCAACAGCTACAAATGGCAGAAATGGACAGGTGAAAAGTGAAAACGGGGTGTTGGATCTGGAAGTAAGAATGCCAAAGGCTCTAGGTGGTTTGAATGATGATTATGCCAATCCAGAAATGCTTTTTGCTGCAGGATATTCGGCTTGCTTTGATAGTGCGCTTAATTTAATTATCAAAAAAAGCAAGATTGAGACTGGTACTACCACAGTAACTGCCCATGTGAGTATCGGTCAGATTGAAAATGGTGGATTTGGACTTGCAGCGGAGTTACATGCCAACATTCCCGGTATTAGTTTGGATCAGGCTCAATCTTTGATTGATCAGGCACATCAAATCTGTCCATATTCTAATGCAACCAGGGGGAATATTGAAGTTAAATTAACAGTTAGCAACAACGACTAAAAATAAGAGAATCATGAATATATTATTTGTGGTGACTTCCCACGATGAATTGGGAAACACAGGTCATAAAACTGGCTTTTGGGTAGAGGAATTTGCAGCACCTTACTATAAGTTTAAAGATGCAGGTTATAAAATAACCGTAGCAACGCCTAAAGGCGGTCAGGCTCCGATAGATCCAAATAGCGAGGCAGACTCTGCTCAGACAGGAGCAACAGATCGTTATTATAAGGATACTGATGCACAAGGTATAATTGCCAGTACACACATATTGTCTGAAATCAATGCTGATGATTTTGACGCTATTTTCTATCCGGGTGGACATGGTCCATTGTGGGATTTGGCTAATGATGATGATTCTGCGAAGTTAATTCTGGATTTCTACAATAGCAAAAAACCTATAGGTGCGGTTTGCCATGCTCCGGGGGTTTTTAAAAATGTGAAATTTGATAATGGTAAACCTTTTGTAAGTGGAAAGAATGTGACAGGTTTTTCCAATTCCGAGGAGGAGGCTGTAAAATTGACTGATGTGGTTCCTTTCCTTGTTGAGGATGAACTGAAAAAACTAGGGGGCCATTATAGCAAAGTTGGTGATTGGGGTGTTCATGTTGTGGAAGATGGCTTATTGATCACCGGACAAAACCCTGCCTCATCTGAAGCAGTTGCGGAAAAAATGATCTCACTTTTAACTAAATAAAATGCTAACGCGCAACAAAAACAGTAATTAATTGTTGATTATCACTTTAGAACTATCTGAGTTTGCTTAAGAATCAAATGGTTCAAACCAGAAAATAGAAATGGATACAAATCAGAAAAATCACATAACATCGGTGTTTCAAAGCCAAAAAAAGTTCTTTGCAACACGGAAAACCCAATCAATTGATTTCAGGATTGAGCAACTTGGGAATCTAAAAAAATCATTTGTGGCACATACTGATGCGATTTGCGATGCCATGTTCACAGATTTGGGAAAGAGCAGAGCAGAGACTGAGTATGCCGAAATAAAAATAGTTTTGGATGAACTGGATTACTGCGTTGAGCACCTCGAAAGCTGGGCTAAACCTATTGAGATGCCCTCAAAGCAACATTCCTCAGGAGCTGAAATTGTAAGTAAGGTAACCTTTCAGCCCTATGGGCTTAGCTATATTGTAGGTCCGTTTAATTATCCTGTTCAATTGACTTTTAGTCCCTTATTAGGTGCTATAATGGGCGGAAATACTGCTATTATCAAGCCATCAGAAAACACGCCAAACGTTGCCGGGGTTATTGAAAAGATAGTGAATGAGGCATTCTCTCCCGACTATGTATCGGTGATACAAGGATCAATCGAGGAAAATACGCTTTTGTTAAGCTTAAAATTTGACTATATTTTCTTTACAGGAAGTCCTAATGTAGGCAAGATTGTAATGAAGGCAGCTGCCGAACAGCTCATCCCATTGACTCTGGAACTGGGCGGGAAATCGCCGACTATTGTTCATAAGGATGCCAATCTTGATAAGGCAGTTGAAAGGATTACAAGGGGCAAATGGATGAACTGTGGGCAGACCTGCGTAGCCCCTGATTATATCTATGTACATGAATCGATAAAGGAGGAGTTGATCGAGAAATTTAAGCGCTATCTTCAGAAGACCTACGATGGTAATTCATTGGGCAAGATTGGCAAGATTGTTTCACAGCAGCAGGTGAGGAATCTTGCTGGATATCTGGATGCAGCGAAAGGAAAAGTAGTATATGGTGGTAAGTATGATCTGGAAACCCGTTATTTTGAAGCGACAATAATGGATAATGTGGTCTGGACCGATGCGGTAATGCAGCAGGAGATATTCGGGCCGATTCTTCCATTTCTAAGCTACTCTGACATTGATGTGGTCCTTGATGAGATCAATTCCAGACCTAAGCCCTTGGCATTATATGTTTTTTCTGAGGATAAGACTTTTGCAGAAGATGTTTTAAGCAGGACGACAAGTGGTGATGCTGAAATCAACAGCACATTGATACATGTAGGAATCCATTTTTTACCCTTTGGTGGTGTAGGGACTTCAGGAATTGGTAAGTATCACGGACAATATAGCTTCCAGACTTTCAGTCATATGAGATCTGTAGTAGAGCTCAGGCAATAACCTCTATCAAAATAATTTTAATGGCTCACAGATTTAGAGAATACATTGATCACCACCACTCCGCAAATAATCAGCACAATACCAATTATTGCCGGAAGATCCAGTTTCTGTTTAAACAGAAAAAGACCTACCACTGAGATCATAACTATACCGACTCCAGACCATATGGCATAGGCAATACCAAGATTGAGCTTATTGAGGCTAAGACTCAAAAAATAAAAAGCCGTTGCGTAGCCTATCAGGGTTAAAACCGACGGCCATAGTTTACTAAACTGGTCAGATGCCTTTAAGGCCGATGTAGCAATAATTTCAAAAACAATAGCAATGAATAATATAAGGTAGGTTTTTAACATTTTTAGTTTGTTATAGTTTGTTCTAATCTTTGTTTCAGGTTCAGGTTTTTGAAAAACAAAGTAATACAGGTAGCGGCTACAAAAGGGAAAGTAAGTTGAATAAGGTTGAGCTTGTTCATCTGAAAAGCAATAATTACAGATAGTATTATTGAAATAGCTGCCCATATGCCATCTTTCGGTTTATCGCCCGCAAAAACAATGGCACATAAAACGGCATTGTAGCTAAATAAACCCATCTCAATCGCATCTATAGGTACAGAGCATAAGGCCGATAAAGTAGCCGCTAATATTGCTCCTGTAATTCCATATAATGCTGCAATTGGCGAATTTATAAATACTGCTATGAAGAAAATGATTCCTGAAATGGCACTTCCCTGAAAAATAACTTCACCAAAACCTCTTAGTGCAAATGTAAAATCATTTGTAATATGCGTTTCGGCTGAAAGCAACTCAGAAGCAGCAACAGGATAAATGTGATGAAATAAATAGATAATAGCCCAGGTAACAAGAACAAATGGTAGCGTAAATACCGGTATTTTCTTTACAATACACCAATGCTGTATAATTGTTGCCAGGGCAGAACCAACTACAATGGCTACCCAGGTAATCATAACCGGTTTAAAGAACAGTATAAGGGCTACACCAACCAGAGCGGCACTAAAACCATATAAGCCTTGTTGAGTTTCCTTTTTGTCGTAACTCAATACTTTTGCAGTTAATGTACCGGTAAGCACAGCTAAAACTGCGCCGATACCCATAAGTATTGAACCGTAAAAAATGCCTGCTAAAAAAAGTAATCCGGTTAGTGCATTTTCCTGAAGCATAATTTGCCCAACACCTTTCGATAATGTATTCACAAAAGGTAGTTTTTGTTCTAATAGCTTCATAGGTAGTTCAGTTTTAGATAAGCGCAGTAAAGTGTAATTATATTTTGGTAAATGAAGGTGTCTTCAAAATTAAAAATATTAAAATTAAATCACTCTTTTAGTCAAAAATGCTAGTATTTATTAATTAAGACAGTCAGAAAATAATATGCACAGAATTTAAGCAGACTCAAGATCATGTATGTTTTTGGCCATAACCAATTTGTCAGCTTTTGATTTAGTCAGTTTTAAAGCAGCCTGAAAGTGAAAAATCGCTTTACTGTTTTCAATTCCTGTGTATAAGTTCCCTAACAGCGCATGATATAGATGATTGCTGACCAGGTTTAGCTTTTCCGCTTCTATAATGGCTTCATTCTTACCATTAGCTTTTGATAATGCATAGGTTCTGTTTAATGCGGCTATTGGTGAGTATTCTAACTGAAGCAGCTTATTATAAAGTTGCAAAATGTTTTCCCATTTTTCTTTTGTGTCTTGCTTAAGGGTATGCCAATAGGCGATGCCTGCCTCAAGATGGTATTTGGAAAGTTTATCTCCTACGTAAGCCTGGTTTAAAAAATATTCTCCCTGAATAATGAGTTCTTCATTCCAAAGGTCTTCATTTTGATCCTGATAGAGTATGGTTTCTCCATTGGGGTTAATTCTTGCTTCGAAGCGGGAGGAGTGAAAGCACATTAATGAAATTAGTGCATTTACAATCGGTTTATTGGTTGCCTTGTTTTCGAGTAGCAGGTTTGTTAAGCGCATGGCTTCCAGGCAAACGTCTTTTCTTAAAGTTACATCCTTTCCTGATGAGTAATAGCCCTCATTAAAGAGGAGGTATAAAGTTCTTAAAACAATTTCAAGTCTGTTTTCAATTTCCGATGGATTAGGAAGCTCTATCTTAACCTGTTCAGTTCTAAGTTTTTCTTTAGCACGAAATAGCCTCTTGTTAATCACTTCTTTGTTGGTTAAAAATGCATTAGCTATTTCATCAATTCCAAAACCGCAAAGTACCCGAAGCGATAAACTTATTTGGGCTTCAGTAGAAATGGAAGGGTGACAAACGGCAAACATCATTTGCAACTGGCAATCTGTAATGTTCTGATCAGAAAGGTCTATTTCAAATTCCTGAATTTCGGAAATGTTGTTTTGGATATGTGGTATTATCTTTTGATCGAAGAGCGTATTTCTTTTTAAATAATCTTTCGCTTTATTCTTTGCAACTGTATAGAGCCAGGCTACGGGGTTTTCAGGTAAACCTTTTATTCCCCAGGTTTCGGAAGCCATCAGAAAAGTATCACTTGAAATATCTTCTGCAATTTCGATATGTTCAAGACCAAATATTTTAGTCAGTACAGCAGTTAGTTTCCTGTATTCTGTCCTAAATAAATGTGGTATTAATTCTTCTGATTGCTTCATAATGGTAGGTTAATGCTCAAAATCGAAAAGCCTCTGCAAAATACAAAGGCTTTTCATTTTTTTTACGCTAATCGTACGATTATAGCTTACAAAGGATTAATTGCTCTAACCTCTACACTTCCGCCATTTTGAAAGATAGGACAGCCTTTAGCCATTTCAGTAGCATCTTCTAGTGATTCGGCTCTAACAAGAGTGTACCCCCCAATAGACTCTTTGATTTCCATATACGGGCCATCAGTAATTACATTTCCCGGTTTTACGGTGTTTCCATCGTCGGCCAACCGGTTACCTCTGTCAACCAGTTTGTTTTGTGCAGCAATGCCTCCAATCCAATCCATCCATCTTTTTGTTTCTGCCTGCATTTCTTCAGGAGAACTTTTGTGCATCGCCCGGTAATCGTTTCTAAATACAAATAAGAACTCTTTCATTTTGTTTAAATTTTAATGGTTAAAAACAGATGACGATTATAATTTCCAAAATTGGACATAGTCAGCCAAATTTTTAACAATTGATCAGACTGTTGTCTCTGTATATTTTTTAAAGCTATTAAGGATTGACTGCCAGCCGCCTTTTTGCATTTCTACGGGGTTTTGAGTTTCTGCATCAAAAGATTCAGTTATTTTGGTAGTATTGCCATCTGGAGTAAAGATGATTTTTACTTTTCGGTCATCACCAAGTGTGTAGGCAATCAGCTTATGTGTTTCAACTTCATCGTAAATACCACCAAAATCGAATCCAAAACTTCCATCTTTGGCTTCCATACGCGAAGAAAATGCTCCACCTACACGTAAATCATTTTCTGCTTTAGGCGTGTGCCAATCTTCAGATGCGCTATTCCATTTAATAATGTGCTCAGGGCTGGTCCAAAGGTTCCAGACTTTTTCGACCGGGGCATTTATTGTAGCTTCTATTGTAACTGTTGTTTTTTCTGTAGTATTCATTTTGTTTAATTTTAAAGAGGTTTTGTTTATTCTTTTGATGATTTAGGCTCACTAATTTAAATTGTTAATGACTATTCAAAATTGCAACGAAAAAGCCCAACAGATGATGTGTACAAGCGACAATCTGAAGGGGAATATACGACAACATCTATTCAGTTGTTAATCGTCATTTTAGTAACCTTTTTGTGAATAATATCATCTTTCCGTAACTTAATATAAATTTAGTATAAAATACTACTACTTCCGCCTGGAAGAACACACTCAACCAAATGAACCTAATACTATGACTAAAATTGCAATTCCAAATTTAACCGACCGAAGATCGTTTTTAAAGAAATCGGGTATTGTGCTGGTAGGAAGTACGTTAGCTTATCAATCGGGCTTTGCCAATCCATTGTTTTCTTCCCTAAAATCTAAACTTAAAGTAGGGTTAATAGGCTGCGGTGGTAGGGGGACAGGTGCAGCAGCACAAGCCTTACAAGCAGACCCTGATGTAATTATAACAGCAATGGCAGATGTTTTTGAGGATAGACTGGATGGTGCTTATACTGCTCTTGTAGAAATTGGCGGCGATAGAGTTAAGGTAGAGAAAAAGAATAAATTTATTGGGTTCGATGCTTATCAGAAGCTAATAGATTCTGGTGTAGATGTGGTATTGCTTACAACTCCGCCAGCATTTAGACCGGATCATTTAACAGCAGCAATTAATGCAAATAAACATGTTTTTTGTGAAAAACCTGTTGCAGTTGATGTGCCCGGGATACGTAAGGTTTTAGATGCAGCAAAAAAAGCACGCGAGAAAAACCTTTCTCTGGTGTCTGGTTTTTGTTTCCGCTATGACCTGCCAAGCAGGGCTACTTTTGGAAGGATTTTAAAAGGAGATGTTGGAGACATCAGGACAGTTTCTACATTCAGAAACGGTGCGGGGAACTGGTCAAATCCTCGTCAGCCAGGCTGGACAGACCTTACCTATAAAATGCGCAACTGGCATTACCATAGCTGGCTTTCGGGCGATTTTATAACCGAACAGGCTGTTCATAGTCTGGATCTGATGTCGTGGGCTATGAGTGGAAAAATGCCGGTCAGCGCAACAGGAACAGGGGGCAGGCAAGTACGCGTTGATGAGATCTTTGGTAATATATATGATCATTTTGCTATAGAATATGAGTATGCCAACGGAGTAAAGGGTTATCATTTCTGCAGACAGCAGGAGGGAACTTCGCATCGCAATAGCGTAGATGTATTGGGCTCAGATGGAAGTGCAGCTATTAATGTTGGCAGTAAATATGAAATAACAGGTAAAAATAAATGGCTATATGATGGCGAGAAAAACAACATGTATCAAACTCAGCATAATGAGCTCTTTGCTGGTATAAGAAGTGGCAATCCAATAAATCAGGGTGAGGAAATGGCAAATAGCACCATGTTGGCTATTTGGGGACGTATGGTTGCTTATAGTGGACAAACAATCACTTTGGAACAAGCCATGAAGTCTACCGAAACACTTGGTCCAAAAATAGAAGATTACAATTGGGACCTTAAATGGGAAGACCATCCGGTGGCTTTACCAGGCATCACTAAAGTAATTTAACATACTTTAAACTACAGATATGAAAATATTAAGTGGAATGGGTATGACCTTTCTGTTTCTTTTGTTTTGCAAGACATCATTATATGCACAGTCAAAACCTATCAAATTTGGCACTGAACTAAAACTGGAACAAACAACAAGTGATAATAAAACTAAGGGAGCATCTATTAACTGGATCAACGTAAATACTGATCCCGATACCTGGAGAGTGGAAAAGGATCTGCTCATTTGTAAAGGCAAGCCTATTGGTGTTATGCGTTCAGAAAAGCTGTACGAGAATTTTATACTACAGGTTGAATGGATGCATATGGAAGCAGGTGGGAACTCGGGTGTATTTGTATGGAGTGATGCCAAACCGGGAGCGGAAAATCGCTTGCCCGGTGGAGTTGAAGTACAGATGCTCGAGCTCGACTGGGTAAATCAAAATATTAGGGATGGTGTGAAGCCACCTATTGCATATGTTCATGGAGAACTTTTTGGAGTTGGAGGTGTAGAAACCGTTCCGGATAATCCAAGGGGCGAGCGTAGCAAATCAGTGGAAAACCGTTGCAAGGGGAAAGGTGAATGGAATAGCTATACGGTAGTTTGTGTGGATGGAACCATCAAATTATCTGTGAATGGCAAGTTCGTAAATGGGATAAGTAAATCAACTGTAAAGAAGGGATACCTGTGTTTGGAATCTGAAGGGGCTGAGATTCATTTTCGTAATTTAAAAATAACTGAATTATAATCGATATTGGGTTATAGTATTGAAAAAAAATCCCAATTTCGTAAATTGAAAATGAAGAATTCAGATACTAAAGGTCCAAAACAGAAGGCAAATCAAGGTCCGAGCATTTTTAGCCTGCTTAAACCTTATTCAGGCTTGATTTTTCTATTGATCTTGTTCGCATTACTTAGTAATGGCCTGAATCTCTGGATTCCAAAACTTATTGGTAGCGGTATAGATGCCTATAGCGCTGGTAAGTTTTCATATAAAACAATTGCAACAGAGTTTATAATTGTAGTACTTATCATCTTTTTATTCAGTGTGCTGCAAAGTTTAATGCAAACCTATGCCTCAGAGAAAGTGGCAAGGGACTTAAGGACCCGACTAGCTGATAAAATTTCCAGACAAAGCTTTGCATATATACAAACTACCAATCCATCACGTTTACTTACCAATCTTACGTCGGATGTAGATTCTATAAAACTGTTTGTATCCCAGGCCATTGTTTCAATCGTATCTTCTTTGTTTATCATTATTGGAGCAAGTATCTTATTGCTTAGCATCAACTGGGAACTTGGTTTAATCGTAATGGCTATTATTCCAATTATTGGGGGCACATTTTTTATCGTACTGGGCAAAGTGCGTGTGCTATTCAAAAAGAGCAGGGAAGTAATAGACTGGTTAAATAAAGTAATTAATGAAAGTATCCTTGGGGCCATGTTAATTCGTGTAATTAACTCACAACAGCTGGAATACGATAAGTTTTTTGAAGCGAGCAATAAGGCTAAAGATATTGGGCTTTCAATTTTGAGGTTATTTGCCTGGCTAATTCCCATAATTGTATTCACTGCTAATATGGCGGGTTTGATGATCCTGGTTCTGGGTGGACATTATGTTATTAATGGCAAAATGAGCTTAGGTGATTTTGCTGCCTTTAACAGTTATCTGGCGCTGCTTATTTTCCCAATCCTGATCATAGGTTTTATGAGTAACGTAATCGCTCAGGCTACTGCCTCCTATGGCAGGATCAGCGAGATGCTCGAAAGGCCAGATACCATAGAAAAAGGTCAGCTGGAAGCTAATTTAACAGGAGCAATAGAGATGAAGGGGATTAATGTTAATTACGGTGAAAAACCCGTATTAAAGCAAATTGACTTATCTGTACGTCCTGGATCGCGGACTGCGGTAATTGGGCCAACAGCGGCTGGTAAAACGCAACTGCTCTATTTGCTTAGTGGCTTAATTAAACCAGATAGTGGGACTTTAACATTCGACGGTCATCAAATAGATGAATATAAGAGCGAATCTTTTTATCAAAAATTAGGCTTTGTTTTTCAGGATAGCATCCTGTTCAACATGAGCATTCGGGAAAATATTACTTTTAGCGAAACGGTAACCGACGAGTCTTTACAAAGGGCAATTGAAACAGCCGAGCTAAAAGATTTTATGGAGTCATTGCCAGAAGGTTTAAATACCAGTGTATCTGAACGTGGGTTAAGCCTTTCAGGTGGACAAAAGCAGCGGATTATGCTGGCGCGTGCATTGGCAATAAATCCAAATGTATTGCTGCTCGATGATTTTACGGCGAGGGTGGATAATCAGACCGAAACCCGAATACTTGAAAATATCCAACGTAATTACCCCGATTTAACACTTATTTCAGTAACTCAGAAAATAGCTGCCGTAGAGCATTATGAACAAATCATTTTGCTTATGCAGGGCGAAATATTAGCTGCCGGAACCCACAAAGAGCTTATGAATACGAGCCCTGAATATGTACAGATCTTTAATTCACAAAAAAGCACAAGCAATTATGAATTATAATCTGAACAGCATAGCCGAGCAAGAGAAAAAAAGCTCATCCTGGACAGGCCTTAAAAACTTGTTGAACCTGGTTGCAGAAGAGAGAAAGCGTATTTTTCTTTCCTTATCTGCAATCCTTGTCAGTGCATCACTTAATCTCCTGGGGCCATTTTTAATAGGTTATACGATAGATCATTACGTGCAAACCGGAAAATATCATGGTGTTTTGGTATTTGCAGGTATTTTGCTAGCTATGTATTCTGTAGCTTTTGTAAGCAGTTATTTACAAACGCAATGGATGGGAGGGGTGGCCCAACGTGCCATATTTAAATTAAGAAACGTAATCTTTAATAAAATCCAACAATTACCGGTAGCTTTCTTTAATGAAAACAAAGCAGGTGACCTGATATCAAGGGTTAATAATGATACCGATAAATTGAGTCAGTTCTTTTCTCAGGCCTTAATGCAATTCATCAGTAGCATTATTACTATGATTGGTTCAGGAGTGTTCTTATTATCTATCAATATAAAACTGGGGCTTGCCACTCTTGTACCAGCCCTGGTTATCCTTGTATTTACAAGAAGCGTATCGCCATGGGTAAGGAAAAGGAATGCGCTAAGTTTAAAGAGCTCAGGAGGGCTAAGTGCCGAAATACAGGAAAGTTTGAATAATTTTAAGGTGATAATAGCTTTTAACCGAAGGGATTATTTCAGGAAAAAATTTGATGTTGCCAACCAGCATAATTATAAAACTGCTATGGGCACAGGAATGGCGAACAATATGTTCTTACCTGTATTTGGATTATTCTCGGCCTTAGCGCAATTAATTGTGCTGAGTTACGGTATTTATCTGATCACTGAATCTGAATTTAGTATAGGGTTACTGGTTAGTTATTTGGCTTACTCCACTAATTTTTATAATCCGTTAAGGCAGTTGGCAGCTTTGTGGACAAGTTTCCAGGTGGCTCTTGCAGGCTGGGATAGGATTTCCCGTATGCTATCTCTGCAAAGTAATCTGGAAGTTACTGATAGTACCCCAGCAAAGGCTTCAGAATCATTACTTGAATTCAGAAACGTTCATTTTGGATATACCAGCAGTAATGAGATACTTCACAATGTAAACTTTAAGCTGGAAAAAGGAAAAACATATGCGCTGGTGGGTCCAACAGGTGGTGGTAAAACTACAACTGCATCCATCATGGCGCGTTTGTACGATCCGGTAAGCGGGGTGATTCTTTTAGATGGGAAAGATATTAAATCTTATACCCCGGAAGAAAGGAGTAAAAAAATTGGATTCATACTTCAGGAACCATTCTTATTTACCGGAACAGTTAGGGAGAATATCCTATATGGCAATGAGCAATATCATGAATCTGATCAGGAAAATTTTTTAGCTATAATTAAGGCTACTGGACTGGAAGGGTTACTTTCTGTTTTTGATGATGGAGCGGAAACGAAAGTTCTCTCGTCGGGCGATAGCTTAAGTCTGGGGCAAAGACAATTGATAGCCTTTATGCGCGCAGTATTAAGAAAGCCGGATTTACTAATTCTTGATGAAGCGACTGCGAATATTGATACCATAACAGAAAAACTACTTGGCGAGATATTGGATAAATTACCGGAAGAAACAACTCTGGTAATCATTGCACATCGTTTAAATACTATAGAGAACGCAGATGAGATCTTTTTTGTAAATAGTGGAGAAGTAACAAGGGCTGGGTCATTTCAGGAAGCAATGGATAAACTTATCCATCATAAAAGAAAAAGCTAGTTTGGCTATAGCACCATGAGTTTCTACAGATTTTCTTCAAAGTGTGATTTTATCTTTATATTATATCTATATAGTTACGGTGTAATTCTCATTCTAAATGATAAAAAGCATAAAGCAAATATGTTTGATGTTTCTATTAACGCTTTTAAGTTGCGTTGGCACTGTGATTTCATGTCGGGCGCAGAATAACAAATTAGACGATTACATTCAAAAAGCATTAATCAATAGCCCTTTACTTAGAGATTTTAAGAATCAGCTGGTTTCTAATAAAATGGACAGTGCCATACTAAGAGCTGGGTACAGACCTCAGCTTACTGCCAGTTCAACAGGAACTTATGCTCCTGTTATTAATGGCTATGGTTATGATAATGCGCTTAGTAATGGCAAAACATTCGATGCGCTTATCACTGCGAATCAGAATATTATAGGTAAAAACAGACGCGATATTCAGTTAGAGGGAGTTACATTAAATTCTGATTCTATAAATGCAGCTTCAAAAATATCCAGTCAGGACATTAGAAAATCTATAACGGAACAATACATAACAACCTATACGGATCAGGAGCAAAGAGACTTTTATCTTGAAGTTTATCAACTTCTGCAAAAGGAAGAAAAGGTATTAAAAGTACTTGCTCAAAAAAGTGTGTACAAACAAGCAGATTACCTTGCGTTTCTTGTTACGTTTCAGCAGCAGGAATTGCAGCTTAGTCAAACCAGCATCCAGTTAAAGAACGACTTTGCACGTTTAAACTATTTAAGTGGCATTGTAGATACTAATCTTGTGGCACTTGAAGAACCAGTGCTGGCAGCTACAACACTTACTGGATTAAGTAATAGTATTTTTATGCAAGGCTATAAAATAGATAGCTTAAAGCTACTGAATGATAAAAAACAGATAGATCTGAATTATAAACCGCAGGCAAGTGTCTATGTAAATGGTGGCTACAATTCATCTTTCATTCTACAGCCATATAAGAATTTCGGAACAAGTGTAGGCTTTACTGTTTCGATGCCTATTTATGATGGTGGCCAGCGTAAAATAAAACATACACAGCTTCAACTACAGGAAAACACGAGGCAAGGTTATCAGCAATTTTTTACCCAGCAGTATCAACAGCAGGTTAATCAGCTTGTTCAACAGCTGCAAGCTACTCAAGAGCTGCAAGCTAAAATTACAAGGCAGATTAAATTTACAGAAGGCCTCATAAATGTGGATAGCAAATTGCTGCAAACGGGTGATATCACTATTGCAGATTACGTAATTGCTATTAATAATTACCTCAATACTCAATATATGCTTCGGCAGGTTAATATATCCAGGCTTCAGCTAATTAATCAACTAAACTATTGGAACAATTAGTAAATAAAAAGATGAGTAGTAAGCAGCTATGTTATAAAGTAACCTTGGGTTTAGCTTCAATTTGCTTAATTCTGAGTGCATGCGGGTCTGGCTCTACTCCCGGCGATCAAGCGGTTGAACGTGCCACAGAGCCAAAGACTCCCGTAAGTATTACACAAATTAGCAATGAACCATTAAGTGATTATATTGAATTGAATGCTACGGCAACCTTTCAACAAAAAGGAATAATAAAGGCAAGTTCAAACGGCTATCTGCAAACAGTAAATGTAAAAAAGGGCGATTACGTAAAAGGTGGTCAAACGTTATTTACGGTAATCACCAAAGAAGCCAGAAGTATAGGGAATGCCATTAATAGTCTTGATCCCAGTTTCAAGTTTACAGGTTTAACCCGAATTACTGCAAATACAGCTGGTTTTGCAGGAGAAGTTAGCCATCAAAAAGGCGACTATGTACAGGAAGGAGAGCAGCTGGCGGTAATTACTAATCTTAATAGCTTTGTTTTTCTTATGGATCTTCCTTATGAATTAACTGGCATCATTAAAAATCAAAAAGCATTAGAAGTAACACTGCCCGACGGAGAAAAGCTAATTGGAAAAGTTGGATCTGCATTGCCTATCGTCGATTCAGCCTCTCAAACTCAAAGAATAATTATACAGGTAAAAACACAGAAGCTAATTCCAGAAGGGCTTATTGCTAAGGTAAAGCTAATCCGGTCAGAATCTTTAAATCCTATCGCTTTGCCCAAAGAAGCAATTCTGGCTAATGAAACACAGGATGAGTTTTGGGTAATGAAGTTAATTAATGATACTATGGCGGTAAAAGTAAATATTCAGAAAGGACTTGAAACTGGAAGCTATGTCGAAATAAAATCTCCTTTATTTAAACCTGCAGACCGGTTTATTCTTACCGGAAACTATGGATTACCTGATACAGCTAAAATTATTATTAACCACAAATGAAGAATTTCTTTTTAACTCATAAAAACCCAATTATAATAATACTGGCTATTATTATGTTCGGGGGCATTATTGCCTATGAGAACCTAAAGACTTCACTTTTTCCGGAAATCACATTTCCTAAAATAAAGATCATTGCCGATGCTGGCTTACAGCCTGTAGACAGGATGATGGTAACAGTGACCAGGCCACTTGAAAATGCCGTTAAACAAGTGCCTGGATTAAAGTTGGTAAGAAGCACCACAAGTAGGGGAAGCTGCGAAATATCTGCTTTTATGGACTGGAATACAGATATTGATCTGAGCCAGCAACGCATAGAATCAAGGATCAATCAAATCAGAAACTCACTGCCTCCTGATATCAATATATCAGTGGAGAAGATGAACCCTTCCATATTACCGGTAATGGGTTATACACTGGAAAGCCATACTAAGTCTCCAATTGAACTTCGTCAAATAGCTACTTATACCATCAAACCTTTTCTTTCTCAGGTAGAGGGAGTTGCAGAAGTGCGTGTTAGTGGCGGAAAGGCTAAGGAGTATTGGGTTGAGTTGGATAAAAATAAGATGAGCTCCTTCAACCTTACCCCTCAGCAGATAAATACTGCGTTAAGTCAAACTAATTTCATCCGCTCAAACGGATATCTCTCAGACTATAAATTGTTGTATTTAACTATCACGGATGCGGCTGTAACAACCAGATCAGACTTGGAAGATGTAGTTGTTAGTAATAATGGACACAGGGTTATTCAAATTAAAGATATCGCCAGGGTAAGTATACAGGAGGGGGTAGAGTATACCAAAATCAATGCAAACGGTCATGATGCCGTATTAATTGCAGTGATCAAGCAGCCCGAGGCTAACCTGATTACCCTTACTCAGGACATGGAGAAAAAGATTAAGCTTTTACCTGGTATTTTACCTCAGGGGGTAAGCATTAAACCTTATTACATACAGGCAGATTTTGTTAATGATTCTGTGAAAAGTGTAACCGATAGCTTATGGATAGGCTTAGGTCTTGCTATTATTGTTGCAATCATCTTTTTGAGATCGTTAAAAGCCAGCAGTACAATTCTTATTACCATTCCACTTACACTTTGTTTAACTGTAATTGTATTGTATAGCATTGGTTATACCCTAAATATAATGACTCTCGGGGCTATTGCGGCAGCAATAGGTTTGATTATAGATGATGCAATTGTTGTTGTAGAGCAGATTCATCGAACCCATGAGGAACATCCGGATCTGGAAAGCGACAATCTGGTACATAAGGCAATCGCATATCTTTTTCAGGCAATGTTGGGCTCTTCACTTAGTACGATAGTTATCTTTATTCCTTTTTTACTCATGACAGGGGTAGCAGGTGCCTATTTTAAAGTGATGACCAATACTATGATTATTGCTTTGATTTGCTCTTTTTTTGTTACCTGGATTTGTTTACCTGTAGTATACCTGCTTTTAGGTAAACGTGCGAAACAATTAAAAAAGAAACAAACCGAAGTCCATACCGTAAAAAATCAGGCCTGGGTAATGTGGTTTATAAAGAAGCCGATACTCAGTTTCGCGGCAATAGCGGTATTTATTCTACTTATAGTACTCATATTGCCAAAACTCCAAACAGGATTTCTACCCGAAATGGATGAAGGTAGTATTGTACTCGATTATAAATCTCCACCAGGAACCTCTCTTCAGGAAACTGACAGGATGTTGAAAGAAGTAGAGAAAATCATTGTAAAAATTCCTGATGTAGAAACTTATTCCAGAAGAACGGGCACTCAAATGGGCTTCTTTATCACTGAACCGAATAATGGAGATTATCTTATTCAGCTTAAAAAGCAACGCAGCAGAACAACCGAAGAGGTAATAAGCGAAATCCGTAATAAAATAACTGCTACTCAGCCTTCACTTGAAATAGATTTCGGACAGGTAATTGGTGATATGCTTGGCGATCTGATGAGCTCAACCCAGCCCATAGAAATCAAGATCTTTGGAGATAATCACTCAAAACTTACTTCTCTCTCTAAAGCTGTTGCCGCTAAAGTTTCTGAAGTTAAAGGCGCTGCGGATGTATTTGATGGTGTTGTGATTGCCGGCCCCTCAATTAATGTGAGGCCTATATATAGTCAGCTTGCCCAGTATGGTATTACCGTGGCCGATTTTCAGTATCAATTGCAAATGGCTTTAGAAGGAAATCCATCGGGCAGTGTTCTGGAAAAAGAGCAACTCTCAACTATCAGGCTTGTTTATCCAGACAGCAGAAAATATAATGTAGACGGAATTAGATCAATGCAGATATTTTTGCCAAACGGTAAACTAGTGCCAATCACTAATCTTGCAGTTATTGATATAAATACCGGAGATGCGGAGATTGCACGGGAAAACCTGCAGGCAATGGGTGTGGTAACTGCCCGTCTGGAAAACCGGGATCTTGGAACCACAATTCAGGATATACAGCAACAGGTTTCAAACAGTATCCATTTGCCTCCAGGTTATCATATAGAATATGGTGGGGCTTACGCTGAACAACAGCAATCTTTTAAAGAACTGCTCATGATCCTGATTTCTTCCAGTTTACTTGTATTTGCTGTTATTTTATTTCTGTTTAAAGATTTTAAAATTGCCACACTCATATTGTTTGTAGCTGTTTTGGGTATTTCAGGTAGCTATCTGGCTTTGTTTTTGACTAATACACCACTAAACGTAGGTAGTTATACCGGCTTAATTATGATCATAGGTATAATAGGAGAGAATGCAATTTTTACCTTCCTGCAGTTTAAAGAATCCTGTAAGGAAAATAAGGTTCAGGAAGCTATTGTTTATGCCATTTCTACGCGTTTACGTCCAAAACTAATGACGGCCCTTGGAGCAATAATTGCACTAATGCCTCTTGCATTAGGTATTGGAGCCGGGGCGCAACTCCATCAACCTCTCGCAATTGCTGTTATTGGAGGCTTTATTGTTGCCATGCCCTTACTGCTTATTGTTTTACCAAGCATGATAAACTTACTCTATAAAGACAAATAACTGCACCATTTATTTATTACATTTAATTTTTTAACATCCCCGGAATGAAGATACTATTGATAGAAGACGAGAGTTCACTGCGAGAAAGTATTATCACTTATTTTACGGATGAAGGTAATATCTGTGAAACAGCCGTAGATTATAAATCAGCAGTAGAGAAGATTAATATCTATAATTACGATTGTATACTTTTAGATCTGACTCTGCCTGGTGGCGATGGAATGGAAATTTTGCGTGCCATTAAAAAGATCAATAAAAAGGATGGTGTCCTTATTATTTCTGCTAGACACTCTCTTGATGATAAGCTTGATGGACTGAATCTTGGTGCCGATGATTATCTCGTAAAGCCCTTTCACCTGTCAGAACTTAAAGCAAGGGTAACAGCAATAGTTCGCAGAAAAAGCTACGATGGCAGTAACATCATTACCTTCAATGAAATACATATTGATACACAGGCTATGAGCGTAAAAATTGAGGGAAATGTACTAACGCTAACCCGCAAAGAATATGACTTACTTGTTTATTTTATTGCAAACCATAGTAAGGTAATTACCAAAAGCGCAATAGCAGAGCATTTATGGGGTGATGAGATTGACCTTTCCGATCATTTCGATTTCATTTATACCCACATTAAAAACCTGCGTAAAAAGCTGGTAGAAGCAGGATGCAAAGATTACATCAAATCTATGTATGGTGTGGGCTACAAATTTGAAAATGTATGAAGTTAGCCGCAAAATATAACAGGGTTACCTTAATTGCCTCTATTATTGTTTTTGTATTTACCGGGGTAATCTATTATTCGGTAATCCATTATATCCTGACAGATCAGTTGGATAGGGATTTGGAAATCGAAGAGGATGAAATTGCTGCCTATGTTCAAACGAATGGTAAATTGCCACAGGCAGGTAGTTTTAAAGAGCAGAAAGTAAGCTATCACCTGATAGATCCTGAGCGTGATTTTGAACGCAGGTATTTCTATAATGACTATTTTAACGAATCAGCACAAAAGATAGAACCCGGCAGAAGCCTTATCAGTACTGTAAAAGTAAACGGGAAACTGTATTCTGTTACGGTAACAAAATCAAGAGTAGAATCAGAAGATCTGGTCAGAATTATTTTTTTAATAACCCTTAGTGTAACGATTGTACTTTTAATTACGCTGTTGTTAATCAATAGGTTTGTGCTCAATAATATCTGGAAGCCTTTTTATGGGATATTATCTCAGATGAAAGCATTTAATCTTGCAGATAAAAATGACATCAGAATAGAACAAACCAAAATTGATGAGTTTACGGAGCTAAATACTGCAGTGGCAGCCATGTCATTACGGGTGAAACAAGATTATAGAGAGTTAAAGAGTTTTACTGATAATGCTTCTCATGAAATGATGACTCCACTGGCCGTAATTAATTCAAAACTTGATACGCTGATCCAAACAGAAACATTTAGCAATTCGCAAGGGGAATTGATAGAAGATATTTACGTTGCGGTAGGCAAATTATCCAGACTTAACCAGTCTTTATTAATGCTTGCCAAGATCGAGAATAATCTGATTGGAGATCAGGAAGCGATTGATCTGAATGAGTTGGTCAGCCAAAAAACAAGGCAGTTTCAGGAACTGCTTCAGTCACATAACATAAACCTCAAAACGGAGCTGGCTAATAAAAAAATTAACATGAATAAGCATCTTGCTGATATGCTGATCAATAACTTGCTTAGTAATGCAATCCGACATAACTATAAAGGGGGTGAGATTTTTATTCAATTAGATGATAACCAGCTTACTGTTAGTAATACCGGGTCGGATGCAGCGTTGATTGCCAGTAAGGTTTTTGAAAGGTTCTATAAAAATGCTGCCTCAGAAGGAATGGGCTTAGGCCTTGCTATATCTAATCAAATTTGTAATTTATATCATTTTAAGTTAAATTATGCTTATCAGAATACAAGGCATACTTTTAAGGTTAGTTTTTAAAGAAAGAGGAACTTCAGAGTTGCTCCAAAATTGATGAATATTTTTGGCGAAGAATTTAATTAAGAAGAAGATGTTTAAGATGAAGTACGGCTTTCTGATTGTCCTTTGTTTACCCTTTTGCGGTTTCGCGCAGTACGCCAGTCAAACAGATTCCCTATCTCAGAAAAAGAATACTTTAAAAGTTACACCCTTTATTATTCCTGCTGTGTTTCTGGCATACGGAGCAATGGGAGGTGGTAATAATTTTGTGCATGACCTGGATGTAACTACCCATAACGAATTACAGGAAGATCATCCTTTCTTTTCTGTACATGCCGATAATTTTATGCAGTATGCTCCGGCTGCTGCTGTTTATGTATTAAATCTGTCGGGAGTAAAAGGCAGGCATAACCTGGCTGATGCCACAGGGATATATGCAGTCTCTTTCGGGTTGATGAAAGCTTCTACTCTTATCGTTAAATCTGCTACTCACAGACTTCGTCCTGATGGTAGTACCAACAATTCATTTCCTTCAGGTCATACTGCAACATCATTTGCCGCGGCAGAGTTTTTAAAGCAGGAATATAAAGATGTATCGCCATGGATAGGCTACGCCGGTTATGCAGTTGCAGGTGCTACAGGTGTTTTTAGGTTGTATAATAACAGACATTGGGTGAGCGATGTGGTAGCAGGAGCAGGGTTTGGAATTTTATCAACCAAAATAAGTTACCTGGTATATCCACATCTGAAAAAGATGATCATGGGTAGGAAAGCTTCTAATTTTGATGTAGCACCAATGTATCAGAATAAGGCTTTTGGCTTTTCACTCTCGGGTCAGTTTTAAATAATCTGTTGTCAAACAACCTATCATCAAACAACCTATCGTCAAACAAGCTATCGTCAAATGATCTATCGATCCATCGTCATCTCGACGATAGGAGAGATCTCTTGAAGATGAATTAGCTATTACGCAATTAGCATAACCAAGAGATCCCTCGGTTCCTCGGGATGACGGGATGACGAGATGACGAGATTACGGGATGACGGCCTGTAGTTCCCGTTTAACATTTTCTATCTAACACACCTGTAATCGGACCTCTAATACCAATCTTGCGGTTAAAAAATATGGAGACCACAACCAGCAGTATCAGGCAAATCACGGTAAGCATATAGCTAAACCGAATCAAAACCTTACACCAGCTTAAGTCCTTCATAAAGAATTCCTTGTACAGCAATAAGAATACGCTACCCAGGTATCCTGCAGAGTCGCATATGTAAACAAAAAATCCGGCGTTTGCCTTTACTTTAAATAAAGCAATCATCCTGTCAAAGAACACCACCTGGATAGGAGTGTATGCTAAAAACATACCCATTCCTACCAGCAACATCCACCAAAAGGGACTTATAATATGGAGTTGAAAGAGTAAAGTACTGCCACCACTAAGTACCAGGCCAAGGGCAATTAAATATTGGGTAGCCCAAAACCCGCGTATATTATTCCGTATCGTAGAAAGACTTCCTACAGCGATTAGTACGATAATCCCTGAAATCGTTTCTGTTAATGATAACACCCCTTTATCCCAGTGACTATCTATCTCATTCCAGATTTCAACGGAAAAGTTGTCTCTAAAATCCCGCATTGTGGTCAGCATCATATAGATCAATCCAATGCCAAAAATTGCGAAACCAAATTCTGCCATCACTCTGCGTTTATCTTCTGCATTCATGGGTAAACGTTCAACACGTAATAGCTTGTCAGTTTCGGTTGGTTCCGGAATTACTGAAAGCATCCATACAAAGGTGAGAAAGAGTGGTAAGAAGAGTACACCCATCAATGCAGGCATCCAAAATTCTGAAACCAGTGGAAGCCATTCATGTACCATAAAATAAATGGTTTTAATCATGCCTGACGAAAAAATCAGGCTGATGCTTAAGCCCATGGCCAGTGTTTCTGTAAAGCGTCTGCCTTCCAGATAACTAAATACAATTCCCCAAACCATACCCAGCGGAAGGCCATTTAAAAACAGAAAAAAGAAATTGTAAGGCTGTGGTACAGCTCCAAAAAGAAGGAGTGCCGCTTCGGCAAAAAGAATAAGGCAAATGATCAGCTTTTTTCTGCCAGTTGCCTTAAGTTCTGAAATCACCTTAATACCCACAACTTTAGAAAGCATATAGCCCATAAGTTGTGCAATTATCAGGATGGCTTTATAATCAAGATTCCAGAGTGTTATTCCTGTGTAGGTTCCATTGGTAAAGGGTTTTCTAAAAGCATACATGCAAAAGTAAGTGCCAAAGGCAGCAAGCATACACCAGATAATAAAGAAGAGTTTCGAGTTGGCCAGTAAATGGTTTATTCGCTTCATAAGGATTGATAGTAGAGTTTATCAGGCGCTTTCCAGGTTGTAGATCTTTTTTATACTTGCTTCTGCATATCCGGCTGAGGACGTCATTCCCTTGCCTCCAATTGCAGTTCTGATGTGTATGCGGTCTTCGATATCGTATTCTACAATATGCTTGCTGTTGTGCTGAGGATAAAAGCCAGCCCAGGTTGATGCTATTTTGCGTACATCAAAGCTTACGATTTCTTGTGCTGCCGCTAACATCAGTTCGTTAATGTGGCTATTAATGCCAAAACCCAGGTCATCAGTATGATTTACATCTGCATATTCATGCGAATCGCCTATGATAATAGAACCATCTACGGCTTTCTTAAACAAGATGTGGATTCCCCATTTCTGACATTCTTTGTAATGTTCAGGAGTAGAAATTCCGGCATATGACGGGCACTCCTGAAATGACTCATATCTGCGTATAGACAATCCTGTGAGGATATTTCCTTCCAGTTGCACCTCGGGCATTGGTGCAGTTTTCATCATCTGTAGTTTGCTTAAAATAATACCGCTTTGACTAAATAAATCAGCAAAAAGCAATTTGAACTCCCCTCCATTACAAATAATTGCTTTTTCTGAGGTAAATACCTGTTTTGCTGCGGTGGTAACCTGAACATGGTCACCTATTACAACACAATCTAAAACTGCTGTAGAAGGCATGTAAGTAAGCTTCGGGTATTTTGCTACTGCATATTCAAGTAATTTGTAAATCAGCTTATTTGGTTCCACACTAACTTCTTGAGGAAAGAACAATCCACCTTTACAATATTCTCTTTTTAATGAAGGCCATTTCGCTAGACAATCATCTACAGACAATAACTGAGCTTCATAATCTATTGCATCCATCCGTTCCTTCAGTTCATGCAATAGTTGCGTTTCATCGTCATCAGAAGAAAGGTAAACAGTGCCATTGTTACGCACACTGATATCAGATTCCTGTTGAATTTCCTTATATAGTTCAGTTGATCTTCTGGCGTAATCAAACCAGTCAGACGACATACCTGATACCACTGCCTGTCCGAAATTCCGAACCGTGGCATTTACGGGGTATTGATCCTTTTCTGTAAGCAGTACAGTTTTACCTAGCCTCAAAGCATGTAAGGCGTGGAAAGTGCCCAGTACACCAGAACCTACCACTATTAGATCGTATTGAATATTCTTTGTCATAATTACCAGGGCATTGAAAATGTTTTTACATACGAGAAGCACTTAATGGCTTCAATTACTCCTTCTTTTATACCTAATCCCGAATCTTTAATCCCTCCAAATGGAGAGTTTTCTATACGGTATCCGGGTACTTCATTAATATTTACTGTACCTACTTTAAGCTCTTTTATAAACCGGATGGCATGTTCCATATTTACCGTAACCACTCCTGATGATAAACCGAAAGCTGTAGAATTCGAAAGTTCTATTGCATCGTCTATATTTTTAAATGTTAGAATAGGGGCAAGAGGACCGAATGATTCCTGCACAACCATTTGAGCGTCTCTAGGTACATCGGTAATTACAGTAGGTTCTAATAAGGCACCACTGCGTTTACCACCAAGCAGAACTTTGGCGCCTTGTGCAACTGCTTTATTTACGACACTTTCGAGGTATATAGCCGATTGCTCATCTATAACTGTCCCAACTTTAGTTGTCGGATTTGTTGGATCACCGCACACATATTCTTTAGCTTTTTCAACAAAACGTTTAGTGAATTCCTCAGCTATGCTCTCCTGTACAAGGATGCGTTTTACCGCAGTGCAACGTTGACCAGAGTTCCTAAATGCGCCTTCAGCTGCCAGTTCAACTGCCAAATTAAGATCCGCATCCTCCAGTACAATTAGAGGGTCGTTTCCACCAAGTTCAAGAATTACCTTTTTGTAGCCAGCTGTTTTAGCTATCATTTTACCCACAGCAACGCTGCCTGTAAAGGAAATCAGATCAATTCTTGGGTCTTGTACCAGTACTTCGGCAACTGCTTTGGTATCTCCTAAAAGAACACTTAACATGTATGGAGGTAATCCTGCTTCATATAATAACTCTACAAAGCGAATGGCCGTTAAAGGTGTTTTTTCTGATGGTTTTAGAATTACAGGAGTTCCTGCGGCCAGTGCCGGAGCAATTTTATGTGCGACTTGATTTAGTGGATGGTTAAAAGGGGTGATGGCCACAGCCAGGTTTAGCGGTTCGCTGGTAGTAAATATTTTGCGCTGTTTGCCATTGGGTGAAATGTCGCATGAATAAATCTGTCCATTGTCCTTAAGGCATTCAATTGCAGCAAACAGCAGCACATCATGTGCTCTGCCAATTTCGTAATGGCTTTCGGAGATGCACAGTCCGGATTCGGCAGTGATCAACTGAGCAAATTCTTCTTTCCTTTCTAAAAGTAATGTTCTGGCTTTTTCAAGTACAGCGTATCTTTCAAAACGGCTCATCGAAATACCACCTTTAAGGGCAGTTTCAATCGCATTATTGGTGTCATTTAAGTCAGCGGTTTCAACTGTTCCTACCAGGTCACCATTGTAAGGATTGTGTACAGCCAACTGATTGCCTGATGAAACTGGCTTTCCGGCAATTAATGATGCCAGTTTTAATACTTTGTGAGCGTTGTTAATATCTTCTTCTTTCATTTTCTTATATAAATTACCATGACAGGTGTTTAAAACTATCGTCGACAAATGTTTAAAGCTGTCGTCATTTCATCATGTCATCATGTCGTCATGTCGTCATCTCATCATGCCGTCATCTCATCGTCTCATCATGCCGTCATGTCGTCATCCCATCATGTCGTCATGTCGTCATCTCATCATGTCGTCATCTCGACGATAGGAGAGATCTCTTGAATTACCATAACCCAGAGGTCTCTTGCCTGTGCTCTTCAAGAGATCTCTCTCTTCTTTCGAGATGACGGCATGACGACATGATGAGACAATGAGACAATGAGACGATGAGATGATGACATGACGGCATGATGAGACGATGAAATGATGAAATGACTACATGATGGCAGTTATTTAATTAGCGTTATTAACTTAATTAGTACCATTAACTGTAAAATCGAACACGTCAAAATTGCGTGGATCACCCTGTGTCTTCATTTTGTAAGTCTCATTAAGCGGATGAGAAATTACCAAGGGAACCATTTCTTCGTACCTGCCGCCATGCGAACGTAACGTACCGTCTAATGCTTTTAAATCATGATGAGCTGCGGTTTTGCCAACTACCACATCGCGTGCTGATAATACAAACAGATCTCCGGTTCTGTCGGCAGGTTGTTCCAATATGCGGCATCCCGTTTCTTTATCATATACTTCAGTAATTCCAGGTTGTACAGCAAGCCAGTTTTTAACTTCGTTAACCTTTGAGGTGTCATCCATATGAACGGCCACATAAGAACCCAAAGCACCATGGTGTTTTACATAAGGATCTGTAATCGGACAAATTACTCTAAAACCAGAGCCGAATTTCTCAGTAAGTATGGTTTCAATAAACAATACATTAGGAGTGCCGTCAGCTTTAACTTTTGCGTTCATACCATGATCTGCCGTAGCACCAATAACAGCACCTAGCTCAAGCATTTTACCTAATTCAACATCCTGTGCCTCATAAAATGCCAATGATTCTTTAGTATCAGGTGCATAGGTGTGCTGCATATAGTCGGTTAATGATAGATATAGGAAATCGGCCATGCCATTCTCAATTAATGCAACACCAGCGCGCAGTACAAATAGGCTGGCTTCGGCACTGTAAATAGCCGGAGTTTTGTGACCAATAACCTGTTCTGCGTTTTCAATACCATGGGTGTCCAGTTTTGCTTGGTCTGCTTTTTCAGCTGAAAAAGCAATGCCGTTTAGTTTGTAAGAAAGGATGTCGCGCAGTTTTTCCTTTGCGGTAACCACAGCAACCTTACGACCGGCATTTGCAGCGGCAGCAAGTAAAGTTTCAGCTCTAAGGTATTCTGATGAGTTCATCATCACTTCCTGATCTTTCTCAGTATCGTAGAAGAAATTACCACAAATGCCATGTACAGCAGGGCTAACGCCTGTAACTATTGATGAGTTATTTACATTGGTGAATGAAGGTAATGCACCACGTACCATGCCTCTGTAACCTTGTAAAGCCATCTTTTTAAGATTAGGCATACGGTCATGAGCCATTGTCGTATCAAGATACTCATCTGCAGAGCCATCCATGCAAATTACCACGATAGGTTTTGCCGGAGGTGTATACGTTTTACCATTGACTGAAAAGGGTTGAGTTGATATATTATTCATTATTACGTTGTTTTTAAGATTGTTTCTCTTTCTTTCAATTGCATAAATCTAGTGAAAAGAGCCACCATAAAGCGGCTCTTAACTAAAAGATAACCTTTACTTTATAAGCCACATGATGCCATTTTGAGTGTCAGCACCAGCATATTGCGATTGCAATGAAGCTTTTAAGTTTTCTACGTTAACCGTATATTCGCCTGTAGGGTACGCCCATCGGGTAGGAATCGAATTGTTATTGGCATTTGAAGGGCCGATATCAAATTTAGGAATCCCTGTTCTGCGGTTGTTGTAGTAGGCTTGTCTTCCTGAGTTCTGAAAGAAGGCCACATACTTCTGTTCAAGGATCTGTGTTAAGCCAGTATTATTATTTCCCGAATAGGTATTTAAGATTTTAAAACTGTTTATTGCAGGATTGTTTACACCATAAAATTTCATAGATTCTTCTATGCCATGGTTGTAATAATCAGCAGCATTTCCACTAATCCATCCTCTGTTTATTGCTTCGGCAATATTGAAGTTTGTTTCCGAAGCACCAAGTTGAACGCATGGTACACCCGATGGTGATGATAGCCAATAATCAAAATTGATCATACTAAGTTTACCTGCAATTGCCTGGTCTTTTAATGTGGTTTGCAGTTCGCCAGTTTTTCCTCCTCTGTATGAAGTGAACTTAGCAGCATAATCCGGATCTCCTGAAGTTTTTGCAGAATCAGTAGGTAGCCCTATCACAAATATTCTTGGATCCATGGTTTTCTTAATGATGTCTATGTAAGTTGAACCCAGGTTATTTCTTAAGTCCTTTTTTAGTACGATACCATCTGATGGCCATAATGGATAGTTATTACTAACATTGGATGTATTGTAGACCAGCTGAAAATTATCGCCATTGGTTAATATTAGAGGGTATTTTACCTGATTATTTACGATCTGGCTAAATTGATCCTTAATGTTAAGATCAGGTGTGTCATCAGCGCGCTTACTTAAGCTAATCAATACCCTTAAGCGGAATGAGTTTACTAATTTTTGCCATTTTTCAAGATCACCACTGTAAAAGAAGTCGCCGTCTACTTTTGTTTTGTTTAATACAAAAGGTGTTAAGTCAGTGTTAGCTTCTTCAAGTAATTGCAGACATTGCTTGTATACTTGCTTTTGAGTATCGTATTTAGGGGTGAATATCCCCTGGCTAGCCCCTTTTAAAGCCTCACTCATCGGTATGTCGCCAAACATTTCAGTGGTATTTATGAAGAAATAAGCCTTAAAGAATTTAGCTAGTGCCAGATATGGAGCTCCTGCTGCGCCAACTTTTGTAGCTTCAATTTCCATGCGGACTACATTTCTCAGTTGAGTATAATTGTCGTAATTTCCTGTAGTCCAGTTATACGATTGGCCTCCGTAATATTCTTCATTCATTACCAGATATTGGTTGTGACGTTGATCTGTATTCCATGGAGCCTGAGAGCTATTTAGTAGCAGACCAGTAAAAATAAGCTTGGGGGCTACATTTAAAATGGCGGCAGGATCTTTTTGTAAATCATCAGTTTTTTTACAAGATAAAACTGAAATGGTGAGGGCGAAAAATAATGCAATATATATTGTCGTTTTCATGATCTGTCCTTTTGAAATTTAAAATGTTACGTTTAAGTTCAGTCCAAAACTTTTTACAGAAGGTGTTTGTAAACTTCCGCTACCTATAAACTGATCCAGATCCATGTTTCTGGTTCCTTTTCCGGTAAAATAGAATAGGTTTCTTCCTACCAGAGAAATACTGGCCGCATGCATGATTCCTGTTTTCTGTAGAAATTGATGTGGGAAATTATAAGATAGAATGATCTCTCTGATTTTAATATAGGTTCTGTCCCTGGTAAGTTCATAATTGGATCGACTGAAATTTCTGGCCCAGGTTTGGTAAAGCACGGGCACATCATTAGGGGCAAATACCCTGGTGTCGGAAATTACATTTCCATCCTGATCAGTATTTAATGCTCCACTTACTATTTTCTGCCCATCAGTCATTACGCTGCCTTTCCAGCCAGTTGTATTTCTGTTGTTCCAATCAAGCAGACGGTAAGGGCTGTCGGATGCAGGAGCAGTACCCGAATTCCATTGCGAATCATCTACCACATTATATATTTTACCTCCAAACCTTCCATCTATTTGAAAGCTCAGTCCGAATGATTTATACTTAAATGAGTTGTTAATTCCTGCAACAAAATCATTATCTATATTACCTACCTTACTAGTGTAAGGGTTTAAAGCAGGTAAGCCATTTGATTTTACAATTACCTTGCCCTGCGCATCTCTTTGAAAGTCAGTAATGAAAAAGCCATCTGCACGATCACCCAATTTAATCATGCCATCACGTTTCAGAGTGCCATCTATTTTGTCCAGCCAGCGGTGGTTGGTAGACCAATTGGCAACTATATTCCATGAAAAGTCGTTTGTCCTGACAGGATTTCCGTCAATTGTAAATTCAAGACCTTTTCTGATATAGGTGAAGGCATTCTTTTGTGTGGTGGTAGCACCAGAAGTAGGACTAACAGAAACATCCACAATTTTAGGCCCCTCAATATTGTAAAATGCAGCAGCATCAATACCTATCCTGTTGTTTAAAAATCGTAACTCCATACCTACTTCTGTAGTTTTTACACGAGCAGCAAGGATATCGGGGTTATAAAGCGCACCTGTATACCCTACGCCTGTATTGTTATTCCACCTTGTACCATATGGACTATAGGTAGATTTCGTTTTGTAGATATCGTATTGTAGGTTTTCATCTACAATATCACTTGCTACGTTTGCATAAGATGCCCTAACTTTTAGGTACGATATAGCTTTAGGCATTGTTATCATTTCTGAAATTAAAGCACTGATTGATGCAGATGGATAGAAATACCCGTTGTTTTTGTCTGGAAGGGTTGAGGATCTGTCATACCTCCCTGTTAAATTAAGGAACAGATAGTTTTTATAGTCAAGATCGATTAAACCATAACCACTGCCTACCTGACGTTGTGCATAGTCGTCCGTAGGAACTGAGGGTAGAACTGTATTTGATAATGTATAAACTCCTGGTACAAGTAAACCTCCATTAGTACTTGCACTAAGTGATTTCACATTCACGGTGCGCAAGTTTCCAAATACGGAAGTTTTAAGCCCAAAATCTTTAAATTTATTAGCATAACTTAATGAAGCTTCTGTATTATTCTCCCAGAATTTATCATGAATCTCCTGGTAGCCACCAACCTGATTTACACCATCGTTATAGTAATTTCCGGATACCGGGATCTGTTTTGTTCTTACCCTGCTCCAGGTACTTACATTGGTGCGCAGATTAAAATTAAGTTTGTCCGTAATGTCGTACTTCATCTGAACATGACCATAAATATCATCTTTACTATAGCCGTGTAGATTTTCGTAGGCTGTTAAATATGGATTGTTATAAATGGTGTACTCTCTGTTGTATTGTTGAATGCCCTCAAGGCCTGGTTGCCAGTAGTTCTTCAGGTCACGAACGTCGTAATCTGCACCTCCCCATATATTCATCAGGTATACATAACTATTAGGGCCGTAGCCTGCATCCGGATAGTTTGGTGTAACCTGTTTATTGTAATTGATGTTGGCTTCGAACCGTACTTTTTTACCGGCATTTAAGCCACCGGAAAAGTTGAAGTTTGTAGTGCCTAGCTTAGTGTTAGGCACGGTACCTCTTTGAAACATTTGTGAAACAGACAATCGCATATCTCCAACGTCGCTTTTTGTAGAAATAGCAACATTATTGGTGCTTAGTATTCCATTACGAAGAAAATTTTTAAGATTGTCTTTACCTCTGGCAAGCCATGGTATTGGCACAAGTTCTTTAGTAACCGGGTCAATCGGGCTATTGTACTGGGTAATAGGCTGCCCCTCAAAACGTGGACCCCATACAAAGTAATCATTGTCGTTAATACCACCACCTTTACCGTCTTTAAAAGCGTATTTGAAGTTATCGCCGGCACCATATGAGGTTTGGTAATCCGGAATTGCATTATATCCGGTTTGTAATTGTGTACTCGAATTAAAGTCTACTGTAAAACTTTTATCTGCAGAACTACCTTTTTTTGTGGTAATTAGAATTGCTCCTTTTTGTCCGCGACTACCATATAAAGCTGCGGCATTACCACCTTTTAATACAGAGTAAGTTTCTATATCATCAGGACTAAGGTTCCAGGAATCAGAGCTGATAGGAACACCATCTACCACAATTAATACCCCAGATTGACCTCTTAAGTAAATTCCAGGATCTCCAAACAGATTGGCACTAGGCGTAATGGTTAATCCAGCTACTTTACCTGTAAGAGAACTTATGCCGTTAGGCTCGCGGGCTTTTACTAGTTCGCTGCCTTTTACCTCCTGGATGGCATATCCAACAGCTTTTTTTTCTTTTTTAATACCTAATGCAGTTACCACCACTTCATCTAAAGCACTCTGGTCAGGATTGAGCTTTATATTTAGTGAATTTTGTGAACCTGTATTAATTTCTTTTGGAAGGTAGCCTATAAAGCTAACTACAAGAATAGTGTTTGTTGGGACGGAAATGCTAAACTTGCCATCCGAGTTGGTTGTTGTACCATTTTTAGTCCCTTTGATCTTTACCGAGGCTCCTGGTAAAGGTTTATTACTTTCATCAACTACAAACCCTGTAATTGTACTTTGGGCATAGGTGATGCCGAAAGCTAAAAACCACATCACTATCGTGAGCAGGCTTTTCTGTTTTAATAAGTAGCAAATTTTCATATTTTAAAAGTTTAGTTTGGCTATACTTATGTTTAGTATTTATACAAATGTAAATACTTTGTGTAAACAATATGTTAAGAAATGCTAAACTTTTAAATATATAATTTTAGGTAAAAAATTATATAAAAGATCTTTTTTGTCTCTTTTTGTGAGTTTTTTTAATAATAATTAAGATAAATAGTTAATGACGGCTTAAATAAGCTAAATAACTATTTAGTATTTGTAAACTAAAGAAGATGGAGTTCGTGATTTGTTAGTCGTTTGTGATGAAGTAGTAAACTACCAGCATGATCGCGTCGGAGTCGCCAATATTTGATAGATTGTGGCCTAGTCTTCCATCGAAGAAAATGGAGTCGCCTTCTTCAAGGATGTAATTTTTACCTTCAATCAGGTAGTCAATCTTTCCTTTCATAAGGTATTTGTATTCAAATGCATCAGTGGTCACCATTTTATTACGACGAGCACCTTTTTTTAGTTCCAGCAGTACAAAATCTACCGGACCACCATGAATGTTTCGGGCAAGTATACGCTGGTAATTAAAGCCTTTTGCTGCTTCCTTTTTGAGTGGTTTGTAGTCGCTGGCGCGGATTACAAAAACTTTTTCCTGGTGATTGGCAGGGGAGATATCTTTGAAGAAACCAGTCAGATCAAGATTTAGAGAATGTACAATATTCATTAGTACTGGTAACGATGGAATGGTACGGTTGTTTTCGATCTGTGAGATCAAACCTTTGCTTACTCCGGCTCTGTCAGCGAGTTCTTGTATGGTAATGTTCTTTTCTTTACGTATTTCTTTTATTCTATAGCTGATCTTTAGGATGATATCGTCTTCCATGGTTTTCGCGTTTTATCCAAAAGTAAGTAAAATTTGGAATTCAGATGGGTGTAACTTATCATCAATCGTTGTCTCGTTATTAATAACCATTAGATACTACCAGAAACGATTGAGAAATCACTGATAAATAATTAAGAAAGAACTGAATTAAAGTATCATCATTATATGATTCGTATATGGTTAAGCTATGGTTGAAATATCTTTAGCATAATTCAACCATAGCTTAACCATAATTCAACAATAACGAAACTATAATGCAACATGGTTATTTATCAATTGTTTATCATTGATTTCTCAATTATTTTTAGTGATTAATATTATTTGCTATGTAAGCCAAGTTGTGAATACGCTATATTCCTAAGAAACTCTCCGCCACAGTTTTTCCTCTCCAGCTTTGAGGTGTTTTTAATCCAAATATCCAGGCAATGGTTGCGCCTGTATCATAGGTGATAATTACATCTTTAATCTCGTGGTTCTTTTTAACTCCCGGACCATTTATTACCCATGGGATCTCTACTTCATCTAAAGATTTTCCGCCATGACCTTTACCGGTTCCGCCATGATCGGCTGATAGTATGATGATGGTTTCGTTTTCAATACCGGCGTCTTTTACAGCCTGTATGATTTTGCCGATTCTTACGTCAACTTTTTGAAGTTGTTTCATAATAAGCAGGGGTTCTGTGGCTAAAACAATCTTTCGGTTTAAAGCAATCTTTCGGTTTAAAGCTGTCGTTGCTTTAAACTTCCCGTCATCTCGACGATAGGAGAGATCTCTTGAACTATACTTAAACAAGAGATCTCTCCTATCGTCGAGATGACGGGAAGTCTAAGGTAACGGCAAGTCTAAGGTAACGGGAAGTTTAAGATTACGCCAGCTTTAAGCCTCAATTATGGGGCTTACATAGCACGGTTGTAATTTACTTCTGAAAGTTAAATTTAAGTAAATATTTGTTTAGTTAAACTAAACTTTAGAAAAGTTACAAATCCTTAATAATATGATAAAGTTAGCCTGATGATAATGTAAAGTTAGCCTGATGATAAGGTAAAGCTAGCCTGATGATAAGATAAGGTTAGTTTGGAGAAGTTAGAGGGGCTTTTTTCTGAATACCCAGTATTTTTGTAAAACGTAGTTAAAGCTTAGAGATACAATGATGTCTACTATGATCCGGCATATTTTGTAGTCTAGTTTAAGCCAGTTGGTAAACAGGTAGGTGCCTGATGATTTTAATAAAATACTACCACCAACAACAAAAATAAATTTAATCAGTTGTTGCCCAACCGGAGCTTTACTTGCATTTGCAGCGTTGAAAGTCCAGTAGCGGTTTACAGAAAAGTTTACTATGGCGCCAACTATACCGCCTATGGCAATGGAAATGGTGTAATGAATGCCAAGTAATTCTGTACATAATATCATCACCAGGTAGTCAACTATTCCGCCGGTAAAAGCAGAAAGCTGGGCTTTGGCAAAAATAAATACGGCATTCTTTTTACTCATTAAACAGGTTCTTTTTCCGCTAAACGAGTTTTGCGCTCAGCATCGTCACGAATATCGCCAAGTTTTAGGAGTTTTCTGGTATCTAAAAAGTTTATAATAAACAGAGTGATACAAATGGCGGCAGCAAAATATTCTATTAGATGCCCAAAAAGAACTTCTGCAATAAGTATTAGTGCAAGTATAATTCTGATCTCGGTAGGACCCACAACGCCAGAATCAATACTATAGATATCAGTGATTTTGTATCGTAACTGCGAAATAATCATCGCCCAGCCATATAACGCTACAAAGATGAATGCAATAAGTTCATATTCGTTTCTTGCGTAAACCATATAGCCTAATCCAATAAGCACTGTGCTTACCCAGTCCATTATAATGTCCAATGAGAAGCCGTACCATTTTCTGGGAATATTTCTGTAGTAAGCTATTCTTCCATCTAAAGAGTCGCCGAACCAATTGATTGCCAGGCCTAAAATCCCGAGTAACAGAAAAGTACGATTGTCGTATGTAGCTAAAATAAAACCCGCAAGAACCAGCACTGAGCCAAAAGTGCCTGCAAAGGTTAGCATGTCTGAGGTGATGGATGAAGGAACCCGTTTTACTAGGTAAGAAATAGTGTTTTGTTCAGCACTTCTTAAGATGTTAGTTCTTTTTCTGTCTTGAAATATCCTTTTCAGATCTTGTGTTTCTTCCATTCAGGGGTTGCAAATATGCTTTTTATAACGCGGTACAAAAGTAGGTATTTTAACTTATTTTAGACGATCTTTTCAATTCTATTACAGTTATCTCTGGCCATATGCCAATTCTGCCGGAAAATCCAAGAAATCCGAAACCTCTGTTGATGTTTAAAAACCTACCATTTCTGCTTGTTATCCCTGCCCAATGTGCATAGCGATACTTTACAGGGCTCCATTTAATGCCAAGTGCTTCTATTCCAAATTGCATGCCATGAGTATGTCCTGATAAGGTAAGGTGTACTTTTGATGGGTGTTTTACTACTTCTGCTTCCCAGTGCGATGGATCATGTGAAAGTAATATTTTAAAGTCATCGGCCTTTGTGCCAGCTAAAGCCTTGTTTAAATCTCCTCTTTCGCCAAACCCTATGCCCCAGTTTTCTACTCCGGCAAGTATGATTTTTTGCCCGTCTTTATGTAGTGTTACATCTTCGTCAAGCAGTAATTTATAGCCCAGGTCTTTGTGGTATTCTTTTAGCTGTTGCAGGTTGGCTGTTTTTTCTGTTTCATTTTTCCAGGGGATGTAGTCGCCATAATCATGATTCCCTAAAACCGAAAATTGGCCGAATGGTGCTTTCACTTGTTTGAAATGATTGATCCATGGTTTTATTTCTTCAGCTTTATTGTTCACAAGGTCTCCGGTAAATACAAACAGGTCTGAATTTTGTGCTTTTATAAGGTCTATGCCTTTTTGAACTGCAGTTGGATTTTTAAAGCTGCCGGCATGTACATCAGAGATTTGTGTAATGGTGAAGCCATCAAAATTTGAAGGTAGGTCGTCAAAAAATAAGGTATGCTTAATCACTCTGTAGGCATACTTTCCTTTGACAATACCGTAGATAAATATTAAAATCACAAGCAGGACAACCAGTAAGGCGAATTCGACCCAATATATATTTCTGGGGCCTTGTGTTATCAGTCTGTATATGTCGCCCAGGAGTAAGAGGGCCGAAAATATTACCTCTGTAACAAACAGGATGAGGAAAACATGGCTGGTTATTTTAAAAAGTAAATCCATTCCATTGTCGCGCATTCTTATTATGGCGTAAATAAGAGCGGCAGCGGTAAGGATGATGAAACCCCAGAAAAGTGGGGCTGTGAACGAGTTTGAGCTTATTGTTCTGATGCCCGAAAGCACGTACCAGTTCAAAACAAAAAGTAATATTGCTATTATAGCTAGTGGTAAAACACTGATTCTTCTCTTCATGTAGTTTTATAAACGAATTAAAATTACAGCTTGGATGGCAAAGTGTTTGGTATGTTACTCAATATGACATTCCTATTATTGTTGGGGTGTAATACTATAGTGCTGTTGCATTTGTTTGGCGTCATCTCGACGATAGGAGAGATCTCTTGTTTATGGTAATTGTTAATAGCTAGGTTGTGTTCAAGAGATCTCTCCTATCGTCGAGATGACGGGCGGTTATAAAAAGCCGGCAACTTTAAAGGAGGGTAAAAAATTAAACCTTAATAGTTCTGTCTGAAATATATGGTACGTTGGGGTATCCATTGTAATCCGGGTCATTTTGTGAAGCTTCCTGTCCCATGTATTCAGATTTTCGGCCTTTAATTTCGGCGGTCCCATTGGTGTAGATGGTTAAGAATGCCCATAAAGGTTCTTTTGTATGTGCGAACTGGTAGCCTGTAACCGGATGGGTGAACTGATAGGATATGCTGTTGATCTGTATGTAATTGATGCCGTTATAAATATTGTGGTAATCTTCGTGATGGTGTCCGCTGAAAACAAACTGGACTTTGTTGAATCCTGCTTTCTTGTTTACTCTTTCAAATATCAGACGAATCAGTGCTCCTTCTTTTAATCCATCCTGATCATTGTCTATGCCTTGATGGCAAAACACAATTGTAGGTAAATTGGTTGATTCTAAATCTTGTTTCATCCATTTTATCTGTGCTGGATTCATGGATCGTGGATATCCTTTAGAAGTATCTCCTTCAGGTCTTTCGTTGCCATTTAGGATTACAAAATGATAACCATTAGTGTCAAAGGAGTAGTATTTTCCTTTGGCGCTCCAAAAATCAACTACCTGGTCGTGTGTAAAACCGCCGTCCGTGTCATGATTTCCTATTACATGGTATTTTGGTCCGGTAAACTGATTCCAGATTTCTATTAAGTTTTTGTTCTTCTCCTTAGGGATGCAAAAATCTCCCATTTGAATAATGAAATCAGGTTTTTCCTGGTTCATTTCAGCGATAAAGGACTGTAATCTTTTTTCGCCATCCTTTATCAGATCCTGATGAAGGTCTGTGCAAATTCCTACACGAAGCAAGGGTTTTTTACCTGAAAAAAATGCAGGGTTTTCGCTTTTTGCATACAGGTTTTGTATTCCTGAAAGGCTGCCGGTGCCAATCAGAGTGCTGATTAAAAAGTTACGTCTTTTCATGGTTTTATATTAAAATTCAGGATGTGTTTTTTGAATACAATTGTAAAATAAAATATTCAATTAATGAAGTTAATTTTTAATATTTGTAAACATTTAAAAAAATAAATATGTTTGGATTATTACTATATCTATTTAATATCTGTCTCTTATACACATCT
>NZ_LGEL01000079.1 GCF_001636695.1 Pedobacter panaciterrae
CAATAAGGCCTTAGTTGGTATGATGTGTAAATAAAACCTAAAAAAACCGTGAATTGTTTTCAATTTTGAATGAAAAAAAAGCGGCCTGCTTGCAAATTGCAAACAGGCCGCTTTTTAACTTCTTTTTATCTTATAAATTTGCCAAAGCAGCATTAAATGTTTCGCTTGGGCGCATTGCTTTAAATGCTAAATCGTCATTAGGGAGGTAGTAACCGCCAATATTTTGCGGTTTACCCTGGGCACCTATTAACTCACCTGAAATCTTTGCTTCATTTTCAGCCAAGGCCTTAGCTAATGGAATAAATCTAGCCTGCAACTCTGCATCCTTAGTTTGTGCAGCTAAACCTTCAGCCCAATACAAAGCCAGATAAAAATGCGAGCCTCTATTATCAATCTGACCCACTTTACGGGCAGGTGATTTATCATTCGCAAGGAACTTCTCAGTTGCCAGATCTAAAGTTTCAGCAAGCACTAAAGCTTTCGGATTATTTTGAGTTTGCCCTAAATGCTCCAAAGAAACAGCTAGTGCCAAAAACTCACCTAACGAATCCCAACGCAAATAACCTTCATGAATAAACTGTTCAATGTGTTTTGGTGCTGAGCCGCCCGCTCCTGTTTCAAATAAACCACCGCCATTCATTAATGGCACTATAGATAGCATTTTTGCTGATGTACCCAGTTCCAAAATCGGGAATAGATCAGTCAAATAATCACGTAAAACGTTACCGGTTACTGAAATGGTATCTTCTCCTTTACGGATTCTATCTAGCGTAAACTTAGTTGCTTCAATTGGTGATAAAATACGGATGTCTAAACCAGTAGTATTATGGTCCAACAAGTACTTATTTACTTTTGCAATAATCTCTCTGTCATGCGCTCTATTTTCATCTAACCAGAAAACTGCAGGCGTAGCCGATAAGCGAGATCTGTTTACGGCAAGTTTTACCCAATCCTGAATTGGTGCATCTTTAGTTTGGCACATACGGAAGATATCTCCCTTTTCAACTTTTTGATCAAAGAATACTTTACCACCGGCATCAGTCACACGGATTGTTCCGTTAGCTATCGCCTGAAAGGTTTTATCATGAGAGCCATATTCCTCTGCTTTTTGGGCCATTAGTCCCACGTTTGGCACAGAGCCCATCGTAGTAACATCAAAAGCACCATGAGCTTTACAGTCATCAATAGTAGCTGTGTAAACACCAGCATAACAACGATCTGGAATTATAGCAAGAGTGTCCTGTTGTTTATTGTCCTTATTCCACATTTGTCCCGAAGTACGGATCATAGCAGGCATAGATGCATCAACAATTACATCAGAAGGAACATGAAGGTTAGTAATTCCTTTATCAGAATTTACCATAGCTAATGCCGGGCCATTTTCAATTGCCTGTGCAATTGCAGCTTCAACTTCTGCCTGTTTAGGATTTCCTGCAATTTTAGCATAAACATCTCCTAAACCATTACGTGTATCTACATTTAGTTCCTTAAATAAATCTGCATACTTATTAAAAACATCAGCAAAGTAAACTTCAACGATAGCACCAAAAATGATAGGGTCAGAAACCTTCATCATCGTAGCTTTTAAATGTGCAGAAAGTAAAACTCCAGCTGCCTTTGCTTCTTCAATAGCTTTAGCTACAAAAGATTTTAAGGATGAAAGACTCATTGCAGAACTATCGATAACCTCACCTGCTTTTAGTGGTGATAATCCTTTTAATTCAGTAACTGCCCCAGTTGCATCTACAAATTCTATCTTAAATTGAGTAGCTTCTGTTACGGTAACTGATTTCTCTGATCCATAAAAGTCACCTTCGCTCATACTTGCAACCTGGGTTTTAGAATCTGCAGACCAGGCTCCCATTGAATGTGGATTTGCTTTTGCATAATTCTTAACAGCTTTAGGAGCTCTACGATCAGAGTTACCCTCTCTTAAAACCGGATTAACCGCTGAACCTAAAACTTTGGCATATTTTGCTTTAATTGCTTTTTCTTCTTCTGTTTGCGCATTATCAGGGTAATTAGGAATAGCAAACCCTTGCGATTGTAATTCGGTAATTGCACCAACCAATTGAGGAATAGAAGCTGAGATATTAGGTAATTTGATAATATTGGCCTCTGGTGTAGTTGCCAGTTGGCCCAGTTCTGTCAACGCATCTCCAACTTTTTGGTCTTCCTTTAAAAACTCAGGAAAGTTTGCCAAAATTCTTCCGGCCAAAGAAATATCTCTGGTTTCTACATCAATACCCGCTGAGGCTGTAAAAGCTTGTACAATTGGTAATAATGAATAGGTTGCCAACATTGGCGCTTCATCTGTTTTGGTATAGATAATTTTTGATGTATTTGACATATTTTTATAAATACGATTATATGAATAAAAAAAATAAAGCAGTATTGTTTATGATAAACGTGCTTTCTATTAAAATCGCCTAAAGATATAATAAACGGATGAATTTCATGGTGTTTAACTGAATATATTCAAAGGAAATAGCCAACAGACTATGGTAATTATTAGCTTGTAAATTTTAGCTTTGCTAAAGAATGAAAAGATTTTTAAAAGCATTATTAGCCCTTACAGGAGTTGTTGGCTGTGCCAGCGCACAACAGGATTCTACCAGACGATTAAATGAGGTTACCATAAGACCTTACTTTTCTACTCAATCTTTAATCAGATCTACAGGCACAATTGGCCTGATTGATAGCACTACCCTTACTAAACAGTCTGGCAACTCGTTTGTCTCGGCTGTAAATACAATTCCTGGAGTAAGAATGGAGGAACGTTCCCCTGGAAGCTACCGGTTATCAATAAGAGGCAGCCTACTGAGGTCGCCTTTTGGAATAAGAAACGTTAAGATATACCTGGACGATTTCCCGTTAACTGATGCCGGGGGTAACAGCTATCTAAATGCTTTAGATATTGCCGGTGCATCACAACTGCAAATCTTAAAAGGCCCGCAAAGCAGCATTTACGGTGCCAACTCTGGTGGCGTTGTATTGATACAGCCGCAAGGCACTAATGTGCCGACAGACAGCACTTCGGTTGCCTTAAAATTAGAAGGGGGATCATTTGGAGCTTTTCATCAAAATGCCTCATTACAGCATCAAGCCGGAAAGTATAAATTAAGCATTACTCAGGCCTACCAGAGAAGCGACGGCTATCGCGATCACAGTAACATGGAACGCAAGTATTTTCAGGCCCTGCAAAAATGGGATTATACAAAAAATACCAGCCTAAAGGCCTTATTATTCTATTCTGATCTGTACTATAATACCCCTGGCGGACTAACCGAAACCCAATACCTACAAGACCCTACACTATCCCGTCCGGCGGCCGGACCGATTAGAGGTGCAATAGATCAAAAAGCAGGTATCTATAGCAAAACCTTATATGGCGGTATCTCCAACAATTGGATAATCAACAAGAATTTCAAACATGTTATCTCCGTATTCTCATCTTACACTGACTTCAAGAACCCGTTCATAACCAATTATGAAAAACGGAAAGAGTTTACCCTGGGGCTTCGTTCTTATCTGGAGTACACAAGAAGTTCATCTGATGTAGACTGGAAATTTAACCTGGGCTTAGAAAGCATGAAAACGGGCACCGATTTTGACAACTATGATAATAATTATGGTCAGTCCGGTGCTGTTCAGGCTTCTGATAAACTAAACGCAAACTCCAACTTTGCATTTGCTCATTTAAGCGTAGATGTTCTTAAAAAATTGCTGATTGAACTATCGGCAAGTGCCAACCTCTATGGATACAACTATAAAAGCATTGCTCCGGTTGCCATCCCAAAAAAAACGAATAAATTTGATGTTCAGTTCATGCCAAGAATTGCGCTGTCTTATGCAATAGATAATCAATTATCATTAAGAACCTCTGTAAGCAAAGGATACTCTCCTCCAAGCCTTGCTGAAGTAAGGGCATCAAACAATGCAATTAATGTTGATTTACAACCCGAATACGGTTGGAATTATGAGGCTGGAATAAGATATGAAAGTCTAAACAAAAGGCTATTTATTGATGTTAACGGGTTTTATTACAATCTTAAAAATGCAATTGTAAGGCGCACGATCTTAGTGAACGAAAAAGAGGCAGAATATTTTACAAATGCAGGAGGTACAAAACAGTGGGGTCTTGAAAGCGCTGTAGCTTTCTGGATCATTCCTTCTAATAACGTTCATTTTGTTAAGGGCCTGCAGCTAAAAAATTCATACACGCTTAGCCATTTTAAATTTGATCACTATTTGGATAAAGCAAATAATTTCTCAGGAAATGACCTTACAGGTGTCCCTAAAACAACAATAGTTAGCAGCACTGATATACAATTACCTAAAGGCTTTTCTGTTTTTTTACAGCACAACTATACTTCCAGCATTCCTCTTAACGACGCAAATACAGTATATGCAAAGAAATATCACCTCGTACAGACTAAAATTGGAAAAAAGAATCTTAACATTGGAAATGTTCCTTTTGAGATTTACATAGGAGTAGATAATCTATTAAACGAAAAATACAGCCTTGGTAATGACTTAAACGCACTTGGTGGCCGGTATTTTAATGCCGCAGCAACACGGAATTTTTACGGTGGTGTGTTAATATGTTTATAATTAGTTAACAACTATTTTTTTCTCATCTTTCATTTTAAATTAAATGTTTGTAATTTGTTGTTAGACAATCTGAACCATGAATTCTAACAACGAAACCTTATTTTCTGAAAAGCAACGATTTGGGCAAAAATGGATTTGGGCAATCCTTATTGGAGCGAACTCAATATTCTTTTACGGCGTATTTTATCAGGTTTTCCAAAGAAAATCATTTGATGACAACTCCATGAGTAACATGCAATTGCTAATAGCCTCCGGCTTAATGCTTTTATTTACACTTGCAGTTTTAACATTAAAACTAGAAACATATATTAAGAAGGATGGAATTTATGTCCGCTTTTTCCCTTTCCATCTAACATTAAAAAAATATTCCTGGGATAATATTCAAAGATTTTCTGTGAGGCAATATGATCCTATTACCGAATATGGAGGGTGGGGATTTAGATTTGGCTTCCTAACCAAAGGAATGGCCTTTAACGTTTCTGGTAATAAAGGGATACAACTTGTTTTAAAAAATGGATCCAGACTGTTAATTGGGACTAACAAGCCAGACGAAGCATCAGAGACTCTGAAGAAATTGGAGCAGCGATCTGGATTCAATTAGTTTTGACCTATTTTTTAAATATGCTACGGGTTGGATATCTTCTATGTCTTAGATTGTTAAACACCAGCGCTACCAAAAACAGAATCATGATTCCTGATAGTACAGGTGACAATACATACATATAACCCAGTGCCTTAATCTTTTCGCCGCCAATTACAGCTATTAGTGCAGTTGCGCCGCCCGGAGGGTGCAATGTTTTCGTTATCTGCATAGCAACTATTGATATAGAAACAGCTAAAGCGCAGGCCAGCCAAATCTCACCGGGAAAAATTTTTGCAACTGTTACTCCGATTATTGCCGAAATCAAATGGCCACCTATTAAATTTCTTGGCTGAGCTAGAGGACTATTAATAATGCCATAAATAAGTACAGAAGAAGCACCAAAAGAACCTATTAGATATAAGTTATCATTAGCAACAAGGTACCTGCTATTTAATAATCCGATTAAACCAATTCCAATAAATGATCCAATAAAAGTTAGAATGTGTTCTTTTACATCAATTAAAGTCTCACGATATAAGACATACCTTGCCCTACGGTAGTGCTTCCTGATTCTCTTTTTCGGCATTGCTCTTTAAAATATGGCGCAAAAGTAAGTTTATATCCAGCCATTTAATAGCAATTATCTAAATATCACCACATTTTACAAACCACAAACTAAAAAGCAGTCTCAGTTAAAGCCACCATTAGTTTCTTAATTAGTAGCCTGCTGTAAAACGTTGACGAGGGTGTTTGTTATTTTCAAGTTCATCAACAATAGCTACTGCCAAATCCTGAACAGATAAAGTGCTTCTCCCCTCTTCATTAAACACAGGGTTATTTGTACCTAAACGAAACTTACCTGTACGTCCAGTAGTAATGCCGGGATGCATCTCAATAGCCGGACTAAAAAAGCACCAATCCAAATCTATCTCTTTTTTCAGTGTTGCTAAATAATCTCTGGCCGCTGTAGCACCCGCTTTATAATCAGCAGGAAAATCCGGTCCGTCAACTAGTTGTTGCCCATCAATTTCCAGACTACCTGCACCACCAACAACAATTAAACGATTAACACCAGATGCCTTAACTGCTTTTTGAATAGATTCAGAACCTGCTATAAAATCATTATATAAATTAGGATTGGTCCAACCGCTGTTATACGCGCTGATTACTGCATCAGTTCCTTTTATTATTTCTGTTAAAGCCAATATATCATTAACATCAACAGCTTTAACTCTCAAGTTATTGTTTTTAATCTTTATCTTCTCTGGGCTACGTACAATAGCGGTAACCTCATGTCCGCGATTGAGTAACTCTTCTAAAATAGCGGTTCCCACGAAACCACTTGCGCCAATTAATGCAGTTTTCATATCCTTGTTATTTATTTAAATATTATGATTTCATCTCAGATCTGTATAATTACTAATTTAAATATCAGCTTTTCTAAATCATCTCCAGTTGTTTATTTCTCCTATCATAACATTTTTGTTTATACAATGTTTATACAATTCATATGCAATCATTACACATTCAAGATACAATTGTGAATTGTTTAAATCATGTGTAGGAATTCCATCATAAACATCTGTAGGAATTGCATCATAAAGTAGCACCCATCCTACGGCCGCCTTGTCATCTCGACGAAAGGAGAGATCTCTTGCCAGTACTACTCAAGGGATCTCTCCTTTCGTCGAGATGACGAAAGCCATAAACTACCGGTGTAACATGCGTTATAACATTATTCACTTTATATTCTGCTGCCATCGCAAGTTACAGAGCCATCATAATTAATGATTAGCAAGTTTCGGGTTTTATTCTCAGGCTTATCAGTGTAATTTTGTTATATTAAATTAAAGACTATGGAAACTGTAAGCCAAATTGATTACAACAGAATTGCAGAGGCGATAACGTATTTAAAACTTAATTTTAAACAACAGCCTTCGTTAGATGACATTGCGGAGCATGTTAACCTAAGTCCCTTTCATTTTCAACGCATGTTTAAAGAATGGGCTGGCGTTACCCCTAAGAAGTTCCTGCAGTATCTTTCTGTTGAATATGCAAAGGGTATACTCAAAGATAACGGCACGACCTTATTTGATGCCGCATATGAGACCGGATTATCTGGTACCAGTCGCCTGCACGATCTCTTTGTAAATATAGAAGGAATGACTCCAGGTGAATTTAAAAATGGAGGAGAACAGCTTACCATAAATTACTCCTATGCAGAAAGTCCTTTCGGATCCCTGATAGTAGCGTCAACAAAAAAAGGAATTTGTTATATGGCTTTTACCGATGACCAGACCGACGCATTAGCTATGTTAAAAAATATGTTCCCAAATGCTAAGTATCATCAGCTTTTAGACATGATACAACAAAATGCGCTTTATATCTTTACCCAAGACTGGAGCAGATTAAATGAGATTAAACTTCATCTAAAAGGCACGGCCTTTCAAATCAAAGTATGGGAAACCTTGCTAAAGGTTCCTGTCGGAGGATTATCCACCTATGCTTCTATCGCTTCAGCAATTAATAATCCGAAAGCAAATAGAGCTGTCGGTTCAGCTATTGGGAATAATCCGGTTGCATTTTTAATTCCATGCCACAGGGTCATCAAATCAACAGGAGAGTTCGGACAATATCATTGGGGCAGTTCCCGCAAAACAGCAATTATAGGATGGGAAGCTGCAAAAACAAATTCACATAAATAAAACTATTGTTTATTTGCAAGGCTTCTCCAAAGATAAAATACGAGATAACTCTCCCAACCCGGATAATCTTTAAAAAACGAATCAATCTCTATCGGCAGTTTCTTATCTCTGATAATTTTATGATTAACCAATGAATTTAGAAGTCCGGCATCACCATAAGGGATACAAGATTGCTCTTTTAAAGATTTCATGAGTGCATAATTAGCAGTCCATATACCTACTCCTTTTATGTTAGTTAATACTTTTTGCCTGGCAGTAAGATTAGGCAGTGCCATTAGCTTTTCTTTACTAATTTCTCCATTGGCAAAAGCTTTGGCCACATTAATAAGATATTGAGACTTACTTCTTGAGAATTGCATTTCACTCAGATCGCCTGGAGAAAGGCCAGCAAGTACTTCACTATTTGGGAATATATGATAATTGCTCCCATTATAATGTATATAGCTACCATACCTTTCCACTAGTCTTCTTTTCAACTTATAGGCGAAAGTAAGATTAATCTGTTGCCCTATTATTGCCCAGCAAATAGCTTCAAATAAATTAGGGATACCGACTAAACGCAGGCCGCTATATGCTGTTGCCATATATACCAATCTACTATCATTCTTTACTAATCGATAAAATGGCTCCATGTTTCTTTCGAGATCAAACCAATCAATTACAAATTCGGTTAGCTTATTTGCATCATCATTTTTCAGATTACCTGTAAGCACTTCTATCTGTAGTTTATGGTCATAAAAGGCGATACTAGTCAATATCGGCTGGCCTTCAATATCAATAACTTTAATTACCTGATTTGCATCAGCTTTATGCATACAATCATCAAAGTTTCTATCCAAAAACCATAAGCACTCTTGAAAATCAAAATTTAAAGGACATTCAACGGATATTACCTGACTATTCATCTCTCAAATGTACTTATTGGTTTAAACAATTAAAATCTGCTTCTTGCTCATATCAAAATAGAAAATGGCAAGGCTATTGTAGGAGAAATGCAACCAACCAATATCATTATGAAAAAATCACTTCTACTATTAACAGGTGTCGCATTATTTATTAGTGCATGCAACAGTAACAAGACTGACAATAAAAGTTCAGACAGCACCTCAATAACCTCAATTGATACAACGCTTACACCAGCTGTTCCTGTTCAGGAAAAAATATCTGAATGTTATATCTATACAAAGAACAGAGATACTGCCAGACTTAAAATAAATACAGAAAACGAAGAATTGACTGGAGATTTGAGCTATAATTTATTTGAAAAAGACAGCAATAAAGGCACAATTTCTGGTGAGGTTAAAGGCGATAACATTCTGGCAGAGTATACTTTTGATTCTGAAGGAATGCGCTCAACAAGAGAAGTAGTATTTTTAAAAAGAGATAGAAAACTATATGAAGGCTTTGGAGAAATAGAAGAAAAAAATGGCAAAACTGTATTTAAAAACAGAACAAAACTAAAATTTGGAGATGCAATAGTATTTTCTTTAACAGACTGTAAGTAACCTAAAAATTCTCAAAACGCTCCCAAAAACCATCAACAGGTAGCTTAGCAAAAATATTTACAGCTTCTTTCTTTACCGGATGTATAAATTGGAGTCTACGTGCATGAAGGCAAATACTACCTTTGCGGCTTCCTCTGGGATAACCATATTTGTTATCGCCTACAATAGGACACCCAAGTGTAGATAACTGTACTCTTATTTGATGAGATCGTCCGGTAAGGGGATCAACCTCAATTAAATAATAGCCACCAAGCTCTCCTATTAATCTATAACTTAGTTCTGAACGCTGGCTTCCGGGAACCTCAAAAGAATGTGGAGTAACCACATTCTTTTGAGGATTTTTAACTAACCAGTGAACAAGCGTACCGGATGCCTTAGCGGGCTTATTTCTAACAATGGCCCAATAAGTTTTTTTTACTTCACGATTTTTGAATACTGCATTCATCCTTTCCAATGCCTTACTCGTTTTAGCAAAAAGTATTACTCCGCTAACAGGCCTGTCTAAGCGATGTACAACGCCTAAAAAAGCACTATTGGGTTTGTTATATTTTTTAGCAAGGTATTTCTTCACCTGCTCATCGAGCGGCTCATCACCGGTTTCATCAATCTGAACAATATCACCCGCACGTTTCAATACGGCTATAAGGTGATTGTCTTCGTAAAGTATATCCTTATCAGTTACCGGCATTAATACTGTTCCTTTTCGTTCGGAAAATCTTTTGCTTTAACATCCTTAATGTAGGATTGCGCTGCGCCCAATATACCATCATAAAGATTTACATACTGACGCAAAAAACGAGGTTTAAAACCCTTTGTTAAACCAATCATATCATTAACAACCAATACCTGTCCGTCGCAATCCGGACCTGCACCAATACCTATAGTAGGAATTTGCAAACTTTCAGAAACTATTTTGGCCAGTTTAGCTGGTATCTTTTCAAGCACAATAGCAAAACAACCAGCCTCCTGAAGCGCAATTGCATCAGTTTTTAATTTCTCTGCTTCATCTTCATCCTTTGCTCTAACCGTGTAAGTTCCAAACTTATAAATAGATTGGGGAGTTAATCCTAGATGCCCCATAACAGGAATTCCAGCTGTAATAATACGAGAAATGGACTCTGCCACCTCTGTTCCTCCTTCAAGCTTTACACCGTGGGCTCCAGATTCTTTCATGATCCTGATAGCAGAATTTAGTGCTTCTTTAGAATTACCCTGATAACTGCCAAAAGGCAAATCGACTACCACAAAAGCTCTTTTAGCTCCCCTAACTACACCTTGGGCATGATAAATCATCTGATCAAGTGTTATAGGTAAAGTAGTTTCATGTCCGGCCATTACATTAGATGCTGAATCACCAACTAATAATACGTCCAAACCAGCATCATCAAGAATGGTGGCCATAGAATAGTCGTATGCAGTTAGCATAGCTATTTTCTCTCCACTGGCCTTCATTTCCTGAAGTATATGTGTTGTAATACGTTTAACCTCTTTGTTTACAGACATAGCTCTATAGTTTTGTAGCGACAAAATTAGTTTTTAGATTCGAAATAAAGACAGTTTTATCGTTTTTGTGACATTATGTTAATGCCTTACTGCGTTTGTACCAGTGACTGTCCTATAATGCATAGATTATAACAGATGTATGAGGCCTAAAACAATCTCAAAAAAAGTCTTGATTTAAATCCTCAAAAACGTATCTTTGTATCCCGAAATGAAGGGGTCACTTAACAGCACATTTGTTAACTACAAAAACGGCATCAAAGCCGTGCCAGAACCATCATTTTTTCCTTTTTTTATCCCAATAATTTCTCTTAATAATTACCATGACTAATTACACCAAGTTACCTGCAATCTTGTTACTGGCTGATGGCACAGTTTACCACGGTAAAGCCGCTGGAAAAATAGGTACAACAACAGGCGAAATCTGTTTTAATACAGGTATGACAGGATATCAGGAAATCTTTACTGATCCTTCTTATTTCGCTCAGATTATGGTAACCACCAATGCACATATTGGAAATTATGGTATCCACAAAGACGAAACTGAATCAGAAAGCATAAAAATTGCTGGTTTGGTTTGCAAGAATTATAACATCGGTTTTAGCCGTAAAGAAGCTTCTGAATCTATTCAGGATTATTTTCAGAATGAAAATATTGTGGGTATTTCTGATATAGACACGCGTGCTCTGGTTCGTCACATCAGACATAAAGGGGCGATGAATGCGATCATTTCTTCAGAGATCACCGACCTGGAAGAATTAAAAGGCAAATTAGCAGAAGTACCATCAATGGATGGTTTAGAATTATCCTCTAAAGTTTCTACTAAAACCCCTTATTTCTATGGTTCACCAAATGCCGCTTATAAAATAGCCGCCTTGGATCTGGGTATAAAAAAGAACATTTTACGCAATTTCGACGATAGAGATCTTTATGTTCAGGTTTTCCCTGCCAAGACAACTTTCGAGGAGATGGACAAATGGGGAGCTGACGGTTATTTCATTTCCAATGGCCCTGGTGATCCATCAGCAATGCCTTATGCTATTGAAACTGTTTCAAAAATATTAGCCGCCGACAAGCCTCTTTTTGGCATCTGCCTGGGCCACCAATTGCTTGCTGAAGCAAATGGAATTGGCACCATGAAAATGTTTAACGGACACAGGGGGTTAAATCACCCGGTTAAAAATATTATTAAAAATCATTGCGAAGTAACTTCACAAAACCATGGTTTTGGAGTTATTCCTGAAGAGGTAAGGAAATCAGACAAAGTAGAGATCACGCACATCAATTTAAATGATCAGTCTATTGAAGGTATCCGTGTTAAAGGTAAAAAAGCATTCTCGGTACAATACCACCCTGAATCTTCTCCAGGCCCACATGATTCCCGTTACCTTTTTGACGACTTCATTAGCATGATTAAAAACGAGTTAGCCTGGTAATATTCACCGGTTCGAAACTATCATTTTACCGACATTTTAGAAGGTTTAGCAGAATAGGATTTTCTATTCCTCTAAACCTTCTTACATTTATAACATGGATAAAACAAATGCCATTATCAGTGTAAAAGAACTGGTTAAAAAATATGACGATTTCACTGCTGTGCAGGGTATCAGCTTTGATGTTTATGAGAATGAGATATTTGGTCTGTTAGGACCAAATGGCGCAGGAAAAACTACTACCCTTGAAATTATCGAAACCCTTCGTGAAAAAACTTCAGGAAACATTATTGTCGATGGCTATTCTGTTGACAAAGATGCCAACAAAATTAAAAGGATCATAGGTGTACAGCTGCAAACAGCGGGTTATTACCCTAACCTAAATCTGGTTGAATTAATGGAATTATTTTCCGGCCTTTATGGTGTTGACATTAAGCCGATGGAGATGCTTGAAAAGGTAAATCTTCAGGATAAGGCAAAGTCTAAGTATAAGGCACTTTCCGGTGGGCAAAAGCAACGTTTTTCTATAGCCACAACATTGATCAACTCTCCTAAGATCATTTTCCTTGATGAGCCTACTACCGGATTAGATCCTCAGGCACGTCGCAATCTATGGGATTTAATTATTGATATAAGAAATAACGGTACAACAGTAGTCATCACTACACATTATATGGACGAAGCAGAACAACTCTGTGATCGTGTTGCTTTTGTTGAACGTGGTGAAATCATTGCTTTAGATACACCTGACAATCTTATAGACAACCTGATCAATAGTGGTTTTGAACGAACAAAAGAAGTTAAAAAGGCCAACCTTGAAGATGTTTTCATACACCTGACAGGCAAAGAATGGCGCGAGGATAATTAATAAAGAACATGAGTAAACCTTATAATAATACTAAAGCTACGCTGGCTCTTGCAAAAGCAAGTTTCCGCTCTATTATGCGCAGCCCTTCGGCAGTTGTTTTTACACTTGCTTTTCCTCTGATCTTCATTCTTGTTTTCGGCTTTTTAGGTAAAGGCGGCGTAAAGGTTGATCTGGCCATTGCGCCTGAATCGGATTTACAAAACCCGATCATTAACGCACTTGAACAAATTAGTGTTGTTCATCTTTTAAAAGATAAAGACACAGCAGAACTAAAAAAAGGACTTGAAAAAGGGACTATAGACGCTGTTATCAACGTTCAAAAAAACGATGAAACTACTCCTGCCTACCTTGCCAATGTTCAATACACGTCTGCCTCGATAGACAAGGGAACGATACTTAAATCGGTGTTAAATAACCTGATGTATACTTTAAATTCAAAAGATATAAAACCTACAATTGCCCAATTAAACGAAAGTATAGTCCAGGGTAGAATTTACCGTACCATCGATTTTATCCTGCCTGGTCAGCTAGGCTTTTCTTTATTAAGCACTGGTGTATTTGGAACAGCATTTGTATTTTTCAGTTTAAGGCAAACCTTAGTTATTAAACGTTTCTTTGCTACGCCGGTTAGCAGAGCAAGTATTGTATTTGGCGAAGGTATTGCCAGAATAGGGTTTGCCCTTTGCGGAGCGGTTTTTATCATTCTAATTGGACACTTCTTTTTCCATTTCACCTTAATACATGGCATTGTCACGGTGCTGAATATGCTTTTACTTGCAATCATAGGCCTCATCGTTTTTATGGGCTTCGGTTTTGTCGTTTCCGGAATAGCAAAAAGTGAAAGTACCATACCTCCTATTTCTAACATCATAACTTTACCTCAATTTTTATTATCGGGCACTTTTTTTTCTATAGATGCTTTCCCTTCATGGCTTCAACCAATAAGCCGTGCGCTCCCTTTAACCTACTTAAATGATGCCATGAGAAAGGTAGCATTTGAGGGTGCCGGACTGTGGGATGTAAAACATCAAATTCTGATTATGGTGATCTGGGGCATCGGGGTCTATACCGTTGCTGTTAAGGTATTTAAGTGGGAATAACACCTTAATCTGCACGTAATTTTTTATTAGGAATATTGAATATTTGTTTTTAAATTTCATTCTACAAAAGCGAATTCCTTCAAATTAATTTAGCAAATAAGTAATGATAAAATCCTAACCAAGTCATTACTCTTAATCAAATTAAATTTCTATGAAAAAATTATTGGCAGAATTCATTGGTACATTCTGGCTTGTTCTAGGTGGTTGCGGCAGCGCCGTTTTAGCCTGTAATTATCCCGGTGCGGGAATTGGTTTTGTCGGCGTATCGCTGGCATTTGGTTTAACAGTTGTAACAGCAGCTTATGCAATGGGGCATTTTTCGGCCCACATGAACCCTGCCGTCTCGATAGGTCTTTGGGCAGGTGGGCGTTTGGAAGGGAAGGATCTCATTCCATACATCATTTCTCAGGTATTGGGTGGCATAGCAGGTGCAGCTGTACTGTATGTTATTGCAACTGGTAATGGAAGCGCAATTGGCAATTTTGCAGCCAACGGTTATGGTGATTTATCTCCCGGGAAATATAGTATGACCGCTGCTCTTGTCACTGAGGTTGTTATGACCTTTATGTTTCTGCTCATTATTTTGGGTGCCACTGATGACAGAGCTCAGAAAGGTTTTGCAGGTCTGGGGATAGGCCTTTGCTTAACGCTGATACACCTGATCAGCATACCTGTCACCAATACCTCAGTCAATCCTGCCAGAAGCACAAGTCAGGCCATTTTTGTTGGAGGAGAAGCACTAGGTCAGCTTTGGTTATTTTGGGTAGCACCTATTATTGGAGCCATTTTAGCCGGAATATTCTACAAAGCTGTCTTTGCAGTTAAGGCTGAAAAAGCATAAACTTAACTAACTACAAAACAAGGCAATAACAACAAAATCAATAAATATTCACCAATCAAAAAGTCGTAATTAAATTAATTACGACTTTTTTGCGTTTAATTTTTAACTTTGGATATCGCCTTAGTAATTGTAAATTTTACACTAAGGGTTATTTACAAATAAAAACCAATAAAAATGAGTTTAATAATTGATGTTCATGCGCGGCAAATACTTGACTCCCGCGGCAATCCTACGATCGAAGTAGATGTAATTACAGAAAATGGTATCCTTGGTCGTGCGGCAGTACCATCAGGAGCTTCTACTGGTATGCACGAAGCTGTGGAGTTAAGAGATGGTGATAAAAAAGTTTACTTAGGTAAAGGTGTTTTAAAAGCCGTTGCTAATGTGAATGATAAAATTGCTGATGAATTAAAAGGTGTAGATGTATTTGAGCAAAATGCTATCGACAATTTAATGATCAAGCTTGACGGAACAGAAAACAAAGGAAATCTTGGTGCTAACGCTATTTTAGGTGTTTCTTTAGCAGTAGCTAAAGCTGCAGCTCAGGAAAGCCGTCAGCCTTTATACCGTTATATCGGAGGTGTTAATGCTAACATTCTACCTATTCCGATGATGAACATCGTAAATGGTGGTTCTCACTCTGATGCTCCTATCGCTTTTCAGGAATTTATGATTATGCCTGTTGGCGCATCTTCATTCTCTGAAGCTTTAAGATGGGGAACAGAAGTATTTCACAACTTAAAAGCTATTTTGCATGACAGAGGTCTTTCAACAGCTGTAGGTGATGAAGGTGGATTCGCTCCAACTTTTGACGGTACTGAAGATGCAGTTGAAACCATTATCCAGGCTATCGAAAAAGCAGGCTACAAAGCTGGTGAACAAATCTTTTTAGCATTTGACTGCGCTGCTTCTGAGTTCTACAAAGACGGAAAATACGATTATACTAAATTTGAAGGTGATAAAGGAGCTATCCGCACAAGTGCTGAACAAGCTGATTACCTTGCATCTTTAACCGAAAAGTATCCAATTATCTCTATTGAAGATGGTATGGATGAAAACGATTGGGATGGCTGGAAAATGCTAACTGATAAAATTGGTGATAGAGTTCAACTTGTAGGTGATGATTTGTTTGTTACAAATGTAACTCGCTTACAATCAGGAATCGACAAAAACACAGCTAATTCTATTTTAGTTAAAGTAAACCAAATTGGTTCATTAACCGAAACCATCAATGCTGTTTCTTTAGCTCAAACTAATGGCTATACCTCAGTAATGAGTCATAGAAGTGGTGAAACTGAAGACACTACTATCGCAGATCTTGCAGTTGCATTAAACTGTGGTCAGATTAAAACAGGTTCTGCTTCTCGTTCAGACAGGATTGCAAAATACAATCAATTGTTACGTATCGAGGAAGAATTAGGTGCTGCAGCACGTTTTATTGGTAAAGACTTCAAATTCTTAAAGAAGTAAAAATACTTATCTTAAATATACTTTAAGATAAAAGTTTAATAACAAAAGAGGGTGTATCATAAATAATGATACACCCTCTTTTGTTATTGCTTCGTCATTCTGATACCTAGATCGTCATCTCGACGATAGGAGAGATCTCTTGTTTATGCCAATCTGCTTCACAGCTACCTCGTGATCAAGAGATCTCTCCTATCGTCGAGATGACGACAATTTCAAGATAATCGCTTTAAGTCAAATATTCTTCTACATATCCCGTACATATCTCAATATGTTGATAAGTGGATAATACTCGTTTGATTAAGAGGTAAAGGTTTTAAATCTTCGGGTGTTATTTTATATATTTGTGCATATGAATCGTTTGCTTGAACTTTTACGTAACAAATACTTCCTTAGCGTCGCTGCATTCGTAGTATGGATGTTATTTTTCGATAAAAACGATGTAATAGCACAATACGAATACAGGTCACAGGTAAGCAAGCTTCAAGAGGAAAAAGACTTTTACGTAAAGGAAATTGCCAAGGTGAAGAAAGATCTTAATGAATTAAATACAGATCTGAATACAGCAGAGAAATTTGCCCGCGAAAAATACTTTATGAAAAAAGATAACGAAGATGTTTTTGTTATCATCAAAGAAGCGCCAAAAAACTAATAGCCAAACTTAGGCAACGTTAGTTTGTATCTTACTACAACTATTCTCACGGTAAAAATAAATGCTATTACAGTAACCTTTGCCAGATCCTCTTTCAAGTTAAAATAAAGAAGAGTAAAGTATAATATTCCTCCCATAATGCAGACAGTCGCATAAATTTCCTTTCTGAATATTATTGGGATCGTATTTAATAACGTATCTCTGATTATACCTCCAAAGCACCCTGTAATGGTGCCAAGGGCAATACAGATACCCGGGCTTAAGCCAAAAATTATCCCTTTTTGAATACCCAGCATAGTAAACAACCCAAGTCCTAAAGAGTCAAACAAAAAAAGAGTCACTTTAAACTTCTTGATGTGTGTTTTAAAAAAGATGGTAGCAATTGACGTTAATAAAATTAACAAACAATAATTTACATCCCTCATCCATGCAACAGGTGTATCGCCCAATAAAAGGTCACGAACAGTACCTCCACCAATAGATGTTACAAAAGCAATGATAAGTACTCCAAAAGGGTCTAATCTTCTTTGCATGGCAGCAAAAGAACCAGATATCGCAAAAGAGATAGTTCCTAAGATCTCAATGGCATCCATGGTATTTATCTCCATATTTCTATGCTTAAATTTCTCCGTTTCTTTTTCTTAAAAACCACTCCAGTGTAAGCACCATAACTATCAATGCGAACACCCACTTAAAGTTAATCAATTCCTCATATTTACGGTCTTCGTAACTCAGGGTCTTTACCTGCTCATTGGATTCAATATCGTTTAAGATCCGGGATAGATTCTGTGGCATATACATCTTTCCACCTGTTTGTATAGCCATGGTATTAAGAAGCTGATGATTAGCGATTGTTTGTTGATATTCTGCTACAAGTGCATTTACATAGAAAACTCCTTGTGCAGTATACTTTTTAGTTCCAAGATTTGTTGTTGCAGTATAAGTATAATTTCCAGCAGGCAACATTCCTGCATCAAGCTGATATGCTGTTTCTGTCCTGGAAAATAGAAAATTATAAACCTTGCCCTCTTCATTTTTTAATTGAATACTGACATCAGGTGTATTTACCGGAACGTAACTGTCATTATAAAGAACAGCATTGATCGGCACATTTTCATTTTCATCAAAAGTATTCCTGGCAGTATAAACTTTAAACTTACGCTTATCATCCTTTGCAGAAACATATTGAACCGCATTTGAAATTAAGGTATTAAAGGCATTTGATTTCTGCTCATTCTCGGCCTCTGCCAACCTCCACCGCCATATACCTTCTCCTATTAAATATCCCGTCTTTTTCCCCTCACCATTCATAAAAAATAACTGCGGAGACTCTGTCTTGATCTTTCCGATACGCTGTTTTAAAGCTACCAATGCCGTTCCATTTATTCTTACTTCCCCAAAGGGGGCCAGAAGAGGATCAAAACCTTCAATTTGTTTAGCTAATGACGCACTCATTTCAAAGGCAGTAAATCCGGTATTAACGATTGCAAAAGCCTCTTGTAGCGTATTGTTACTTCCATTAAAATTCACAGCACTCTGCATCTTATTAAATGTATACAAATTGCTTTGAGCGCCCAGAATATACATTACAGGCACATTACTTTGCTCAAGTTTATTAATAAACGCTCCACCATCATTTTGAAGGGATGGGAGCTGATAAAGAATAACTAAGCTATAATCCTTTGGATTAATCACATTCAGATCATCACCCAAAGCGATTTTCAAGTCATAATGCTTATTTACAGAGATGGCCTGATTTAGCGCCGCTATGTCAGGATGTGGGCCCGCAGATGCGATCAATATCTTTTGTCTTGCGTCAATTACCTCAACAAAAATACTTTGTGCATTATTACGTTCCGATATCTCGTCTTTCAATGGACTGAGTTGAATGGTATACTTTTGAAGTCCTAGTCTGGAAGCCTTTAGTTTAATTGGAATATTCTTTACAAATGCATTTGAATTAATCTGAACCTGTTCCTCATAAATCTTTTTTCCCCCTCCGATAACTAAAACCTTCGACATTTCACCTTTACTCTCAAAGGCTTGCACCTGAACTTCAAAGGTAAATTCATTATCAAGATAAACCAGACTATTGTGATTTACATTTGAAATCATTAGATCCTTTTTCGGAATTGTATCTCCAAGTGCAATGGTATAAACTGGAGCTTTAAGTTTATTTAAATCATAAAGCGGACTACCGCCCCGATTAAAAATACCATCTGAGGCCAAAATAACTGACCCAACATTACGATTTAGTAATTCATCATTTAACTGATTGATGAACCTGGAAGCATTACTTACCTGCCCTTTATTCTTGAAATCATAGCCTGGTTTGATACTATCACTAAAATTATAAATTTTAACTTCATACTTTTCCGACAGCTTATCAGACAGGGCTCGCATATCTTTCTCATACCGCAGCTTATTAAAACCATTAGGCTCAATGGCGCCAACTGATAGTGAATTATCCTGGCCAATAATAATTATCGGCTTTTCGAGATTATAGGAGATACTTCTTACTAAAGGAAAGAATAGCAACGCAGCTATTATGGTCACCGCAATTGTTCGTATTGCAAACAATCCATAACGCAGGCGTTTGTCTAAATGCTCCGTTTTACGGTACAATACCCAGGCAAAAAGAATACCTGCCAGTAAGCATCCCAGTAATGCCAATAAGATGTATAAGCTAAAAGAATCGTTCATACGTATTTGGGTAAAGATGCTAAATTTTAAAATGCTCGCACAATTTTATATAAGTTTGTTCATAGTCTGTCTCTTATACACATCT
>NZ_LGEL01000085.1 GCF_001636695.1 Pedobacter panaciterrae
AGATGTGTATAAGAGACAGTAATAATTCTTAAATTTATTTCAATTAAAATTAGGGGGCGTTTTTAAAATTATTGATTATGAAAACATTAGGGGAGAAATTTAGAATTTTGCGTCAGAAAAAGGGAGTCAACCAAAAAGCTATGGCTGACTTATTAGAAATATCTATTCCGGCGTATTCAAAGCTTGAAACAAGTATCACAGATCCTAACTTCAGCAGGATAAATCAAATAGCGGAAGTACACAATTTAACTTTAAGGGAATTACTTGATGTTGGTGAAGAAGGGGTTAATGAGCAAACGCAGTTGATAAAGCAGTTGAAAGATAAAGTGAGCGAACTTGAAAATGCAGTAATTAGGTTACAGAGTAAACTAATTGACTTGTACGACAAGGACGAACAAAAGAAATAGTCAACTACTAATATCTCTAAGCTCGTAAACAAAGGATATAGTTATCCTTTGTTTACGAGCTTTAATAATGAAGCACATCGTTCTGTAAGCCATCCAAAATCTTTGGCATCCTGAGGAGCTTGAAATAGTTTGGAGCCAAACCCTAAAGCAGTAACCCCTGCATTTAACCAGCTATCAATATTTTCTTTATTTACATCTACTCCGCCGGTCGGCATAAATTTTAAACCCGGAAATAAGGGCTTTATTGCCTTTAAAAATCCCGGTCCAAGCGTGTCTCCCGGAAAAAGTTTAACCAGCGAAGCACCAAGTTCTTCTGCAAAGTTAATTTCAGTTGGTGTCATACAGCCTGGTACCCAAAGAATAGCATTCGAAAATGCCAGTTTGGCTATATCTTCTTTAACAATCGGACTAACAATGAAATCTGCACCAATACTAATGTATTGTTCTGCCTGTGCTACAGTTTTTATAGTACCTATACCTAATTTAAGATTTGGAAAATGCGTATTTCTATATTCCAGCATTGCCTTAAAATTTTCAGGAGCATACTGCCCTCTGTTGGTAAATTCAAATACCCTGATGCCTCCGGCGTAACTTGCTTTAAGAACGTTTATGCAGGTCTCTTTATCCTCGTGATAATATACAGGGATAACAGGGTAATTGCCGATGATTTCTAATGTATTGGTTATTGCATTCATTTTAATGTTTTTTAAAGAGTTCCATCACCAAAATCTCCTTTAACAAAGAGCTTTTGATAACCAGAGTTTGTTGCCTTGTTGATGATTTCCTGACCACTTTCATTGTTGATGAGGCCATATATCAGACCAGCCATAAAAGCATCGCCACTTCCAATTCTATCTATTACTTCATTAGTTTCATGTATAGCAGATATATAATTACTCTCCGGAGTATGATAGGTTCCGTAAAAGAGATTATGTTTTGGATTATCCATAAAACGGAAGGTATTGGCAATGTGCTTACACTGAGGGAACAGTGTGAAAATTTCCTGAGCTGATGTTTCTGAGTGACTAAAGTATTCTTCAGGTGTTGTTTGACGGTTTAGATCCTCGTTAACACTTGTGCCAAGCATTTTATTGGCTGCCCAGATATTACCCATTATTACATCGCAATACTGGATCAGTTCTGGCATTACATCAATAGGTTGTTTACCGTAATCCCAAAGTCTGTTTCTATAATTTAAATCAACTGAAATAGTTATGCCTTTTTTTCTTGCGGCAATTAAAGCTTCCTTACATACTAAAGCAGTATTTTCATTTAAAGCAGGAGTGAGGGCCGTCCAATGAAACCAGGTAAAGCCATCTAATACCTTATCCCAGTCTATCATTCCAGGATTTATTGAGCTGAAAGAAGAAAACTTCCTGTCGTACACTACCTGGCCGCTGGTTAATCCATTAGCCGAGAGTAAAAAATATAGCCCTAATCTATTACCTTCTAATATGGTTTTGGAGGTATTAACCCCTAAATCGGAAAGAAATTGCAAAGCATTTGCTGTTAAAGCATTGTCGGGTGCACAGGTTAAATAAGAAACAGGTAATTTCCATTGACCTAAGGAAGCAGAAACATTTGCTTCGGAACCTCCCGGAAATAGGGCAACAGTATGATTCTTAGAAATAAATTGATCTTCAGTTGAACTGAATCTTAAAAGCAATTCGCCAAATACCAATATGTTTTCTTTATTCTGCATAGTTTTAGAAATAATCAATATACAATTATACAGGTTAACAGGTTAAAAATCTCAGGGTGGTTAATATATAAAAACGCAAACGATTTCGTGATTTAATCTTTGCTTTGTGTGGATGCTCTTGCTTTAATGTAGGTTTCGAGCATTACAGTTTCATACTCAGGTTCATGGTTTTTTCTCTCTATTAACGAGATTAGTTTTTTTGCAGCTAGCTGTCCCATTTCAAACGCTGGCTGATGGACTGTGCTTAACGCGGGGCTCAGTGCTTCCGCAAGATCTGTATTGGTAAATCCAATTAACGCGATATCATTTGGGATGTGATAACCTAATTTGTTGAGCAGGGTAAGACATCTTGTGCTGATCTGATCAGTAGCAGTAAAAATAGCATCCGGTTTATCCGGTAATGACATAAAGTATAATATTGCATCTTCCAGATCTGAATTCAGTTTTTGAGTATCAGAATAATCGCAGGATCTTAGCAGTTCAGGCCGATATTCAATACCACTATCTTTCAATGCTTGCTTATAGCCATTTAAACGTTCAGTAGCTATACTTAAGGTTGTATTGGTGTTGAGATGGGCGATGTGTTTGTAGCCGCTATTTATGAGATGGATTGTGGCATCATAGGCCCCCTGGAAATTATCGGCTCCAACCTTATGCGTATCTATCTGATCGCTAAGCCTGTCAAAAAGAACAATAGGTAAGCCACCTTCCTGTAAAGAGCGTAAGTAACTAAAATCAACAGTTTCGCAGGCAGGGGAGATCAATATGCCATCAACCCCTCCAGAATAGAGTAATTCAATACAGGCTGCTTCCTGCTTTTGAGATTCTTTGCTCTGCATGATAATGATCTGGTAAGAATTATCTGAGCTAACAGTATCAATACCATCCAACATCTGTGCAATTACATTATTATCTAATGAGCATACCACTACACCAATAGATCTGCTTTTACCTTCTTTAAGTCCTTTAGCTAAACGATTTGGAGAATAATGATGCTTTTGGGCATATTCCAATACCTTTTGTTTGGTATCTATACTAATCTCGTAGCTGTCGTTTAATGACTTAGATATTGTAGAAATAGATAAATTGAGCGCTTTTGCAATGTCTTTTAAGGTAACGCTATTGTTCATGCTGATCTCTATTTGGTGCAAATGCGAATTTGCAATTATTATAGTGAATAAGGTAAAGATACTTTTTTTATTTTTTTCAGACCGTTAATTCGTATTTGACAAATGGATTACACTTATAATAATAACTGTTTATACATTTGCTTAACGGTGTTAAATTATTTACACACCAATATAAATAATACAATGGGAAGTAAAGAGCGCATAGCAAGATTAAAAGAGGAGACACGACTCAATATCCTTGATGCTGCCTTAGACATAGTGAAGGATGAGGGATGGCAATCTCTAAGTATGAGAAAGATTGCAGATAAGATTGAGTACACTGCCCCGATTATTTATGAATACTTTGCTAATAAAGAAGGAATATTACTTGAACTTACCCGTAAAGGATACATTATCCTTGCCGGAGAAGTTAGAGCAGCAAGAGATAAACATGATACGCCTGAAAGTCAGTTAGAGGCAATGTGGGTTGCGTACTGGAATTTTGCATTCAAGTATAAAGAGCTTTACCAGCTTATGTTTGGTGTAGATATGAACTGTTGTGAGTTGAAGAAAAAGATGCCGGAGGCAGAGCTTTCTGATGATCTTATCTATGATGTAATAGAGAAAGTAATCACAATAAAGAATCCGACTGAGGATTTTGTTTGCAGAAAGTACTACACTTTCTGGTCTATTATTCATGGCTTAATTTCTATTAACCTTGTAAACAAGGGCCGTGATGCAGAGATGAATCAGCGTATTCTAAAAGATGCCCTCAGAGGAATCATAAAATATATAAACGAATAAATACCCAATAAACTCCAAGGCTTAAAAAAGCCTTAATTTTTTAACAATTACTTAACGCTGTTAAACGGATTAAACCCGTTATACGCCAACTTTTAATCTATCATATTATGAAATACTACCCCCTTAATTTACAATTACTTAACACTGTTAAACAATCTAATCACGTTATGAAATCAATAATTATACTTTCTGCTTTGTTCTTATTGGCTTGTTCCAATAAGACCCCTCAGGCCGCTGCACCTGCACCGCCTGCCTTACCTGTTGCCAGTGTTGTTTCTGGTACAGAAACTACCTACCAGGAATACCCTGCATCTATAGAAGGTTCTGTGAATGTTGAAGTTAGACCACAAGTTAGTGGCACCTTAGAAAAAGTATATGTTGACGAAGGTGCTTTTGTAAAAGCTGGTCAGCCTATCTTTAAAATAAACGACCAACCGTACAGAGCTTCATTAAACAATGCTCTTGCAGCACAACATTCGGCTGAGGCAAGTTTAATCAATGCCCAGTTAGAGGTTGAGCGTTTAACACCTTTAGTACAAAACAAAGTAATCTCTGATTTTCAATTGAAATCTGCCAAAGCTACCGCAATGGTTGCAAAGGCGAACATTGAACAAGCAAAAGCGAATGTTTCAACTGCCTCAATTAATTTAGGATATACCTTAATTAAAGCATCTGTTAACGGTTATATTGGCAGATTAATCAAGAAACAAGGAAGTTTAGTTGGCCCTGCAGATGTGGATGCCCTAACTCAATTGTCGGACGTGCATGATGTTCACGTTTATTTTGCCCTTGGCGAGAAAGATTTTGTAAACTTTAAAGATCAGTATCCTGGCCAAACTTTAAACGATAAACTTAAACAACTTCCGGCAGTTGCATTAATCTTAGCTGATGATACTGAATACGGTACAAAAGGAAGAATTGATGTAATTGATGGTCAGTTTGATAAAAACACAGGAGCAATCACTGTTAGGGCAAAGTTTGCCAACCCTCAGGGCTTATTAAGGTCTGGAAATACGGGAAGGATTCGTTTGAGCCTGCAACATGATAACACCCTTGTAGTTCCACAATCCGCAACCATTGAAGTGCAAGATAAAATATTTGTTTATGCCCTTGCTGATAGTAATAAAGTTAAAAAACAAGCCATCAGTGTTATCGGTAAAACAGGTACAAACTATCTGGTTAAAGACGGTGTTAAAGCCGGCGATCAGATTGTGTTAAGCGGACTTGATCGCTTACAGGAAGGAGCAGTGATTGCACCACAAAAAGCAACAGATAAAGTTGCTAAAAACTAATTACCCAATTAAACATTAACAGTCATGTTCAAAATATTTATACAAAGGCCCGTATTAGCTACAGTGATCTCCATATTATTGGTGATACTTGGGGTGCTAAGCCTTACCAAATTGCCGTTACAGCAGTTTCCAGACATTGCGCCACCATCAGTACTGGTAACTGCTAACTATCCTGGCGCCAATGCCGAAACCGTACTTCGTTCGGTTGCTCCGTCACTTGAAGAGTCTATCAATGGTGTCGAAAATATGAGCTATATGAGCTCTACAGCTAGTAATGATGGTACATTAGCTATCACCGTTTACTTTAAACTTGGAACGGATCCGGATCAGGCTGCAGTAAACGTACAAAATCGTGTGGCCCAGGCCACAAGTCAGTTGCCAACAGAAGTTGTACAGCAAGGTATTATTACTGCCAAACAACAAAATAGTTTTATCATGGCTATTGGTATGTATACCGAAGATGAGTCTAAATACGATCAGACTTTCATAGCTAACTATGCACAAATCAATATCATTCCTGAAATTAAAAGGATTCCGGGTGTAGGTTCAGCCAGTATATTTGGTGGTGTAAAGGATTACTCTATGCGTATCTGGCTTAATCCAACTCAGATGGCTACATACCATATTACTCCTAATGAGGTAATGTCTGCCATACAGGATAAAAGTTTGGAAGCGGCCCCGGGTCGTTTTGGTGAAAGAAGTAATGAGGTTTTTGAGTACGTTATTAAGTACAAAGGAAAACTTACGAAACCAGAAGAATACGAAAACATTGCTATCCGTGCTAATGAAGATGGTTCTACACTTCGATTAAAAGATGTAGGCAGGGTAGAGTTTGGTGCCTATTCATACAATAGTCTTACCCGTTTAAACGGTAAGAAAGGAGTTGTTATGGGTATTATACAATTGGCTGGGTCTAATGCCAATGAAATTCAGATTCAGATTAACAAACTGATGGAAAAAGCAGCTAAAGATTTTCCAAAAGGTGTTAAACACAATATCTTTTACAGTACAAAAGTTGCGCTCGATCAGTCGATTGAGCAGGTACAGCATACACTTGTAGAGGCCTTTATTTTGGTGTTTATCGTTGTATTTATCTTCCTTCAGGATTTCAGATCAACTTTAATTCCTGCTATCGCAGTTCCGGTAGCTATTTTAGGTACATTTTTCTTTATGCAGTTGTTTGGGTTCTCCATTAACTTGTTAACCTTGTTTGCACTTGTATTGGCTATTGGTATTGTGGTTGATGATGCCATTGTGGTCGTCGAGGCCGTCCATGCCAAGATGGAACATAAACGCATAGGGGCCAAACAGGCTACAGCCGAGGCAATGCATGAAATAAGTGGTGCCATTATATCAATTACGCTGGTAATGTCGGCTGTATTTTTACCGGTTGGTTTCCTTGAAGGTTCAACCGGAGTGTTTTACAGACAATTTGCCTTTACAATGGCTACAGCCATTATCATTTCAGCTATCAATGCCTTAACATTAAGTCCGGCATTGGCTGCGCTATTCTTAAAAGACAACCACGCAAATCATCCTGATGAGCCTAAAAAAGGATTTAAAGAAAAGTTCTTTGCCGGATTTAACAGGAGCTTTAATGCCATGACAGACAGGTATGTTGGTGGTTTAAAATTTCTGATCAAAAATAAAGCTGTTAGTTTAGGTGGCCTGGCCATTATTATTCTGGCAACTGTATGGATGGTACAAAGAACACCAACCGGCTTTATCCCAACAGAAGATCAGGGATTTGTGGCTATTGCAGTAAATACTCCGTCAGGAACTTCGTTAGATGGTACTTCTAAAGTAATGAAAGAGGCAGAAGCTGAATTGGGAGCTTTGGATGCTTCAAGGTTTGTTACTTCCATTACCGGTTTTAACTTACTTACTCAATCAACAAGTCCTTCATCGGCAGTTGTGTTTGTTTTGTTAAAACCAGCTAAAGAGCGTGGTAAGGTGCAAGACATCAATGAAATTATGAATCAGATACGAGGTAAATTAGGCGCCATTAGTGGCGGTAGTTTCTTTGTATTTAGTTTCCCTACAGTTCCTGGTTTTAGTAACGTAGAAGCATTGGATCTTGTGCTACAAGATAAAACAGGTGGTAAGCTCGACAAGTTTAGTGGTGTAGCCAATAACTTTATTGGGGAGCTGATGAAACGTAAAGAAATAGCTGTTGCCTTTACCACTTTTAAAGCGGATTACCCACAATTACAACTTGAAGTAAACGACGAGAAAGCAAATCAGCTGGGCGTAAACGTTCGTGATATCCTGCAAACGATGCAGGCTTATTTCGGTAGCGCTCAGGCCTCAGATTTTAACAGATTCGGTAAGTATTACCGTGTGCTGGTTCAGGCTGATATTGCCGATAGGGCAGATCCAACTGCTATAGATCGTGTATTTGTTAAAAACAAAACAGGAGAGATGGTGCCAATTAAAACATTGGTTAAACTAACCCGAGTGTATGGCTCAGAAACGGCATCCCGTTACAACTTGTTTAACTCTATTCAGGTTAATGCGATTCCGAAACCAGGGTTTAGTTCTGGTGATGCAATCAATGCAATACAGGAAGTAGCTAAAGAGCAATTACCTGCCGGATATGGATTTGAATTCTCCGGACAAACCAGAGAAGAGATTTCATCAAACGGACAGTCGACAGTTGTATTTATACTTTGTTTAGTGTTCGTATATTTCTTGTTGGCAGCACAGTATGAAAGCTATATTTTACCATTAGCTGTAATACTATCTATTCCTACAGGAGTATTAGGGGTGTTCATTGCAATTGGTTTTACAGGTATAGAAAACAACATCTATGTACAGGTAGCACTGATTATGCTTATTGGTTTGCTCGCTAAAAATGCGATTCTGATTGTTGAGTTTGCCGTGCAGCGCAGAAAGGCAGGCCTTTCATTGGTGAGTGCGGCAATAGAAGCAGCAAAACTAAGATTACGCCCGATCCTGATGACATCATTAGCCTTTGTTGTAGGTCTGTTCCCAATGAGTATTGCAACAGGTCCATCGGCACAGGGTAACCACTCTATAAGTATTGGTGCAGCAGGTGGGATGCTTTCAGGAGTTGTTCTTGGATTGTTCCTTATCCCGGTTCTCTTTGTAATTTTTCAGCATCTGCAGGAAAAAGTATCAAGTAAGCCAGCTATTCTTGGGGATGCTCAGGATGCAAGTGGTGTTAAGGTAAAACCAGAATCTGAAATCATCTATTCTTAAGGTATTAGCCATTAATTAAATGAAAGAAAAGAGGGTATCTAAATCTATTTTTTAGATACTCTCCTTCAAATCAAATCATAAAAAATAGATACTAATGAAAAAGTATATAAATACACTGGCTCCACTCTTAGTTTTAGTAGTGTTGGCCGGATGTAAAGTCTCTAAAGATGTAGCTATACCGAAAGCTGCAATCCCTGAAACATTCAGGAATGCCAGTACCGCTGACACAACCAGTATCGGCAATGTTTCTGTAAAGAATTTCTTTACAGAAGAGGGAGTACAACGACTGATAGACACTGCATTATTAAGAAATTATGATATGCAGATCGCTTTGAAAAATATTGAATCGGCAGAGGTGCTGTTTAAACAATCAAAGCTGGGCAATATTCCGGAACTAACATTACAGGTTACTGCCAATGCCAATCGTCCGTCTGATAATAGTTTGAATGGATTAAGTGCCAGTCAATTCTTAAAAACTAACGTGATTCAGGATTATAATGCGAACGTAGGTTTGGCATGGGAAGCCGATATTTGGGGTAAAATAAAAAGCCAGAAACAAGCTGCTCTTGCAACATATCTGCAAACATCTGAAGCCAGAAAAGCTATCCAGACAAGGGTAGTAGCGAATGTAGCTCAAGGTTATTATAGACTATTAATGATGGATGCTCAAATGCTTGTGGCTAAGAAGAATCTATTATTAAGCGACAGCACATTAAGGATTATACATATGCAGTTTGATGCCGGACAGGTAACTTCTTTAGCTATACAGCAGGCAGAGGCTCAGCAATTGGTTGCAGCTCAGTTAATTCCGGAACTGGAACAAAATATTACCATTCAGGAAAATGCATTACGTATTTTGACTGGTCAGTTACCTGGTGCTGTTGAGCGTTTGGCTAGTTTAGAAAAAACAAATATACCTGCGCAGCTATCGTCAGGTGTCCCTTCTTCAATGGTTAGCAGAAGACCTGATGTAAAAAGTGCTGAATTGTCTTTAAACATCGCTAATGCAAAGGTTGGAATTGCAAAAGCAAGCATGTATCCATCGTTAAGTATCACAGCAAGCGGAGGTCTTAATTCATTTAAAGCCAGCAACTGGTTTAATATTCCTGCATCATTATTTGGTGTAGTTGGAGGTGGGCTTACCCAGCCGATATTTCAGCGTAAGCAATTAAAAACGCAATACGAACTTGCTAAAATAGATCGTGAAAAAGTAGTGCTGGAGTTCAGACAGTCTGTACTGAATGCTGTAGGCGAAGTATCTGATGAATTGGTGAAATTAGAAAAGCTAAAACTTCAATATGATATTTCTTCTAAAAGAGTAACGACTTTACAACAGGCAGTAAAAAATGCCAACCTGTTATTTAAAAATGGAATGGCAACCTATTTGGAGGTAATCACTGCTCAAAGTAATTCTTTGCAAAGTGAACTTGAATTGGCAGCTATAAAAACTGCTCAGTTAAATGCTTCTGTAGAACTGTATCGCACACTTGGAGGCGGATTGTAACACTGTCGTTGTTATTAACCAGGCGTCATTATAAAACTCTCGTTATTATAAAAAACTCGTTATTATAAAAATACCCGTCATCTCGACGATAGGAGAGATCCCTTGAACTAGCAGGAACAAGAGATCCCTCGATTCCTCGGGATGACGGGTATTTTTATAATGACGAGTGTTTTAAAATAACGAGTATTTTTAAAATAACAGGAGTTTTAAAATAACGGGGTTTTTAGTATAGGTTCGTAATGTTATTCCCTAAATATTCAGCGTAGAATCCTGATAGCTGGTTGAATCTTGCTTATCAAAATTACTTGCATATACCGCAGCCATATGCTCATCCAGATATCTGGATGTATACCTTTGATCGGTAACATTTATAAACAATACAGTTTTTCCTTCAATGGTATTGATTACCAAATCCGAAAGCTCGCTAGGTACAGCAGGGCAACCCTGACTGCGTCCAAGCCTTCCTAAAGCATTAATAGTTCCCTGGCTAACATAATCTGCACCATGCACTACAATAGATCTGCTGCGAGCATTTGAGTTGAATCCTTCATCCATACCATCCAGACGTAAAGACCGGCCATGTTGGCCACGATAAATCTCGGCCGTAAGGTAAAAACCTATGCTACTTTGAAAAGATTCGTTTGAATTTGAAAATCTAGTGGCTTTATCTGCACCGCTACGCTGCCCATGGGCTACCCAGGTATTTAAAACCAATTTCTTTTTATCAAGATCAATAATCCATAATCGTTTTTCAGTGCTGTTTTTATCAAAATCAGCTATTGAAAGGATAGATTTTTCTTCTGAAACTTGTCCGGATTTTTTAAGATTGTAATAACCCGTAAGTGCCCTTTCAAATACTGAATGACTCAAACCAGTATGTTCCAGGTTTATCTCATTATAAAGATTGTTTACGTGATTGTCGTATAAACTGTCCTCAGTTATTTTAGTAATAATTACCGGCTTAGATGGTTCTTTGTGTGTCCCATTAAAAATTGTTAAAGAAAGGCTTAATGCTAACATCGATACTCCCCCCAAAATGCATTTCGTCATAAAATTTAACTCTCGTGATGTTTTTAAATAATGCGCTAATTAGGTAATGTTTTTTCAAATACAGTTCTTTAGATATTTTCAAACATACTAAAAATAAGTTTGGATTAATGTATTGAAAATGATTCTATTACGCTGATGTGACTTAATGAATCCACTAAAAGCAACCATCAAATTCATACATTTACTAATATTTAGCACGAATTAAGAGCATAGAATGATCGACTTTGATTTTACTGCAGACCATATTTTAGAAGATGAAATCGCGCTTCTCAGACCTTTAAAGGAAGTAGATATAGCGCATTTACTACAATTTGCTAATCAGCCTGACATATGGCGTTTTGCTACACAAAAAGGAGATACGGAAGATGATTTAAGAAAATATCTGTTATTAGCTCTGGAAGGAAGAAATGCTAAAAAAGAATATCCCTTTGTTATCATAGATAAAAGAACAAATGCATATGCAGGTTCGTCAAGGTTTTATGATATAAAGCTTAATCAGCATAGCTTAAACCTTGGTTATACCTGGTACGGACAACAATTTCACGGAACGGGCTTGAATAAGCACTGCAAATACTTATTGTTTAATTTTGCTTTTAATAATGGATTTGAAAGAGTAGAATTTGCAGCAGATACTACTAACTTAAAAAGCATTGCTGCCATGAAAAGCATTGGGTGTACTGAGGAAGGTATATTAAGAAGCAGCATTATTCGTTTAGATGGAAGCAGAAGGGATACCATTGTTTTAAGTATGCTAAAACAAGAATGGGAACAAGGACTAAGACAAAAACTCGAAGATAAATTATGATACAAAGCAACCTGTTTCAAATAGAAAACGAAACTCCATGGGAAGACCTAGGGAATGGAATTAAAAGGCAAGTTTTTGGATATGATGATAGAATTATGCTTGTAAAGGCAAAATTCGAAGTGGGAGCTGTTGGTGATCTCCATGAACATCATCATACCCAGGTAACCTATGTAGATAGCGGAGCTTTTGAAATGACCATTGGAGATGAGGTCCGTATAATAAGAAAAGGAGATGGTTATTATGTACCACCACATGTAATTCATGGCTGTGTTTGTTTGGAAGCAGGTACGTTAATAGATGCATTTACCCCTCATAGGGAAGACTTTCTTTAAAGCTGTTACTTTCCGTCATCTCGACGATAGGAGAGATCCCTTGGCCCGAAGCAAATTAGCATGACCAAGATATCTCCTATCGTTGTGATGACGGGAGAAAGAAAAATATTTTTTTGAAGGGCGTAGGGGTAAAGATTAAATCAGTTGTCATACTATCAAATCACAAAAAAATAATTATTCTAACACAGAAAGAAAGTATGAAAACAAACAAGTTCTATTTAATGGTTGCAATGATCATGGTAAGTATTGGTTCAGTAAAAGCACAACAATCAGGCGTTAACTTTGGACTAAAAGCGGGGATCAATTATGCAACGCTTCCAACAAGTTTTAAAGAGGTAAAAGAAAAGGAAGGTAAAGCTGGTTATAACATTGGTGTTTTTGCCAGAGTTGGAGATGCTCTGTATTTCCAGCCAGAAGCAAACTATACTGCATTCAAAAGTGAGTACAACTACAATTCTAAAGTTTACAGCCCAAAATTTAAACAGATTAATGTTCCTTTAATGGTCGGTTATAAGATCATTAATACTGAAGCATTGAATTTTAGAGTTTCTGCCGGACCGGACCTAAGTTATTCTCTTAACAAAGCTGAAGGACCAGCTCAATTCGATTATAAGAAATTCACTGCTGGTGGTGTAATCAATGCTGGTGTTGATATAGGTAGTTTGACTATTGATGCAAGATACAGCAGGGGATTAACTAAAATTAATAAAGGTCTTGACGAGAAAACGGGGATATTTAACCTTTCAGTAGGCTTTAAGATATTCTAATCTTTCAGTAGGGTTTAAGATATTCTAATTAAAGTCCCCTGTAAGAAAGGTGCTTATGTACCCCTGCTAGCACAAATCGTCATCTCGACGTGAGGAGAGATCTCTTGACCAAGAAATAGCTACAAAGCAAATTGGAATAAACAAGAGATCTCTCCTCACGTCGAGATGACGAAAACTTTAAACAACCTGTTGCTCAGGATGACGTTAGAAATTAGTATTAACAATTAACTGACTTCTGGTTGCATCAACAAAATCCATCGGAATAATGCCATACTTTCCATGGGTATTATTTGTAAAGAAAGTATTGATTTTAGGATTTACCGAATTAGAAACCGTAGTTATACTCGGAATCCCAAATATAAGCGCTTTATAACCACTGCTATAATTCAGATATAACCTGTTAGAAGTATCGTTATGAGCTTCATTTAAAAGGCTTTCAATGTTCGACCATTTTGTATTAACATCACCTACATTATAATAATCTTGTACTTTAAGGTTTGCTGCCGAATTATTGATATTAAAAGTAGTATTGTCTGCCCAGTTAGTTGCATCTATCCCCTTGGTACTGCCAGCTCCAAATCTCCTTAACAGTTTAATTTTACCACGTACCGACCCTAAAGTAGGAACCCCATCGCCCAAGTCCCATTTAGAAGGATTTTGGTTTACATAAGAGTCAAAGGTCTGTTCAAAACTCCTGGTATTGTTACTAGGGTCATACTCTTCTTTTACACTCATAATAATGGTTTCGGTAGGATTGCTGTTTAAGAAGCCTATACAAGCATTTAGCACATCCGTAAAGTTTAGGTTTTGATAAATTGAACCATGATGGATAGCAAAGGCATCACCAATATGCCTGCATCTGATGTCAAGATACCTTACGCCGGCAGTTAACTGATCGGCAATGCTTAAATTCTGACATTTAGCCGTACCACCAACAGGTTCCGTTCTTGCTCCCGAATCATGTGTGCCGGGAATAGATAGCTGGGCTACATTGGTTGCATCGGGCAGTGACCCCATCCAGTTACTCATTGTGTAAGTTAGCAATAGTGCTGGCGCCACTGATTTTTCTTGCAGCTTTTTAGATTGTAATGTTTCTTGTTCTTGCTTTTTACACGAAGTGAACGCAAGGATTCCCGCAATAATCAATGGGAATTGAAGTTTAAAATTGCTCATACTTAGGGATTAATTTGGTTAAATTATTAATACAATATAAGAAAAATCGGCTTGAGAAAAAGGCATAAAATTATTTGTTAAATTAAAAGATTTACACGTATTTGTAGATGTGATCAGATATATCAATTTTAACTATATGCGCTCTAAATTTTTACTTACGGTAGTGCTTGTAATGAGCTGTTTTTCTGTTTTTTCACAACAGAAATTAGGGGAGAATATGTATTTCAAGAAGCTGCCAAACGGGCTTGAAATATTAGTAGTTGTAGACAATACTGTGCCTCTTGCTACAATTGAAATGGCTTGCAGAAATGGCTCATTTACAGAGTCTGATGATTATAATGGATTAAGCCATCTTTATGAGCATCTGTTTTTTAAAGCAAATAAGGATTATCCGAGTTTTGAGAGCTTCAATAAAAGGAGCAATGAATTGGAGATTACGTCAAATGCGAACACACGCGAAGAGGTAGTGAACTATTATTTTACACTTCCTTCATCAAATTTAAAACCTGGTTTAAAATTTATGAATTCTGCCATTCGTTATCCCATATTTATTAAGGAAGATATGGCAATGGAAAATGAAATTGTAAATGCTGAGTTTACCAGGCAGGAATCTAGTCCAATGTATCCGTTAATTGATGCTGATAAAAGGCACATGTGGGGCGATAATTATTCTAGAAAGAATGTGATCGGAGATCATAATGTAATTCTATCGGCCACACCGGCAAAAATGGATTCTATAAAGAATAAATACTACTGGCCCAACAATTCTGTATTGGTAATTGCAGGTGATGTAAAAGTAGCTGAGGCGTTTAGTAATGCCGAAGATATATTTGGGAGCTGGAAAGCCTCGCCATTTGATCCTTTCAGGAAGTGGCCGATTCCCGAATTTAAACCGCTTACCAAAAATGATTATTATATAATTGAGTCAACCAAAATGCCTGTTCCTTATATGCTTTTTAGCTGGCATGGGCCTGATACCCGTAACGATATACCTGGTACTTATGCAGCAGATGTGTTTTCATTTATTGTAAATCAAAACGGATCAAAGTTGAAAAAAGCACTGATCAATTCGGGATTAGCACAGGATGCAAGCGTAAATTATTATACCCAAAAATATACTGGTCCCATTAGTTTTATGGTAAGTCCTAACCCTGCTAAAATTAAAGAGTGCTATGAAGAGGTACTAAAACAGATTTCTTTGTGGGATGAGGACGATTACCTTTCTGAGGTTCAGATAGAACGTGCAAAACGATTACTTTCCATATCCCAGGTCGAACGCAGAGAAGTAACTTCTGATTATGCGCATTTACTTTCTTTCTGGTGGGCATCGGCATCAATTGATTATTATACTCACTATGAAGAAAACCTGAATAAGATAACCAAGGCTGATCTGCTTAATTATGTTAGAAAATACATTAAAGGCAAACCCTTTTGTGCAGGTATGATTATCAATAAAAGCATCGTAGATGCCGTAAAACCACAAGAATTCTTCAAATAAAATCTTTATGAAACCATATATATTAACCTGCGCTTTTGTTTTATTCCTTTTTTCAGCTAAATCACAAACCAAGGCTATATCATTTGATGTAAATGGATTAAAGGTGATTTTGAGACCTACCCAAAAGGAAACCCTAAGTATGAGTATGTACTTTAGAGGAGGGGTGATGAACTACAAGCCAGAACAGGCTGGGATAGAAAACCTTGCTTTAACGGCTGCAGCATCATGCGGTACAAAGAATTATAGTGTTGATGATTACAAGGAGCTGGTAGATGAATATGGGATAAATATAGGCGGATCTTCAGGAACGGATTATGGCACCATTAGTATGAACTGTATTTCTAAATACTTTGAACAGGGTTGGAAGTTGTTTTCTGATGCTGTAGCTAATCCAATTTTCGATAAAACTGAATTTCAGGCAACTAAAGAAAAGATCATTTCGGGCATTTATCAACTTCATGCATCACCGGAGGCACGGATTGAACAGATGGCAATGGAAGCTATATTTAAAGGCAGTCAATACAGTACAGATCCTAAGGGTAAAGATGTAACTGTTAACGGATTTACAGCCGATAGCGTTTCTAATTATTATCATAACAAGCTTTTAGATAAAAACAAAATGTTTTTAGTAGTAGCAGGTAAAATAACCAGGGAAGCACTTGAAAAAAAGATAAGAGAATCATTTAAAGGAATTGCTGCTAAACCTTTTATACCAGACGTGCCTATTCAAACAATAATTGAAGGAGAGCGTTTGATGACTGAACAAAGAGATCTGGCTACAAACTACATAAGTGGTGTAATGAATGCTCCCATGATGAGTAGTGTTGATTACGCACCTTTTATGCTTGCAGTAAATGCTTTGAGCGGTAATTTGCATTATGAATTGCGTGTAAAACAAGGCCTTTCATATGCGCCTGGTGCAACCATTAAAATGCAGCAACTGCCTTATACATCAATGTATGTGAGTACTACACAGCCTAAAAAATCATTTCAGGCAATGGTAGCTGTTTTTAACAGCATCCGAGGCGGGCGTTACAGCCAGTCTTTTCTTGATGGAGTAAAAAAAGACCACCGTTTAAGGTATTACAGGCATCAGGAAAGTTCAAGTTCAATAGTTGATGATCTTGGAGAAGCCGAAATTTTAGGTGGCTATAAAATGGAAGAAGATATGCTCGATAAGATCAACAAAGTGACCCTTGAGGATATGGGCAAAGCATTCGAGAAGTATACAAAAGGAGTAATCTGGCTATACCTTGGTGATGAGCAATTGGGCAGGCAGGCTTTTCAATAGGTTTTAGCTACTGTTTTCCCCAGGTACCAGCAAATCCAACTAAAAAACGGCGCAGCTATCACATCAGCGGTATAATGTACATGCTGAACAAGCAAAAGTAGCCCAACAATTGCCGCTGCAATAAAAGCAATGGTTTTATCTCTTTTACTTTTCATGCACATGCCACCGACAATTAAAGTGGCGGTATGTCCTGAAAAAAACAAATCTTTAGTTATTAAATTTGATCTGTAGAAAAGAACAGAACATGGATCTGCCAGTTCAATAATACCCGTAGGCGCATTAAGAGGTACCAGAGTGATCGTTAACATTCGGGCAATACATAAGAATATGAATGTCCATAATGCTGTAAGGCATATAGATGTATTCCTCGACATCCGAACCAGGAATAGTATAATCAATGCATAAAGTATAATAAATATATACAGTGAAACATCTACCGCAGGTATTCTTTTCAAGAACCAGTCATTTAATACTGTACCCTCTCTTGATTCTATATGGTGAAAAAATTGAGGGATAAATAATAATATCCCAATAAGTATAATTGTTCCTAGTATAAGTTTGAGCCTAAATGGTGGATAATCCCAGGCAATTTGCCAGGAGAATTGTTTAGAATGCATTATTTAATCTAAGTTTTGTTATTTTAATAGTAAAAAAAGTATGTCTCAATTGCCCCCTAATATTGTCGCACGCTGCCTCTCTAATAGTTAGATTATAGCATTATGTTCGTAATGTTAAACATACTCAGTAAAAGTCAGAATTTATATTCCGATTACACTAAATTAATATTAAAAAAATTAAATATAATCATCATGGAAATCAAAACAACTAGTGAAAGGATGTATGCTCTCCTTGTATTATTTGATATGCATACCAGTTTTTACCCGAAAGTGATTGTTGGAATTACCAGTAGGGATGCTCATAATAGATTGAATACCAAAGCGAATCATGTTTCCTGGCTTGCAGGGAGCCTTGTGGAGCAGCGTTATGAATTGGCAAATATGCTGGGTATTCCGGGAAAGCAGACTGCACATGAGTTATTTGAAAATCATCAGGGAATAAGCGAAAATGTAACTTATCCGCCTTTAAGTGAATTCAATAAAGACTGGGATAAGATAAGTCCCCAATTAAGAACTGCGTTAATGAACGTAAATGATGAAAAGCTAAATGAACAGATTGATATGGGCTCTGAAAAAATGACTTGTTTTGAATTGATCTCATTCATTATTTATCGTGAAGCAAATTGTATCGGTCAGATTGCTTTATGGCGAAGGTTGTTAGGCTATGAAGCTATCAAATACGATTAAAAGCAAAAGCCGGGGTTCAATCCGGCTTTTATTTTTTTCATAGGAGGTGATTTTGTAATTGATGTTGAAGAGCGTGATTGATATTTTTATATTAATTACATTTCAAATCTTATGTGCCGGTAACAAAGTACTAAAGAGGCCGGCACAATTAGCTCATTTGTTAATCAAATCGCTATTGCAAACATAAGCAGGAGATTTTTTCTTTACAACTGTGTAAATACGCAGGTGAGTTTTGCAATTAAATATAAGTAACTATATTTACTGCAACCCAAATGTATTATGAAGAAAATCCTTTCTATAGATGGCGGTGGGATAAGAGGAATTATTCCAGGGATGCTTTTAGTTGCGCTCGAGGAAAAACTAAAGAAGGAAAGTAAAAATCCTGATGCCGCTATTGTCGACTATTTTGACTTTTTTGCAGGTACAAGTACCGGAGGTATTTTAACCTGTCTGTTACTGTGTCCTTCGGAAGATGATCCGACACGTCCAAGATTTTCGGCCAAAGAAGCTCTTGATCTTTATCTGGAGCATGGTAATGAAATTTTTAAAATGACTTTTTTTAAGCGTTTAAGAGCAAAATTTGGTTTGGCAGGAGAGCGTTACAACAGTAGTATTTTTGAAGGGGTACTGAAAAAGTATTTTGGCAAAACTAAACTTAGCCAACTTATTAAGCCTTGCATTATAAGTGCTTACAATATAGAGTTGCGGAAAACTCATTTCTTTAGACAACAGAATGCCATTGTACGTGGCGATGTACGCGATTTCTATTTGAAAGATGTATGTAGGGCAACTTCAGCAGCGCCAACTTATTTTAGTGTTGCTGAAATACACTCCTTAGCTAACGTAAGATATCCTTTACTTGATGGAGGAGTATTTGCTACCAATCCGGCACTAAGTGGCCTGATAGAGGTTACAAAGGCATTTAATCAAACCAGGATTAATGATATTTATCTGCTTTCCTTAGGAACTGGCCGATCTAAAAGATCTTATGATTATGATCATTTTAAAAAAAGCAGTGCAATGGCTATTGTTCCAGCCTTAATAGATATTATGATGAGTGGAGTAGCAGAAACGAGCGACTTTTTTCTACAACAGCTTTTTCATTCTGTAGGGAAGGAAAAAAACTATGTAAGAATAGAACCAGGTAGTTTAGAGAGCATTAAAGAAGGATTAGACGCTGCAAGTCCGGCTAATATTGAAAAACTAGTAGCTCTGGGCGACAAAACCGTAAGCGAAAATGAAAATTTGCTAAACCAGATTGCTAAATTCCTGGTAGATGAGCAAAAAAGATCCGTTTCGAAAATGCCATGGGATTTTTTAAAAGTTGCACGCTAGCTCGCCCAGATAGAATTTATCTATGGAGTGGTTATTTTACAAGCCTGATAAAAGCAAAATACAAATAAAATAAAGGCTAAAACTTTTAAAGCACTAATAGTATAACGTGTTACTGATGATTTGTTTGATTTTTTGAGATACATGGTGTTAAATTTTACTTGTCACTTTTTAATTTCAAACCAAAATTAATGGAGAAATGGCCTATTAACAACTGTGAAAATACGCAGTTGTAAGATTAGGTAATAAAAAAGCAGGCTTATTTTACAAATAAGCCTGCTTTTTTATTCAAAGTCTATTTTCTGATATCTTATTTTTCATTGCCATTTTAATTATTCATAGCTGATGGATTTGATA
>NZ_LGEL01000077.1 GCF_001636695.1 Pedobacter panaciterrae
TGTGTATAAGAGACAGCTTTATTATCTTAAAGTAAAACTTTGTTTTAATTCCGAATTGAATTTCTTTAGCGAATTCTTACTTATACTCCAATCAGGCGCTTTTATATGGCCCCATGCTTTTGGATTGTCGTATAAATTAAAGTAACATATACCAAAAATCTGCTTGTTATTTTGAATGGTTTCCGCTGCATCTATTAACCATTTATCCTGATATTTCTCTGATCCTTTTACACCGAATTCAGTTATAAATATTGGTTTATCAAAAAACCTCATTCTATAACTTTTACGACGAAATATGGCACTAAAAGATTCCTGCATATTTTCGTCAGTGATATTTTTATCTGGCAAACCATATATTGCAATGCTGATATAATCTACCACATCGTTACCAGGATACCAGTCTGCCGAGCCTCTGTCTCCTGCCGGCCCCCAAACTCTTTGAATATTTTCAGGTTTCTCTTTTAGGAAATTCATAAAATACCTAAATGAATTTATGTATACAACCGGATCCTGGCTCTGCCATGAATATCGATGAATAGGAATTTCCATTTCATGTGCCCAGCGCAGGTATACCGTCTGTTTAACACTAGAAATTATGCTGTAAAGCTTAGAAATCTCTTTATCATATTTTCCATTTAAAGTACTCTGCAGCACGTTTGGATCTTCAACATTACTGCTATCTTTCCAGGGTTCCATTGTTAGAATAACATCGTGCTTTCTTTCAATAACCTCATTAAATTTCTTTAAAAATTCACCTCGCTGTATTTCTCCCCAGTCAACAAATATATGTTCTACGCTTATTTCAGGCTCATCTATTAGTTTTTTCATTGGATCAAACACCCCCAAAACCAAATTCTTTCTGATCTGATTGTTAACAAATGGCTCTTTTAAGTTCGCTGTAGAATAAATAGTATTTTTATATAAATTTCTCTCTACTTCAATTTTTTTAAGAATAGAATCTGTTTTCTTAACATTTCCCATTCCATCTGCAGATAGTATAAATACTGGTTTATCAATAAATCTGAGTCTGTGAAGCATAAATCTTAAGTTATCTAAATCAGATAAATCTGAAGGATAAATATTTGACAGCTTTTCTCCGCCACTGCCCAGTACAATACTAATTAAATCAACATTATTCTTTCCCGGCCAGAATTCTGAATCACCAGGGTACCCCGTGGGCGACCAAACAATTTTAACCCTGGGTGCAAGCTTTTTTAAATGACCTGAAAAGTAGTTAAATGCATCTATATAGGTCGACGGGGATTGATATTGCCATGGATATTGTTTTATAGGCACTTCCATTTCCGGATTCCACCGTACAAAAACAGCTCCCTTGCTCAGGTTCACTAAATCGGCCAATGTTTTGATTTCCTTGTCATAACTGCCTTTAAGAACCTCATCAAGTACAGAAACATTTTCGGCATTAAAACTTGGCCAGGTTTCAATAGTAATTAAAATATTCCTGTTTTCTTCTATCGCATTTTGCAGAGCCTGCTTATTAGAACTTAAGGCAAAAGACTTCCATTTAACCGAAACATGTTTTATGTTATCTATAACATCAGACGGAATCTCTTCATTTTCATCATATACCCCAATTAATTTCTCATATGATCTATCTCTGAATTCATTAACAACCATAGATTTTATTACGGGTTTGAAATACAGAAAACTGCCAAAAAGTATAATTAGTAATACTATAGCAGAATAGTAGAGGCGCTTCTTATGTTTCATCTTATTTGGTAATATGGTAAATTTTTAACCCGAAGATGTAAATATAATTCTTTGTAACGATTATACTTACCAACCTTTTTACCTGAATATTTTTTAATTGATCTTTAGTATATTTAGTTTATCAAACCACTTAAAATGACCTACAAAAAAACCATCACCTTATCTGTACTCCTAAGTACAGTTGTTATGCTAAGTGCATTTATGCCCCAGGCAGATGAAAAACCTAAAAACCTAAAGGTTCTTCCTAAAAACATTAGTCATGATGAGCTGAAGGAAGTTATGGAAGGCTTTAAAACAGCTTTAGGGGTAAAATGTAACTTCTGCCATGCTGCAAGAACAGACGACCCTAAAAAGCTTGATTTTGCAAGCGATGAAAAGCCGGAAAAAGAGACAGCGAGAAATATGATGCGCATGACGATGAAGATTAATAAAAAGTATTTTCATCCAATTGGCAGTAAAGACAAAGACGGGAAAGCGCTTATAGCTATCTCTTGCATTACCTGCCATAATGGTAAAGAACATCCGGAAACAAAGTAGACTGGGGCTTTAAATTTCCTTTACGGCAACAGATTCAATCCAACCAATGTTTCCATTAGGCAATTCAACTTTAATCCAGTTGTCATCGTTTTGCTTAATGGTAACTTTGGTTCCTTCATGTATAACGAAAAGTGTCTTTAGTTTTTCATCAGGACCACTCTTTACATTCACCGTACCATTAAATACGATAGCCTGGCTACTGTTATTCAGGTAGCCGTTTTGTGCGCTTCCTACAAATACCGAGAGCAATCCCAAAACAATTAAAGAAATTCCGGCATAAAAAGCAGGTTTCTTAATTGAAACTGAAATGGCAAAAAGATATATAATCAATAAAGCAAAGCCAGATAGTAAAAATATTACCGCAAATACGGATAATGTCTGGGCAGAAAAAAACAGCACAAAAGAATTCCACCACTTTGTGAGAAAAAATTCAGGGACTACCTCAATTTTATCGGCGATCTTAAGATTGGCAAGCTGAAGATTCAAATGAATTTCCTGATCACCAGGTGTGATCTTATAAGCCTTTTCATAGTAAAGAATGGCAGGTGCCATCTCTCCCATTTTATAATAAGCATTACCCATGTTAAAATATAGTTCAGCAGATTTATATCCACTTTTTAATACTTCCTGATAGGATTGAACAGCCTCTTTATATTGTGCTTTTACATACTGACTGTTTCCTTTGGCAAACAGAACTTCCGGATTCCCTTTGGCACATAAAAACAAAGGTGATATCACCAGCAGAATAAAACTATAAAAAAATTGGTTTAAACGACTACACATTGTTTTCTATATCATTAATAATAGTTTTCGCCTTATCAAATACTTCCTGTTCAGATATACCCGAAATTGGTGCATATCTTGCCATCTCGCACAGATCAAGCGTTTCTGTTAGTTGATCAATCAATGAATCATTCACATTCTTTAACTTAAGCTGTTCCCTGATATTCTCTTTATTTAAGTCCGCAGCAGAGATATTTAATTTATCGCTTAGATAACCATACAGACCTTTGTAAACATCCTCATAGAAAGATTTTTTATCTCCGTTAAGCAATTGTTTTTGCGCATTTGCCAAATGTTTAGCCGCAATCTTATTGGCATTTCTTCCTTTAACCCTGGCAAGGTCTCTGTTATTTTCCCTGTACCATTTTCTATATCCTAATGCAGCTAAAAATAAAATCGGGCCTGTACAGAGAAGTGCATAATACAAAGCTGATCCATAAAAGCCTTCACCGTCTTTGGTTAATTTTGAACTTCCAGTTTTTATGTAAGCAATATCTTTCGCCAGCATTTTAACATCCTGCTGACCACCTGCAGCATAAGTTGTAACATTTGAACCGGGATCTCCTTTTGCAACCTTAACAGAAAATGATCCCGATGACAGGCTCACATATTTTTCAGTATTCGGATTAAAATAAGAAAACTTTAGGGGCTCAATTGTGTAATTACCTTCATGCCTTGGGATAAGCAGATAACTATATCCTCTACTCCCCGAAACTCCGCTCATTGTTTCTTTAATGTCGTCGCTTACCTTTGGATCATACTTTTCTATGTCTGCCGGAAGCGTCAGCTCTGGAGCCTTTAACAACTTTAAGTTACCAGAACCTGTAATTTTAAGTGTGTAATTTATGGCTTCATTAGCCTTAACTGAAGATTTATCTAAATTAGCACTGATAGAAAAGTTCCCAACTGCGCCATTAAACCCATCCGGTTTACCTGCATCAGGCAAAGGTTTTACATTAATAGTAATTGGTGTGCTTTTGATCTTGTACTTCATATCCTTGTAAGCACCACCAAAAAACTGCTCAATAGGATCGTTTGTTGGTGCTGCCTGCCTTACCACAAAAGTCATGGCCAATGGGTCAAGCGTAAGCTTGCCAAATCGTTCGGGGAAGAGAATAATTTGCTTAAGTGTTGCCACATGATATTTTACGCCATTATAACTTTCAATTTCCCATTGTACGTTCTGGCTATTGTTTTTTATTTCCTGACTCCAGAATCCATTAAAATCCGGCAATTTATCAAGTCCATTATCAACCAGATCAATATTAGTATATAACTTATAAGAAACAGAGAACTGTTCGCCTATAAAAACATTGGTTTTATTGGCAACGGCACGCAAAAATAATCGTTTTGAGATGTCTGTACTATTTCCTTCAGCAACCTTATCGCCTTGAGGTGCCGCATTTCCCTGATTACCCTGAGGAGCGGCCCTACCCTTTACCACTTTTATTTTAACAGCATTTGATCTGATCTGTTTGCCATTAACAACAACCGTAGCCGGTCCTATAACATATTCACCCTCTTTAGCTGCTACTAAATCATAGCTAACAGACATGCTAGCTGTGGTATTTCCATTAATAGACGAATAACTCGACGATTGATTTGGCCCTCCTACAATCTGGAAACCACTAAGCGCCGGAGGATTAAATGATTCTATATTTCCATTTACAGAAAAACTGATCTCAAACGGTTCTCCTGTACCTACTACATTTTTACTTACCGTTGCAGTAACTCTTACATCTTGTGCTCCTGGTTTTGTTCCATTTGCAAATAGGGTACTTGTCCACAGTAGCAGTACAAAAAATATATAGTGTTTCATTTTCATTTTAGCGCAAAAATACTCAGTCTACCAGTCTTTAACAATACGGCCTTTTACGCCTTTTGCCTTTTTATTTTTCAGTTTATCCTGAGTGTTCTTTTCTTCATTTTTTAAGGCTTCCAACATTCTTTCAGCATCTTCTTTAGACAATTTATCCGGCTGTGGTTGCTGCCCGTCTTTCTGGTCTTTTTTATCCTGATCCTCTTTGTCTTTATCCTTGTTCTGCTGATCTTTATTTTGCTGATCCTTATTATCCTTATTTTGATCTTTGTTCTGGTCCTTGTTCTGCTGGTCCTTCTTATCCTGATCTTTTTTATTTTTATCCTTGTTTTTATCTTTATTCTGCTGTTGCTGCTGCTGTTTCAGCTTTTCCTGGGCATAAGCGAGATTATACCTGGTCTCATCGTCCTTAGGGTTATTCATCAACGACTTTTTATAGGCCTCAATACTCTCTTCCAGCTTTTTAGATTCTAGTAATGAATTACCCAGATTGTGATATGCCTTGGCTTTTACTGCTTTGTTATTGGAAGATGACGCAATATCTGTAAATTTCTGAGCGGCATTATCAAATTTCTTCTGTTTATACAAAGCATCCCCAAGATTAAAATTCCCCTCTACCGATGCTTTCGATTTATCTACCGATTCCCTGTAACTCGCCTCAGCTTCCGCATATTTCTTTTCCTGGTACAGTTGGTTTCCTTTATGGATATACTTCTTCTCCTTTTGTGCAAAAAGCAAAGAGCCTTGTAACAATAGATATATGATGATGATAAACTGCTTCATTATTTTCTTACTTCAAACAAATTCAACTCACTTAATTTCAGATTCTTTTTACTTGAGATAAAGAACTCTATAACCAATAAAATCAGCGCAAAGCCCAGGAAAAACTGGAACCTGTCTTCGTAATTCTTAAAAACTTTGCTATCAAATGTTTTTTGTTCCATTTTACTGATCTGGTTCATAACAATACCCAGCCCACTGTTGGCATTTGATGCCCTTACATACACACCATTACCGGCTTCAGAAATCTCCTTACACATTTGCTCATTTAACTTGGTGATCACAGTCTGGCCATTTTCATCCTTTCTGAAACCCGTCGGGTTACCATTCTGGTAAATTGGAACCGGGGCTCCTTCAACAGAACCAAGACCAATAACATGTATTGCCACATCTTTTTCCGTTGCTCTTTTCGCAGCCGCAATAGCATCATCCTCAAAATTCTCTCCATCAGTCATCAATACCATTGCTTTACTTGTTCCGCTTACAAAATCAAAAGATTTCATCCCCATATCAATAGCAGCACCAATTGCTGTTCCTTGTGTAGGTACGATATCAGTACTAATGTTATTCAGGAACAACTTAGCCGCAGAATAATCAGTAGTTATGGGCAACTGGACATAGGCCTCACCCGCAAAAATGATAATTCCTATCCTGTCATTATGTAAATTATCTATTAGTTGTGATATTGCTCTTTTTGCATTTTCAAGTCTGTTCGGAGAAAGATCTCCGGCAAGCATACTGTTAGAAACATCAAGCAATATCATCAAATCGGCACCACTTTTCTTACCCTCTTCCACTTTGGTTCCAATCTGCGGATTTGCAGCACCAATAACCAAAGAAGCAAAAGCAACAGTAAAAAAGATAAACTTTAATCCCGGTCTGGTAAAAGAAACCTCCGGAATCATTTTCCTGACAGTAGCTTTATCTCCCAGACTGGCCAATGCTCTTCTTTTCCATCGGCGTACCAGAAAGAAGATCAGGATAAACAATGGAATGGCAGCTAGCCCCCATAAAAACGCTATGTGTTCAAAACGTAACATATATTAAGTTAAAGCTCCTTTAAACAATGTATTTCTTAATCCAAATTCGATTAGTAAAAGTGCCAGTGCAATCAATGCAAAAGGCAGAAAACGCTCTGTTTTTTTATGATATTGGGTCACATCAATTTTGGCCTTTTCCAATTTATCTATCTGCTGATAAATCTCTTTTAGCTTATCGTTATTTGTAGCACGGAAGTATTTACCTCCGGTAATTTTTGCGATACTGGAAAGCGTTCCTTCATCAATAGTTACAGGAACCTGCTGATACTGTACACCAAAAGGTGTTTTTACAGGATATGGGGCATATCCTTTGGTACCTACCCCAACAGTATAAACCCGTACATTCATTTGCTTTGCAATTTCGGCTGCAGTAATTGGAGGTATGGACCCGGTTGTGTTAGATCCATCTGTAAGTAAAATAACCACTTTACTTTTTGCCTCACTATCTTTTAAGCGATTAACAGCCGTTGCAAGTCCCATTCCTATCGCAGTACCATCTTCAATCATTCCGTTATTAATTCCTTTAAATAAGTTGATTAAAACATCATGATCAATGGTAAGCGGGCATTGCGTAAAGCTTTCACCGCTAAATACCACAAGACCAATCCGGTCATCAGGCCTGTCCTTTATAAAATCTATTGCAATGTTCTTTCCTGCTTCCAGTCTGTTGGGCTTTAGATCTTCAGAAAGCATACTTCCCGAAATATCGGTAGCGATAACTATATCAATTCCCTCAGTTGTGGAATTTTGCCAGCTCAATGCACTCTGGGGCCTTGCTAAACCTATAATTATGGCTATTAGTGCCAATGATTTTAATACAATACTGTAATGTCTTAAAACACCATATCCGCTTTTTTTAACACCCATAAACGCCTTAACAGACGATACACGCATTGTGCCCTGAAGCCTCCTGTTTCGCCAAATGTACCAGGCAACCATTAAAGGTACCAGCAGTAATAACCAGAAAAACCCTGGATTAGCAAATTCGATTCCACTAAACAGTTTCATTTTGCGCTTTATTATCGGGTAATTGATTAGTTTCTTTAGTATCTGTTACAAAACTGATTGCATTCTCAATACTTTGCTCATTTTCTACATCCAGAGGTTTCCCTTTTGCAAACTTTACAAGATCAGCAAGCATTAATATCTGACGCAGTTTGGCTCTGTTTTGATCCGTAATTTCCATATGCCTTAAACCAGCAAAAATCTCTTCCGAAGTCTGCTCAAGTGCCTGAATGCGGTACCGCTTTTCAAGATACTCTCTTAAAATATCAGTAAGTTCAATATGGTATTGTTTAACTTCTTCCTGTTGCCATAATTTTTTGTCTCTTAAACCAGCAAGTTTTTTTAATGCAGTAACATCTGCAGGCACCAAAGGTTTAATTTCTACTGCAACAGGTTTATTCCTCCTTTTCTGCCATAGATAATAGCTCACTCCTGCAACCAGTAAAATTAGTACTAATGAGAGTACTACCCAATGCCAATGATCTCTTAACCAATCTAAAAAGGAATACTTTACAGCAAGTGGCTGCTTAATATCATAAACAGCCTTTGTTGTATCAACGGCAACAGAAGTAACCTGTAATGGCAACGGGTCTGTTTTAAAGCTTTTTGAGTTCACCTCAAATAAGAACGCCGGAATAGCCTGCAATCCTGCATCAAATGAAGTGATTGTATATTGGCGGCTAATCGTAACTACTTTAGGATTATTCTTATCCGTTATAGTATCTGTTTTTCCAGCCTCTACGATCTGTATTTTAGATGAAATGGTATCTGTTAATACAGGAAAACTGACTTTCTCATTCACTGGTAACTGAGCACTTAAGCGCAAAATTGTTTGGTCTCCCAAAACAATGGTCGACTCATCTAGTTTAGCCTCTACCTTTATGTCCTGTGCATTACCTTTATAAGTAAAACAAGCCAGACATAATATTAAACACCAGCTAAAATTAAAATATTGCTTCATATCCCTACCTTCTGGCTTCGCGTTTTTTAAATAGTGTCATTAATGGTTTAATATATGACTGATGAGTTCCAATTTTAGTAAAATCCACTCCTGATCTCTTAAAAAGATCTTCTAATTTCCCATTTCTCTCCAATGCAGCTACCTTATAAGCCTGTCTTACACGCTTATCTGCGGTATTTACCCACTCATACTCACCGGTTTCTTCATCCCTAACCGGGATAAGTCCCAGATTTGGAAATTCTTCCTCATGTAAGTCATACAACCTAAGTGCGATAAGATCGTGTTTTCTGTTGGCTATTTTAAGCTCATTCTCAAAAGAATTACTCATAAAATCAGAAATCAGAAAGGAAGTGCATCTTTTGTTAATAGCACTGGTAAAATACCTTAAAGCCTCTGCCACATTTGTTCCTCTGTTTTGAGGTTTAAAATCGATCAGCTCCCTGATGATCATTAATATATGACTTCTCCCCTTTTTAGGAGGGATGAACTTTTCTACTTTATCGCTAAAAAACAATACACCTACCTTATCATTGTTCTGTATAGCTGAAAATGCAAGTACAGCACATACTTCAGTGGCCAGTTCTTGCTTTTGCTGAGTCTGGGTTCCAAAATTTTTAGATCCGCTAACATCAACAAGCAGCATCACTGTCATTTCCCTTTCTTCATCAAACACCTTTACATAAGGATGGTTAAAGCGGGCAGTAACGTTCCAGTCAATGGTACGAATCTCGTCGCCCATCTGGTATTCCCTGACTTCACTAAAAGCCATGCCCCGGCCTTTAAACGCCGATTGATATTCTCCTGAAAAGATCTGATTACTTAACCCACGGGTCTTAATTTCAATCTTTCTTACTTTTTTTAAGAGATCTTTGGTATCCATAAGTTATGGTACTTCTACTGCATTCAATATTCCTGTAATGATAGTTTCTGTATTAATATCTTCCGCCTCAGCCTCATAGGTTAAACCTATTCTGTGTCTTAAAACATCATGGCAAACAGCTCTTACATCTTCCGGGATTACATATCCTCTTCTTTTTATAAAAGCATAAGCTTTTGAAGCTAAAGCCAGATTTATACTTGCTCTTGGCGAAGCGCCAAAACTGATAAGGTTTTTATAATCTGCAAGTTTATATTGATCAGGATAACGGGTAGCAAAAACGATATCAATGATATATTGCTCAATCTTTTCATCCATGTATACCTCTCTCACTACCTTTCTTGCCCTGATAATGTCGTCAGGATGAAGGATAGCTTTAGGCTTTGCCATTCCCTGAGGAGCTATATTGGCTCTCATGATTAGCTTTTCATCTTCTTTTTTAGGGTAACCAATCACTACTTTAAGCATAAACCTATCAACCTGCGCTTCAGGTAACGGATAAGTTCCTTCCTGTTCTATCGGATTCTGTGTTGCCAGTACAAGAAAAGGTTTCGGCAATTCAAAGGTATTATCTCCAATTGTCACCTGACGTTCTTGCATCGCCTCTAACAAAGCACTCTGTACTTTAGCCGGCGCACGGTTAATCTCATCGGCAAGGATAAAATTAGAGAACAACGGACCTTTTCTGACAATAAATTCTTCTTTTTTCTGATTATAGATCATAGTACCCAGTAAATCGGCAGGTAAAAGATCTGGTGTAAACTGAATCCTGCTGAAACCGGCATCAATAGTTTTAGATAAGGTATTAATTGCAAGTGTTTTTGCAAGTCCCGGCACACCTTCTAATAAAATATGTCCGTCTGCAAGCAGACCGATCATTAAGCGCTCTACCATGTACCTTTGCCCCACAATCACTTTATCCATCTCCATAAAAAGCAGATCGATAAATGCGCTTTCCTTTTGTATCATTTCATTTAGCGCACGGATATCAGTTCCATACGCCAAGCTTTCAGTGGTATTATTTACTTCTTCCATTTAGACCATTTATTTTCGCTGCGAAAATTAGACAAACCTTAATCCTTTCGCAAGTCCTTTTTCACATGTTTATTGTTAAAATATGTTAAAACTTAAATTTAACATCAATTAATTTTCTTGTCCTGTAGCGTTTTACCATTACAGCGCGTTTCTATTACGCACGCTAGTTAGAATTCGGGGATAGATCCTAGGACCTATCTCCGATTCTTTTTTATATTTACCAAAAAAATATATTATATGCTAGCTCATCACGTTTTATTCTGGCTTAAGGCCGACACAACAGAGGAACAAAAGGTTGCTTTCAGAAAAAGCCTTGAAACTCTTGAAAAAATAGAAACCATTAAAACATTACATATCGGTACTCCTGCACCTATTGAACGCGCAGTGGTTGATACGACTTATACGTTTTCACTTAGCATTTTCTTTGATGATCTTGCCGGACACGATGTTTATCAGGTGCACCATTTACATACCGCTTTTTTAGATGAATTCCGCATTCTTTTTGAAAAGGTAATCATATACGACGCACAGTAATTCGACACATGTTGTCATACAGCACATTACGTCATCATACACATTCCGTCATCATACACATTCCGTCATCTCGACGATAGGAGAGATCTCTTGAATAAACATAACCAAGAGATCTCTCCTATCGTCGAGATGACGGAATGTACTGTATAATGACGGAATGTGCATTATAATCACAGAATGCATTATAATCACGGAATGTATTATGATCACGGAATGTGCTAACACAACCGCTTTAAAATAGTTTACCTTACTTCAACACTAATCATGTTGCTGTTTCTGCTCCCTAAAAAAGGTTCCGTCCTTAAAGACAAGATCATTTTATATTTACCTATCTCAACCGGTGCTTTTATCACTCCCTCTATTTCTATCGATTCTCCTGCTCCGAGATGAACATTCTCAATATCTGCTACGATAGGTTTAAACTCACTAAGCGTATCATCTTTTTTAAATCCGTATTCAAGATAACACTTCCACGTTTCTCCTGTATTGCCTAGCGATATAGATTCTTGATAAGGGTTGGTTATTTTCAATTTCAAAGTCTTAACCTCTCCGCTCTTCCAATCTGACGGAACTACAACAGGATTAACAGAAACCTTCTGATACATCCTCACCTTATCTATCCACAATCCGTAAAATACCCCTTTACTTGTATTAATGGTGTCTTGTTTAACCTGATCACCATGACTATCCGGAATCACAAAATAGGCTTTCTTATTCCTAAGGCTATCTTCCAGAGGCCATATGTCGTACTGGTTTTTCCTGTAATACCTTGAATCGTAACTAAAGCCCTTCGTACTACGGTTATAATAATTATATCTTGAAGGAGTTTGAAATGAGTTATAAAATATCACAGGATAATCACCCGCTTTTTCATGGATTTCTTTGGCCCATTTCTCTGTACCAAAATAATAAGCAATAACTTTTACCTTCATTAAGGCATCTATTGGAATAATAAGTATCAGCCTCACCAAAATAATTAATGCAATATTAACAACGGCTAATCTCTCAAACCATTTAGGCACAGGCTTTCTTGCCATAGCAATATAGGCCAGGATAAACAGGCATAACATAGCAGGCAAAGTCCAGTGCGCCTCTACCCTTCCCTTTAATGTGCTAAACAAAAAGAATATAAATATCCCGTAAAAATTAAATTTAACAGCCCTTAAAAAGGTATCTGAGGATTTTAAAACCACTGCCGATCTGTACAAAAACCAACCTACAAGCGGACCGGCAAGCGCAAGTTGTGCCAAAAGGTATTCAGAGGTAAAGTTAAACTTGTAAACAGCCGCAGAGCGGTCTATCACATGGTAATAAAAAGAAGGGTAATTATTATGAACCTGCCACAAAATGTGCGGCAGATAGGCAACTATTGAAATGATTACAATAAGCCAGAAAGATGGCCTTTTAAGTAATTTAAGATTGGATAATATGGTAAAAAGCAAGACCAGAATACCATGGTACTTACTATAAAGTAAGCACGCTATAACCAGGGCTAATAATAAAGCCCATTTGACCTTATTCTCGGCCTCATAACGTTGATATACATAAAAAAACAACACTGTAAAAAAGAACAGAGGAGAATCTGGTGTGGTTATAAAACCGTAAACATGGAACAGCACTATAGCAGAGAACAACAGAATAAACAACTTTATGTTCTGTACATAGCGCCCTACAATTTGCCACAACAAATAAACCGAGATGGTACTTGTAATAACGGTAAGAAGCCTTAAACCAAGAGTAGAGGGCAATAATGTATCACCTATTTTAATAAAAAGGGCAACCATCGGTGGATGATCAAAATATCCCCAGTCTAAAAATCTGGAGTAAACCCAGTAATAAGCCTCATCGGCATGAACCTCTACAAAACCAGCCTGAATGATATTAAGTATAGTCCATATACCCAGAAATATAAACAATACTTGTTCAGAACTTTTCTTTGTTTGCAGCATTAGTAATAGGATTTATCCGGTAAATGTGTAAAGATAATTAGCAAAAAAGTTCCATAAGGAAACCAACACTATTGCACAGGCTTTGGCAACATAAAAATTCCACTTGAATTTATCATTCAATAAATAAATGATAACATTACTTAAAGCCAGACCAACCAAAGAAATCACAAAGAACTTACCAAACTGAATAATGGTTGCAGGATTATGGTTATCAAAAGTCCAATACCTGTTAAATGTATAATTTGTACCAGTAGCTACTATAAATCCCAATGAATTGGCTATATACTTATGAATCTTCAGTTTCTCCTTACAGAGATAAGTAATACTGAAGTCAACAATAAGACCCGAAAAACCTACAACCCCGAATTTTAAAAACTTGAAAAAGAAAGCACTATTAAATTCAATGGCCGCTATTGATGTCATATTGTTACTTTTTGCAGAAACAAACATAATAATCTGTAATGGAAAAGCCCGTAATAAATGGTTAATTAAGGTTAAATTTATCGTTATTGATCTTTACCACGTTAGATGTAAAAACAATCCCAACGATTAAAATACCAATAAGAATGGCCAGTGCAACTTGTAATGTTGAGTACAGTTTACTACCCGAAACCATAAACGCTGAATCTTTAATCAGCTCTTCTCCAACCTGCGTTTGGATCCTCATCAATTCAGATAATTTTTGAATTGTACCTTTCGACGATGCTCTTCCCTCTTGCGTATAAAGTTTCCTGGCACCGGCAATGTCTCTTTTATCAGCAAATGCCATGATCTGATCTTCGATCTTTCCCGTACTTTGAAGACCATCTTTTAAAACAATCAATTTTTCTTTTTCCTGTTTAACCAAAAAAGTTTTCTCATACTTTTTAATTAAAGAATCTATTGCCTTGTTATAGTAAGCAAGCTGCTCCCTAAAAGCAGCAGGATTAAAAGATTGTTCATAAGCTGTATTCAAAAAATCCTCTATCATTGATTTCTTTGCATACGCGTTCTCTGCAACGTAAAATAAGTCTGTGGCAGGAATAAGACGATCGTTATACATAGAAACAAACGACTCATTCATGCTTTTTACACTTTTATCTTCCAAAAACCTGATCAGGATTGTACAAGCCATTATGCAGAATAACAGCACTGCAATTTTCATTTTTTGTTTAATAGAGTAAGCAAATCTCATAAAATTAAATTCAGGTTAGCATCTAAAATTGTTCTTCAGCAGGAGAAGAGAATAGGTTTTGTGCAAAATTTACTAAAAATAATTCTTTTTTCGCTCTTGTTACGCCAGTATAAAGCCATCTTAAAAAATCCATATCGATCATCTCTTCTGTTAAATACCCCTGATCTACAAATACCGCATCCCATTGGCCGCCCTGAGCTTTATGGCATGTTACTGCATAAGCGAACTTAATTTGCAATGCATTATAGTATGGATCGTCTTTAATTTTATTAAAACGATCTCTTTTATTACTTATATGATCATAATCAAGATTCAGACCTTCAAAAAGTTTATTGCTTTGTTCATAAGAAAGGTTTGGCGTTTCAGCAGTAAGCGTATCCAGAATAACTTTACAGGTAATCTCACCTGCATCAGGAAAATCAAGAAATTCAAGCTGCACTTCGCAAAAACGAAAACCATACCGTTCTTCAATGCCCCTAACCCTGCGTATCCGGGCCATGTCTCCATTCGCAATAAATGCGGTCGACTCATTCTCCGGCAGCCAGAAATAGTTATTCCTCACTACCATAATCTGATCGCCTCCAGTAAGTTCTTCTTCCCTGTATAGTAGCCTTGATCTGATCTGCTGATTGTAGATATTTGCAGATTTATTTGATCTGCAAACTACTAATGAATTCTCTATCCCGAATTTGTTATAGGCATATTCCAAACCCTCAACGAATTTTACGCCAGTCATTCTAAAAATATCTTTGTAGTTTTTAGTAATGAACTTCGGCAGCTCAACTTTTTCTTTTTCACCATCATCATTAATCAATCGCCGAAGCATGGTAGCATTGGCCAATATTCCTGATTTCTTTTCCTGCCGCACCACCTCTTTTAGTTCCACAGCTGTTACCCGCATCCCGAAATTTGAAGCAACGTATTCCTTGTTTAGCGCCGGGCTATCAATACTTCCTACTGGTGGCAACTGGGCCGTATCACCCACAAAAACAACTGCGCAGTTTTTTCCATTATATACAAACTCCATCAGGTCCTTTAAAAATGAAGACCCCGTTTGCGTATTCCATTCGTCGGCGATCATAGATGCCTCATCAACTATAAATAAGGTATGCTCTGCAAGGTTTGGGGCTAACTGAAATGACATATCCGTAGATACTGCAGTTTTTTTCCTGTAGATCTTCTTATGGATCGTTAATGCTTTTCTGCCAGTATAGTTGCTCATCACTTTTGCCGCCCTTCCCGTTGGGGCCAGCAAAACAGATCGTAAAGTAAATTTGGGCAAAGCCTTTACCAGCGCAGCTACGGATGTAGTTTTACCTGTACCAGCGTACCCTCTGAGAATGAAACACTGACCATCCAACTGACGGGATAAAAACGAGGCCATTTCACTACAAAAAATAAACTGTTCTTCTGTAGGCGTAAATTGATAAGACTGGGCAATAAGGGTTGCTTTATCCATTTAACAAATATGCAATGGTGATGTTATAGAAAAAAGGATTAATTTTGTTCATATGAACAGCAAAAATAGCATATTATTAGTTGATCCGGAGTTTGACCCCAATACATCGGCAGACTGCAACCTGTTATTAAAAATTACTGCCGATAGTTTTTCTTATGCCATTATAGATAAGAGCAGCAATCAGCTAAAGGCGGTTTACGATCAGCAGGAATGCCAGAATGTAAGCAAAGACCTTTCTGAAAAACTAAGAACAGACAGCTATTTAGGTTTACCATTTAAAGAAATTAAAGCTTCTGTACACACAGAAAATTCGATAGCAATACCCAACGATCTTTTTAACGAACAGAATTTAAACGATTACGCAAAATTCTTTACCGACGAACAATCTAATAATCTTTATACCCAACCCTTTGCCAGTTTCGGTTTTACATCCATCTTTACGCTTAATAAATTTATAGATGACACCTTAAATGTTTCACTATCGAACTGTAGGTTATTTGATCATGCAGCACCGGTTTTAGCACTTTCCAACGACAAAGAAAAGTTTAGCCTTATTCTTGATTTTACCGTTGGCTCATTTAATGTGATATATACTGATGGTGGTAAACTGATATTCCAAAACTATTTTCAAATCGAAAATGCTGAAGAATTCAACTACTACCTGCTTTTCATAATTAATCAGCTTAATATTGACATCTTACATACCGATATCCACCTTAGTGGGATCATTAATGAAGGAGACAGTCAATACAAATGCGTTGAAAAATATTTTAAAACAATTAATTTCATTCCAGCAGCAAGCAATGAAGTTGACAACAAAATTTTAGATGACATGCCTGCTCATTACTATAGCAGTCTATTAGCCCTTGATAAATGCGGATAATTGGTGGAAAATTAAAGGGTATTCGTTTTAATGCACCCGAAAGCTTGCCGGTAAGGCCAACAACAGATATGGCTAAGGAGGCCCTTTTCAATATCCTTTATAATACATATGATTTTGATAGCTGCACAGTTCTTGATCTGTTTTGCGGAACAGGGAATATCAGCTTTGAATTTGCATCAAGAGGCATAAAACAGGTAACAGCAGTTGATAAACACTCGGGCTGTATTTATTGGGTAAAGTCTGTTATAGAAAAATATCAGTTAAATGAAATTGATGTACAAAAAGCTGATGTGTTTAAGCTCCTGCAAAGTCATACTAAATCCTATCAGATCATTTTTGCCGACCCACCTTATAATTTGCCAACTATCCCATTAATTCCGGAGCTGGTAATGAAAAACAACCTGTTAACAGATAATGGTTTACTGATAGTAGAACATCCATCGCTATTAAAACTAAACAATCAGCCTGGTTATACCGAAACCAGAAGATATGGCAACTCTTCATTTAGTTTTTTTGAAAAGACCTCCAATTAGTATATTTAACCATGAAGATTGCACTATTTCCAGGCTCATTTGACCCGATTACCATAGCTCATGTTGATATTTTAAAACGTGCCCTGCCCTTATTTGATAAGATTGTAGTAGGTATTGGCCTAAACAGTTCCAAACAAGGATTCCTATCGGCCGATAAACGCGAAGAAATTGTAAGAAAGGTGTTTGAACACGAGCCAAAAGTAGAAGTAGAATTATACGAAGGGCTTACAGTAGATTTCTGTAAACTAATTAATGCCCAATATATGGTTAGGGGTGTGCGCTCGGTTTCTGATTTTGAATATGAAAAGGCAATTGCACAGATCAATCAAACCATGATGCCCGAAGTAGAAACAATAATCATTCTGAGCAAACCTGAATATTCGGCTATAAGTTCAACCATTGTACGCGATATACTGCGTAACAATGGCGATGTAAGTAAATTTTTACCACAACAGGCTATACCTTTTTTATAGCCTGCAAAACTGGTTTTACTACAATATTATCTTCTAAAAGCCCCCCGGCCTCAAGTACCTGTACAATTGAAGGGTAAGTATTCTTTAATACCTGATTAAGCTCCAGTTTACTTAACCAGCTGGCTTTAGTTATTCCTTCTTCTTTTTGAGGGATCAATTTAGGCTCTCCCTTTACTGTCATGCTGTACCAATTGGTTTTCTTAAGCACCAATTTACTACCAAGCGTATAAACATGATAGGTTTTGCATAACTTTTCATCGTTGGTAAAAATCTTTACCCCACACTCCTCTTCAACCTCACGAAGACCCGCTTCCTTCATTTTCTCATCTTTCTCCACCTTTCCCTTAGGCAAATCCCATTTTTTATTTCTAAAAATAAAAAGATAATTGCCCCTGGCATTTTTCACCAAACCACCGGCAGCCTTGATAAGTTCACAGCTTTTCTTGATCTTTTGAAACAGCTGTTTAGGATTTGGATCAAGCAGGATATAGTCTTTTCCAGATACCTTTTCTAAATTCTTATAGAATAGTTGGAAATCAAAATCCTGCTTATCAAGCTGTTGAACTTTTTTTATCTGTTTAGGCATTAAGTCCGCTATAAACAAAGTATTATCGTTAATATAAATTCTGTAATTTTTCATCAGAATGTAGTCGTTTTCGTAATCATTTAATTCCCCGCAGCAATACTATTAAAGCGTCCTTGTTAATTTGGTTGTTACCATAATAAAATCGAGGTTTAAAAATACAGAATTATAACATACTGCCCTTACATTTATAAAAAAAACAAAACATAAATTTCAGATATTACTGATTCACAGGCGATCACAGAAAAGACTTTCAGCATTGATTTTTATTACGGATATTTGCCCGTTCTAGAATAAATTAAACAAGAGTTTTCAGTATTTTTCTAATAAGCGAAGGATAAAATTTTTATTACGCTTACAAGCAAAACGCCAGAAATTCTGTAATTTTGAGCCATGTATAATAAAAGTGATATTGAATTAAAAGTAGCTGAATTTTTATTACAAATAAAAGCAATAAAATTACAACCTAACAACCCGTTTACATGGGCTTCAGGTTGGAAATCTCCTATTTATTGTGACAATAGGATCACACTTTCCCATCCTTCTGTTAGAACTTATATCAGACAAAAGCTTACCCAATTAATACAGGAAGAATATGGTTCTGTAGATTTAATTGCTGGTGTTGCTACAGCTGGTATACCTCAAGGCGCATTAGTTGCCCAGGAGCTTGGTCTGCCTTTCGCTTATGTCAGATCAAAAGCAAAAGAGCATGGAACAGGAAGTTTAATTGAAGGAGAGATAGTTGAAGGACAACGCGTAGTGGTAATAGAAGATTTGATCTCTACAGGTAAAAGCAGTCTTCAGGCTGTTGACGCCTTAAGAAACGCAGGTCTTTCTGTTGCAGGATTAGTTGCCATCTTTACTTACGGTTTTGATCAGGCTGAAGAAAACTTCAAAGAAGCAAAATGTCGTTTCTCAACCCTTTCTAACTATAATACACTAATAGAATATGCTGCTGAGCACAGCTTCATCGCACAAAATGATGTTGATTTGCTTACTAAATGGCGTAGAAACCCAGCCGACTGGGGAAAAGAATTAGAACAATTAACTTAAATCATAATGACAGTTATTGAAAGCTCCGTAGAGTTAAACCTGCCGGTTGAAAAGGTATATACATTTTTGGCTGATATGAATAACCACCAGCAATTAATGCCAGAGAATATTTACAACTGGTCTTCTACAACAGATGAAGCTAGCTTTACCATCCAAAATATGGCTAAACTTGCAATTAAGATATCTGAACGCATAGAAAACAAGGAATTAACTGCTAAACCTACAGAAAAACCTCCTTTTGATGTTGAATTAAAATGGACAGTAGCTGACAATGGTAATGGCGGAACTACTGCAAAACTTATTATCTCTGCAGATCTTAATATGATGATGAAAATGCTTGCAGTTAAGCCTTTGCAAAACCTTGCTGATCATCAGACAAAAAGATTAACAGAAGTGTTAAAATAATACATACTTGCACTTGTTGTAAGTAGTATACCCTTAATAATCGTCCGAAAGCTGGTCTTATGACCAGCTTTTTTTATTCCTCCTCTTCGTGTCAATCTATATAATTTCAAAATTATGACACATAATAGTTAAATACTATACTATCTATTCCTCTGTCTCTTATACACATCT
>NZ_LGEL01000089.1 GCF_001636695.1 Pedobacter panaciterrae
TTATAATTCGTTACTAACCGAATTAAAATTATAAGAAAATTGTAATTTTTGTTTTAAAAATTAATATATTCAAACTTGGTTGAGTTCTGGTTTTGTTTTCTGTATTTATGATCTTAGATTTGAGAAGTTTTTTAATTGGCATAAATGTTGATTTTTCAAACTATTACAAAAGGGGATTATATAGATATAGGAATCATTTCTTGGAACACAAACCGACATCAACAATAACCAACCCTGTAATCTAAACATATAGTACTAGCATGCGCAAAAAATTACAAGATAGGATAGCAGCTTTTAAAGATGCTACAGCAATTAAGGAAAAAGGCTTATACCCTTACTTCCGAGCAATAGAATCAGCACAGGATACGGAAGTGATGATAGACGGGAAGAGAGTACTGATGTTTGGTTCTAACTCCTATCTGGGACTAACAAATCACCCTAAAATTAAAGAAGCTGCAAAAGCTGCAGTTGATAAATATGGCACAGGCTGTGCCGGATCAAGATTTCTAAATGGTACACTTGACATTCACATTGAACTGGAAAGAAGACTGGCGGCGTATGTAGGCAAAGAAGCTGCGGTTCTTTTCAGTACAGGTTTCCAGGTTAATCTAGGTGTAATATCATGTTTGCTAGACAGGAATGACTACCTTATTCTGGATGAATACGACCATGCTTCTATTATCGATGGCAGCAGATTGTCGTTTTCACGTTCTATAAAATACGCCCATAATGACATGGATGATTTGCGCAAGAAATTGAGCAGGTTACCAGAAGACGCTGCAAAACTAATTGTTGCCGACGGTATTTTCAGTATGGAAGGTGACCTGGTAAACTTACCGGAGATCGTAAAAATAGCTGATGAATTTGGAGCAAACATCATGATGGATGATGCACACAGTTTAGGTGTAATTGGCTTTAACGGTTCAGGAACAGCTTCTCACTTTGGCTTAACCGATAAGGTTGACCTGATTATGGGTACTTTTAGTAAGTCGTTAGCTTCGCTGGGTGGTTTTATCGCAGGATCTGAAGAAACTATTGAATTTGTGAAACACAGAGCACGTTCATTGATGTTCAGTGCAAGTATGCCACCTTCGGCTGTTGCAAGTGTTATTGCTGCCCTTGATATTATTGAATCTGAGCCTGAACGTATTGATCAGCTTTGGGCCAACACCAATTATGCTAAAAAATTACTTTTAGAAGCTGGCTTCGATATAGGACACACTGATAGTCCGATTATTCCGGTTTACATCAGAGATAACGATAAAACATTCCTTATTACCAACATTTTAAGTAAAAACGGAATATTTGTAAATCCTGTAGTTTCCCCTGCTGTACCTTCAGATTCTTCTCTTTTGAGGTTCTCTTTAATGGCTACACATACCTTCGCTCAGATAGAGGAAGCTGTTGAAAAAATTGCACTTGCTGCTAAACAGGTACAGGTTAACTTATCGCAAGTAACTATATGAGAAACATAGTTGCAGTTAGCAATAAAAAGCAATTAGCTCAGTTTATTGATTTCCCACATGACCTTTATAAAGGTGATTCAAATTATGTTCCTGAGCTTTTTATAGCTCAAAAAGATTTACTTACTACTCACCCATTTCATAAACACTCTTCATTGCAGTGTTTTTTGCTTTTTGATGGTGACAAGATCATAGGCAGAATTGCCGCTATACTGAACAACAACTACAATACTTTTAACAATGCTAATGATGGTTTCTTCGGATTTTTTGACTGTATCAATGATCAGAAAGCCGCTGATTTATTATTAGACACTGCAGCCAAATGGTTAAAAGATAAAGGTGTAAAGGGAGCAATTATTGGCCCTGTAAACTTCTCTACCAATGAATCCTGTGGCTTATTGATAGAGGGTTTCGACTCTCCTCCTGTAGTTATGATGCCTTACAATGCAACCTATTATCCTGCTTTAATGGAGGGATGGGACTTGAAAAAGAAGGTAGACCTTATTGCATGGAAATTTAATGGTGATAATTATGATGATCGCTCTGTAAAGCTTATGGACAGGCTTGAGGAACGTTTGAACAGGAACAACATCACCATCCGTAAGATCAACATGAAAAACTTTAAACAGGAAGCTGCCAACCTGCGTGAAGTTTACAATAAAGCATGGGATAAAAATGCTGGTTTTGTGCCTTTAAACGATGAGGAATTCGATTATCAGGCTAAAGATCTTAAACTGGTACTTGATCCTGATTTTTGCTTTGTTGCCGAACAGGATGGTAAACTTGTTGGTTTTGGCGCTGCAATTCCGGACATGAACCAGATCCAGATTAAAATTAAAAAAGGAAGACTACTTCCTACCGGTATATTTAAATTATTATTTGGTAAGAAAAACGTAAAGGGAATAAGAATCTTACTTCTGGGCGTAGTTGATGGTTATCGTAAAATGGGTATCGAAGCTTGTATTTATGGTAGCATCATCAAATCTTACAAAGCTAAAAAGTTCGAATATGCTGAGGCTGGATGGACATTAGAGCACAACGACCTTGTTAATAATGCAATTATTGCCATCAAAGGTGATCCTTATAAAAAGTACAGGATCTACGAAAAAGCGATATGAGTAAAAGGGTATTAATTACCGGTGCTACAGGTTTTGTGGGTTATCATCTTATTGAAAAAGCCCTGAAAGCTGGGTTAGAGGTGTATGCTGCTGTTCGTAAAAGTAGTAATATAAGTCACCTTAGCGAGTTTGACATTAAGTATGTGGATCTGGATTATAGCTCTGTAGATAATTTAAGGTCTCAGCTCGAAGAACACCAGTTCAACTACATTATTCATGCTGCCGGTATTACCAAGGCTAAGACCAAAGCTGATTACAATAAGGTAAATGCTGAATTTACCGAGCATCTTGCTGTTGCTGCAATTACTGCCAGCATCAGGTTAGAAAAGTTTGTTTTTGTGAGTAGTCTTGCGGCTTTAGGTCCATTGGTAGACCTGAGTAAGGAAATCAAAGAAGACACACCTGCGCGTCCGGTAACCAACTATGGTGCAAGTAAATTACTTGCTGAAAAGTACTTATCTGAAATTCCGGGTTTACCGCTGATCACCATACGCCCTACTGCGGTATACGGGCCTCGGGAAAAGGATATTTTTATTTTGTTTAAAAGTATCAGCAGAGGTTTAGAACCTCATATTGGTAGTTTTAAACAGCAGCTGAGCTTCATTTATGTCAAAGATCTTGCTGATGTTATCGTAAACGCCCTATTTGTTAAAGGTAATGGGAAGCAATACAATGTGTCGGATGGTAATGTGTACGATCGCTATGCGCTTGCCGAACTTGTTAAAAAGGCATTGAACCAAAGAACGTTTAAGTTCCATTTACCTGTGCCAATAGTAGGTGCTATGGCTTCATTTATGGATTTTATGTACTTAAACAGTAAAAACACGCCTACTTTAAATAAAGAAAAGATGGCAGAACTTACAGCAATTAACTGGGCCTGCAATATTGATCATGCTAAACATGATCTGGGTTATGCACCAAAGTTTAATCTTGAAAAAGGATTAATTGATACTGTGAAATGGTATAAAGACAATAACTGGCTATAGCTGGTTATTGGTTCTCCATTTGTTTAATAATCTTGTTTACTTCCGTTTCTGTTGCCCTAAGTTTGGTTTGGCAAAACTCAATGAGTTCCGAAGCACGTTTCACCTTATCAGCTAGTACATCTACTGAAACAGACTCATTTTCTATTTCCTGTGCAATTTCCGTTAGCTCCTTATAGGCAGCCTCATATGTTAAATTCGTTCCCATTGTATCTGGATTTAGAGTTTACTGTTGTCTTTATTTCTGTTGTGGCTAATCTGACCGTTAATTCCTGACCGGCCTCTACACCATCTGCATTACTTACAATCTTACCATCGATCTTTATAATTGCAAAGCCTTTGTTGAGGATGCTTTGCGGACTCATTAATTTTACCAGCGATTGAAAGTGGCCGATATAACCTCTTTTATTAGCAAAATACATTCTGCTGTATGATTGCAGGTTGTTACTTAGGTTACTGAGATCCTTACGCCTGTTTGAGATGATTATTTTAGGGTTGGTGAGTATGAGACCTGACAAATTCAAAATACTTCTGTGATGCTCATGTAACAGGTTTCTAGTGGTATTTATAGTGATCTGATTCAAGTGATTAAGCCTGTCTTTATGATGGTTGATCATTTGGTAGGTCTTAATTAGCATCATTTTTTGAATACTCAAAACCGATTCTTCAAATGCCCTGTTATGTGCAATTAGGAGTTCCGCCGCTTTTGTTGGTGTTTTGGTTGAAGTATGCGCCATAAGATCGGCAATAGTTTCATTCTTCTGATGTCCTATTCCTGTTATTACAGGAATGGGGAATTTAGCGATTGCCCTGCTAAGGTCATAGTTATCAAATATCAGAAAATCTGTTTGCGAACCACCACCTCTAATGATCACTACGGCATCATATGGCTTTGCAGATTGATATACTTCTATGATCTTGTTAAGAATCTGTTTGGCATTTACATCGCCCTGTACCAAAGTGAAGTAATCATCGATCTGAAAATTGTAACCGAATGAGTTATTTTCAAGCGTATGCTTAAAATCCATATACCCTGCAGACGTATCTGAGGATATTACGGCTACATGCTGTAACACCTTATTTAATTGCAGACTACTATTTTTTGTAAAGTACTGCTCTCCCCTTTTTTGAATAAATTCAGGGTTCTCTCTAACTAACCTTTCAAGTGTATCTTTTCGCTGCTGCTCAAATAGCCCAAGGGTAAAGTTGGTATCTATATCTATCAGGTTTAACTGAAGACCGAAGGCCGGATTATACTGAACGTTGACCTGCACAAGTACATTGATATCGTTTTTAAACTTCTGACCTGTTGCCTGTTCAAAATTAGCGATGTTTACCGAGGCATTTCCCCAGGCTCTTCCGGCTATTTTGGCTAATATCTTATTAGAGGATTTTTCTTTCTCTACCAGTTCAAAATAATGGTAGTTGCTTTGCGGTTTATAGGTATAATTGGTAACATCGGCAATTACCCAAAACGTTCTTTGTCCAAATACCCCATCCATTGCCTGCTGGATTTGACCAGTAAGCTCAGAGAGTTTGATGGAAGAAGGATTAGATGGATACAAGGGAACTGCCATTTTCATCTATATTAAGGATATGCCTGGTGCCGCATTTAAGTGCAAAGTTATTGATTTGATGTCCTACAGGGAAATCAAAACATACAGGATAGTCATATTCCTTTATTTTTTCTGTTACTATCTCGTAAACTGTTTTGCCAAATTCCTCTCCGGGAGTTTCTTCTTTTAAACTGAAACCTCCTATTATCAGCCCTTTGAGTTTATCCAGTTTCCCGCTGCGCTTAAGGTTCCAGAACATTCTGTCGATACTATAAAGTTCTTCATGTGTGTCCTCTACAAATAATATAGTATCATCAGTTTTAAGATCTGAGATGCTTCCGGCAAGAGTTTCAATTAAGCTAAGATTACCTCCTACTAAAATACCTTCTGTTTTACCTGGCCGATTGTAACTTACCGGTGTCGCGCTATACTTAACAGCCTGACCTGTTAATACTTGTCTGATGGAAAGTATTGTTTCTATCTGCATAGGCTTTGCCAGGCTCCAATCGTTAGGAAAACTATTACACATTTTAGAATGTATGGTAGCAATACCATAGTTACTATTAATATGTGTATGAAGAACTGTGATGTCGCTAAAGCCTATTATCCATTTTGGATTTGCTCTGAATCTTGTAAAATCCAGCTTATCAATTATCCGCACGAGGCCGTAGCCTCCTCTGGCACACATAATTGCTTTGATGTTAGGATCGTCCAGCATGCGCTGCAAATCGGCTGCCCGCTCCTGATCTGTTCCTCCAAGCGAAAAATCTTTAGCGCCTATTGCTTTTCCTGTTTCTATATTAAAGCCCCAGCTTTGCATCAGTTGTACTGATGGCTGGATGTCTAATAAGGAGATATAGCTTGCCGGACTTGTGATTCCTATGGTGTCGCCCGGTTTAAGATATGGTGGTATTTTGGTTTTAACATTACTCCACGCCTTTGATGTTGAAGCAGATACTCCGGCAGCAACAAGAAAGGAAAGAAAATGTTTACGGTTCATTTTGGCTGGCTTTTTCTATGTACAATTATAAGGCTAATTGCTGAAATCTTAAGCTATTTTGCGCAATCGTTTTCGTAATATTTCAATATCAAAATGCACTTTTCTGGGGAAATTGTATTTCAAGAGCGGTATATTAGTTAACCAAATATGTTTAACCCCAGCATAATCTGAATGAAAAAATACCTAATTATTGCCTGTTGTTATTTTAGCTTAAGTGCTAATTCGCAGACCAAAAATGTAACTCTTGTAAGAAATGACCAGGAGAAAAAAGTTGATGTGTTGATAGACGGCAAACCTTTTACCAGCTTTATCTACCCTGATAACATGGAGAAGCCCGTACTCTATCCAATATTGGCTGCAGATGGTGCAATTTTAACCAGAGGCTTCCCACTTAATAAACGTGAAGGCGAACGTGTAGATCATCCACACCATGTTGGCTTATGGCTAAATTATGAAAGTGTTAATGGACTGGATTTCTGGAATAACTCCTTTGCTATTCCTGCTGAAAAGAAAGTAAAATACGGATGGATCAGGAACGTAAAGGTAGAAAAAGTTGAAAATGGCAAAGCCAATGGTAAATTAAGCTATACTGCAAACTGGGAAAATCAGGCTAAAAATATTCTGCTAAAAGAGCAAACTACATTTGTTTTCTCAGGTACTGATAATGCCAGAATTATTGACAGGATAACTACACTTACCGCTCAAAAAGATACCGTTAAATTTAAAGACATTAAGGATGGAATGCTTGGATTGCGCGTTACCAAGGAATTGGAATTTCCTTCAAATAAGGTAGAAGAATTTACTGATAGCCAAGGAAATATAACAAAAGTTTCTGCATCAGGTAATGGTGCAAATGGCACCTATTTAACCAGCGCCGGCAAAACAGGTAACGATGCCTGGGGCACCAGGGGTAACTGGTGTGTTTTATATGGAGTTAAAGAAGGTAAACAACTTTCTGTAGCCATAATAGATCACCCTAAAAATCCGGGCTACCCTACTTACTGGCATGCACGTGATTATGGTTTGTTTGCAGCCAACCCGCTTGGACAGGCCATATTCAGTGAAGGCAAAGAGACCTTAAACCTTACTTTAAAACCCGGAGCTTCTGTTACTTTTCGTTACAGAATTATTGTAGGCTCTAACACTAAAGTTTCTGCTGATGAATTGAACAAGCAAGCTGCCAATTTTGGAAAATAACCTTTAAACATAGATTAAAACAAATAATACACACTAATGAAAAAAACAAAGTTACTGATTGTTGCTGCCCTAATGTTTGGAACCACTCCTTTTACATTACAGGCGCAAACAGGGAAATGGCAAAATCTTTTTAACGGAAAAGATTTACAGGGATGGAAACAGTTAAATGGCAAAGCAAAATACGAAGTCGTAAATGGGGAGATTGTTGGAACCACGGTTTCAAATACACCTAATTCATTTTTGGCGACTGAGAAAAATTACGGTGATTTTATTCTTGAGGTAGAACTATTAGTTGATAATTCTATGAATTCGGGCATACAGATCAGAAGTGAGAGTAAAGAAGATTATTCTAATGGCAGAGTACATGGATATCAGGTAGAAGTTGATCCGTCTGACAGGAAATGGAGCGGTGGCTTATACGATGAGGCCCGTCGCGGATGGTTATATCCTTTAGATATTAATCCTAAAGGTCAGGCTGCTTTTAAAAAGGATCAATGGAATAAATACCATATTGAGTGTATTGGCAATTCCATAAGAACATGGGTTAATGGTATTCCTACAGCAAATGTTGTGGATGCAATGACCCCATCAGGCTTCATCGCTTTACAGGTACACGCTATCGGGAAAAATGATGAACCGGGTAAGCAAATCCGCTGGCGTAATGTGCGTATCCAGACAGAAAATCTTAAACCATCTAAATTAGATGACATCTATGTAGTGAACATGGTTCCTAATGACTTATCTAAACAGGAAAAGGCTGAAGGTTTCTCCTTGCTGTGGGATGGAAAAACTACTAATGGATGGATTGGTGCATACAAAACCAAATTCCCTGAAAAAGGATGGGAAATTAAAGATGGGGTATTGAGTGTTTTAAAATCTAACGGTGCGGAGTCTACCAATGGCGGTGATATTGTGACCATTAAAGAATATGGTGCTTTTCAGTTGAAATTTGATTTTAAACTTACTGAAGGAGCCAATAGCGGCGTTAAATATTTTGTAACGCTGTCTGAGAAAAACACAGGCTCAGCAATTGGTATGGAATATCAAATTCTTGATGATGAAAGACACCCGGATGCTAAACTAGGTAAAAACGGTAACCGTACGCTTGGTTCACTGTATGATCTTATCACCAGTAAAAAAATCCCTAATGCTCAAAGAAAAATTGGCGAATGGAATAAAGGATTGATCAGGGTATTTCCCGACAACAGAATTGAATACTGGTTAAATGGATTTAAGATCGTAGAATTTACCAGAGGAACTCAGGAGTTTCTTGACTTAGTTGCAGGTAGTAAATATAAAGACTGGAAGAATTTCGGCATGGCTCCTAAAGGGCATATTTTGTTGCAGGACCATGGTGATAACGTTTCATTTAGAAGTATAAAAATTAAACAACTTTAATCATAAATCATGTTAGATTCAAGAAGAAAATTTATTAAGCAGTCTGCCATTGCAGCTGCGGGAACCTATTTAGGTACTATGGGTTTAAGTGCAAAGAGTTATGGAAATATTATTGGTGCAAATGACCGGGTAAGAGTTGGTGTTGTAGGCTTCTCTGACCGTTTTAAAGGTGCGTTACTGCCTAGCTTCCTAAATCATAATAAAGAGTTGAACTTTGATATAGTTGCGGTATCAGACCTTTGGAATTATCGCCGCGGCCTAGGTGTTGATCATTTAAAGAGTAAACTTGGCCATGATATAACTGCATGCCGTAATAACGACGAATTATATGCTTTAAAAGATATTGATGCTGTTATTATCAGTTCTCCTGATTTTGCACATGCTTCGCATGCAATTGAGGCGGTAAATGCCAAATGTGATGTGTATTGCGAAAAGCCTTTTGCTGAAACTATGGAAGATGCAAGGGCAACATTAAAAGCTGTAAAATCTTCTAAGCAAATTTTACAGATCGGCTCGCAGCGTAGAAGTGGTGAGAATTATAAAGCAGCTTCTAAGTTTATACAAGATGGCAAGTTTGGCGATATCACAATGGTAGAGCTTAGCTGGAATGTAAATCAGCCCGGCAGATGGCGCAGACCTGAGCTTGTTGCTAAATTAAAACAGGAGGATACAGACTGGAAACGTTTCTTATTAAACCGCCCGTTTGAAGAGTGGGATCCGCGTAAATATTTAGAATATCGTTTGTTCTGGCCATTCTCTTCTGGAATGCCAGGCCAATGGATGTCGCACCAAATTGATACGGTACACTGGTTTACAGGATTAAAACACCCAAGAAGTGTTGTAGCTAACGGTGGTATTTACCAATGGAAAGATGGTCGCAGAAACTGGGATACTACTACTGCGGTATTTGACTATGGTAAGCCAAATGATCCTAATAACGGATTCCAGGTGGTATTTACTTCAAGAATGCACAATGGTGATGAAAATCCAGCCGAGATCTATTACTCAAATGGCGGAGAAATGAACCTGAATACAAATACGGTATCTCCAAGAGGCGGACTTACTGCTAATGCAGCTGCCGAAATGAATATGAAACCAAATCTATTGCCTGAGCTTAAGCTTACTGAACTTGCAGAAAAGGTAGCAGCTTCTGCTAATACGGGTGGCGATAAGTTAACTTCAGCGCATATGCGTAACTGGATGGAATGTGTGCGCAGCAGGAAAGAAACAAACGCTCCTGTTGAAGCTGGGTATTATCATTCAATTGCAAACATTATGACTAATGCCGCTGCAAGAACTGGTCAAAAGGCTACGTTTGATGAAGCGAAACAGGAAGTAATGGTTGACGGTAAAGTATTTAAATACTAGCACACCCTTCGTCATCTCGACGCTAGGAGAGATCTCTTGGTTATACCTGTTCAAGAGATCTCTCCTGGCGTCGAGATGACGAGAGGAATATAGAGATGACGAGAGCAATATCGAGATGACGGGAGCAATAAAGAGATGACGGAAATGATAATAAAAAAAGCAGCCTTGAAAATTCAAGGCTGCTTTTTTATACTTATACCTTCCTGTATGCTACCAGAAGGCAGTATACAATGCAACTAACATTGCTACAATAATTAATGCACCTACTGCAAAAGATGTAGACACCTTAAACATTTTCGCATCAACTTCTAGTCCATTCGCTACAACACCTTTTTTGTTTTCATAGATACTGATGAAATACATTCCAATCACACAGACTGCAAATACAATCAGCATTCTATCCATAAACGGCATTTCAAATACACCTGCTGAGTTAGCAACTGACCATCCATAATCATGCAAAGGAGCAAGATCTACCCATCCTGGTAAGAATTTCAAGATTACCGAAGTGATAAAACCACCTACAGTTGCAAACAATGCTGCATTTGATGTGGTTTTTTTCCAGAAGAAACCTAAGATAAACATGGCAAAAATACCCGGAGACACAAAACCGGTATATTCCTGAATGTACTGGAATCCTTGTTTTCCTTCGCCCATTAATGCATCTCCTACTATTAGAGACAACACTACAGCAAGTAACATAGAAACGATTACAGTAATTTTACCAACGTTTACCAATCTTCCTTCGCCTGCACCAGGGTTAAAAGCTTTCTTATAAATATCTAATGTAAAAATAGTAGCAATACTATTTGCTTTACCAGCTAATGAAGCAACAATAGCAGCGGTTAATGCAGCAAATGAAAGTCCTTTTAAGCCGACAGGCAATAAACCTAACAAAGCAGGATATGCCTTATTTGGATCCTGAACTCCTGAGGAAGTCAATAAACTCTCAGGACTGATTGCAGGAATCTTTTCTTTAATAATGTAATAAACAGCAATACCAGGAATAACTACGATTACCGGCATCAGCATCTTTAAGAATGCGGCAAATAACAGACCTGCTCTTGCAACCGGTAATGAAGCGCCCAGTGCTCTTTGAGTGATGTACTGGTTACAACCCCAATAACTTAAGTTAGCGATCCACATACCTCCTATTAACACACTTAAACCAGGAAGATCCATATAGTTAGGGTTGTCTTTCTTAAAGATCAGGTGGAAATGCTCTGAAGCACCATCTGTTAAAATAGAGAAACCTTTTACAATACCTTGCTGACCAGAAATAATGTTCAATGCAATATAAGAAGCAACTAAACCACCAAGTACTAAGAAAAACACTTGTATAACATCTGTATAGCCGATAACTTTCATACCACCCAAAGTGATTATGATAGCAAATACTGCCAGACCAAGAATACAGAAGGTTATAGGAAGATCAGATATACCGCTAATGGCCAATGCACCAAGATAAAGGATAGACATTAAGTTTACCACAATGTAAAGCATTAACCAGAATACAGCCATAATCATTGCTACCTTTTCGTTGTAGCGCTGACTTAAGAACTGCGGCATGGTAAATATCTTGTTCTTAAGATAAACAGGCATAAAGAATACAGCTACAATAATTAATGTTGCTGCTGCCATCCATTCATAAGCAGAAATTGCCAGGCCAAGCTTAAATCCTGATCCGCTCATACCTATCATCTGTTCTGCAGATATATTTGATGCAATAAGAGATGCACCTATTGCCCACCATGTCAGGGAGCCTTCTGCTAGAAAATAATCTTTTGAATCGGCAGTTTTAGTTTTCTTTTTGTAGTAGATCCAAAAGCCATAAGCTGATACGATAATAAAGTATATAAAGAATACAATATAATCGCGGTAGTCTAGTTTATTCATTGTTTATATTGGTTTTTTTGAAATGAGGGACTAAAATATAAAATTAATCGGCATTCCCCATAGATATTCGAGGGAAATGCCGATTAAATTAATTGGACAATAGAACTCCTGACTATTGTTTATTTCAAAGAGTTGATCCAGTTAGCTATTTTAATACCATCCTCTTTAGTAACCTGAGGCATTGGCGGCATTTCTGTCGCATAACCTGGCCAGTTTTGAGGTTGAGGATTGTGGATCAAAGAAAGGATCTTTTCTGCAGTGTATTTACGTTTTGCAACGTCAACAAATGCAGGTCCGATTTGCTTTTTTGTTGGGTTATGACAAGCAGTACAAGTATAGCTTGTTAATAAACCTTTAACCTGAGCGTAAGTTGGTGCAGCAGTAGTTTTTGCGTCGCCTTCAGCAGCTTTAGCAGCAGCAGGTGTTTTAGCACCGGCAACTGGTTTTTTACCAGCTGTTTTTCCAGGAACTGCATTAGCTACAGGGTCATTTGCAGAGTTTTTAGTACTTACACCGCTCATTGACAATTTCTCTCCGTTTGGAATGCTATTTAAAGTATAGTAAGCAATCGGGTGAACTAAATGATAAGAATTTTCTTGTGAACGAACACCTTCAACAGTGATGGTATGGATATAATACTGACGAAGATTATCAACAATAAGTCTTGCTTTTAAACCGTCAGCAGATACTTTAACACCTTTAACTTTTAACTTTTCTTTGTTAATTGGAGGTGAACCATAAACCGGGTGATATTTGTATAAGTAGCTTTCTACATCGTAAGAAGCTAAATCTTCAGCAGATTTCAAATCAACAGGTTTAGTAAATTCGATTTCAAAACCATCAGGCATTGCTCTAACAGCTTTCATTTCGAAAGGCATTTTGTTGTTGTAAACTAAACGCTCAAGACCTTCGTTTGCATCACCTGCAGATCCCCAGCCACGGTTAGTTTCTCCAACAAATAATGAATTATCATTACCCCATGCCATTCTCAGTACTCCTGAACGGAAACCGCTTCTGAACATGAATGAAGCACCTTGTTCTACACCGTTTACCGTTTCGAAGAATACCCTTGAAATGATACTCATACCTTGATCACCGATTAAGATCTGACCTTCGAAAGGACCAAAAGCTCCCTGAGGAATTTTAACTGGCTCTGAAGTAGAGATACCAAGGATACCATAAGGTAACCATACAGACGGCAATCTTAATTCAGGGAAGTCTTTTTTCATTTCCCATTCCATTTTGAAGTTTTCGTTCACCCTGTTTTCAGGTTTAATCGCTCTTCCTTGTGCATCTTTATCTCTTCTTTCGTCGATTTTAGATCTGAAATATTCTTCAGTAAGTTTAACCGGAGAATCAGCTCTTCCAGTCCATCTTAAACCGGCAGGGTGACCTAAGAAATCTCCTTTTTCAACTTTCCAGATTGCACCAGAACCGAACCAGTCGCCTTGGTTATCTGTATAGTAAAGTTGTCCGTCTATTACGTTTGGACCAGCCGGAGAACGCATACCTGTTGCCCATGGCTGCATTTTTCCATCTTCAGTGATGTTCATTGTCCAACCACGCATAGGTACACGGCTTTCGCCACGGTACCACATTTCATCACCAAAAGCTACGTTACCTGTTACAAAGAATGAACCGTCTTTAGCAATTTTTGGTCCGAAGCTATACTCATGGTAGTGACCGCTTAATGGCCATGCATAGATAGTTTCATAAACATCAGCTTTACCATCTTGATTTTTATCGATCAATTTGGTTAACTCACCTCTTTGTGCGCAATAAAATGCACCATCTTTATAAGCAAGACCTAATATTTCATGTAAGCCAGATGCAAATTTGCGGAAGTAAGGGTTTTTGCTTGTAGGATTTTCTACAATGTAAACCTCTCCTCTTCTGGTTGAGATACCAAGATCTCCGTTTGGTAAAGTAACCAATCCACCAACCTCTAAAATAGGTCCTTCTGGTACTTTCACCTTATTTATTTTGAAGAAATCTTCTTCTTTTGGTGTTTCCTGAGCAAACACCGTTGTAAAACTAAAGCTTAAAGCCAGCATTGCCAGCGTCTTAAAAGTGTATTTCATTATCTAACCCCTTCTTAAAATAAAATAGAATAATTTAACTTGCCACGAACAGGAACAACAAGTTGTTTTCTGCCGTTTACATCCCTAACAACAGGTTTGTCTTTGGTGTCTTCAAATTTTAAATAGAAAGATTGTCCGTCTACAAGATAAAGCCCTTTAGAAACTTCTTCAACACTTGAAGCATCAGCTATTAATGCATAAATGTTATCAACCGGAGTTTCAAGAATAATTTCTCTGCTTAATCCCTGACCATTATCAAGCGCCTTGATAGCGTCTGAAACTTTAGTACCATAGATGTTGTAGTTAAATGTAGGACGTTCCTGAGCATCTAATGTATAACCTTTAGTTTTAAATCCTGTACCAGTAGTATCAGCTAACCAGGCTCCCTGAGCATCGGTAAGTTTAGCTAAAGTAGGAACTGGTTTTTTAGTGAAGGCAGTTACACTTCCGCGAGGTCTTGATGTACCGTTACCTCTGTCATGCCACATTGGTGTTGCATCAATAAACTCACCATGCCAAGCCTGGAACAACGCACCGTTGTCTAAATCGTAGCTAAAGTGAACCTGAGTAGGACTACCTACAGAAATAGCGTGAACTACTTTAGGACCACCACCCGGAACATCAACAAAACTGCGGATATTTGGTGTGGTAGCTACATCGATATAGATAGGATCTGTATCGTTACCTCTTTGTCTGCTGTTTGTTACTTCTTCAGGTAATTTTGATGTTTTGATGTTTTTGAATGCTACGGCACCATGATCGCCTTGCAAACGTAAAGCGCCTAAGGCTTTTTCTTTATCATTTGCTCCTCTTGTTGCACCGAATAATTCGATATTATCGTGTATAAGTACTCCATTCAATTCAATTCCTAAAATTCTTGCATTTTCTGTTTTGTTTCCAGATGCATCGAAACGAGGAGCCTGGAATGCAATTTTAATATGTTGCCACAAGCCCGGTGCTTTACTTACATTTTGGCGAGGTGCATATCCCTGATATCCTTTCTGACCTTCTGGTTTAGAATCATCCCAGCGTTGGTAAATTCCACCATTGTTAGATGATGTTGGTTTTAATAATCCCCATGAATCTTCTAATTGAATTTCGTAAACTCCCTGAAGATAAATTCCTGAGTTTGCTCCTTTTGCAAGTAAATAATCTAATTCAAGAAGAAGATCCCCATGTTCTCCAAGAGTTAAAAGGTCTGATCCATGATCTTTTTTGGTAGGCACATTTACCAAAACACCGGTACCTTTTGTAACGTTTAATGCGTTTACTTCATTCAGATTGGCGGTAACACCACCAGCAAGCTGCCAGGTCTTTCCCGGAGTCTTAAATGAAGAAAGATCTTTCAGATCAATTTCTGACTGATCGGCAAGTTGCTGACCAGACACAAGTGCAGTTCCTAACAACCAGAGAAAAGCGGTTGTTCCAAACCTTAAATAATTAAGCTTCATGTTGTGTTTTTTGGTTAAAAAAAATTAAATGTATAGATTTTCATGTTTGTTTAAAAGGTTTGCAAAATAATGATTTTGTTACAATAAACAATAACCCCTTAAAATCAATAAATAAGCCATTAAAGTTTTGCTAAAACTATTTATCAACATTTACCTTTAGTGGTAAAAAAAGTATAGTTTTCCGAAAAGCGTCATTTTTTGGACATTGTTGCAAAAACAATTTTCCAACTCGTTTTACTAGAAAAGTTTCACACCTATATTATATGTGTAATAATAACACTAACATCCATGTGTATTTATAACACTAACTTCGTTCACACATTCTACACATATCCTTCACAAAAAAGTACCTGTTTGTGGGTTTGGTCTGAAGGATGTATGCGGAATGTGTGAAGAAACGTTAATCCTGTGAAGGACTTGTCACATTCTGAATAGACTTGAGCTAAAACAGGCCTCTAAAATGTGTTTTAAAAATACTTTGGAAATCGATTGCGTAAAATATATTTGTTTTATGAAATATTCATTTATATTTAGTCCTCGAAACAACACACGATAATTACAACTTTTAATGAAAACTTCTTTTGCATTGTTAATTTCTGGTATTGCGATCAGTTTACTGCCGCCGCTAACCAGAACCAAAAAAACAGATACTTTGCTATTAAATGACCTACAGCAGAGCAAGTTAAAGTCAAAACTTAGAATTGACACCCCTGATCAGAACAGGTTTGTTAAGGTAACCCTACTTCAAGGACAACTTACGGAGCCTACTGAACTGGCGGTATTGCCTAACTATGATATTTTAGTGTCGCAGCGTCGTGGTGAAATCATGCTTTATAAGAATAGCACCAAAACCCTAAAAGAAGCTGGTAAGCTCGAAGTGTATTCTAAAACACTAAATACTCCTGATGTAAATGCTGAAGAAGGATTGTTAGGTTTAGCACTTGACCCGAACTTTGCAAAGAACCAATATGTATATGCTTTTTATAGCCCTGTAAAGCCTTCAGTAAATAGGTTATCTCGTTTTAAACTGGTAAACGATAAAATTAGTACTGCTTCTGAAAAGATTATCCTTGAGTTTTATTCTCAGCGTGAAATCTGCTGCCATACTGGTGGTTCAATTGCTTTTGGGCCTGAAGGCTTATTATATGTATCAACAGGTGATAACTCCACTCCTTTTGATGCACCAAAATCTCAATATGTAAACAACGGCTACGCACCGTTAGACAACCGTCAGGGTTTTCAGCAGTACGATGCCAGAAGATCAGCAGGTAACACCAATGATTTAAGAGGTAAAATACTTAGAATTAAGGTTAATGAAGATGGTACTTACAGTATTCCTGATGGTAATTTGTTTCCTAAAGGTGAGGAAAAAACCAAACCAGAGATCTTTGTGATGGGAAACAGAAATCCTTATAGAATATCAGTAGATCAGAAAACCGGGTTCTTATATTGGGGTGAAGTTGGACCTGATGCCTCAAACGATGATCCTTTAAGAGGACCAAGAGGATATGATGAGGTTAACCAGGCACGTAAGGCAGGATTTTTTGGATGGCCATTGTTTATAGGTAACAACTATCCTTACAAAGCTTATGATTATACAGATGGTAAAAACGGAGAAGCGTTTGATCCTAAAGGTGGTTTAAATAATTCACCTAACAATACAGGCTTAACTACCCTTCCGCCTGCTCAGCCGGCTCTTATATGGTATCCTTACGCAGAGTCTAAAGAGTTTCCTCAGCTTGGTGCCGGTGGCCGTACTGCCATGGCTGGTCCGGTTTATTATTCAAGACCCGGTGCTTCGCCATACCCATCTTATTATGATGGTAAACTTATTATTTATGAATGGGTTCGTGGATGGGTAAAAGCGGTAACCATGTCGCCCGAAGGTGATTATTTAAGCATGGAGCCAATTTTAGGCAATATTTCTTTGGCTGCTCCTATTGATATGGAACTTGGTCCGGATAATAAATTATACATCCTTGAATATGGTAAAGGATGGTTTGCGAAAAATCCTGACGCGGGTATAGTAAGAATTGATTACATGGCAGGCAACAGACCTCCTATTGTAAAAAATCTTGAAATTGAGAAAACAAGTGGTCTATTACCATATAAACTTATAGCTAAAGTAGAAGCAACAGATCCTGATGGTGACGCGCTGACCTACGTATGGAACTTAGGAAACGGCGTTAAAAAAACCACAACATCTCCTGAATTACAGCATACCTTTACCAAAGCAGGTGAATATGCAATTAGTGTTCAGGTATTGGATAAAGATAAAGCTTCTTCAAAAAGCAATACGGTAAGTGTTTATGCAGGAAATGAAGAGCCAAAGGTTGACATCGTGTTAACAGGCAATAAAAGCTTTTATTTCCCTGGAAAACCAATCAATTATCAGGTATTAGTTTCAGATAAAGGTGCTGTTGTAAATAAAAGCAGAATCTATGTATCTAATACTTATACCGAAGGGCTGGATATGGCCGGAGCAAAATTAGGTCATCAGCAAGCTGCTCAAACACTTGTTGGTAAAGCAATAATGCTTAAATCTGATTGCAGTACCTGCCATAAAATCTCAACTAAATCAATTGGTCCTGCCTTTACACTGGTATCTTCTAAGTACCAGACAAAAGCTAAAGCAGCTGATTATTTAGCTTCTAAAATAATTAATGGTAGTAAAGGTGTTTGGGGCGAAGTTCCAATGCCTGCTCACTCTGCTATGAAAGCTTCTGATGTTAAAGAAATTGCAGAGTGGATCATGACTTTAAGTGCTAAATCTACAACCGGCCCTTCTTTACCTGCAGCAGGTAAAATAGTTCCGCCGGCAGAAACTAATAAAGATAAATCTGTTTTAAACCTTAAAGCTACTTATGCTGATCTAGGTGCTCCCGGATTGAAACCATTATCAAATACTAAGGTTGTTAATTTAAGAAGCAATGTTATAGATGCCGGTGATTTGAAAGAGATATCGAATTTTGGACGCAAGGATGCTGATGGAGTTCAATCATTGATATTCCCTGAAAAAACTGGCTGGATTAAGTTAAAAAATATCGACTTAACTAATATTGCAGCCTTTAACTTTGGATTGGCTAATGCAGATGCTGATTACAGTGTTGAAATCAGATTAGACAGTAAAGATGGTCAGGTAATTGGAACACAAAGCTCTGCTTCTACTGGTGTATCTATAAGCCCTGTTGCAGATGGTAAATTCCATGACGTTTATATAGTTGTGAAAGCTGCCCGCGAAGATGTAAAAGACAGACCTCTTTTAAAATCGATAACCGTGAAGCCTATTTAAGGGTGTTTTCTTTAGGGCGGCTCTCGTCTTATGTTCACGTCATCTCGACGATAGGAGAGATAACGTGGTAGCAAAACAAAAAAGGCCGGAAGAAAAAATATTCCGGCCTTTTTTGTTTTACAAATGTTTAAACTATCGCTGGCTTTTCTCTTTTTTCATATGTTTTGGCTTTTCAGCTTTCCAGGTTTCATATTTTTGCTTCTGAGCATCAGTTAATTCGGCAGTGATCTTGGCATCAGTTTCGTCATGAATTTTCATCATTGAAGCCTTTTTTGCTTCTTTATCACTTGTATTGTCTTTCCATTCTTTAGCCATGGCCGTCGACTCTTCGAGATAAATGTCTTCCATTCTGGTTCTCTGATCTTTGTTAAGGTCTAATTTTTTAGCTAATTTTTCGGCGCTCATTTTAGCCCTTGCCTCAGGACTTTCCATTTTTTTACGACCGCCACTTTGTGCCTGTGCCAATGTTACTATACTAAATAACAATCCGCAAACAATTAACAACTTTTTCATTTGATTTTAATTAGTTTTTGAAATCCATAGTATACCATATAACTATTTCAAAATAAGAACATTGGAAGAAATTTTTTGTTTTAAAAACAGAAAAGCTGTCTCTTATACACATCT
>NZ_LGEL01000080.1 GCF_001636695.1 Pedobacter panaciterrae
TATTTGTACAATGTTTACAGATATTTATAGTCCTATACATCAATTAAAACACGCTACCAGAAGCCAGATATTGGTTAAAAGAGATGATTTAATTGACCCTTATATTTCGGGGAATAAATGGCGTAAGCTAAAATACATCTTAAAAGATGTACAGAAAAAAAATAAAAATCACATAGTTACTTTTGGCGGGGCCTTTTCTAACCACCTGGTTGCAACAGCATCTGCTTGTGCCAGAGCTGGATTAAAAAGCACAGCTTTTGTACGCGGCGAAGTGGTAAGCAATGAAATGCTTTTGCTATGCAGATTATTTGGTATGAATTTAATTTTTACCGACAGAGATAGTTACAGAAATAAACCCTTGTTATTTGATGCTCATTTTGGAAACGATCCGCAGGCTCATTTTGTTGATGAGGGCGGTGCAGGGACAGAAGCCGTTAGAGGTTGTGCAGAAATCATTGCTGAACTACCTCAGGATATTGATCATCTGTTTTGTGCCGCAGGAACCGGAACCACCGCAGCGGGCTTGTTAAAAGGTATTCATCAGCGTAAGCTAAAGACGCAACTTCATGTTGTACCTGTATTAAAGGGAGGCGATTTTATTGCAGGCGAAATTTATAAGCATACCGGAAATATTGACCAACTGATTATCCATACAGATTATCATTTTGGAGGGTATGCCAAAACACCCCCTACCCTGATTGAATATATTAAAAGTTTTGTTGCCGAAGAAGGGATGTTGATCGATCCAGTGTATACTTCAAAAATGTTCTTCGCTATTGATGATCTTATTCGTAATAATTATTTCAAAAAAGAAGACAAAATAATTGCTTTACATACCGGTGGTTTATTGGGAATCTGGGGTATGAAAGACAAGTTTATTTACTAACACTTGTTAGACCGAAATAGATTCTATTTCAAAAACATACTTTAAACAGTTTAAACCTAGTTTTTAATTACAAGAGCTCAAATAGTGCCCGCATTTGTTAATTTGGCGGTTTTTGCTACATTTGATATGCATCAAAACATGGAATTTATGTATCAACTAACTGTAGCTCCTGATCAGGTAAATGAGACTTTAAGCAAACACATTTTAGCAGATGGCTTTGACCTTACATACGATATGGAAAAAAGCCAGGGATCTTATATTTATGATTCGAAATATAAGCGTTCCCTGCTTGATTTTTTTACTTGCTTTGCTTCGGTTCCTTTAGGGTATAATCATCCTAAAATGATAAACGATGAGGCTTTCAAGAAAAATCTTCTGCAAGCGGCATTAGCCAATCCATCTAATTCTGATGTATACACTCAACAATACGCCCAGTTTGTTGACACCTTCGCAAAAATTGGCATCCCATCCTATTTACCTCATGCTTTTTTTATTGCCGGAGGCGGATTGGCAGTTGAAAACGCCATTAAGGTGGCAATGGACTGGAAAGTTCAAAAGAATTTCGCTAAAGGGTATAAAGAAGAACGGGGATTTAAAGTACTTCATTTCGAAAAAGCTTTTCATGGCAGAACCGGCTACACTTTAAGTTTAACCAATACGCTTCCTGATAAAACCAAATGGTTTGCTAAATTCGATTGGCCAAGAGTATCTGTACCTTCAGTAAAATTTCCATTGGATGGAGAAAACCTGAAGACGGCCGTTGAAACAGAAGAAACATCTATTACTCAGATAAAACAGGCCTTTGCGGACAATAAAGACGACATCTGTGCAATTATTATTGAGCCAATTCAATCTGAAGGCGGAGATAATCATTTGCGTGAAGAATTTTTAATACAGTTAAAAGCTTTGGCTGACGAAAATGATGCATTTCTAATCTATGATGAAGTGCAAACCGGAGTTGGCCTTACAGGTAAATTTTGGTGCCACCAGCATTACAGCGAAAAAGCCCGTCCGGATATTCTTACATTTGGCAAAAAGATGCAGGTATGTGGGATTTTGGTAGGTAATAAAGTTGATCAGATTGATAGCAATGTATTTAAAGTACCTTCCAGAATTAACTCTACATGGGGAGGAAATTTAGTAGATATGGTTCGTTCCTCACAAATTCTTCAAATCATTGCTGAAGATAATTTATGTGATAATGCAGCAGTCGTTGGCCAATACTTAAAAGATGGCCTGCAAAGGCTTGCCGGAAAGCATGATAAAATGACCAATGTTCGCGGCAAGGGTCTGCTTTGTGCTTTCGACTTCCCGGGCAAAAGCATGCGCGATGAATTTATAAAAAAAGGAATGCAAAATAATGTAATGTTTTTAGGCTGTGGAAATCAGACCATACGATTCAGACCTGCGTTATGCATGGAGAAAAAGCATATTGATGAAGGCTTAGCTATTATGGAAACCATTTTACCAGCTTTATAGATGCAGAGAAAGTATTTCAATATCCTGTTGGGCGTTATTGTTTTGGTAATAGTTGGATGGATGCTAAAGGGTACATTTACCCAACCTGGGATAGATGGACTAAAAGGTGGGTTTAAAGAAATTGCACATTACCGGAACGACAACAATACAGGCCCTATACAGTATGTATTTGTCGTTACAGTAAAGGATACGATCTGGAATGAGATGACGACTTATGGCAACTTTAAACCTCACCATAAAGGAGGAAATACTAAAGTATATTACTTTTTAGAAGGTACACCTGTGCCTGATAAATTATATGCAGGTAAAGTAAACTTCGAAAATAGCTTTAATAAATACTGTGTTGCGCTTTACGAAAAGACCGCAATGGGCAACACTAGCATAGAAAAAGCCCCGTTTAAGTAATTATACAAAGGCAGAGAAGCCTGTTATAGCACGTCCTACAATAAGCGTATTGATCTCTTTAGTCCCTTCGTAAGAGTAGATGGCTTCGGCATCTGCAACAAAACGAGCTACATCGTACTCCAATAAAATGCCATTTCCTCCCATCACCTCACGGGCTCTGCTTACTACATCACGCGTACGCATAGAGCAGAAAACTTTAGCCAATGAGGCATGTTCATCGGTGAGTAAGTTTTGATCTTGTAATTGAGACAACCTAAAGCAGAGCGTTTGCATTGCAGTAAGGTTAGAAAGCATTTCTACAAGATGGTTTTGTATGAGCTGATAGGATGCAATAGGTTTACCAAATTGCTTTCTGGTTCTGGTATAGTTAAGTGCACTTTCATAAGCGCCTCTGGCACAACCTACGGCTTGCCATGCTACCCCTGCCCTGGTCATCTTTAACACTTTTGCAGTGTCTTTAAATGAATTGGCATTTTGCAACCGGTCTTCTTCATCAACTTCACAATTGGTAAGCGTTATGAGCCCGTTTTGCACAATTCTTAATGCCATCTTATCCTGCATCTTCTCCACAGCAAACCCCTTTGTGCCTTTTCTAACTAAAAAACCTTTTACTTCATTATCGTCTAAATCTCTGGCCCAGATTATTGTAACATCTGAAAAGGTAGAATTTCCTATCCATTTCTTCTGTCCATTTAAGACCCACTTACTCCCTTGTCGCTTAGCTGTAGTAGTCAATCCGCCTGCAACACCCGAGCCTACTTCCGGTTCAGTTAATCCGAACGCTCCAATTATTTTCATCTGCTGCATATCCGGTAACCATTGCTGCTTTTGCGCTTCGGATCCTAAAAGATATATAGATCCCATAGCCAATCCACTTTGAACACCGAAAAAGGTAGACATAGAGGTATCTATTCTAGCCATTTCCATTGCAAGCATCCCTTCCATCAGGTTTGATTTATTGGGACATCCGTAGCCTTTATAGGTTAAACCACAAATGTTTAGCTCTGCTATTTTAGGAATAAGCTCAAAAGGGAATTCAGCTTTAAGCCAGTACTTATTAACTATCGGTTTTACTTCCCGTTCCAGAAATGCTCTTACTTTTAACTGAAGAGCTCTGTCTTCGTCTTTTAAGGCTTCATCACCAAGATGATAAAAATCGCCTTCAATTGGAGGTAATTCCCGTTTTTTATGAGGTGTACCGATCATCTTCATGAGACCCTGCAATTGGGTGTCATCCAGATTAGATACAGAATCCATAATTTTAGGTAAATCTACCTTTTTAGAAAGGTCCTCGAGTTTCTTAAAATCTACACTTTTAAAAAGAGTGTACGCATTCTTTAGAGAAGAAAATATATTGGCCATATTAAACTGTTTAAGTATAAAACAGAAATTAACTCTTTTTGTTGGAATATGGCCAATATTATATATAGACTAGATAAGATCGAAAAGACTGTTTACCCCTAAAAGTTTGCGGCAGGTAAAGCCTTCGGCATAAGTTGTTCCAATAGATTTACCAAACTCACGCGCTCGGCCAATCACACTTTCAAAAAAATCAGGAGAAGAAATATAGGTATTTGGTTCATCCAGTTCCGGATTATAGAATTGAGTTTTAAAAGCTTTTATGGATGCAAGCTTAGTTTCAATATAAGGAGTAATATCTATAATGATATCCGGTTTTATATAACGATCCTGAATGAACTGGAGCTGCAATCTTGGTCGCCATGCTTGTTGTTCCACTCCGTTAAACTCGGTAGTTATTTTTGGCAATCCCGATAGGAAACAGGCGTCATTAGCAAGATCTCCGGCCCTGCCATGATCAGGATGCCTATCATGCAATGCATTGGTCAATATAATCTCTGGCTGATATTTGCGGATCATTTTGACAACTTCAAGCTGGTGCTCTTCATCATTTTTAAAGAAACCATCTCTAAACCTAAGGTTTTCACGTGCATGAATACCCAGTACTTTGGCCGACTCGGCGGCTTCTTCGTCGCGTGTTTCTGCTGTACCCCGTGTTCCAAGTTCTCCTCTGGTAAAATCGATTATCCCTACTCTTTTACCAAGGGCAATGTGTTTGGCTATAGTTCCTGAACATCCCAATTCTGCGTCGTCTGGATGAACGGCTAGCACCAATAAATCTAACTTCATGATATGTATAGTTTATTAAAGATTGCCTTAAAGCAATTTCTGTATTTTCTTTTTTACTTTGGAAGAAAGCGGTGTAGTAAATGGAAAAAAATAATCTACTACCTCACCATCCTTATTGATTAAATACTTGTGGAAATTCCACCTTGGGGTCGATTTTTGCGTTAGGAATTTGAAAAGAGGATGAGCATGGGCTCCGCGAACCATTATCTTATCGAAAACAGGGAACTTAACGCCATAGTTAACCTCGCAAAAGGTATCAATTTCTTTTCCGTTTAGAGGTTCTTGTCTGCCAAAATCATTTGACGGAAATCCCAGCACTTCGAAACCCTGGGCATTATATTCTTCTCTTAAGTCTTGTAATTCTTTTAGCTGAGGAGCAAAACCACAAGCAGATGCAATATTTACAACCAAAAGAACCTTATCTTTATAATCAGAAAGATTTTTGTCAGAGCCATTAATAAGTTTTGCTTTAAATTGATGGATACTTTTGGATTTATCAGCCATAGGTTCTATTGATAAAACCCTGAAGAAATAATGATGGATTCGATATCTCTCTCTTCTTGTGGGTTATATGTACTTTTTAAATTATGTCCTACTACCCTTGCAACGGATTGGTAAAGGAACGCGGTAAAGCCTCCCTTAGTTTCTTTTACAATATCATAGGTCGTTCTGCCCAATTCACGATCAATCAGTTTGGTTAGAATCTGACCCTGGGTTATGGTAAGTTCTTTTATTTCTCTGTTAAACATGTCTTTAATTTCTTTATCACATTGTTTAACTAGCTTTTTCTGTTCTCTTTTTTCTTCTGTGAGCGCCAGATCCTTTTCCAACTGCTCATAACGTTGTTTAGCATAAAGTGCATAAGGCATCACTTTCATCACATTATATCTCAATCTGTTATAGGCTGCACGTTCAGCCGGAGATTTGAAAATGCGGACACCATAAATAACAACCTCTTGTAGCGGTATCCATGGTATCATTTCGCCGTTATCATTAGTTCCGGCAACACGGATGGTATCATTTTTTCCAAGTACAGGCATTTTTATAGCAACGCCATTTACCTGGGCCCTGGCCTGGGCACCGCTAATAATGACAATTAACAGAATAAATAACCTATAAAATTTCATAAATTTATACCCCTATAAAGGTAAAGCTAATTTATATTTTAGTTTTCATTTTCAACTCTAATATAATCTTTTAACGATAAAGAGCCATATTTTTTACGTAAAAAATACAAACACATGTCAAATAATGACAAACTTAAATTTGGAAGAATTATTGCTCATATTAGTTACATCTTTATAAAAAACTTATATTGATAAAAGGGAGCGTAATCAACCGGGCAAACCAGCTCAACCGTTAATTACAAAAAATTAGTAGAAAAGCAATAAAAATGAGTTCTGTAGCTGGCAGAATTCATACAACAGAAAAAAAGAAACACGAATGAAAAACGCTTTAGTGATTGATTTAGAAGCAGAGAAGCAAGAAATCTTAAAAAGATACAGGGCACTTTTACGCGCCTGTAAGCCGACACTTCAAAGGGGGGATAAAAAAGAGATCAGAAAAGCATTTGACATGGCCCTGGAAAGCCACAAGAATATGCGTAGGAAGTCTGGAGAGCCATATATTTATCATCCTATTGCCGTGGCTCAGATTGCGGCAGAAGAAATTGGCCTCGGAACAACTTCCATTGTATGCGCACTGCTTCATGACGTGGTAGAAGATACTGACATTACTCTTGAAGATATAGAACGTGAGTTTGGAAAGAAAACCGCAAAGATTATCGATGGGCTCACCAAAATCTCGGGCGTATTTGATTACAACAGTTCTTTGCAGGCAGAGAATTTCAGAAAAATGCTGCTTACTCTGGCTGATGATGTAAGGGTAATTTTAATTAAACTTGCCGACAGGCTCCATAATATGCGGACTATGGATTTTATGCCAAGGCAAAAGCAATTAAAAATTGCTTCTGAAACTATTTACCTCTATGCGCCACTTGCGCACAGATTAGGTTTATATGCCATTAAGTCTGAGTTGGAAGATCTTTCAATGAAATATCTTGAACCAGATACTTACAAATACATAGCAACTCAATTAAATGAGAAAAAAGCTGAACGAACTTTATTTATCAAAAGATTTGTTGAGCCAATAAATGAAATATTAGCCGAACAGGGCCTAACTGCTGATATTTACGGCAGGCCTAAGTCTATCCATTCGATATGGAATAAAATGAAAAGCAAAAACATTCCTTTTGAGGAGGTTTATGACCTTTTTGCCATCAGAATTATATTAGACAGTGCTCCTGAACATGAAAAAGCAGATTGCTGGAAAGCTTATTCTATTGTAACAGATCTTTATCGTCCTAATCCGGACAGGTTGCGCGACTGGGTCTCATCGCCAAAAGGAAATGGCTATGAATCTTTACACACCACTGTTATGGGACCTAAGGGTCAGTGGGTAGAAGTACAGATCCGTACACAGCGAATGAATGAAATTGCTGAAAAAGGGTTTGCTGCACATTGGAAATACAAGGAATCAACTAACGACAATGGGCTTGATCAGTGGATCATGAAGGTTAGAGAAATGCTTAATAATCCGGAGGCCAATGCACTGGACTTTCTCGATGATTTTAAGATGAACCTATTCTCTGATGAAATCTTTATTTTCACGCCTAAAGGTGCCCTATTGCAATTGCCATTAGGAGCAACAGCGCTTGATTTTGCTTTTGAGATACATACTGATGTGGGAGCAAAATGTATTGGCGCCAAAGTAAATCATAAACTTGTACCACTTTCATACAAGCTCCAGAATGGGGATCAGGTAGAGATCATTACCTCGAGCAAACAGACACCAAAAGAAGATTGGTTAAACATTGTTGTAACAGCTAAGGCCAAATCTAAAATCAAATCTTCTTTAAAAGAAGAAAAAAGAAAGATAGCCGATTTAGGTAAGGAGACTCTGGAGCGTAAGCTTAAATCTTTAAAAATCACTTACAATACAGATAATTTAAACAAGCTTACTTATTTCTTTAAGCTGCCATCAACACAGGAACTTTTTATAGCGGTTGCAAATGGAAAAATTGAGGTAAAAGACTTAAAAGATTACCTTGCAAGTGAGAAAGAAATTGAAAATAGAGGTGCCGATAGAAATGATCACCAAAAGATTGAGACACTCCTTAACAAAGTAAAAGGACCTGAATCAGACACCTTATTGATTGGAGAAGACCTGCAAAAAATAGACTATACACTGGCTGCATGTTGTAATCCAATACCTGGAGATGATGTTTTTGGATTTGTAACAGTAAATGAAGGGATTAAAATTCATCGCACAAATTGCCCTAATGCAGCACAATTAATGGCCAACTATGGCTATAGAGTAGTAAAAGCGAAATGGAACAAACAACAAGAGCTTACATTTTTAACGGGGCTGCACATTATTGGAATAGATGATGTGGGATTAATTAACAATATTACTAAAGTTATCTCTAATGATTTTAAGGTAAATATGCGTTCTATTACTGTAGATACCGATAATGGTATTTTTGATGGTTCAATAATGATCTTCGTAAATGATAAGGAGCACTTAGACAACCTGATCGAAAATCTGCTTCGGGTGAAAGGTGTAACGGGAGTTACTCGCTTTGATGCCTAAAATTGCTAAAAAATCATAGAGTTTTATATAAAAAATGGTACCTTTGAAAGGAGTTTAAAAACTATGTCTACAAACCACAACAGCGAGTTGGTAAGAAAAATTTTCGAAGCCTATCTCGAAAATAAAAGTCTAAGAAAAACACCGGAACGTTTTGCCATCTTAGAAGAAATCTATTCAAGAGATGATCATTTCGATGTAGAGACCCTCTATATCCATATGAAAAACCAAAAATACCGTGTTAGCAGAGCTACAGTATACAATACTTTAGAGTTATTGGTTTCATGTGATTTGGTTACCAAACATCAGTTTGGCAAAAACATGGCTCAGTTTGAAAAATCATACGGTTATCATCAGCATGATCATATCATCTGTATTGATTGCGGTAAGGTTGTAGAATTCTGCGACCCGCGTATCCATCAGATTCAGAGTATGGTTGGCGAACTGTTAAAGTTCGAGATCAAACACCACTCTTTAAACCTTTATGGCGTTTGCTTCGATTGCTCTGCTAAGGCATCAATGGAAAATCAGAATGCCAATATTAAACATGCAAGTTAAAATTCAATTATTATATTTCCATTTTTAAATTTAAATAATGACGCAAGTAGACGTGCTTCTTGGCCTGCAATGGGGCGACGAAGGCAAGGGTAAAATTGTTGATGTATTAAGTCCGCAATATGATTTGATAGCTCGTTTCCAAGGCGGTCCGAACGCCGGACATACTTTAGAGTTTGATGGTAAAAAATTCGTTTTAAACACCATTCCATCAGGTATTTTTAACGAAAAAACAATGAATCTAATCGGAAATGGTGTGGTAATAGACCCTATCATTTTAAAAAGAGAATTAGATAACCTGCAAAAAGCCGGTCATGATCCGGTAGCAAAAGGCAAACTTGTAATTGCACGTAAGGCACACTTAATTTTACCTACTCATCAATTGCTGGATGCAGCAAATGAGCAAAAAATGGGTAAAGATAAAATCGGTTCTACTTTAAAAGGAATTGGTCCAACTTACATGGACAAAACAGGCCGTAACGGACTGCGGGTTGGCGACACTACTCTTCCAGATTTTAAAGAGCGCTACAACAAATTGGTTGAGAAACACAAAGAAATTCTTTCTCATTATGATTTTGAATACGACCTTACTGAAAAAGAGGCTGCCTTCTTTGAAGCAATTGACTTTATTAAAAACATCCCTCATGTTGACAGTGAGCACTTTGTTAACGGATATTTAAAAGAAGGAAAAACTGTTCTTGCTGAAGGAGCACAAGGAACTTTATTAGACGTTGACTTTGGATCTTATCCTTTTGTAACTTCTTCTAATACTACTACTGCTGGTGCTTGTACTGGTTTAGGTATTGCTCCTAATAAAGTTGGAAGCGTTTATGGTATTTTCAAAGCTTATTGCACAAGAGTTGGCGGTGGCCCGTTCCCTACTGAACTTGATGATGAGGTTGGAGAAACTTTACGTCAGGTTGGTCATGAATTTGGCGCAACAACCGGCCGTGCCCGTCGTTGCGGATGGATAGATCTTCCTGCACTTAAATACGCAATAATGCTTAATGGTGTTACTGAATTGATTATGATGAAAGCTGACGTATTAGATGGTTTTGACACCATTTATGCCTGCACACATTATGAGCATAATGGTGAGACTATTGATTACATGCCATATGACATTATCACTGTAAAACCTACTCCGGTTTTAAAAGCTATTGAAGGTTGGAAAACTGATGTAACTAAAGTAAGTAAGGTTGAAGATATACCAGCTAAACTGAGTGAATACATAGCTTTCTTAGAAAAAGAACTTGAAGTTCCTGTTAAGTATCTTTCTGTTGGACCTGATAGGGTACAAACACTAATTTTGAATTAATTTCACTGAAAATAAAATTGAAAAAGGCGGCTATTTGTCGCCTTTTTTCGTTTATGCTATTCTGATATTCTATACATTTGCGCAAACAAAATGAAAGTACAGGATTTAGATTCGTTTAAACAAAAAGCGCTGCAATGGGCCAACACATTTGATGTTTGCTGTTGCTATGATTCGAATAATTATCCTGATACCTATGGAGAATTCGATTTCCTACTAGCAGTTGGCATTAAAGACTCTATTAATCTTAAATACGGTGTTGCTTTTGATTCTCTGAAGAAGTTTTATGATACTCGGAAAAGCTGGATGTTTGGGCTACTCAGCTATGATCTGAAAAACGAGGTTGAACAATTAAGTTCAGATAATTCTGATGGCCTTAATTTCCCTGATCTATTTTTCTTTGTTCCTCAATATCTGATCGCATTAGTTGAAGGAGAAATAAAGATTATCCTTGGTGATGAAAATTTGCTAAAACAAATAGAAGGCACTGACATCGTTGATATGGAACTTGACTCTGACATTAAAATTCAAAGTAAGTTATCAAGAGAGCTTTACATTAAAACTGTTGAGGAATTACAGGAACACATTATAAGAGGTGATATATATGAAGTTAATTTTTGTCAGGAATTTTTTGCCGAACATGCACAAATAGACCCATTAAATATCTATACAAAATTAAAAAAGGTATCCCCTACTCCTTTCTCAGGTTTTTTTAAAATAAATGATCAGTATATATTATCGGCCAGTCCGGAAAGGTTTCTTTGTAAAAGAGGGAATAAGCTGATCTCACAACCAATTAAGGGAACTGCAAGGAGAAGCAGTGATTTTAAAGAAGATGAGCTTATAAAGCTCAATTTGCAAAATGATGCTAAAGAACAGGCAGAAAATGTAATGATTGTTGATCTGGTTAGAAACGATCTGACCAAAAGTGCAGTAAAAGGAAGCGTAATAGTTGAAGAACTTTTTGGAATTTACGGTTTCGCTCAGGTATATCAAATGATATCAACTATTAGTTGTTTATTAGATCCTGAAGTACATTTTATAGATGCAATAAGAAATGCTTTTCCTATGGGCTCAATGACAGGTGCGCCCAAAATAAAAGCCATGAAACTGATAGAAGAGTATGAATTTAGTCGGCGCGGCGCCTACTCCGGAACATTTGGTTACATAACGCCTCATGGAGACTTTGATTTTAATGTAATCATCAGAAGCATCCTTTACCAATCATCGTCAGAATATCTTTCCTTTCAGGTTGGAGGAGCAATTACATATGCATCTAATGCCACTGGTGAATATGAAGAGTGTATGCTTAAAGCATCGGCGATAATGCAAACTCTTGAAGAACGCGTATAATGATCGTATATGATGATTATGCATGTGATTATGAAAATCATACTATCTCCATTTCGTCATCTCGACGACAGGAGAGATCTCTTGAATAACACAGGCAAGAGATCTCTCCTGTCGTCGAGATGACGACTACTTATTTCAGGAGAATGGCTGCTTATTTCACTATGGCGACCGTTTATATTTCACGATGACGACCGCTTTATGAACTCCCTTTATTTTATTGGTTTTCCTGTTGTAGATTTATAGTATCTCTGTGCCTCAGGAATGCTTCTTTGTATCTGTGCGATCCTGGTAGCATCACTAGGGTGAGTGCTTAAAAATTCAGGTGGTTTCTGGCTGCCTTGAGAAGCAGCAGCCATCCTTTGCCAGAAAGAAGTTGCACTTTGTGGATTGTATCCTGCCATTGCCATAAAAATAAGCCCCAATTTATCAGCTTCCAGCTCTTGATTACGAGAATAACTAAGCATCATTAAAGGTGTTCCTACTCCATAAAGAGTATTAAATACAGATTGTGTTTTTGAATTTTTTGATAACAATACATTACCAGCAGTTCCTACACCTTGCGAAACCATTTGCTGTGACATGCGCTCAGCAGAGTGCCCAGCTATAGCATGAGCAATCTCATGGCCCATTACAGTTGCTAAACCAGCGTCATCCTGAGTGACTGGTAATAATCCTGTATAGACTACAATTTTACCACCAGGCATACACCAGGCGTTCATTTCTTTATTTTCTACAACATTTACTTCCCACTTATAATCCTTAATTAAATCTGCATAGCCATTATTATTCATATAGCTTTTCACAGATAATATGAGGCTGTTACCTACCCGTTTAACACGTTGGGCCTGAGCATTTGTTGAAGGCAATACAGCTGTCTTGTTCTCAGTAAGAAATTCGGAATATGCCTGAAAAGCCATTGGCAATACCTGATCATCACTCACTAGATTCAGTCTGCTTCTTCCTGTTAACGGAACGGTGGAGCAAGAGGAAAACGCCAGCCCTATTGCCGTTACCCCTATTATCAATATCTTTTTCATTAGGTTAAGGTTAGTTAATTTGTCTTTTTTTAAACAGATAAACTTTGGATTCTTTTCCTTTGAGTAGCCGCTCAAGGTTCTTTTGATGTGTTACCAAAATAAGTACGCAAACACACATGCCATACAAGACCTCTGACTTTACTGATGAATGGATTATGAATACGATGCTTAATGGAAAGGTAAAACCTGCACATATAGAGCTAAGAGAAACATATTTAGTCGCCAATAATACTACCACAAATACCAGAACGCAAAACATTGCTGCAGTAAAGTTAACTGCCAAAATCATTCCAAAAAGAGTTGCTACTCCTTTTCCTCCTCTAAATCCGGCAAATATTGGAAACAAATGGCCCATAACAGCAGTAACACCAAGGGCGAGTTCATAATTAATAAACTGGGAAGAATTTTGAGGGCCTGTAACAGAAAGACCTATAAAGTATGCAAGCTTTGTAGCTGTATAACCTTTTGCAATATCTATTGTCATTACAGCAATACCTGCTTTTTTGCCAAGTACCCTGAATGTATTGGTTGCGCCTGCGTTACCGCTTCCATATTCCCTGACATCTACACCATAAAATGCCTGGCCAAGCCAAACAGCCGTTGGTATAGAACCAAACAGGTATGCTAAAATAACTGCTGAAATAGAATAGATGGAAATCATAACCTAAAAGGCTTTTAAACTCATGTCTAAACTCTTTACAGAATGTGTTAATGCGCCCATAGAAATAAAATCTACTCCACAAGCGGCATATTCTGCAACATTTTCCTCAGTAATACCTCCAGAGGCTTCTGTGATGTACTTGCCATTAATTAATTTTACAGCATCCTTAAGATCAGCAAATGTAAAATTATCCAGCATGATTCTGTTCACATTGCCATTTTGCAGAACTTGGTCTAATTCAGATAAATTTCTAACTTCTATCTCAATATCAAGTGCCTTGTTCTTATCTTTTAGGTACTGATTTGCAGAATTAATAGCATTAGCAATTCCACCGGCATAATCAACATGATTATCCTTAATTAAAATCATATCATACAACCCTATGCGATGATTTACACCTCCACCAATCCTCACTGCCCATTTCTCAAGATATCTTAATCCCGGAGTGGTTTTTCTTGTATCTAAAAGTTTAGTTTTATAGTTACTCAGAAGTGTAACCACATGATTGGTTTTTGTTGCAATACCACTCATACGCTGCATGCAGTTCAAAACCAAACGTTCGGCTAACAAAATTGAATGCGTACTACCTGATACAGTTAAAACAATATCACCATATTTTACAGCAGCGCCGTCCTTAATAAATACTTCTATGATTAATCTAGGGTCAATATGATTGAAGATTTGTAATGCCAATTCTACTCCGGCAACTATCCCATCTTCCTTAATTAGCAGTTTCGCTTTCCCCTGAGCATTTGCCGGAATGGTTGAAAGGGAGGTATGATCTCCATCACCCAAATCTTCCGCAACTGCATTTTTTATAAATTGATCTATGATTTGCTTATCCAAAACTTAAATTTAAACCCAAAAATAGCATTTTACAACTATTTCTCAGTCTCAATTCTTAATTCAGTAATAAAAAAAGCATTGCCGGCCTTTTTCATAGTAATGGAAACCCTAAAAGTTCCATTCTTTGTAACAAGAGAAAGGGCTCCATATCTGTAATTGGGATTCGTATTTAATCTATGAATTACAGTTGATTTTATGGGAATATATTTAGTGAAAAAACTTCTTAAGATTTGTTCAGCTTGTGCTTTTGAATATACATCTTCTTCGTCTATTATAATTAAATCGACAGAAGGAGAAAAGTTTGCAGCTATTTCCTTTGAATTTCCAGTCTTAAAATTTGTTGACAAGCCATCAATAATATCGCCTTGAGTAGCTGCAAAAGAGGAAAAGTGAATAAAAAAAACAAGTAATGAAAGTAAGGGCTTCATAATCTCTACATAGCTAATGCCTGTTCTCGCACATAAACTATGCCATTAATGGCGCAAAAACCACTTATAAAGTAAACTACCGCTTAAGTGATGCTATAAAGTATACTGGTTTGTTCCAATAAAAATGAACAAATGTGAATATGAATTTTAATTAGGTTCTAAAAAAAGATACAATAGACTTATCTTTGTTAATAAACGAAAAGTAGACAATAATGAATAATAAAAAACTAGTATTACTTATCCTTGATGGTTGGGGTTATGGAAAAAAAGATAAATCTGATGCCGCTTATGCTGCTAACACACCATTCTTTGATTCTTTAATAAAAAACTACCCCAACTCAAAACTTGAGGCTTCTGGAGAGGCTGTTGGCTTACCTGCCGGACAAATGGGAAATTCTGAAGTTGGACATATGAACTTAGGAGCCGGACGGGTAGTATATCAGGAACTCGGACGAATCAACAAAGCTATAGCCGATAGAACTTTGCATCAGAATGAGATTTTACTAGATGCTTTTAATTACGCTAAAAGCAATAACAAACAAGTTCACTTTATAGGTCTTGTTTCAGACGGAGGTGTTCATGCCCACATTAATCACCTAAAAGCATTATGTGACGCAGCCACCGAGCAGGGGCTTAAAGATGTTTTTGTACATGCTTTTTTAGATGGAAGAGATACAGACCCTAATTCAGGACTTAACTTTATAAAAGATCTTAATCATCATTTAGAAGGTTCTGCCGCTAAAATAGCGAGCTTAATTGGCCGCTATTATGCAATGGATAGAGATTCAAGATGGGAAAGAGTTAAACTGGCGTATGACTTGCTTACAAAAGGTGTTGGTGAAGCTACAAGCAACCCTATCTCCGCAATAGAACAATCGTACAAAGATGGTATTACTGATGAGTTTATTAAACCCGTTGTAATCACTAAAGCAGATGGATCACCTGTTGCAACCATACAACCTGATGATGTGGTAATCTGTTTCAATTATAGAACGGATAGAGGGAGAGAGATAACTTCTGTACTAAGTCAGGCTGATTACCCTGATTTTGGGATGCATAAATTACCATTGTATTATGTAACAATGACTACTTATGACGAAAGTTTTAGTAACGTAAAAGTGATCTTTACTAAAGATGATCTTTCTCAAACCCTTGGAGAAGTATTGGAAAAAAATCATAAGAACCAAATTCGGATTGCAGAAACTGAAAAATATCCTCACGTAACATTCTTCTTTTCAGGCGGCAGAGAGCAAGAGTTCGAAAACGAAAAGAGAATACTTATACCTTCTCCAAAAGTAGCAACCTACGACCTGCAACCAGAAATGAGTGCAGCAGGGATTACAGAAGCAATTTGCAAAGAATTGGAGACCGGGTGGCCAGATTTTGTTTGCTTAAACTTTGCAAATCCAGACATGGTTGGTCATACAGGTGTATTTGACGCTGTTGTTAAAGCTGTTGAAACTGCTGATAGTTGCGCTGAAATTGTAGTAAATAAAGGAATTGAAAATGGATACTCGTTTATTATTCTTGCGGATCACGGGAATTCAGAATATATGATAAATGGAGATGGTTCTGTTAATACTGCACATACAACCAACCTTGTTCCTTGTATTTTAATTGATAGAGATTTTAAAACTGTTGCTGATGGTAAACTAGGTGATGTTGCGCCTACTATTTTGCAAATATTAGGTATCCAAAAACCAGAAATCATGACTGGTAACAGTTTAGTGTAATGAAAAATACAACCTTATTATTTTGCTGTTTTTTGTTTTTTATCAGCTGCGATAATTCAGCTGATAAAAAACAAAAAACAGAGTTAACCTATTTTGATGTAAAAGGCTATTTCGAAAAAGAGGTGGTAAGGCTAAATAAAAAGAATCCTTTAATAAACAAAGTTGTAAGTGTAAATGGCGCTAACGAAAGTAAGCGCATTCAAATTCCCGATTGGAAAAAAGAGCTAGCTCTTTTTTCGGATGCTGACATTAACAGAGCTTCCTGGAAAGGTCTGTTTCAACTTAAAAAATCAAAGGATCAGGAGACTTACATTTCCGAAAATGAAAAAGTTCCGGTGAAGGAGCTAACAGTATTTTTCAGGAACAATACGGCAGTTGGCCTTAAAGTTCTGGTAAAGAATACCAATTCTTTATACACATCTTTTGATACCTTAACCTATTATGCTGACAGCCTCTATCAGGTAAAGAAAATGCAAAACATTAAATTATTATCTAAAAAATCCTATACAATTACCGGGTCATTCAAATAATAAAAAAGACCAATGGGAATTATCACATTGGTCTTTTTCTGTCTCTTATACACATCT
>NZ_LGEL01000081.1 GCF_001636695.1 Pedobacter panaciterrae
AGATGTGTATAAGAGACAGTGAGTATTCATTATTTAGGTCCGGAAAGGTTACACATTACCCAGATCACTAAAATAATTGCCGAAAAGCAATTCATTGAATTATCTGACAATGCCATTGAAAGAATTGAAAAGTGCAGAAGGTATCTGGATGACAAGATGAACTATAATGACGCTCCCATATATGGAATAAATACAGGTTTCGGATACTTACAAAATGTAAAGATCGAAGCCGAAATGTTATCTCAGCTACAACACAATCTTCTTCTTTCTCATGCATGTGGTACCGGAGAAGAAGTTCCTGCAGAAATTGTACGGCTAATGCTTTTACTGAAAATACAGTCGCTTAGCTATGGACATTCTGCAATAGCATTAACTACGGTTCAAAGACTGGTGGCATTTTATAACCATGATATTCTTCCAATAATTTATACACAGGGGTCTTTAGGCGCATCCGGAGATTTAGCCCCTCTTGCACATCTTGCCTTGCCGCTTATAGGCGAAGGATGTGTAATGTACAAAGGGGAAAAAATAGCTACTGCCGATTTATATCGTACTCTGGACTGGCAAGCACTTGTTTTGCAATCTAAGGAGGGATTGGCATTAATAAATGGGACTCAATTTATGAGTGCTTATGGGATTTACTGCATTTCTAAAGCGCAGCAACTGGCTAAATGGGCCGATGCAATAGCAGCCCTTTCAATTGATAGTTTTGATTGTAGAATTGACCCATTTGATGACCTTAGCCACCTGATCAGACCTCATGCAGGTCAACTTCAAACAGCCGCTAATATTCGCAAGTGGTTAGGAGGAAGTGAACTGATTAAGCAGGAAGGCAAACAAACCCAGGATCCTTATTCATTTAGGTGTGTACCACAGGTACATGGCGCAAGTAAAGACAGTATCAATTACATACAATCCGTTTTTGAAACAGAGATTAATTCTGTGACTGACAATCCAAATGTTTTCCCGGATGAGGACAGAATCATTTCTGCTGGTAATTTTCATGGGCAGCCATTGGCATTAACTCTGGATTTTATGTGCCTTGCCTTAGCTGAATTTGGGTCAATATCTGAAAGAAGAACGTTTCAGCTGATCTCCGGGCAGAGGGGGCTACCTCCCTTTCTTGTTAAAAATGCAGGCCTGAATTCCGGGCTGATGATAACACAATATACCGCAGCATCCATCGCGAGTGAAAATAAACAATTATGTACACCTGCATCAGTAGATAGTATTGTTTCGAGTAATGGGCAGGAAGATCATGTGAGCATGGGTGCCAATGCAGCAACTAAATGCTTAAGGGTTATAAATAATTTGGAAAGAATTCTTGCAATTGAACTCTTAACCGCAGCGCAGGCGTTAGAGTTTAGAAGACCACTTAAAACATCTCCGGAATTAGAAGAATTAGTTATAGCTTTCAGACAAGAAATACCAGCTCATGAGAATGACAGGTTACTCTCTATAGAAATACAAAAATCAATACAGTTTCTAAGTACTTATCAGGGAGTTTAGTTTAAAAGAGTACGGCATTAAAAGATGTGCCTTTAATACCGTACTCTTAGTAAATTATTTTTTTAAGGTAAATGGAATATTTACTCCAAATGTGACATTTCGTCCCTGGTTATAAATACCAAGAGTTTGATCTTCATCACTTAACCTTCCAGGCTTAAATCGACTTAAATGATCGTAATAAGCCTTATCCAATAAATTCTTACCTGCAATGTAAATCGTAATATCCTGGTTTTTGCTCAACTTAACAGTTGTTCCAATTGCCGCATTTAAAAGCGTGTAACCAGACGAGGGCTGTTCAAAGCTGTCAATTTTACTTTGTTTAAAGAAATTATCAATACCTACAGAAAGATAAGAATGCTCAGTACCATTTATTTTCGGTTCAAAGCGCAATTCATTACGCAAAGTTGCCGCAGGAATAAATGGTAGTGATTCATTAGTAGTACGATTGGTAGCTCTGGTAAAAGAGAACCCATTCTCTAAGTGAATAAAACTTACAGGATGTAAAGTTAAAGATGCTTCTATACCTCTTAAAAAGGCGTTATTCTGCACAAAATTATAGACAGGAAAATTTCTTCCATCAACTTCTTTTTTCTCTCCCGTAGTGTTATAATAAATATAATCGTTAATGTAATTTGCAAAGCCCCCTAAACTGGCACTCAGGTATTTATTCTCGTAATCAAAAGATGCATCAAACTGATAACTCTGCTCTGGCTTAAGGTTTGGATTACCGACCTCATAACGAAATACTCCTTCATGTACACCATTGGATGATAACTCAGCAATATTTGGTGCTCTGAAAGCGCTTCCAGCATTGGCCTTAAAGCTAAGTGCATCATTAAATTCATGAGTATAACCTAAAGCGCCTGTTATGTGAGAAAATTTATTATTAAATGCGTTAAAATCTGCATCATCAGTATGAAAATCTTTCCCTTTCATTTTTCTATAATCAAATCGGGCACCGATGTTAAATGTGTTTTTATCCCATGTTTTCTTAACAAAAGCAAATCCACCAAATGCCTGACTATCAAAATCTGGAATTAATTGTTCTTGCCCTCCGGTATTTAAGCTATGAATAAACTCACCCGAAACACCAATTACCGGTGCCCAACCATTTATTTCTTTAAAAGAATATTTTAAGTCATAGCTATAAGTATAACTATTTAGAAATAAGGAAGGATCTTCGCCTACTGCCTGCAGTTCTCTTCGTAAATTATGTTGATAGCCAAGAGTTGCCTTTAAACTACCCTCACCTAATAAGATATTACTGTTTAAAGCAACCTTATAATGGCGAACATCCTGTTTTGGAAATGCCAATGTTCTGTCTTTGTTCTCCTGATCTGTAAAAACATCTCCATCTTCATTTACCAGCTGACCTTCTTCGTTTCTTGCCGGCTCATAAAACCCAATATTGGTGCGGAAACTAGAAGCATCTAAATGCGCATATCCCCATCTTTTATTTAATCCTATCTGTCCTTCAAAGTTAGTTTCGTTAAACCCGGAGTTAGGAACATATTCTGTTGGCGTTTGATAGGAATAAGCATTTTTATAAGAACCTCTTGCCCTATAGACAAAGCCATTTTCGTTGCCCTGAAGCATTAATGAACTCCCGGTTAAACCATTGTTTGTTGCATAATTCGTCAAAAACTCCCCCTTTATAGTTCCTTCAGGAGCTGGAAGTGCATCAAGGATATTGATAACCCCGCCTAAAGCATCAGATCCATACATTAAACTTGCAGGGCCCTTTAAAACTTCAACTCTATCTGCGCTATATTGATCAATTTCAATTCCATGCTCATCACCCCATTGTTGTCCTTGCTGCTTAACCCCATTATTTAAAGTAACTACCCTGTTATAACTTAAACCACGTATAACCGGCTTTGATATTCCGGCCCCGGTTGTAATTTGAGATACTCCAGGCGTGCGGGATATAGCATCTATCAGATTTGTTGACGGACGGTATAGAAGATCGGCCTTACTAACAGTTGCTATAGAGGTGCTATTTTTTCTGTTATCGGAACTATTTGCCGAACCTGTTATAACTACTTCCCGACCCTCGATTACACTAGATTTTAAGGCGAATTCCATTGAACCTACACTTTTAAAGTCGACAGTTTGGGTTATTGTTTGGTATCCGATATATCTAATCTGTATAAGGAAACTCCCCTTTGCAGGTACATTTTTAAGGGTAAATTCACCGGCTTCATTTGTTATAACAGAAACCCGGAGGTCTGGAACTAAAATTGCAGCTCCTGGTAATGGCTGATGAGTCTCTGCATCAACCACCTTACCCTTTAATTCTATTAATTCAGCAGCAGAACCGCTTGAATGGAAAAACGTGTATAGTAGTACAACTAATAAAAATTGTATCTTTTTCATGAATATAAGTATATGATTATAAAACCTTCCTGAATGTTCAAGCCGGTTTCAATTGAGTGTATAAAAATCATGAGGCATCGCATAAAATCCATGCAGCGTCATGAAAAGTAATAAATTAAGAATACTAAGCTACAGGTGGACCTCTAAGTCCGTGGCGAATGAACTCAGCATAAGAACTGCTGACTGCCTCTACAGATTTTAAAACAGGTGTACTGACCTGATATAAAGTATAATGTGAATGAGTTGTAATGTAATCCTTTTCGAAATGAGCTGCACATATTAAACAAGTATCAGCATGTTTCCGAACATGAAACTCATGCTTACAGGTTTCTCCATTTTTTGTACACTGAGTCTCTTCTTCATGATGGTTATGAAGAATGCTAAACGGCGTAAGTGCAATGGAAAAGACCATTAACAAAGCGATCGAGATAGCCCTATTGATATGTAAAATCTTATCTTTCAATTCTAAAGACCAAACTTAGTCAATTCTATATAATTATATACATTTGTCTGGTAACATTGCCTTTATATGACTGCTATTATGAATTTAAATCTTGATCTCAGTAAAAAAAATACACCAACCGGCACTACGTTGACCTGCAAAGGCTGGGTGCAGGAAGCTGCATTACGAATGTTATTGAACAACCTTGATCCTGAGGTTGCAGAACGCCCGGAAGAGCTTATTGTTTACGGTGGTCGCGGTAAGGCCGCCAGAAATAAAGAAGCACTTGCATTAATCATTAAAGCTTTACAAAATCTGGAAGATACTGAGACCTTGTTAATACAGTCTGGAAAACCGGTAGGAGTATTACCAACTCATAAAGATGCACCAAGAGTATTGATATCAAACTCTCAATTAGTCCCAAAATGGGCTACCCAACAGCATTTTGACGAGTTAGAAGATAAGGGCTTGATGATGTATGGCCAGATGACAGCGGGGTCCTGGATCTACATCGGCTCACAAGGCATAGTACAGGGAACTTATGAAACCTATTCGGCATTGGCAAAAAAGCACTTTGAATCGAATTTAAAAAATACTTTAAATGTTACAGCTGGGTTAGGGGGCATGGGAGGTGCACAACCATTGGCAATAACAATGAATAAGGGAGTGTGTCTGGCAGCCGAAGTAGAAGAATGGCGCATTCTGAAAAGATTAGAAACACGATACATCGACGAAATTGAGCATAACATAGACACTGCGATTGATAGAGCATTACAATACAAACAAGAAGGCAAAGCATTATCAATCGGTGTAGTTTGTAATGCTGTTGAACTGTTACAGCGACTAATAGATAGAAATATTACACCTGATACGCTAACAGACCAGACTTCTGCTCATGACCCTTTAGTCGGATATTTCCCTGAAGACTTAACAGTTTTGGAGGCAAATACTCTGCGTATTGAAAATCCTGAAAAATATGTTGAATTGTCTTATGCCACCATGGCAAAGCATGTAAGACAAATGCTGGAATTACAGAAAAGAGGCGCTGTCACTTTTGATTATGGCAATAATCTGCGTGGACGTGCATTGGAAGCAGGGGTTAAAAATGCATTTGATTTCCCTGGTTTCGTTCCAGCATATATTCGCCCGCTATTCTGTGAAGGCAAAGGGCCTTTTAGGTGGGCTGCTTTAAGCGGGGATCCACAAGATATTTACGAAACAGACAAATTGATTCTTGAACTATTCCCCGAAAATGAAAGTCTAAAACAATGGATCACCATGGCTCAGGAACGCATTGCATTTCAGGGTTTGCCTGCCAGGATTTGTTGGCTTGGGCAGGGAGAACGAGAAAAAGCTGGTGTAGCATTTAACAATCTGGTTGCCGAAGGAAAAGTAAAGGCCCCAATTGTAATAGGAAGAGATCATTTAGATACTGGTTCTGTTGCCTCACCTAACAGGGAAACTGAAGCAATGCTCGACGGCTCTGATGCCGTTGCAGACTGGCCAATTCTTAATGCACTGATCAATACTGCCGGAGGAGCAAGCTGGGTTTCTCTTCACCATGGCGGAGGAGTTGGAATTGGGTATTCCATTCATGCCGGAATGGTAATAGTTGCCGATGGAACAGCTGATGCCGAAGCAAGAATTAAACGTGTACTGCATAACGACCCTGCAATGGGAGTTATAAGGCATGCGGATGCGGGCTACGATATTGCAAAAGATACCTTAAGAAAACACAGATTGGGTTTGTAGTTTTCAAAGTTTAAAACGTTGATTTTTTATTGACTAAAAAGGAACAAATTTTAGTTCGAGATTCACTATTGTAATAATTTGTTCAAATTTTTCAAATAAACAATAAACAAATCATTCTACTTGAATATATTTGTATTTATTAATTAATCCTATTTTGGCAAAAGGCGCTACAACTTACAAAAACATACTCGTTATTGAGGATAATCATTCGATCCTTGATGTGATCACTTTGATTTTACAAAGTGAGGCATACAATGTAACAGGCCTTAATAAAAGTGCTGATATGATGTTCCATATTGAACAGCTTAAACCCGATCTCCTTATTCTGGACATCATGTTGCCAGATGGCGATGGCCGTGAATTGTTAAAAATATTAAGGTCGGATACTAATACTGATCAGATTCCCGTATTAATGATATCTGCAAGATACACCGCTCAAAATGTTGAACACGGTGAATATAAACCAAATGGCTTTCTTGCCAAGCCATTTGATATTGATGACCTTTTAGACAAAATAGAAGGCATTTTGGCCGGCAAATCTTATATTTAAGTTAGATAAAATCCGCTGTTATGACCTCAAACGAAGAGCTTATCCGCCATTTTTACACTAGTTTTCAAAACAAAGATGTGAAGGCTATGCAAGATTGCTATGCCGACAATGCCACCTTTAGTGATTCTGTTTTTACTAATTTAAATGCAAAACAAGTTCGCTCTATGTGGGCCATGCTAATCAAAAGTGGTAAGGATATGCGAATCGAGTTTAAAAATATTTCGGGAAATCAGACTGGGGGAAGTGCTGAATGGGATGCCTACTATACTTTTTCTGCTACTGGAAATAAGGTAATGAATCAAATTAAAGCATCCTTTTTAATAGAGAACGGAAAAATCACAAAGCACACCGATAACTTCAATTTTTACAAATGGGCCAAACAAGCCCTTGGATTTATAGGACTTGTATTAGGATGGACAACCTTTTTAAGAAACAAAATAAGGACAAAAGCAAAAGGAAATCTGGAAACCTTTATGGCTTCTCAAAAAACTAATTAACATTTAACTGCTCAATAATAGCATCAACAGCTAATTTTTCTTGTAATCCACTTTTCATGTTCTTCAATGTTAATACACCATTGCTCATTTCTTCACTACCAATAAGTATTACGTAAGGAATATGTTTATCATCAGCATAACTCATTTGCTTTTTAAGCTTCGCTGATGAAGGATATAACTCCGCTGCTATATTTGCTCCACGAAGTCGCTGTAAGATCGGCAGGGCATACCTTTCAGCTTCCTTATCAAAGTTACTGATTAAAACCTTTGTGCCGGTAGCTGCAGATTCAGGAAAAAGATTCAGTTCTTGCAATACATCATAAATTCTATCTGCACCAAAAGACACACCAACTCCGGTTAAGCCTTTTAAACCAAACATGCCGGTTAAGTCATCATATCTTCCACCGCCGCCAATGCTACCCATCGCAACTTCATTGGTTTTCACTTCAAATATGCAACCCGTGTAATAATTTAGCCCTCTTGCCAAAGTAATGTCTAATTCAACATTAGGATTTATTGATAAATCTGCTTTAAGCAATGAATTTACATAATCAAATACTGTCTCTATCTCTTCAACACCTTTAAGTCCTGTTTCAGAAGTAGACAATACCGTTTTTAAACTATCCAGTTTTTGTTCATTAGTTCCTTCAAGCAAAATAACCGGCTTTAACCTGTCAATATCTGATTCAGTAAACCCACGCTCTAATAGCTCTTTAATAACACCATCTAAACCTATTTTATCAAGTTTATCAATGGCAACAGTCATGTCTATAATTAATTCGGGTTTACCTACAACCTCGGCAATTCCTGATAATATCTTGCGGTTATTGATCTTAATTGTAAAGTCCTTTAATCCAAGATTGCTCAGTGCTTCCTGATAGATTAATATAAATTCAGCCTCATTAAGTAGACTGTCTGAACCTACAACATCCACATCACATTGATAGAACTCTCTGTAACGACCTTTCTGAGGTCTGTCGGCACGCCAAACAGGCTGTACCTGGAATCTTTTAAAAGGAAGAGAAATATCATTCTGATGCATCACGACATAGCGTGCAAAAGGCACAGTTAAATCATAACGCAACGCTTTTTCACTAATTGAAGATGTAATAGCATTTGAATTTGCCTGCGAAAGCAGCTCTGGCTTTACCTTAGAAAGGAAATCACCACTGTTTAAGATCTTAAATATAAGCTTATCACCTTCATCACCATATTTACCAGTTAAAGTTGATAGATTCTCCATCGATGGGGTTTGTATCTCTGCGTATCCATATTTTTTAAATACCGTTTTAATGGTATCAAAAATATAATTACGTTTTACCATTTCCTGCGGGGAAAAATCTCTGGTTCCTTTGGCTAAAGAGGGTTTGATATTCGACATGAGCGCAAAAGTACAAAAAGTAACAAGCATAAAAAAGGTTGCCTGTATTATACACAGGCAACCTCAATATTTAGATCTCTTTAAAGAGCCTTCTGATTAAACCAATAACCTAACTGGTTCTTCCATTAATGCTTTAAATGTTTGCAGGAATGCAGCACCGGTAGCGCCATCAACCGTACGGTGATCACAGCTTAAAGTAACTTTCATTATATTTCCTGGAACAACAGCACCATCTTTAACTACTGGCACTTGCGAAATTCCTCCTATAGCAAGGATACAAGAATCAGGAGTATTGATGATAGCAGTAAATTCATCTATACCAAACATACCTAAGTTTGAAACAGTGAAAGTTGAACCTTCCCAGTCAGCAGGCTGTAGTTTCTTAGCTTTTGCACGTTGTGCAAAATCTTTAACCTCAGCAGAGATACGAGACAATGATTTTCCATCAGCAAAACGTACTACCGGAACCAATAATCCATCTTCTACAGCGATTGCCACACCAATGTTTACGTGCTCGTTGTAGCGAATTACATCACCTCTCCAAGAAGAGTTCACATTTGGATGTTGTTTTAAAGCAACAGCAACTGCTTTTAGCACTAAATCATTAAATGATAATTTAACAGGAGAGAACTCATTCATCTTAGTACGTGCAGCAATGGCAGCATCCATGTCGATAACCATGGTAAGATAGAAATGAGGTGCTGTGAATAAGCTTTCACTTAAACGTTTAGCAATCACTTTACGCATTTGCGAAACAGGTTTCTCAGTGAACTTCTCTTCGCCTAGATACTGCGCAAGTACCGGAGCAGATTTTTCTGCAGGAGCACTTGATTCAGCAGCTTTAGCAGCAGGCTTAAAGTTTTCAATATCTTTTTTAATGATACGGCCACCATCTGCACTACCTGCGACCTGACTAAGGTCGATGCCTTTTTCCTGAGCAATTTTTTTAGCTAAAGGAGATGCCTTTACGCGGTCAGAACTTCCGGAAGCAGCAGGAGCTTCTTCTTTCTGAGCTGATGGAGAAGATTTCTCTTCAACAGGCGCATCAGATTTTTTATCAGCAGCTGGTTTTGCAGGTGCATCACCCTGGCTAAGTATTCCACTAATATCAGTTCCTTCCGGACCTACAATGGCAATAATGCCATTTACTTTAGCGGCTTGTCCTTTTTCAACACCAATATGCAATAAAGTTCCTTCAGCATACCCCATTACTTCCATAGTAGCCTTATCGGTTTCTACATCAGCAAGAATGTCATCATTTTTAACTTTATCACCTACTTTTTTATGCCATTCAGCAATTACGCCTTCAGTCATAGTATCACTTAATAAAGGCATACGAACAACCGTAACACCTTGTTTTTCTAAATCTGCATCAGTTAATGCCGGAGCTGAAGAAGATTCTTTTTTCTCTTCAGCAGGTTTATCCGATGATGATTTTTCTGCAGCAGGCTCTTCTTTTGCAGTTGTTGCACCACCCTCAGCCTCAAGAGCTGCTTTATAATCTTCACCCTCTTTACCAACTACTGCGATTATAGCATCAACAGGAACAGCTTTACCTTCTTCTACACCAATGTACAATATGGTACCATCCCAATATGATTCTAAATCCATGGTTGCCTTATCGGTTTCCACTTCGGCCATAACATCGCCGCTTTTAACTTTGTCGCCAACTTTTTTATGCCACTTAGCCATAACACCTTCTGTCATGGTATCGCTCATTTTGGGCATTCTAACTATTTCAGCCATTCTATATATCTATTGAAATGCGTTCTAAATTAATCTTGTACGTATGGGTAGTCTTGTTGCACATAAACATCAGTATATAATTCTGATGCATCAGGCCAAGGAGACTCTTCGGCAAATTTCACAGATTCATCAACAATCTGTTTTACTTTATTTTCAATTTCTTCTATCCATGCCTGATCAGCATATTTCTCTTTAAGAATAGCTTCTCTTACTGTTTCAATAGGATCTTTAGATTTGTACTCTTCTAATTCATCTTTAGTACGATATTTAGCAGGATCAGACATTGAGTGTCCGCGATAACGGTAAGTTCTCATCTCAAGGAAAGTTGGACCTTCACCATTTCTTGCGCGCTGAGCAGCTTCATCCATTGCATTGTGAACAGCAACAGGATCCATCCCGTCAACAGGTGCACATGGCATATCGAAACCTAAACCTATTTTATAAATATCAACCATGTTAGTGGTACGCTCAACTGAGGTTCCCATTGCATAGCCATTGTTTTCACAAACAAATATTACAGGTAATTTCCAAAGCATAGCCATATTGAAAGCTTCATTTAAAGCTCCCTGACGAACAGCTCCGTCACCCATGTAGCAAACATTTACATTTTTAGTGCCTTTGTATTTTTCAGCAAATGCAATACCTGCTCCTAACGGGATTTGTCCGCCTACAATACCATGGCCACCATAAAAATTAAATTCCTTACTAAACATGTGCATAGAACCACCTTTGCCTTTTGAGCAGCCTGTAGCTTTACCATACATTTCGGCCATAATGCTGTTTGCACTTACACCTTTTGCCAAAGCATGAGCATGATCACGGTAAGCAGTTATCATGGAATCCTCCGGTTGCAACGCAGAAATAGCTCCTGCAACAACGGCCTCCTGGCCAATATACAAATGACAAAATCCACGGATTTTCTGTTGTCCGTATAATTGTCCAGTTTTTTCTTCGAACTTGCGCATCAGCAACATCGACTCAAACCACTTCAGATAGGTATCTTTATTAATTTCTACTGCACTCATTGTTGGGTGTTGATTTTTATTTACGAGAGCAAATCTACTTCTTTATTGCAACATATCGAAGAAAATGATGTAAAATGCACACTAAGGTTACAAAAAATGTTAATAACTTTTAATATTAGGTCTGTGACATTTGGATAACATTTGTAAAATACATATGTTTGCCATCCAAACAATAAGCCCTAGTGGTGTACGTTTAAGTGTAAGTGCCTTTTACCCAAACTTAACAGTATAACATGATAAAAAAGTTTTTGTTGTCTTCCCTGATTGTATTGTGCAGCCTCTCGGCTTTGAACGCACAAACAAAAACAAAAGAAACTAATAAGTTAGAAGATCCTGACAATTTAGCCTCGCAATATTTTTCGCAGGTGATGGGTGTTGCTGTTGATGCAACTTCTAACATTAAACTGTACAAATTCATTTACGAATGGATTGGTACTCCGTACAGATTCGGAGGAAATACGAGCAAAGGCATCGATTGTTCAGCTTTTACAAAAGCTATTTACGATAAAGTTTTCAACACTACTATATTAAGAAATTCAAGAGATATTTTTAGCATGGTTGATCCCCTGTCGAAAGACGAGCTAAAAGAAGGCGATCTTGTTTTTTTTAAAATAAAAAGCAGAACCATTACACACATCGGAATCTATTTGGGTGATAATCGATTTGCACATGCTTAAGAGACAGGAGGTGTTGTAATCAGTAATTTAAATGAACCTTATTACTCCAGATATTTCTATAAAGGCGGAAGAATTATTGATACTGTCAAGAACGACCTGATTGAGGAATAAAATTCAATACGAATTTAACGCATTTAAGTCTTCCTGATATTTTAGGAAGACTTTTTTTATAAAACAAAAATGAGACTTCTAAGCATAAGCCTTTTAAATATCATAATCAGCTTGATCATGCTAAGCTGTAGCAGCACAGCTTCAACAACAGGCCTTACTCAAATTCAGGATAACATACAAAAGGATACTACGGCCTTTAAAAAAGACACTATTTCTATAATTGCAGTCGGTGATATTATGCTTGGCTCAGCCTATCCTGATAAATCAAACCTGCCAAAAGACGATGCAATAAACAGTTTTAAAAATGTAGATGCCTTCTTAAAAGGAGATATTGTTTTTGGGAATCTTGAAGGGTGCTTTTTGGACAGTGGAAAATCTACAAAATGTAAAGACACCACCGGAAATAGCTGTTTTGCATTTAGGATGCCTGAAAGATATGCCGGGATTATAAAAAATGCCGGGTTCAATTTATTAAGCATTGCAAATAATCATGTTGGTGATTTTGGTTTTAAGGGCCGGAAAAGAACAACAACTATTCTCGATTCATTAAACATAAATTACGCCGGCCTGCAGTCACACCCCTCAGTCATTTTTGAAAAAGACAGCATCAAATATGCTTTTTGTGCATTTGCGCCTAATGAGAACACAGTCTCCATCAATAAACTTGATAGTGCAAAATCACTAGTTTCAAGATTGAAAACACAAGCTGACATTGTCATTGTTTCCTTTCATGGCGGCGGCGAAGGAGCTAAGTTTGAACATGTGCCCAAAGCCGACGAAATATTTTATGAAGAAAATAGAGGTAATGTATATTCATTTGCCCACGGTGTGATAGATGCAGGAGCAGATGTAGTTCTTGGCCATGGACCTCATGTTACAAGAGCCGTAGAAGTATATAAAAACAAATTCATTGCCTATAGCCTTGGTAATTTTTGCACTTACGGAATGTTCAGTCTTAAAGGCCCTAACGGATTTGCCCCACTGCTACAACTTAAAATCAAATCAAATGGCGATTTTATTTTTGCAGATATCATTTCAGTAAAACAGAATAAGGTTAGCAATTTAACCCTGGATACCAGCTACACTGCCTTTAAAAAGATCCAATGGTTAACAAATACAGACTTCCCCGGACATCAATTAGACTTCTCTGCAAATGGGCATATTGAATTAAAAAAGGACTAAGCCTCGTCCTTTGTATTCTTTATTAAACCGATTCCAGAAACAAAGAATATAATACCAATAAGGGAAACTACAATCAATTCCCTCGTCTGAATGCTATGTTGAACATATCCGTACCCAGCATAAATAAGCCCCATTATTCCCAAAACGGTTAAGATGGTTCCAAAAGTTCGTTTAACGTTCATAAGGTAAATTTTAGTTACTTTGGTACTAATGCAATATCTATGCCCGATTGTTCGTACCTTGACTTATTCATTATCTTAACAATAAAACGCTATGGAATACACTTTTTACATTATCCTTTTTATCGCAGCTGTAATCTTAATCAGTTCATTTGTAACGGTTAAACAAGGCACTATTGCAGTAGTAACTATTTTCGGAAAATACAGAAGATTATTAAGTCCTGGACTAAGTTTAAAAATACCTCTTATTGAGAACATTCATTCCAGGATTTCAATACAAAACAGATCTGTGGAGCTTTCTTTTCAGGCAGTAACACAAGATCAGGCAAATGTATACTTTAAAGCCATGCTCCTATATTCTGTAATTAATCATGATGAGGAAACAATTAAGAATGTTGCCTTCAAATTCGTAGATTCTACAAACTTAATGCAGGCGCTTATTCGCACTATAGAAGGCTCTATTAGGGCATACGTTGCAACCCAAAAGCAAGCAAATGTACTGGCTCAGAGAAATGAAATTGTAGATCACGTTAAACATCAGATAGATCAGGTATTGGAAAGCTGGGGTTATCATTTACAGGATCTGCAACTTAATGATATTACATTTGATGAAGAGATCATGCGATCTATGAGTCGCGTTGTTGCATCAAATAACTTAAAAGCGGCTGCCGAGAATGAGGGACAGGCATTACTAATTACAAAAACAAAAGGTGCCGAAGCAGATGGTAATGCAATTAAAATTGCAGCAGCAGCAGAACGTGAAGCAGCTCAACTTAGAGGTCAGGGTATTGCATTATTCCGTGCAGAAGTTGCACATGGTATGACTAAAGCAGCACAGGAAATGGAAGAAGCTAATCTTGATATCTCAGTTATTCTGTTTACAATGTGGACGGAGTCTATCAAGCAATTCGCAGAGAACAGCGATGGTAACGTTATTTTTCTGGATGGATCTACTGAAGGGATGAACCGTACAATGAAAGAAATGATGGCTATGCAAATGCAAAAGACTTCTGAAAACAAAAAATAAATCCAGAAAACCAGTATAAACAAAATAGCCTGTATCAATATGATACAGGCTATTTTGTTTATACATTCTAATTAATCCCTATGATATCAATTAGTGGTTTTAACAACACCTTTATCTTTAGGATTTGTCACCTTCATAAAATCAATCATTACCTTTAAGCTTTCGTCTTCAACAAAATCGAAGCTCTCTTCTTTAGTAACTTTTGCTCCTTTCTTTATTGCAGGAAGTCCTCTTTCTGCCCTTAACAAATTAGTTTTCTCTAATGACTTGGCTTCAAGGCTATCTCGCTCAGCTTTAAGTTTGGTTTCATTTAAAGTTATAGAAACCTCTTTTTCCCTTTTCTTCATATCAGCAATATCCTGATTGAGGATCTTGTAATCTAAAGACTTAGCCATTCGTTCCTGATGAAGTTTGATCAATTCAGGTTTAATAGGATTTAGGTCAGCTACAGCTACAAAATTAGACCTTTTCACTTCATCCCAAGGTAACGCTGACTTCTCAGTATCCTCTCCAATTTTATCCATTGGATATAAAGAAGGGAATACGATATCTGGCATAACCCCTTTATGCTGTGTACTGCTTCCGGTTACACGATAGAACTTGGCCATCGTTAAATTGATCTGACCTAATTGAGGAGGCGCTGCTCCATCTTTACCCGCAGCTCCACTTGATACATTTTTACCAACCAAAGCAGCAAGTCTTTGAAGGATTGATGGGTTTACAAGCTGGTTCATATCAATAGAAGATTGTACAGTTCCTTTACCATAGGTCTGCGTTCCCATAATGATCCCGCGTCCGTAATCCTGAATTGCACCTGCAAAAATTTCCGATGCGGAAGCACTTAATCTGTCCACCATTACACCGAAAGGTCCTTCCCAAATTGCACCTGCATTAGTATCCTCGTTAACTTCAATTCCTCCTTTTAAATCTTTTACTTGCACCACAGGCCCTTTATCAATAAATAATCCAGTCAGATCTATTGCTTCTACCAAAGATCCACCGCCATTTGCTCTTAGATCCATTACTATCGCATCAACCTTATCACGATTTTTAAGGGTATCAATTAATAACCTTACATCGCGGGTTGTACTTTTATAATTAGGGTCTCCAGCTCTTGCGGCTTTAAAATCAGCATAAAATGCGGGAACGGTGATTATACCAATCTTATATGGCTGCCCATTAGACTGTATAGTTTTAACCTTTTTCTTAGCAGACTGCTCTTCCATTACAATCTTTTCTCTAACCAACTCAACAATTACCGGTTTAGAAGAAAGATCCATTCCCACAGGAATTATTTTCAATCTAACTTTAGTTCCTTTAGGACCTTTTATTTTAGCTACAGAGTTTTCTATTCTCCATCCAATTATATCTTCAAACTCAGCATCTCCTTGTGCTACACCAACGATTCTATCTCCTGCACTTAATAATTTGCTTTTAAAAGCCGGGCCACCAGGAATGATTTCTGAAATTTTAAGCACTTCATTTTCCAATTGTAATCTTGCACCTATCCCTTCAAATGAACGAGCCATATCTTCGTTAAAGGCCTGTGCATTAGTTGGATTAAAATAGTTAGTGTGAGGATCTATTGTTTCAGTAAAGGCATCCATAATGGTCTGAAATATATCCTGATTATTAACTTTGGACGCCTGTGATTTTAAATTCTGGTATCTCTTGGTTAAAGTCTCAACATTTTTAGCCTCAGTTGTACCTGCAATTTTTAGATTAACAAGCTCATACTTTACTTTCTTTTTCCAGATATCGTTCAAAGCCGTGGTGGACGTTGCCCATGGCATTTTCTCACGATCAAAAACATACGTATCATTTTGATTAAAATCATACTTAGCTTTTATCTGATTTAAAGAATATGCTAACCATTCATTATATCTCTGCAGATAAACGTTGAAGATGTAAAAGGGAGCATTTAAGTTTCCATTTCTAAAATCATCATCCAAAGAAAACCTAAACTTTTCAAATTCTTTTATATCTGAAGCAAGGAAATAATATTTATAAGGATCCAGATCCTTTATATACTTATCCAAAACTAAAGAAGATATTGAATCATTAACTTTTATCTTTTTGTAATTCCAGTTTTCTATGAGGGTAACTATTTCTTTGCATACCAGTGCTTGCTTTTCATCGGGCACAATATTACTTACACCCTTAACCATTTGCTGAGGTTGTGGTGATGCATGACATGCGAGTACAGCGGCGGTAAAGGGTACCAATAATATTTTTTTCAACATCTCTTTTGCTAATTTAAAATCCATTTTATAATTCAACACTAATATGATACCAATTTCATAAATAAACAGAAAAGAGACAGTAATAATAACTGTCTCTTATACACATCT
>NZ_LGEL01000082.1 GCF_001636695.1 Pedobacter panaciterrae
TTCTATTTGAGTTCCTGATGAAAGGGATGCAGAAGTCTAAATCGAGATATGAGTCTAAACTCTGAGGAACGAATAGTTTACTTCTGCTTCCTTCTCATTCTAAATTATCAAAAACAAATCTAAAGGAACGAAAGAGAGATGACGGCGAGTGTATTTCATGCCGTAAGGTATAATGGCTCTAAAGCGTATAATGCTCTAAAATCGAAATCCTATACTAATTCCCGCTCTTAAACCGGCCCATGGCCCATTAAAATCAACTCTTGCACCATTTGCATCAACAGACGATTTGGTTTTTACTATCGGCAAATCTTCCAGGTCCATAAGTGTTTCGCGTAAAGCATCTTGCTCTTGCTGATTTAATGCTTTATTCCCGGCAATATTTCCATTGGATGTGCCATAATTGGGACCTAAAATCCACCAGTCTATTGCAAATCTTTTTGCAACCTTCCATTGTGCACCAAAAAGAACCCCACCGGTAAATGAATTAACTTTTCCATCTAGCTGTATAACCTCGGTTCTAGAGTTTCCCTCGCCGTCTTCAACATCAAAACTATAAGGAACTGCTGCAGTGTAGTTTGCAAACCTGATAAAAGGAGCTACATAGAATCCCCGAAATACGTCTTTTCCAAGGTAAAACCTAACTTCTGGAGTAATCGCAAAATTCCCTGTTTTAAAATTTTTAATACTTCCCCATGTCTCTTCATCATCAATGGCATTTTTAAGAGCAGAGCTAAAAGGTACCTTTGCCTTCGGAGAAAATCTAATACCTATTGCACCAGAGATTTTTTGGGTAAGTGCACGTTCATATTGAAATGAAAAATTCTTTAATAGCAAGGCCCCCACATTCCATTTAACTAAATTTTTTTCATCTGAATCATCGTAATTTGAACCCTGAGCATGTACTGTTGAAATTGCTAAAACAGATAAGATGATCATCAGACTAAAAATTGCAATTGCTTTAGTAAATTTTTCTCTCATAATTTTCTCTTTAAGTTGTTGTTTTGTTTCTTCAAAGTTACCTATGGCCTACGGGTGAAAAAAATACCCAGTATTAGGTATTTTTTAAGGGTATGTTTACCTTAGTAAATTATGTGGTGCTACGAATCATGACAATTAAATATTTGCTGGATAATAACTTTAAACCAACTCTTTATAAAAAGGGGGATGTGATTTACGAGCCGGGAGCTCAACCGAGGGCAGTGTATTTTATAAAGACCGGCAAGGTAAGAATGGTAACTGTTAATGATGATGGTAAAGAATTTATTCAGGGCATTTTTAAAAGCAGTGAGTATTTTGGAGAACCTGCCTTATTGGTTAATAAGCCCTATCTGGCTTACACAATAGCTACTCAGGATTCAGAAATTATAGCGGTAAAGGGAGAGGATTTTTTTGAAATGCTTAAAGCACAACCTGATTTTAGCATGAAACTTATTCAAACCCTGAGCCATCGTTTATTTTATAAGTCGATGATGCTCGAAGAATTGGCGAATGAACATGCTGAGCACAGAATAAGAACACTGATAGCTTACTTGTTTAAGGATGTAGAGCACACTCAGGAATTAAAGGTGACCCGGCAGCAGCTGGCAGACATGAGCGGATTGAGAGTTGAAACGGTAATCCGCATCATCAAAAAACTTTCAGATCAAAAGGAATTAAAGCTGATAAAGGGGAAAATCATTAAAATTTAAGTATGATCTGGATCATAAATTAACTGTTTAATGTATCGTATTTTTGTATCATAATATTAAAGTTATGAAACCCATATCAAAAATACAGGCAGTTGTAGAGTGTAAGTGTCCGAGATGTAGAAACGGCCAAATATTTTCTGGTAAGCTTTATGCTTTTAAGAGCCAGACAACGAATGAGTATTGTCCCGTTTGTAACCTTCGTTTTGAAAGAGAACCTGGCTTTTTTTATGTAGCAATGTTCATTAGCTATGCTATGAATGTTGCCGAAATGATTACCATAGCAGTAGCCGCATATATACTTGGAGTGGATCTTACTTATGAGAACCTTTGGATGTACGTAGCCATTATAATGGTTGGTGTATTTCTGTTTGCTCCTTTTAATTACCGTTATTCAAGAGTGTTTTTGCTCCATTGGCTCACACCGGGCTTAGGGTATGTTCCAGATCTGAAACAACAGGGGTAAGGGGGATGTTTTTGTAGTACAGGTTTTTTGTGGTAAAAGATGATGTTTTTGTAGTACAAGATTTTATAGCACAAGCCCGTCATCTCGACGATAGGAGAGATCTCTTGGTTATATCAATTCAAGAGATCTCTCCTATCGTCGAGATGACGCATGACTTAGGGTGACGGGTAGCTTAGGATGACGGGCGGCTCACAATGAAAAGTAGCTCACAATGAAGGTTGGCTACAATAAAATTATACTTTTATAGTCTTCCATTTTCCTATTTTAAAGAGAATATAGCCTGCTATTGCAATTCCTGTTTCGGCAACAGGGATGGCAATAAATACACCTACAGGTCCCATTCCCATATATTTGGCTAGGAAATAACCCAGCGGAATCTGGAATAGCCAGAATCCAAAAAGATTAACCCATGTAGGTGTCCAGGTATCTCCGGCACCGTTAAAAGTGCTGATCAGAACCATTCCAATACCATAAAATATATATCCAAGGCTCATAATCTGAAGGGCGTTTTTAGCAACCTCCTGTATTAAAACATCATTAGTGAAAAATGATATAAAGTATTGTCCAACGCCAAAGGTTAGCACCATTACAAATAGCATATAAATTACCACGTATTTCGCAGTTTTCATAACCGATTGCTCAGCCCGATCAATATGTTTTGCACCCAGATTTTGACCAACCAATGTAGCAGCAGCATTGCTCATTCCCCATGCTGGAAGCATAAAGAACATCATTAACCTCAATGCTGTTTGATAGCCTGCCGATCCATGATCACCACCGGTAGTTGCCACAAGCTGCGCCAGAAATATCCAGCTGCACGATGCGATTACGAATTGAAAAATCCCTGGTGTAGCAATTTTTAGTAAAGCTTTTATTTGTTCAAAATGAGGTTTAAAATAAGATAGCTTTATTTTTAACAGGCTTTTGCCACTCGCAAGATGATAAATTTGATAACAAACACCGATGCCTCTGCCAATACTTGTAGCCATAGCTGCACCTGTTAATCCAAATGCTGGAATTGGCCCAAAGCCATTAATTAAAACAGGACATAGAATGATGTTGGCAATATTGGCAATCCATAAACTTTTCATAGCTATGGCTGCATTACCAGCACCCCTAAATATTCCGTTAATAAGAAAGAGCAATACAATGATAATACTGCCACCCATCATAATGCGCATAAATGTTGTGCCCTGTGCGGCAGTCTCGGCCGATGCACCCATTAATAATAATATGTCTGTAGCGTAAATAAGACCAACAATGCTGATGATCAGGTTAAATGCAACCGCAATTATTATAGCCTGCATTCCTGCTTTTGAGGCTGCAACCGGATCTTTCTCGCCAATCCTTCTGGCAACCACAGCTGTTGCCGCCATGCTCATGCCAATGGCAAGCGAGTATATAACGGTAAGTACAGATTCTGTAAGCCCTACAGTTTGTATTGCATGGCTACTGTTGTGTAAATGACCTACAAAATAAAGGTCTACCAGTGCAAAAACAGATTCCATAGCCATTTCGAGCATCATGGGGATGGCTAGTAAAATAACAGCTTTACGGATGCTGCCTTGGGTAAAATCGAGTTCTTCGCCTTTAAGAGCTTGTTTAATAAGTGTAAAAATTTGAGATAGCTTGCCTAATGAAGCTGTTTTTTGTTCTAACATGAGGTAAAGGAAAAAATAATGAATAAACCGTGACCAGCCAGAAAAGCTGTATCAATATTTTCGTGAAAAGGTGGAGTCCTTGGTCTTTAGAACCTCAAGCGGACTGCAAATACTTTCATCGTAATGCGGTTGAGTTAGAAAACAAATATATATAATTTACAAATACAATTCTATTATTTTTTTGTGCTGATTTACTATGGGTCCAAGTTGAGTCTACAGTGAGTCCACGTTTTTACAGAAAAAAGGTGGACTTACTGTGCTCAGAATATTTATTAAATGTGGATTTACATTAAGCGTTACAATAGAAGTATTAGATGCTATACGCTTTTATCATTTCTTCATTTACTTTACAGCCTTTTCCGGTGGTGGTATCAATCATTACATAATCAAACCAGCCATCAGAAGCGATTTTTCCTGTTCTTTTATTTTCAATTTCGAATTGTACACGGCAGCCTTTTTCATTTATAGTTAAAATTCCGGTACGGATAGCAATTACATCGCCAAGAATAAGCGGGCGTTTAAATTCAACAAGTGCAGTACGTACTACCCAACCGAAACCACTATTTAAGAACGATTCCATTGGCATTTTGTAAAACTCAGCCATTTGATCATAACGGGCAGCAAGCACATAATCAAAGTATTTACTATTATGGACATGGTTAAACATGTCTATATCATCAGGACGGACTTTGAGTTCACTTTCAAATATACTGTATTGATTTTTTTTCATAAATAAGTCGTTACTGCAACAAAAATAGGGTTTAGTAATCGCCAATTTTCCTGTGGTGCCAAATATTTACGCATACTTGTTAATCTTTAAAACTTACACTATCTTTGCACACAATTAATTAATCATTTAAACTTTAGTATCATTCAAGAATGTATTTAAGTAAAGAAAAGAAAGCTGAAATCTTTAAACAGCACGGTGAAGTAGAAACAAACACAGGTTCTGCAGAAGGTCAAGTAGCGTTATTTACATATCGTATTGCACACTTAACTGAGCATTTAAAGAAAAATCGTAAAGATTTCTCTACTCAGTTATCACTACAAAAATTAGTAGGTAAACGCCGTGGTATTTTGGCATATCTATTTAAAAAAGATATTAGTCGCTATCGTGCTATCATTAAGGCTTTAGGTCTAAGAGATATCATTAAATAGAACTACTTATATCAAGAAAAGCCATTCTTAAGGGATGGCTTTTTTACTTTCTTGATATTATTATCTTAACTTGCAAAGTAAAAATATATATAAATCCGGTGTGTGAAAAGAGGAAAACACACCACAACAATTTTTAAATGAATGTAATAAAAAAATCGTTCGACTTGGGCGATGGAAGAACAATCGAAATTGAAACAGGAAAATTAGCTAAACAAGCTGATGGTTCGGTAGTAGTTAAAATGGGCGATACCATGCTTTTGGCAACTGTAGTATCTACAGTAGGAGCTAAAGCTGGTGTTGATTTTTTACCTTTATCTGTTGATTATCAGGAGAAATATGCTGCCGCAGGCCGTATCCCTGGAGGTTTTCTTCGTCGCGAGGCAAGATTATCTGATTATGAAGTTTTAATTTCACGTTTAGTAGATCGCGCTTTACGCCCGATGTTCCCTGAAGATTATCACTCTGATACTCAGGTAATGATCTCATTGATCTCTTCTGATAAAAATATAATGCCTGACTGTTTAGCTGGTTTAGCTGCTTCGGCTGCTATCGCGGTTTCAGATATTCCGTTTAACGGACCAATCTCTGAAGTACGTGTTGCTAAAATTGATGGTAAACTAGTAATTAACCCTTATGTTAGTGATTTAGAGCGTGCTTCATTGGAATTCCTTGTTGCAGGTACTGAAAAAGATATCGTAATGGTTGAAGGTGAGTGTGATGAAATTTCTGAGACTGAAATGGTTGAGGCAATTGAATTTGCTCATAAAGCAATCGTTATTCAGGTTCAGGCTCAAAAAGAACTTGCTGAGCTTGTAGGTAAAACTGTAAAACGTACTTATTCTCATGAAGACAGCAATCTTGAATTAAAAGAGCAGGTTTATGCTGCTACTTATGATAAAGTTTATGCTGTAGCTAAAAGCAACACAAGCAAAGGTGAGCGCGGTGATGCATTCGGTACTATCTTAATGGACTTCATTGCTACATTAGGAGAAGATATTGATGATGTAACTGGTTTCCTTGCTAAAAAATATTTCCACGATGTACAATATGATGCTATCCGTAATCTTGTTTTAGATGAAGGAATTCGTTTAGACGGTCGTGATGTACGTACAGTACGCCCAATCTGGAGTGAAGTGGGTTACTTACCTGCTGCTCACGGTTCTGCAGTGTTTACACGTGGTGAAACTCAATCATTAACGACTGTTACTTTAGGTTCTAAAGATGATGAGCAAATGATTGATGGTGCTTTCATCAACGGATATAACAAATTCTTGTTGCACTATAATTTCCCTGGTTTCTCAACTGGTGAGGTTCGCCCTAACAGAGGTGCTGGTCGTCGTGAAATAGGTCATGGTAACTTGGCTATGCGTTCTTTAAAGAAAGTATTGCCAGGATTAGAAGAAAATCCTTATACCATCCGTATCGTTTCTGATATCTTAGAATCTAACGGTTCTTCATCAATGGCAACTGTTTGTGCTGGCACATTAGCACTTATGGATGCTGGTATTAAAATCAAAGCTCCGGTATCGGGTATTGCAATGGGTTTAATTACTGATGAGAAAACTGGTAAATATGCAATCCTTTCTGATATTTTAGGTGATGAAGATCACTTAGGTGATATGGACTTTAAAGTAACCGGTACTGAAAAAGGTATTGTTGCTTGTCAAATGGACTTAAAAATCAATGGTTTGAAATGGGAAGTGTTAACTAACGCTTTAATTCAGGCTAAAGAGGCTCGTTTGCATATCTTAAATGAGATGAAGAAAACTATTTCTGCACCTCGTGAGGATTATAAAGACCATGCTCCACGTATTGTTTCTTTAAGTATTGATAAAGAATTTATTGGTGCTGTAATAGGGCCAGGCGGTAAAATTATTCAGGAAATGCAACGTGAAACCGGTGCTTCTATCTCTATCGAAGAGGTTGGGAACAAAGGTATCGTTGAAATCTTTGCTGATAACAAAGCTGCAATTGATGCTGCTGTTACTCGTATTAATGCAATAGCTGCTAAACCAGAAATAGGTGCAACTTACAGTGGTAAAGTAAAATCTATTATGCCATTTGGTGCATTTGTTGAGATTATGCCAGGTAAAGATGGTTTACTTCACATTTCTGAAATTGACTGGACTCGTTTAGAAACAATGGACGGTGTATTTAAAGAAGGTGATAAAGTTGAAGTGAAACTTTTGGATGTTGATAAACAAGGTAAAATGAAACTTTCTAGAAAAGCTTTATTGCCTCGTCCGCCGAAAGCAGAAACTGCTCCAGCTGAAAATAAGCCAGCTTAATAACTGTATTGTTTGCTTAAAGCAACATTTACTTCGTCATCCCGTTTGTTTGTGATCCCCTTTGTTCGTCATCTCGACGATAGGAGAGATCTCTTGAAGTAGCATAAACAAGAGATCTCTCCTATCGTCGAGATGACGAACAAACACCGGATGACGAACAAACACCGGATAACGAACAAACGGGATGATGAATACTTGAAGAAACCAAAACCCTGCAAATTGCGGGGTTTTTTGGTTTAAAATGGGTTATTTATTTATATTTACAAATGTGAACCAGCTATAATTTAAAACACATTCTTTATGAAACACCTTATTGCTCCGTCCGTACTTTCTGCTGATTTTGCTAACCTGCAACGCGATATTGAAATGGTTAATTCGAGTGAGGCAGACTGGTTTCACGTAGATGTGATGGATGGTGTATTTGTGCCAAACATATCCTTCGGTTTTCCGGTAATGGAAGCGATAAAGAAATACGCAGCAAAGCCATTGGATGTTCACCTGATGATTGTTAGCCCAGACCAGTATATAGAGCGGTTTGCAGCTGCCGGAGCTTCAGTAATAACAGTTCATTACGAAGCCTGTACTCACTTGCACAGAACAGTTCAGGCCATTCATGCCGCTGGTTGCAAGGCTGGTGTTGCAATTAACCCGCATACCCCTGTTGTTTTACTTAAAGATATTCTGGCAGATCTTGATCTGGTACTTGTGATGTCGGTAAATCCGGGTTTTGGTGGCCAGAAGTTTATACCAAATACCTTAAACAAGGTTAGAGAGTTAAAGGCTATGGCATCTACCATAAATCCAGATGTGATAATAGAAGTTGATGGAGGAGTGGGGATACAAAATCTGGGTGATCTGATACGTGCAGGTGCCGATGCTTTTGTAGCAGGAAATGCCATATTTGGTGCTCCATCGCCAACAGCAATGATCTCTGAATTAAAACAACTTGATGCACAATTGAAATCATCATAAGCTCCACAGCTTTACAACATAAATGCATAGACTCTGCCTGTTGCTATCTGTTTTACTATTAGGTTTTACATATGTAAATGCGCAACCACTTGTAAAAGTATCAGGCCTAATTACAGATGATCTGAAGAGTGCACTGCCGATGGTAACGGTTAGTGTTGTTGGGCAAAATCAATCGACCGCTTCTGATGAGAACGGAATCTACAATATTTATTCAAGTACTACCTCCTTTACCCTGAAATATAGTCTGTTAGGTTATAAATCTGTTTTGGTGGAGTTTAAAAATGGAAAGGCCGGAAGGATCATTCAAAATGTTTCGTTAACAAGAAATATAAATGAACTTGAGCAGGTAACCATAACCACAAAGCAAAATCAACTTAGTAACAGTACCACCATTAATATTGCTGACATCTCTTCTATACCTTCAGTTTCTGGTAATTTTGAGGTTGTTCTTAAAACCTTACCAGGCGTATCTACTAACAATGAATTGAGTTCACAATATAGTGTGAGGGGTGGTAATTTTGATGAAAATCTGGTTTATGTAAATGATGTTGAAATTACCAGGCCAATATTGATTAGGAATGGACAGCAGGAGGGGTTAAGTTTCATTAACAGCGATCTGCTAAGTTCTGCTAAATTTTCGGCAGGAGGATTTGAATCGCGCTATGGTGATAAATTATCATCGGTACTGGATGTGAAATATGACAGACCCGATAGCAGTGAGGCGGTTCTAAACCTGGGCATGCTGGGAGCGGGGTTCAGCACAAAGATTTTGAATAAAAATAGTTATGTATTGGCCGGATTGAGGTATAAAAATAATACCAGTATATTAAACAGACAGGACAATAAGGGTAGTTATGCACCTAATTTTACCGATGCCCAGTTGATTTATCATCAAAATATTTCTGCTAAAATGAGTGTGGATTTTTTGGGAAGTTTTAACAGTGGTATTTTTAAATTAATACCGGAAAGCAGAGAAACCCAGTTTGGAACATTAAGTACTGTGATGCGTTTGCAAACAGATTACAGCGGGAAGGAAGTGGATGATTATCAGACAGCAGGTGGTGCTATTGCCCTGGCATTTTATCCTAAGTCGGATCTGGTAGTAAAATGGATAAGCAGTTATTTTAATACACTTGAAAGGGAAAGAATAGATATAGAAGGAAGTTATGTGTTTGATGAGATTAACAACAGCTTTGCCAATGGAAACTTTGGTTCAATTAGGATTAACAGGGGGATAGGTAAGTATATAAATTATGCACGTAATAACCTGGAATCAGAAAACATAAGCTCGGAGGTAAAGGTTGATCAGGATTACGAGAACCATACTTTTTCATTAGGATTAAGATTCGAACGCAAGCAGTACAATGATAATTTAAATGAATATAGTCTTATAGATTCGGCTGGTTATATACAGCAGGGTGGACTTAATAATTTTTATCAGGATAACCTTATTAATGTTAAAAATGATCTGGCTATTCAATACTACACCGCTTATATTCAGGATAGTTATACACTATCTGCTAATTCAACTCTTCAGCTTGGTGTAAGGGGTAATTATAATACTTTGAGTAAACAGTTTTTACTTAGCCCCAGACTATTGCTGGCTTACAGACCTTCTAGCAATAATAAAATCATAAGGTTTACAGCAGGGGTATATCAACAAGCGCCTGATTACAGAAGTATCAGGGACTTTAACGGAATTCTTAATTTAAATCAGCAGGCACAAAGGTCATACAATACATCTGCGGGATTGGATTATGCATTTGATGGGTTGGGCACACGCTTAAAGTTTACCTCTGAGCTTTATTTTAAATATCAGGACAGGCTTATTCCGTATATGATGGATAATGTACATGTGAAGTACCTGGCCGATGAGGTAGCAAAGGGTTATACTTATGGAGCAGATTTGAGTATAGGGGGAGAGTTTGTAAAAGACCTGCTATCTTATTTCAGAGTTTCATTGATGAAAGCGAATCAGCATATTTTAAATGATGATAGGGGGTATTTAAGAAGGCCGACAGACCAAAGAATTAATTTTTCCGTTTATTTTCAGGATAGACTGCTAAGCAGCCCGACTTATAAAGTGCATTTAAATATGTTATATGGCTCTAAGTTGCCGGTGGGAGCGCCTCTTGTACGTCGTTATTCTGATAATTTTAATATACCAGCTTATAAACGTGTGGATATTGGTTTTTCCAAAGATTTTTTAGACGATGCAGGAATAAAAAAACCAAGGTTGCTGGATAAATATTTTAGTTCGTTTTCTGCTCATTTAGAGGTATTTAATTTGTTAAATATTGATAATACGGTTTCATATTTATGGCTTAAAGATATAGATAACGTACAATATGCTATCCCTAATTATTTAACTGGCAGGCAACTAAATTTGAAATTGATTATAAAGTTCAAGAATTCGAAATAATAAATAATATAAAACTGTTACATTTACAAGCATTAAAAATCACTATAAAAATGAGACACAATTTCGGCGCAGGCCCCTGTATTTTACCTCAGGAAGTATTTAAGCAAGCAGCACAAGCAGTTCTAGATTTTAAGGATGGTTTATCCATTCTGGAAATCTCTCATCGCACATCCGAATTTGAAGGTGTGGTAGCAGAAGCAGAAAAATTAGTTAAGGAATTATTAAATGTACCTTCCGGATATTCTGTTTTATTTTTACAAGGCGGTGCAAGTTTGCAGTTTGCAATGGTTCCAATGAACTTATTGCCTGAAGGGAAAACTGCCAGCTATCTGGAAACAGGCGTTTGGGCAAATAAAGCTATCAAAGAGGTATCTACTTTTGGTAAAGCAAATATTGTTGCTTCTTCAAAAGAATCGAACTTTACCTTTATCCCTAAAGATTATAGTATTCCTGAAGACAGTGCTTATTTCCACTGTACTTCTAACAACACTATTTATGGAACAGAAATGTTCAGCTTACCGGAAACCAATATTCCTGTAGTTTGTGATATGTCTTCGGATATCATGAGCAGGGTTATTGATGTTTCTCAATATGATTTGATCTATGCAGGAGCTCAAAAAAATATCGGTCCGGCTGGTTTAACAGTAGTAATTGTTAAAGATGAGATCTTAGGTAAATCAGGCAGAAAAATACCTTCTATGCTTGATTATAAAGTGCATATTGATGGAGGTTCTATGTACAACACTCCGCCGGTATTTTCTATATATGTAGCTATGCTTAACTTAAGATGGCTAAAATCTAAAGGTGGTGTTGCTGAAATCGAAAAAGAAAATAAAGCAAAAGCTCAGGCTTTATATACTGAGATTGATAGAAATCCATTGTTTAAAGGAACTTGTGCGGTTGAAGATCGTTCAAGAATGAATGTTTGCTTTGTAATGGAAAACTCAGAACTTGAAAAACCATTCTTGAAGTATGCTGAAGAAAATGGAATTGAAGGTATTAAAGGACATAGAAGTGTTGGTGGTTTTAGAGCCTCGATATATAATGCACTTCCAATTACAAGTGTTCATGCACTAGTTGAATTAATGCAAAATTTTGCTGAAAAACACATCAAATAAAAATAAAAATTAATGATTAAGATACTTGCAAACGATGGGATAGATCCTATCGGTAAAGCGTTATTAGAAAAAGCAGGTTTTGTTGTTGATACCGAAACTGTTCCTCAGGATCAATTGGTTGAAGCTTTAAAAAACTATGATGGTATTACAGTTAGAAGTGCTACCAAATTACGTAAAGAACTGATTGATCAGGTGCCTAATATTAAACTGATTGGCAGAGGCGGCGTAGGTATGGATAATATTGACGTTGAATATGCGCGCAGTAAGGGTGTTGCAGTGGTAAATACACCTGCAGCTTCTTCGTTATCTGTTGCTGAACTGGTATTTGCACATTTGTTTACCGGTATCCGTTTTTTACAGGATTCAAACAGAAAAATGCCTGTTGAAGGAGCTACTAAATTCAATGCTTTGAAAAAAGCGTATGCTGGTGGTGTTGAACTTCAGGGTAAAACTATGGGTATCATCGGTTTCGGTCGTATTGGTCGCGAAACGGCTAAGGTTGCCCTTAGATTAGGTATGAATGTATTGGCTTATGATCTTTATCCTGCTGAAGGTACTTTACCATTGACTTTCCAGGGTGGTGTTTCTGTTGAGATTCCATTCAAAACAGTTTCATTGGATGAGGTAATTGCAAATAGTGATTTCATTAGCTTACATACTCCATTTGCAGATAAACCTATTTTAGGTGCTGAAGAGTTTGCTAAAATGAAGCAAGGTGTTGGTGTTGTGAACTGCTCAAGAGGTGGTACTATTGATGAAGAAGCATTAGTTGCTGCTTTAGACAGTGGTAAAGTATCTTTTGCTGGTTTAGACGTATTTGATGACGAACCTACACCAAGGGCTTCTATTTTGCAACATGCTAAAATCTCTTTAACTCCTCATATTGGAGCTGCTACTAATGAAGCTCAGGAACGTATAGGCGTTGAACTTGCTTCATTAATTATTGAGCATTTTAATAAATAAAAACTAATATCCCGCCATCTCGACCTTAGGGAGAGATCTCTTGAAATATAGCTCAACCAGGAGATCTCTCCCTAAGGTCGAGATGACGGGTTTATTATAATCATCAAATGTATGCCTACGATTAAGCCCTTTTGCGCGCTTAAACCTGCAGTATATTTACAATCAGCGGTTGTAACGAGGCCGCTTGAAGATTACAGCATAAACGAAGCAAGGTTAATTGCTTCAGAAAACAGCTATACCTTTCTCCATCTGATCGATCCCGAGCTCGATAATCCATACCTAAGGGGTACAAGGCAAGAGTTAGTTTATAAAAAAATCAGTGAAAATCTTGAGGGATTTCTTGAACATCAATTTCTTGTTAAACAGGATAAACCTGCTCTGTACATTTACAGAGTGAAAAATAAGGAACTGGAGCAAACCGGCATCTGGACGCTTACTCATATTAAAGATTATTTGGAGGGGAGAATAAAGAAGCATGAATCGACCGTAGAACGCAGGGAGAGTCTCCTGGCGGATTATCTACAGCAGACTGGTCTAGATGCTAACCCTGTATTGATTACTTATCACCCTGATCAGATTATCGATTCCGTTACAGATAAGTACACAAAGCTTAAACCAGACCTAGATTTTACATATGGTGATGGTTCTATACATCAGGTATGGGCTGTTTGTGACAATCAGGATCTGAAAGACCTCGTTGCTGCTTTTGATCATATTCCCGGTGTTTATATTGCTGATGGTCACCATAGAGCTGCATCAATGGCAAAAATGGGTTTGCAGAAGCAAGCTTTAAATAAGGAACATCATACCGGAACGGAGGGGTATAATTATTTTACCACTGTTTATATGAATACCAGGGAGGTTAAAATACTAGAGTTTAACAGACTGATTAGAGATCTGGGGGACTTAAATCCTGAGTCGCTGATCGGAATATTGAAACAGTCATTTTTAGTACAGGAATCGTTGGATGCTGTTAAGCCTGGTCAGTTACATAAAATCGGTATGTATTTTAATGAAAAGTGGTATGTGTTAGAACCAAAACAAGAAATCTATGATCAAAATGATCCTGTTAAATCACTTGATGTGAGTATTCTGCAGGATTTTATTCTTGCCCCTATTTTACATATTATGGATTCAAGAACTGATGCCAGGATAGCATTTGTGGGTGGAAGAACACCCATTTCTGAACTCCAGCTTAAGGTTGATAATGGTCATTATGTGCTGGCGTTTACTTTGTTCCCTGTTTCAATAGATCAGGTTATTGCTGTAGCTGACGACAATGGGGTAATGCCTCCAAAATCAACCTGGGTTGAGCCTAAGTTTCTGGTAGGGCTATTAACTAACTATTTTAATTAAGTGACTGGGTTAAAGTCCAATATCTGTAACCTAGAATCGCCTTTTGGAATGTAGTAAGTTTTAGTGGATCTTTTTTGTACAGACTTGGCAAAATAGCTTTGTTGATTTTTACAAGAATTTTAAAAACTGCTTTTTTCATCTGTTTATACTTATTCGTGATTTTTATTGTTATTTAGTACTCATGCTTGCTTCGCAGGTTATTTTTCATCTGTGATGAAACTACAATGACGGTTTAATTATGCTTTTTTAAGTTTTTTGTAGAATAAATAACACGCTACAAATAAAGTAAGTGCCAGGAACATAACGATGTAATTGGTAATCTCTTTTTCTTTATTTGCACTTGAAAAATCTTTTTTCAGCTGGTCGTTCTGGTCTTGTAGTTTTTTAATAGATGCTTTATAGTTCTCGATTCTACCGTTAGTGCTATTGGCTTCGTTTTTAACACGTTTAACTTCTTCATCTTTATAGTCCATCAGTATTTTCAGTTCTTTAAAGATGTTATTGTCGTTTAGAACTATCTGACGCAGTATTTCATTCGAATTTTTTATATCTCCTTTGGTTTGAAAACCAAATATTCCTGTTTTGGTATCTAAACTTTGGTCGTACTGTCCAAATTTTGCACTTCTTTCATTAAGAAGAGCATTTACTTTTAATCGTTGAGTTTGGTAGGCACTTGTATCTGTTTGAAAAGTTGCCGCTTGTAATGACGTGCTAAAAAAGAAAATAATAAGCAATACGTTTTTAATCATATCTAAATGTTTTTAAGAGACAAGCAAACTCCATGCCTGATGGGAAATGTAGGTTTAAGGATGAAATTCGATCCTGATAATGTCGTTAAGATGTAAGCCTAATAGTCCGCTGGCTTTTCCCTTATTAATAGCAATTTCAAGATGATTACTGATACCAAACAGGCAAAGCTTTTCTCCTTCGGGAACTTCATTGTAATGCCAGCTTAACTGAGTAATAGTTTCGCTTTTTCTAAAGTACAGGGTGAAATCTCGATTTCGCTGAATTTTTGTAAACAGATCTTTCGTGATATTGGTGATAACGTTACAGAAGGTGTCGATATAGATCACACTGCCTCTGATGATATCCCGTTCAATAACCGGGTTCAATAACATTCTTTCCTCAATACTTTCTGTTGGCACTCCGATATCTCTGAGCTTAGCACCTTTGGCAAGCTGAGTTGCAGCTTTAACAAAAATATCAACCAGTGGGAAGTGGAGATATTTAAGATCCTGCATGATATTCAGCTCTACAATTTCATCGGGCTTCTCATTAAAAAGTAAAGAAAAAATACCATTATCAGCACCTACAAAGAAATGGTCTTTATGCTTTAATGCAATGTATTTTGTGTTTTCGCTAAATACAGAATCGATACCAATAAGGTGCACAGTGCCCTTGGGGAAGTAAGGATAAACGTTTTTTAAAACGAATGCAGCGTGCGAAATATTAAAAGATGGCACTTCGTGGGTTACATCAACAATGTTAGCTGTAGGCAGGATGCTCAGGATACTACCCTTAAGGGCAGCCTGATAGAAATCTTTAGAACCTAAATCTGTTGTTAAAGTAATAATGGCCATTAAAAATTGAATATTTATTCTTAATCTTGCGTAGGTGGTAAATCGCGTACAAATATTCAACTTTTAAATCAAAATATACACTCCAATCTAAAAAACAATATTTTGAACGAACTAAAATTAACATTAGAATCGGTAGATCCGGTACAATTTTGGGGTGCTAACAACGAGCATTACGAGCTTGTTAAAAGTGCTTTTCCAAAATTAAAGATTGTTGCAAGAGGTAATGAAGTAAAGGTACTAGGTGACGAACAGGAACTTAAGGTTTTTGAAAAGAAGTATGGTCAGCTGATTAGCCAGTTAGAGAAGTATAGCACTTTAACAGCGAATGATGTGGAGTCTATTTTGGTTTCAAAAAAAATACAGTCGGCCGAGGAACCCGCTGCTGAAAAAGCAAGCAATGGGGGCGGAGGAGAAGTCATTGTGTTTGGTACCAATGGTTTAATGGTAAAAGCAAGAACTGCTAACCAGCGAAAGATGGTGGAGAGCATCAATAAGAATGATGTGCTATTTGCTATCGGTCCTGCCGGAACCGGAAAAACTTACACTGCCGTTGCTCTTGCGGTAAGAGCATTGAAAAATAAGGAAATCAAACGTATTATCTTGACCAGACCTGCAGTTGAAGCAGGAGAAAATCTTGGATTTTTACCTGGAGATCTGAAAGAAAAGGTTGATCCTTATTTACGTCCGTTGTATGATGCATTGGACGATATGATCCCTGCCGAGAAACTTAAATTATATATTGAAAACAGGACTATCGAGATTGCTCCACTTGCATTTATGCGTGGAAGAACCCTTGATAACTGCTTTGTAATTTTGGATGAGGCTCAAAACTCAACTGATTTACAATTGAAAATGTTCTTGACCCGTATGGGACCATCGGCTAAGTTTATTGTAACAGGAGATATAACACAAATAGATTTACCGAAAAAGCAGATGTCGGGTTTACACAATGCACTGCGTATTCTTGAAGATATACCGGGTATTGATATTATTTATTTAACAGGCGAGGATGTTGTAAGGCATAAACTTGTTAAAAGAATATTGAAGGCCTATGGTGATATTCAGTAACAGACTTTAGTATTTAGATATTAGTACTTAGACCTGTCTCTTATACACATCT
>NZ_LGEL01000088.1 GCF_001636695.1 Pedobacter panaciterrae
CTAATATTATTTACGAAATATGGAATGAACCTGAACGCGTAGAGTGGAAAGTAGTAAAAGATTATGCATTGGAAGTTATAGCTGAAATACGCAAGAATGACAAAGAAAATATTATTGTGGTGGGTAGTCCCAGCTGGGATCAGGATATTGATATAGCAGCAAAAGATCCCATAAAAGGATTCAAAAATATCGCTTATTCATTTCATTTCTATGCATCCGATCCTAATCATCAGGAAAAATTGATGAACAAAGGAGATCTTGCTATTTCCCTTGGGCTTCCCGTTATGGTCACCGAATGGGGAGTTGGAGAATCGAATGGAAACGGAGTGTTTGACGTGCAAAAAAGTGATAAATGGGTAAATTGGATGGAGGGGCATAAACTGAGTTCTGCCAATTGGAACCTCACTGATAAAAAAGAAACAACAGCGCTGCTTTTACCAGGCGCTTCGGCATCCGGGCAGTGGACATCTGCAATGCTTACACCGGCTGGAATTTACATCAGACAGTGGCTCATTAAGCTAAACAAAGATTAAAATGAATAAAGGTTTATACCCCTAACAATAAGGCAGGCAGAAATCGTTCTGCCTGCCTTATCAATTTAATCGGAGCGATTATAAAGCAAATTCAATTACCGGGGGAACAATTGAATCAGATCGTGAAACAGCAAAAAGAAATTTTTTCCTTCGCCTGGTATCTTATTTAGATACATGCTCTGCACTTTACCCGAAGAAACCCCATCGTAGGGCAATTCCATAGTGACCGTACTATAATCCCGATTGTTATTGACATAATATGCCTTAGTTTTCGAATCCCTGACAACCACAATTGGATACAATTCGGTTCCACTTTGTTGTGGGGTAGCCACAGGTATTTGAACTTTCAGATATGGTGTCCACTTGCCCGGCTGAACGTTTTGCGCTATTGGAATGGTCGTAGTATTAACAACCACAATAGGATCAGCCTTGGTAGCATCATAATAGTACTCGAGTACATCAATATTGATGTCTACAGCTGAAGAACCGCCAGAAGGATCCACATAAAAATTCGCGGTATATTCATCTCCCTGCGGATCAGGGTAAGTATAACCCTTATTGAATTTCAATCCGTCGAAATAAAAGCGGGGAACAACATTTTCCTTGTCATTGATATTAAATTTTTGCTGATAGATCGTCTCTCCATTGCTTTTTCTTCTCAATTCCATATTGATCTCGTCCTTTTCAAAGGCAAGCTGATTCTGAAAAGACACCGTTCTGACTTCTCCATAATAGTCCCGCATTTTAACACCGTCGAAATACTGTTCAAGGGTATCCCCTAAAACAAATCCACTGATATTGAATTCTTTGTTAATTGTTTTAATCTTCAAAAATACCGGGTCTCCATCCTTTTCACATGCACTGAATAGGAATACGATAACCACCAGGTAAAATATTTTAAATGTTTTGATCATGATGCATTAGATTAGAAATTATAAGAGATAGAGAGACTGAACGTACGGCCTATATAGCGAGTGGAAGTTTCGCGATCACCAACTCTTCTGTTTGTCAGCGGGTCAACATAACCTTCTTCAAACTTCTCCGAGAAACCAAATTTATATTTGTATTTATCGTTCCATTCAAGGCTTACCTTACCCTCATTTCCGGGTTTTAGTTCGTAAGTTGTTGGATCATTAATGAAATACCGGATCGGAGCATCAAGCAAGTTGCTCATATTTAATTTAGTCTCCATTTTACCTTTAAGAAAACGATAGCTGATCTGTACATCCATTTGTGTACGCGGCCTTTCATATTCCACATAAGCCGGCTCTATCCCGGTAATAAAAGTTTTATAACCAGAATGGTTTAAGCTAAAGTTTAAGCCCAGTTTTTTACCAGCATATTGGATTCCGGCATTATACAACAAAGGCACCTGGCCATACAAGGCGCGGGGATATTTCAGGTATTTATAATAGATGGAATCCTGTCCGGCCGCGTTTTTTTCATACTGTAGCTCACGTGCCCTTACTTCTGATTTTTGAAGGGTAAGGTTCCCGCTAACATACACGTCCTTTAGGAAAGGAAGTCCGTTGTAAACAAAACCTAAACTTTTGCGAAGCTCAAACTCCCATCCTCTTACTTTCGCCCAGTCGGAGTTGGAAATCGAGATATAACCCCTACCATTATTTTCATTGTCTATTCTATAATATTCTGCAGGTTTATCAAAATACTTATAGAAATAGGCTACCGATAAAATTTCACCTGCACCCGGAAATAACTCTATCTTAGCATCATAATTATCAATAATGGTACTACTAACACCACTACTCCGCACCAAAGACCCGTAATTGGGATTGTAACGCGAGAACCTTGAATTTTCCATCAGTCCGGGACGAACGGCAGACTTGGCATAGGATGCGCGTAGATTTAGGTCTTTTACAGGAGCGTATGTCACATTTGCCGAAGGCAAAAAATACCAATCCTTCTTTTCTTCAAAAAATATTAGCGTATTCTTGTCCCTTAACAAACTGGCTGAGTTGGTGATGGTATCCAGTTTGAAATATTCGGCCCGGCCACCCCATACAACACGCAGATTAGGCAGCAATTTATGATCTAACATGACAAATGCACCTTTATTTACACTTTTTGCTTCAAATTTATTGGAAGTGTAATCCTGCTTAAAATAGAACAAGCTGTTTCCGGTGTTCTCCATACTCATATAATTGCCCCAGTCCTGAATAGGAATCAGGTCAATTGGCACAGTACCGTTTGGTCCCATTGCTATAGGAAGTACCTGCCAGTCATAAAATGCATGCTTTTTCAAATAGTTAACACCAGCTTTAAAGGTATGGCTGGTTTTGCCGAACTTAAAATCATAGGCAGCACTCATCACACCATCCAGGTTATTTTCCTTGTAGATGTATTCATCACGGTGTAGCGGGCCAGAGCCAGGATCGCTGATGGTGCCTGGCTGATAAATGTACAGCACCTTGTTTCCAATTTCCCGGGCACTCATCGAGGCCGAAACCGCATCGCGTTCTACCGATTTTAAGGAGGTTCTGGCTAAACCCCATTCCAATTTGAATGAACTAATTTGATGGACACCACTTACTTTGTTTTGCAACAAATCTGTAAACTTAGGCCGGTCATCTTCGAGTATGCCCGCATATTTCATGTCCGTATCGTTTTTAGGACTTTCAAAAGTCCAGCCCTTATAGCGGCTAAACCTGTTATCAAATATTCTTGTGTATAAATTGTACGTGTTGATCTTGTGTTCTTCTGTTTTAAAACCACCGTTTAGCAGTAAGCCCAAAGTGGTATTAAAACCATATATATTCCCAGTATTTACATCAGTAGGATCATCACCACGCGCAGGTTCATGAGACCAATCGCCCCGGCGCATGGTGGAAACATAATCATTGCTCTGTGTATTTCGGTAACTCAACGAACCCACAAAACCGAGTTTACGTTCTCTGGTATCACTCAGTGAGTATGCCCTGCCAAGACTGAATTGGTAATTTTGCGAGGGCATGGATTGGAAAACACGTGCACCGAACCGCTCTGTACCGCCTATACGTTTGTTTTGTTCGGCAACCTGTGCTGCCTTGATCTCATTTTCACTGTCCGATTTGATTGGACTAAATTTTCCAATCAGGTTTTGCAGCCCCTTTGGAAAATGATCCCTGGTGCCATCATCGAAACCTAAATAATCGTATTTACCACGACCATAACTCAGAAAATCTTTCCCGGTAGTACGACTGTTAAAAGAGGTACCCACACTGATGGAAAGGAAATTACTTTCGGGTACGGATTTGGTGGTGATCTGAACCAAACCTCCGGCAAATCCATAAGGCATATCAGCGGTGATCGACTTGGCCACCACAATGTTTTCAACCAGATTGGTTGGGATCAGGTTAAACTCAAAATCACGCTCCTGCACATCTGTACTGGGTAAAGTGCTTCCGTTGAGCAACGATACATTATAACGCTCTGCAATGCCACGGATCACTACTTTTTTGTTTTCGTTGGTGGATACCCCTGTAATTCTTTTCAAGGTTTCGCCTACATGTTTATCCGGCGTTGCAGCGATTTGCTCTGCTGAAATTCCGTCAGATAGATTAGACATATTTTTTTGCTGTGCATATAAACCGGCTACCGATGCCTTTTTGTAACTGGAAGTTATAGTAACCTCCGATAAGCCTTTTGCATCCGGTTTCATAAAAATATTCAGTGCCGTGTTTTCCCCGGATTTAACGACCACATCAGTAACACGTTGTTTTTGATAGGAAATATAGCTGAACTCCAGGGAATAAGTCCCTGGATTAACGCTGATGCTATACCTTCCATCTACAGTGGTTTGTACGGTCTGTCCGGTTTCTACGATTTTAACTGTAGTGCTCGGCATAGCATCACCCCTATCATCTGTAATTTTACCGGAAATGCGCCCGGGCTGTTGTGGAACAGGCTTTGCCTCGATAATAATATAGTTTTTGAAGAGCCGGTATTTAAGATTAGTTTTCTCAAGGATGTTTCGTAAAACAGCCCCGGCTGTAATATCATTACCGTTTAACGTGATCTTTTTACTTTCCTTATGGAGCACTTCATTTGCGTAGGAAATTCTGATACCGCTTTTTTGCGAAAGCACCAGGAGGCCCTCTTCTATAGAAGCGTTGTTAAGTTTAATGTCAATCTTTAATTGGTCGAGGTTTTGCCCCCTGACATCATTGGCAAGCAAAACCCCGATGAGGCTAAGCTGAAAGATGGCGATAATCAGGGATAATTTCATGATAAATAGAATGATTGAACGTAGTTTTCCTACATTATGCATATTTTTGAATGTTAATGTTGTTTGATAAAAGCACTTTAATTGTATCCGGGCCTGGCCCGGTGCATTTCACTAGCAGTACAGCGTCTTGGTAAACATGTTACTGCGTGTGATTACGATTCCGTTTCCGGTTTACCGGGGACGGATCTTTTTTGTGTAAAGATTAACTGTTCATTTTTCTCCTTTCCATTTTTTTACTTGTCAGCGGATATAGTGACCACTTGTTTCCCATTAAAATGGTATTTCAGTTGAGCCGTATTGCAGATGATGTCTAGCGCATCTGCTAGTGAAGCAGTGCCGTCTACGCTCAGGGAGAAGTGTTGATCAATCGATGCCGACTTCGCAATTTTGATTTCTACAGCATACCAATTTTCCAGTTCGGCGGCAATTTGTCTTATCGAACGGTTTTTGAAAGATATTTCTCCCACTGCCCAGCCTTTAACCGCAGAGACATCGGTATGAATTGCTGTCGCTTTCCTGCGCTTACCATCCCACATCACCCCTTCTCCTGGAATCAGTACCGCAAGTTCGGTAGTTCTTGTTTTGCTTTCTGTTTGGGAGACCCTCACTTTACCTGTAGCTACTTCGACAGTTAGTGGACTGCCCTTGAATGCAGTTATTTTAAAAGAAGTACCCAATACGGTGGTCTGGATTGCTCCAGTATGAATAACAAAAGGCCGTTTAGGATTTTTGGATACTTCAAAAAAAGCTTCTCCGGTAAGCGTTAGGCTTCTTTCTTTTGGCGCAAATTGCTCAGGGAACCTGATGCTACTGCCCGCGCCAAGGTAAACCACCGAGCTATCTGGCAGCAGGATCCTGGAACGGACGCCTCTTGGATTCATTTTCTCAATCATCTTCGCTGTTGCAACCACCCGGTCGGCTTTTATTGAGGCCTGGTTAAGAAAATATCCCCCAATACTCAGCAGTACCAGACAAGCAGCAGCATAGCCAATCCATTGCCTCCACCAAAATTTGATGGGGGATTTTTTAAAATATTTGTCACGAAACTCCTGGTTCCACTGCGCTAAAGTTACTTCATCTGCCTGTTCATAATCCATGGATGCATAGTCTGCCCTCAACAGGCTTTCCAATGCCTGCTGCCAGGCAGGATCTTGCAGAAACAGCTTTACACGGTTCAAATCCTCAGTTGTACAACTATCATTTATGTAGCGGGTTAAAAGTTCTCTGTCAATTTCTGTCTTCATGCTGTTGATAGAAGCGCAAGGTGCGCTATTTAGTATACCGTAAGAAATAGGATTTATACCCAATGGAAATTACGACTACCTTCCAACAAAAACATAAACAATTGATTATCAATAAGAAATATTTAACAAAAGATCGAGATGACGGGTAGAAAGAATAAAACTACATCTCCTTTTTCCCTCATGAAATTTCTGACTGTATGCACAGCATCTGTAAGGTGTCGGTTTACTGTTTTGGACGAAATTTCAAGCTCATCGGCTATCTCCTTATAGCTCATTCCCTGCTGTTGGCGCATTTCAAATACCAATCTCCTTTGAGGACTCAGACAGTTCAAACTTTCCTGATATAAGGTGGTAAGTTCTTTATAATTAATAGAATCATCTGCCTGCTCCCGGGACACCGGCTCGGTGGTTATATCATCAAAAGCTAAAAAAGTAAGGCTTTTCTTTCTGAACTGATCTATAATAACTGCTTTAAGCAAATGGAAAAGAAATGGGCCCATGCTTTGGCCATTATTTCCAAGCTCATTCTTTTTTTGCCAGGCCTTGAACATGACATCCATCGCCATTTCTTTTCCAAGTTCGGCATCACGGGTATATCGGGAAGCAAAACTGACCAGTTTATAAAAATGAAGCTTAAATAATTGGTCAAATGCATTTTCATCTCCATTTTTCCAAAGGCTAATCAATTCATGTTCGTCTTTCGGGTATGGAGGCATTTCAACCAATTTTAATTGCGTCAAAAGTACTGCACCAACGGATAACAACACATTAAATATATGTTAACTAATCATTAGGTCGCAGGGCATTGTGCAGGCAATTTTTACTTTAAATGCTTTATGGTGAGATGCCTCAACCATTGGGCATCAGTACGCTCTCTTTCTGCTGGAGCGGTGCATCTAAATATAGCTGGCGCGCTGAATTGATCTAGCCTGATGGACTTATAAAGGTAGGTTTCTTCTTCACGAAGCCGACGGATTTTATTAAAAAAGGTCCTGGTCAATGTTTCCAGAACCTTTTTGTAGTGTATTGTTTCTTAAAGGTTGTTGACTTCAAAACCTCCGTAGCTAAGCATTTCGGCATTGTGTGATACAATAAGGTTCAGTTCTAATCTTTCGATGAGGTTTTTTGCCTGCGTAATATTTCTATGAATATCATTAATGCCCCTGATTTCAATCCCTTTGGCCATCAGTTTAAATTTGTTTGGCTCAAACTTATCTATGAATTTTTGCAGATCCGAGCTGATTTTTATTTGTGTTTTTTCCATATTAGAATCTAATCTTGTTAATTAATGGCAAAACAATGCAAATTGTTTTAATTCAGTAGTAAGTTAATGTTATGTTATCAACCGTACGTACATATTATAAAAATTTAATACTGGCTTAATAAATGGACTTTAGCTTTGCTTCATAATTATTTGGTTTGTAATTATAGGTTTAATTGATAATAAAAAGCTCGGATGGATGTGGAAGCTTTTTACATTAGAGTTTTTAATATGAAAGTAAACACTGTCTTAATTGTATTTGTAATGATCGCTTTAGTGGCGCCTTTTGTCTATTTGTTTCGCAATATCCGGACGGAGAATCATCATTTGGAGGATGAAATACTCTGGATCTGAAAAAGATTTAATCATTCTTCAGCCATTCTATTGCTTTCTTAGTGGCCAATTCTTCTACATTATCTTTTCTAGTCTCTGCAATGTCTGTATTATTTAACGTGGTAAGCAGCAGGGGCAACAGAAGCCAGACTCGTCATCATCGTCTTCATAGTTTGAGAGGGAGAAATTTTCCGACAAATGCAATGTTTTGCTTTCCACCGCACTATCAAATGAATCATTTGAGTTCAATGGTTCGATAGAATTTGGCAATTCTTCGTTGAGATTGTTATCATTCGGCTCAATGATATTACATGAGAATTGTGATTGAATTACACTGTTCATAGTATGAAGAAAATATAAAATTACATTAATTTCATTCAATGTTAAATAAATCAAAATAATTTATAATTAAATGAATAATCATTTAATTTTGAGCGATTATTTAAATAATGAGGATTAGAGATATTAACAAAGAACAATTGGTAAAGGAAAAAGCCATAGAAACTATCGTAAAACATGGTTTGGAAGGCTTTACTATTAATAAACTTGCGAAAGCCTGTGGGGTTTCGGTAGGCACACCTTACGTTTATTACAAAGATAAGGACGACCTTATTCTAAAGATCGTATTGGAAGAAGGTGCAAGAATGGAAGACGCGATAAATAAGGGTTTCGATCCGGAGGCTTCGCTGGAAGATGGTTTGCGGATGCAGTGGCGCAATCGGTTCGATTATATGATGGAAAACCCTTTGCTGGGACAGTTTTTCGATCAGATCAGCAGTTCAACATACCATCAGCAGTTCCTTGAAATGTTCGCAAGCAGTACAGACGGATTCTTAACTAAGTTCAAAGATAATATGGGGCGTTTCATTAGTAATAGTGTAATGCGCGGTGAAATGGATGACTTGCCCATTGATGTTTACTGGTCGATTGCATTTGGGCCTTTATATACTTTAATGCGCTTTCACCAACAAGGACGCAGTATAACAGGAAATTCGTTTCAGATTAACGAAGAGCTTATATGGGCCACCTTTAAACTTGCTCTGAAAGCTTTGAAAAAATAATTGTTCTAATAACAGGTACTATAAGTATAAAAAATATGATAAATTCCTTTTTGATGGTAGGTCAATCAAATATGGCAGGGCGCGGATATCTAAATGATGTTAAACAGATCTATGATGAGAAGATCAAAATGCTGGTCAATGGCCGCTGGCAAACGATGACAGAACCAATTAATTTTGACAGGCCCACCTCGGGTATAGGACTTGCAGCATCATTCGCAGGTGCCTGGAGATTAAAAAATGATCAGGAAGAAATCGGTTTAATACCGTGTGCTGACGGGGGTACAAGTCTGGATGATTGGGCTGTTGGAGGCGTACTCTTTAAAAATGCCGTGTTCCAGACAAAACTTGCCTTAAAGAGTAGCAAGTTGACTGGGATCTTATGGCATCAAGGGGAAAATGATAGTTATGCTGGGCTTTCATCTCTTTATTACGATAAGCTGAGTATTATCGTTGATGCATTTCGCCATGAGCTTAACGCACCTGATATTCCTTTTATTACAGGCGGCCTTGGCGATTATTTAAGTAGCGGCAGGTATGGTAAATATTTTACTGAATATAACCAGGTCAATTATGCTCTTCAGAAATTAGCTGAAACAAAGTCGAACTGCTATTTTGTAACCGCTAATGGATTAACAGCTAATGGCGATGGACTTCATTTTGATGCAGTATCCCTGCGCAGGTTTGGAATCCGGTATTTCAAATCATTATTTGAAAAGAAAAATATTCTGACACCACTTGTCGACGAGAATGAATTAATCGAAATCATACAAGACAGGCCTTTAACAAACAAAGAACAGGCTGCATTGTTAGAGATTGATTTTGCCCGTGGTAAAATGTCCTTAACTGATCTGGAAAAAAAGCTGGCACTATTGAAAGACCAATCAATTTGATTATTCCCTTGCTTTAAGGGTAAATTCATGTTCCCGCTTTCCATAAATCTCTACATCCCCAATTCTCGCGATACCGTCGCTACCGGCATCGGAAATTTTCAGACGCGCATATCTTGCCCTAATTGGATCAAAATCAATGTCTGTTACATTTTTGATGTTGTTTTTGACAATGTTAACCATTTTCCAGTTTTGTCCGTCAGTGCTTGTTTCTAATTGAAACGAACGTGTGTTAAGCTTGGCATTCATTCCATCAGTTCCCGCATGTCTCACTACATAACGATCCATCAAATACGAACGGCCGAAATCAAACTGTATCCATTTTTCGCTTTTACCTTTTGATTCCCAATATCCTTTAACCCAAGAAAAGCCCGCAGAATTAGCATATTGAGTAAAGCAATTTTTTCAATTGTGAAGTTGCTTCGGAAACTTTAGTTGAGTTCCAATATCCTGTTTCATGATGTAGATTTCATTCATATGATAATGCGTCTTAATTGAAGTAATTTTAATTAATTCGTCAAAGAAAGCATCAATGATTCATATCATGTCCGGATTGAATGACTGCCTGATTAACTTCTTTAACGCGCTTTGTTTCCATTTTTTCAACCTTGCGATCGTAGGTAAGCACACCATTAATTTCGTGCTCCACATCGGTGGTTTGCGTGTAAATTGCAACGCTAAGTCCTTTATACTTCATGAGTTGTTCTACCCGATCTAACAGGAATACGTATCTATCGGTTAATGCCGACCGGGTTGGTTCGTAGTCATAGGCGTTATTCTCTACCGGCCACATATGGCCACGCACAAACAGGCCTACACCTCCAAACTCGCCTAATGATGCCGCCCGTTTACCGTCAGGGACCGATGCCCCATACGGGCCAACGTATATATGGGTATCCACATAATCGTCGTTGCCAGGATCTCCATATGGTTTTTGGTAGTCAGGATTGTTGTTAAAGCCGGAGTTTCCATTCACCAGTCGCGATGGGTCATACTGTTTTAGCCAGGCAGTGATATTCTTTACATCAAAAGCCCCCCAATTCTCGTTAAATGGTACCCAGGTTATAATGGACGGCGAATTGTAGTGATCATCAATAATAGCCTTCAGTTCCTTACGAAAAACACCACGGGTTACAGTAGTATCTTCATTTTGATACCAAATGGCTGGCATATCCTGCCAAACCAACAAACCAAGTTTATCAGCCCAATAATAAAACCGTTGCGGCTCGGTTTTCATGTGTTTCCTGATGAGATTGTAGCCCGCATTTTTGGTGTACTCAATATCAAATTTCAATGCCTCCTCTGTTGGAGCCGTAAGTATGCCGTCAGGCCAATATCCCTGGTCAAGCAAACCGAGCTGCATCATAAATTTACCGTTGATAAATGGGCGAACAACACCATTCAGCTTTGCTAACTTAATATCGCGCATGCCAAAATAACTAGTCACCTCCTCGATAACCCTTCCATCACTATTACGCAGGATTATTTTGAGATCATACAGGAAAGGATGCTCAGGTGACCATAATTCCGGTTTTTCTACTGGCAAATAAAAATATGTACCACTGGCCGCCTTAACCTGCGACACTTCCTTTCTATCTTTTAGTGCAATTGCGGTAACACTGCTTACACCACTTGTGTTTACCAATACCTTTAATCGTTGGCCATCTACATCTGGCAATAGCTTAATGCTTTTGATATATATGCGTGAAACAGGCTCCAACCAAACCGTTTGCCAGATTCCAGAGCTAAACGTATAATCACCACGAGGACCGTTCTTTCCAGAGGGCGCCTTACCATCGTTAGGATCATGTGCGGCAACAACAATCGTGTTGCGACCCTTTATAAGATATTGCGTTATATTAAAGCTGAACGCATCATATCCACCTGAATGGCTGCCTACTTTTTTGCCGTTAATGAAAATCGTAGCGTCATGATCAACAGCACCAAAATTTATTAGTACATCTTTGCCGCTCCACGATGCTGGTATTTCAAATATTCGACGGTACCATAGGTTGATCTCTTGCTTTTTCTGTATCCCCGAAAGGAAGGACTCCGGACAATATGGAACCAGTATTTTCTGATTTACACCTTCAAATGATGCCGCACTCTGGGGATTCAGAGCATCAGGTGCAGATTTTCCACCTGTATAGTCCCATTTACCGTTAAGGCAAAGCCAATCGGTACGCTGCAGCTGCGGGCGGGGATATTCGTTAAGCGGTACCTCTACCTTTTGGGCTTGCTCGGTCCATGGTGTAGATAGTTTAGCATCCTGAGCATAAGCCTGAACACCCAACAAAAGAATTACTACAAACAGGGACGGTCTTTTTAAAAAAAATTGGTTATTAAATCTCATTTTTTAATAAGTAAAAGCTAAAAATATAATTATTTATGTACAATTCACCGCCTTATTCCGGTGCTTCAATAAGTAAATAGTCGTTCATGCCTATTTAACATCCATCGTTGACGGTAGTGTTACTTTTCGGCGAACCATCCAGATTCATTATGATATGGAAGCCAGTCATATTAATTCTTAAGTTCAGGGCAATATTTGTAAATCAATTCTTGCTCGGCGTGTGTTAGATCTTTCAATAACACAGGCTGGTCCTGTGGCCGTAGTCCCTTCTGATTAATCCTATTGATCAGGCTCCAGTCCTTAACCGGCTTATCTGGCCGGGCACCTACTGGCTCATGCGCAGACAAATCATATCGCGTAAAATCAATCACCATTGCCGGTGTATTATGATGCCAGTCGCGCAGTAGGGCCAGCCTGAATGCTTTGTTCATAAACCACCGGATTTCGAGATTATTATACGAATCTCCCAGGCCGCATCCACGCTCTACAAATTTATAATTGTAGTCATCATTAGTCTTATAATGCTGACGCCATATTTCGCCAAATTCGCCAAAACTTACCCATTTAGTGTCCGGCCATCGCTTCAAGGTATCTGTAACCCATTTCTTCATTGCGCCACAGATAAAATCCATTCCGAACTCATACACCATTTGTGCCTCCCAAATATTGGGTACCCATCCAAATCCATTCAACTCTAATCCCTTATCAAAATGTATCGACTGCGTATGCATCACTTCCATATGTCCCAGTTCGAGCCCCCAACCCTTATACGTCTCTATGGGGCCAACTCCGCGCCTGCTGTTATAGCCTGTTATTTCATGACCTGTTTGGCCGCTTTGTCTTGCGCAAATAAAATCCATCGACCACCCATCCAGGTTTACACAGTCGATCAGATCTTTTTTATTCTGACCGGGCTTGCAAAAATGTTCAGTAGACGGGTAATAAGGATACGACAATGAGCCATCCGCCCCGCCCCCATCAATATTATGTTGGCTCCATATCACAGCCTGGGCAACATGTATATTTTCTTTCTCAGCCAAATATTTCAAAGACTCAGCAGGCAAAAAGCCGCCTATCACAGATTGAGGCTTATATCCTTTTCCTACAAAACCGGTGATGATGCGCAACGCTTCCGACAACTCCTTATTGATCCGAGCTGGCGGAAGGTACATTGCCGGAAAGTATCCCGGGAATACCGTTACCTCATCTCCGTATTTAGCCTGACAAAATGCTGCATACTCGCGTATCTGCGCATAATTTTCACGCTTATCCTCAAGCGCATTCAGCGTAAAGCCCCACGTTAAACGACCATTAGGATTGTTTTCACCAAACGCCTCACGTAACCTTTTCACGCCCTCCAGAGTGTGCCATTTTTCCTCGTCTCTCGGGTGCAATTTTACATCTCTGGATACTTCCCAGGGTGTGGTGCGAATCATAATACAGAGGGTGACAAATCGCCCGCCCATCAGCTGTGTTGGCACCAGCATTCGCATGGGGGTTGCATTCAGAAGCTGTGCCCCCGCCAGCAATCCTGCACCTGTCAAACAAGTATTTTTTACAAATGATCTTCTATCCATTGTGCTTTTTATATAATTAAAATGTCGTTTTGCGCTGTATAACATCAAGGCACCGAACTGCGTTGCGATTACCTCAATAACAGCCGGTTGTTGTAAATTTCAAAAATTATTAAACAATATCGTTAATTACCAGCCCGAATTTTGTTTAAGCTGCTAAGAGAGGATAGAAGCCGAGATTTCAGACCTCAACGAAAAGATCAACAGCTTGAGTGCTTTACTGATCCTAAGACGATCATCATCAGCAAGAACGAGGTCGCAGAATTCAAGATATGGCTAGATCGTTAGGCTCCTGCAAAACATTTTTGCATGCATAGGCAATCATCATGTGCCCCCGTCATCTCGACGATAGGAGAGATCTCTTGCTCTATGCTATTCAAGAGATCTCTCCTATCGTCGAGATGACGGCTTACCTGGGACAATGGCGATGACTAAGAATGACGACACTGCTTCCAAATAATCAGTGAAACCTGTTGTCTGCTAAGTGAACCTAATTTGCCATTCACACTTTGCATTTATTTGTAACAAAACTTAAATTTTGAATAAGAAGACCATGAAGAATTCCACTGCTATCAAATTTGTCCTACTTTGCTCCCTGTGCTTTGGCATACTGAGGGCAGATGCTAAAAATGTCACAATCTCAGGAGAAATTGGGCAAATTCAACATCAGGATCCATCAGTTTTTATTGACAAATCAATATCAATAGTATACTATGACGGGATAGGTAAGTTAGATCGGTTGACAGCAAAAATTCAGACAGGCGGTAAATTTAGTTTCCGTTTTCCGATTACCTACACTCAAATTATCCTGATTCAATCTGGTAGCGGATATTTTACCGAGGCACTAGTTTCTCCCGGCGAAAACATAAAGATGGTTATTAAGTATCAAAGATGTGAGATTAACACTGCGGGTTATCCTGCAATACATTACAAACCAGATTTCGATACCAGCTTTAAAGGCACCGGGGCGAAAGGTCGTAATATGTTTGTACATCTGCGCATGAGGTTGAGATCGACGATGGATTCCCTGTTTTCAAATGCAGACCTCCATGATGGTGTGTCATTCAATGACTATCTGGGCATGATCCCTAAGTTTACAAAAGATTTTTTCCTAAATCATCCTCAGTACGACCAGGCCTATCTGCCATTTGTTCGGCAGGAGATTTCCTATACACTAATAAATAAACGCATGAACCTGATGCCTGATAGTTCATCAGCTGCAGATTTCAAGACAATTAGATTTCCAAAAATTCAATATTTCTCAAATGAAGTAATGAATGCAATACGTAAAGTTCAAACTGTTCCAAATCATAAAAACCGGGAATTTAGTATCCAGTCTATTTTGAGTAATCCCCGCCTCCATTTTGCGAAGGAAGAACAGGAGCTGATCCGTAAAAGTTTCAGCAGCACTTTGAGTGCAACCGATTCCATCGCGGTGAGGAAGCTGTCTGAGTGCATAAAAAAAGATCCGGCAGGAATGGCCTCAATTGACTCTGTTTTAGCCATTTCAGAATGCAGGTATTTCTTTGGGGAGCTTCCCTCTGATATTGCTGAAATATTAACCGCCAGAAAAGTTGTTGAATTAAAGTCTGACCTCAATAATAATTTCAGTTACTCAATTTTTTTGGACAAAATAACTAATCCGGAGTTGTTGAGCTTTCTCCGAAACAAGCTCAAGGCAAAGAAAACATTCAAATATGTGAACTACAAAAAAAATGCAGAAGCCTCCATAATCGAAGCTATTGTAAAAGAATTCCCCAACCAGCATGTTTACATAGATGTCTGGGCAACCTGGTGTGCACCTTGTAGAGCGGAATTTCCTTATTATCCTAATATAATCGAAAAATACATGAATGATGTGGTATTTGTACTATTATGTGTCTCCTCTGAAGAACAGCTCTACAAAGAGATTCTTGGTAAACTTCCTTTCAAAGCGCATCACTATTTCCTGGACGACAATCAATATACTAACCTTAAGAATGAGTTCAATATTACAGGCATTCCTCACTACATATTCATCAATAAATCAAGAAAAATAAGTAATAATTTCAGCCGCCCATCAAATCTAGAAGGTCTTCAAAAGGAAATTGATGATGAATTAAAAACAAAGTAAGGGTTAATCTGAATTGATCTGATTTTTAAATCTCCTTAATTTAAGAAAGAGATAAATTATTATTGTCGCAGGACAAAAGAAAAAAGAAAACCATACGAGAAAGATATGTTTCATAATCAGAACAGATTTAATGAGCAGAAACAACTATTGAGTATAAACAACTGTCTCTTATACACATCT
>NZ_LGEL01000086.1 GCF_001636695.1 Pedobacter panaciterrae
TATAAAGAAGCAAAACAATTATAATTAAAAAAAATGTGGGAAATATAAATAGAGATAGATCGAGCCTTGAATAGTTTTTAACAACTTTTGTGTTCGCCATATTATTTGATGGCAGATTTACTTCGATAAATTTCTTTAACATATACTGATATTTCTATGCAACAATTTGGTTCTTGAACGATTTTACAAGATAAAATGTCGCATAATTTGGTTATACTGCTCACAAAAGGCAGCAAATATACCTAAATCAGATTGGCTTTAATCCATAATTCTAGAGACTTATTTTAACATGAATTTGACACAAAAAGCATTAAAAAACGAAACATTTAAAAATAACCAGAGGGATAAATAAAAACGATTTTATCCCTCCTTGATTTCTTTTAAACGATCAAACAACTTACGGATGAAATGATATTTTTTATACCAGTTTATTTAGCAAAATCTAATTTTACTGGCCCTAGTAATCCTGACTCAAGCATAGGCGTATCTTTATTCAGCATGTCGAAACGAAATTCTTCATGTGTTTTGGTCAATCGCTCTGAAACAGGCAAACTTAGGTCATGTACCACACGGTTACTCCACAAATTAATTACCTTAATTTCTAATAAATTTCCAGTTTTCTTCATCACATCTGTAATTTCTACTCGCCATGGAGCACACCATAAAATGCCGAGTTTTTTTCCATTTAAGCTGATTTCAGCAACATTCTTTACATTTCCCAAATCAAGGTAGACCCTACCTGTTTCATTGCTTATTGCCTGATCAAGATCAAATTTCTTTGAATATACCGCGGTTCCGGAATAGTACTTTACACCCTCTTCAGAATGTTGGGTCCAGCTGGTCAAAGAAGGGAATTCAATCTTGGCGGGGCCTCCCCATTTAGGGTCAAATGATACATTCCAGGATCCAGTTATATTTTGGCTTCCATTAAATTCAGCAAAATTTGATTTAGCTAAGCCATTTTTATTTTTATCTATTGGTTTGCGGAATACAATGAAATAGGAGCCGAATGAATCAAATTCCAGCGGTAATGTTGTTGAATTTTTGATTTGGTTATAACTTTTAGCGTCAACAGCTTTACCTGTTAATGCATCCCATATTTCAGGAACTTTTCCGGTAACACGGAATGTAAATTCCCGTGTCTGACGTTCATTGGTCCGATTGATCACAAAGTATATTTCAGTATCATCTGTTGCCCTGTGGATATAATCGAAATCGTCTGAAGTTTCTGTTTGACCTGTAAATGAAAAATCCTGAGTTACACCATCACCAGTTAAAACCTCACGTGGAGTCTTTCCCCAAATTAATCGTCCTTTTCCTAGAGTTCGCTCTGTTTTAGTTTGTCCATCAAGGTCTCCCCATAATTCTTTAGCAATTTTTCTAACCTCTGGGTCAGTTTGTGCATAATTAATGAGTTCTCCGGCATTTTCCGGAGGAGCACCGATCACTGTGGCTCCCATGTAGATTAAATCTCTTAATTTTTTTATTACAGGAAGCGACATAGCTTTCGATGGAGTTGACGATACAGTTAGACCTTGATATCTTCCAACTGCTTCCGCAATTTCAGGAACCGGTGAAACACAGTTTTGTAATACAAGTACTTTATAGTTCATACCATCAGGTAATACAATACGCCCGTTTTTAACAGACATTCTAGTAAGCAGTACATCCGGGTTAAAGTAGTCACAGTCATAACCAGGACCAAGTGTTGGAATATTGTATTTAGGTGGGGCTAAAAGCGGTGGTCTTTCTCCAAGATAAAAGCACACATCTGCAACGAAATTCCCTTGCTGTAGCATATATTGGCAACGGTTAAGGTAGTCGAAAAATGGAGCTGACTGATCCCACCAGGTAACATTTGGTGTAAAGTGAGTTCCGGCACAGTATTCATACCCTGGCTTACCATCGGATGGGGGTTGACAAGTGGCTGAATGAAGCATGAAGCGATTAATCCCCTCGGCAAAGGCGTCATTGGCATAAGGTTTTAAATCACTTGGACCCAGGGTCCAGTGGGTAGCATCTCTTTCCTGCTCAGTAAATGCTTCCGCATCTACCTGCCGTTTGCCATAGACATGCGCAGCTGTTGCTGTTTGCTTAAGATTAAGGCGTGACCATCGGTTTTTATTATACCCACCTTTGGCATTGCGATGACCATTAACCCAGAATTCTCCAGCCAGTATGTCATTTTTCTTGAAATTTTTTAATACATCCTGGGGTGGGATATCATTTGGACCGCCGGCTTCATTTCCTACCCTCATCCCATTTTTATGACACAGATCGGCGAAATGTCCATAGAAATTCTCTGCTAAACAATCCTGGATGGTTCTATCAAAATCTTCGCGAAAGCGTGTTGAGATATCAGAATTTGTAACGGTGTAACCTGCTAAAGCCGGAAGAAATGGCATCAGGTCATAGCCACGAAATTTCTTAAATTGATTGGAAAAATCCTGTGTCCAGGTCAGTTTACCGCATTCCCAGCTATCACACCATAAATAATTGATTTTTCCGCCCGCTTTCTTTGCTTCTGCCATTACTGTTTTGCCCAGGTCATTAAAATAATTATCTAGTGCAGATTTACTTAGATAATCAATCTGGTAACCCTCAGCTCCCTTAAAGGTATCTCCTTCCGGATATACTTTCCATCTGGCCCAGGGACCTCCTGTTAGCGTATAACCGCTCCTTAATATCAGCCATTTTCCTTGAGGTACATCCCACTCAAATTGTCCATTTGCATACAACTTACCCGTAACATCCACAACTTTCGTGGCATCCACTTCTTTACCATTTCCAACAATAGGAAATGCCTGAACATTAATATCTTGATAATAGCCATCAACTTTTTCTGGAAGCGCAATCGTACCGGAAAATTTTTCACCACCATCAATTACAAGTTCTGAAAATACAAGTTTCTTCATGGCGTCATCCTGGGTAACCCTAGGTCCCATCATGGTCCACCCTCCTGCCATATTAAATCCAAACTCTATATTTAGTCTTTTTGCTTCGCGTATTGCATGTCTAAATAAGGCACGCCATTCTTCCCCAAGAAATTCTACGCCTGGAAGTGGCGCTTTTCCTGCGTAGCCTCCATTACAGATTAAATTCACACCACTGATGCCCTTTGCTCTGAATTCTTCAAGGTCTCGCGTAATGCCTTCTTTGGTTACTCTGTTGTAGATCCAAAACCAATAAACCTTCGCTTTCGCATGGTCAGGTGGTTTAACAAAGTTATTAATCAGTTTATCCGATATTTTTTTGTTAGTGGAGGCTTGTACACTGCCCTTCCTTGATTGCCCATATATAGGTCTGGTGATGATTACAACAAGTAGTCCAAGAAGCATAATAAAAGGGGCTACTTTTTTTGTGAAATTTTGTTTCATAAAATGTTTAAGTGTTGATATTAAGCAGTATTTATAAATCGGTAGTGCTTTTAGAGAATAACCACCATAGATCAGAGAATTGTAATCACGATGTATCCTAAATCTTAAAAACAAAAACCGTTTTAACAGCAGTTTATATTTGATATTATACAATAACAATTATTGTAGTTAGCTATTAGTGCAATATTTATGCAAATAGTTTTTCATATAACTAACTAGCGTTTTTACAAATTTGAACTAAAAGCATGAAGTATCTGTCCTGTACAATCCCACTTGTTTTTAATAATTATTAACGGAAACCCCCTCTACTAAATTTAGTTTCAATCATAGCAGCAAAAACATCAATAATGATTTTAAAATTTATTTACATCTAATCGTTCTAATGAATTTCTAATGAATTTCTGTTGCTCCTCTAACGGCTTACCAAAACAGTACAGATTACATTTGTGTCGCAATTAAAAAACAATATATGGACTCTGGCCCCCATTTAACGGCATCAGTTATTTATATAACCGCCTGTTGCTGTGCATAAATTTCTTTTTATGCCTGTAGCAGGCATAAAAAGAAATTTATGACATTATTAGCATTCACACTCAGACTTCTTATTGCCTTTATTTTAGGTGCAGCCATTGGCACAGAACGTCAGTGGCGGCAGCGTATGGCTGGTCTGCGGACAAACATGCTGGTTTGCCTGGGTGCATGCATATTTGTCAGCCTTGGTGTAAAAGTAGGCGGTGATGCCTCCGGTCGTGTCATCTCATACGTAGTGAGCGGAATTGGTTTTCTAGGTGCAGGTGTAATCATGAAAGATGGCCTAAACGTTCGAGGACTGAATACCGCTGCTACCCTATGGTGCTCAGCTGCAGTTGGTGCCGCTTGTGGACTGGGATTTATCCCTGAAGCTGGTATTGTTACAGGCTTTATCATTTTCACACATATATTGATGCGACCTGTTGGTGTAATACTAAGCCGTCTCCCGTTAAAAAGCCAAAAGATCCCAGTGCCTTATATCCTGATCATCAAATGCAGACAGGATGTCGAAAATCACATCCGGGTATTGCTGCTCCAATTTACCAGCAATGATGATAAACTCCTATTACGCTCTTTAAAAAGCACTGATGACGGTGATCCATCCAAGGCCGTCATCACAGCAGAAATATTTGCTAACAACAACGAGGATGTACTAATGGAAAAAATTGCAGGAAGGCTCACTATAGAGCAGCAGGTATCAGAGCTGAGCTGGAATAAAGCCGGCGATGAAAATGACTTGTAAGCAAACACCTGGATTAAACTATCAAATGATTAACTGTTTAGAGCTATTAACTAACCAAATAGAGGTATTTTAACTCCTTTTTGTTACTGATGTTTGCACTTCAAGCACACAACAAGTTAATGAAACAACGAACACTTTACAAATCAGTCTGGATGAGCAGCTTCTTTCTGCTCATCCTTACAACAGCCTCATTCGCTCAAAAACAGTTTACCATAAGTGGAACGGTTAAAGATGCGCAGACAGGCGAAACCTTAATTGGTGCAACCATAAGAATAAAAGAATTACCTCAAATAGCGACCTCTACCAATACCTATGGTTTTTACTCGCTCTCTGCGCCTGAAGGGGTCTACACCTTGCTATTCACTTATATTGGTTACGAAACTATCTCTAAACCCATCGCTTTGAAACAAAGTCAGGTTGTTAATCAACTCCTTTCATCAAGAAGTGAATTAAATGAGGTAGTAATTAGTGCTAACAAGCGAAATAACGATAATGTCGCTTCTCCACAAATGGGACTCGAAAAACTAAACATGTCCCAGATCAATAATGTTCCGGTATTAATGGGAGAGAAAGATATCCTGAAAACGATATCTCTGATGCCGGGAGTGAAATCAGGTGGTGAAGGCAACACAGGCTTTTATGTACGCGGTGGAGCATCTGACCAAAATCTGATCCTGCTTGATGAGGCCACTGTTTATAACGCATCACATTTACTTGGCTTTTTCTCCACCTTTAATTCTGATGCGATAAAGGATGTCAGCCTATATAAAGGTGGAATGCCGGCACAATACGGAGGACGCCTTTCTTCGGTATTGGATATAAAGATGAATGATGGAAACAGTAAAGATTTCTCTGTACAGGGTGGCGTGGGCCTTATATCTTCCAGACTTAAGGTAGAGGGTCCAATAATAAAAGATAAAGGATCATTTATGATCAGCGCAAGAAGAACCTATGCAGACATGTTCCTTAAGCTTTCTTCAGATTCGGTTATTAATGGAAGTTCTCTGTATTTCTATGATATCAATGCCAAGGCGAATTACCATTTCGATGATAAAAATGCACTTTACATTTCCGGCTATTTTGGAAAAGATGTGCTTGGATTAAAAAATACATTTGGAACAAACTGGGGTAACGCTACTGGTACCGTACGATTCAATCACTTATTTAGCAACAAACTTTTTTCTAATACGTCCTTGGTATATAGTAACTACAATTATACCATACAGAGCTTTTCCAGTAATGATAGTTTCAAAGCGACTTCAAAGATCACCGACCTGAACTTTAAGGAGGACCTTCAATATGCTTTAAGCAACAATCACTCACTTCGATTTGGAATTAACATATTGCATCATACGATTGCCCCGGGAGATATCAGTTCACCTGAATCATCTAGCTTTAACAGTAAAAGCACAGAACGCAGGTATGGTTTAGAGAGTGCAGCATACATTAGCGATGAGTGGAAGGCTACCCAAAAGCTGACCTTACTTTATGGATTACGTTTAAGCGGAATGATGTTGTTAGGACCAGGTACATTCAACACTTATGATGCAGCTGGAAATACCATAACCTCTAAAGTCTATACTTCTAACCAAAGTGTTAAAAACTATATAAATCTTGAACCAAGGGTTTCTGCAAGTTACCTAATTGATGAGGCAAACTCGATTAAAGCATCTTATAACAGGAATACGCAAAATATCCATTTACTGACCAACTCTACCAGCAGCAGTCCGACTGATCTGTATGTAATGAGCAGCAATAACATTAAACCAGAGATTGCAGATCAATTTTCTGCAGGCTACTTCAGAAACTTTAAAGATAATATGTTCGAGCTTTCTGCAGAGCTGTATTATAAACAACTTCAGAACCAGATCGATTACAAGGATGGAGCACAATTAATTGTCAATCAGGATGTGGAATCGCAACTAACTTTTGGATCGGGGCGGGCTTACGGAATAGAATTATTTTTGAAAAAGAAATATGGCCGTTTCAATGGTTGGGTGGGATATACCCTTTCTAAAACCGAGCGAAAATTTGAGGCAATCAATAACGGCAACTACTACCCTGCCCGTCAGGATCGAACTCATGATATCTCCGTTGTGGGAATATACAAGCTAAATGAACGCTGGACTTTTTCAAGCACCTTCATCTACGGAACAGGAAATGCGGTAAGTTATCCCACTGGAAAATATAACATAGCTGGGTTGACCAACTTCTCTTATTCTGAACGTAACGGCTACAGACAACCCGCTTCTAACAGACTGGATATTGGCGCAACACTGGAGGGTAAAAACAAAGGCAGATACCATTCAAGCTGGACTTTCGGGATATATAACGTCTACGGAGCACGTGATCCTTATACCATCACATTCAGAGAAAGCGAAAAAAACCCAAATACTACTGAAGCGGTTAAAACCAGCATATTCGCCATACCTATCCCCTCTGTTACCTGGAATTTCAAATTCAATTAAAATCAGCTCATGAAAAATCTAAAAATATACTTCCCTGCATTATTAATAGCGCTTGCACTAACATCCTGTGAAAAAGTTATAGATCTAAAATTAGGAGATGACACCGGAAAACTGGTTATCGAAGGTAACCTCACAAATATTAAAGGTACTCAGTTATTCAAACTTACTACCAACATACCATTTACCAATAAGAACACCTACCCGCCTGTTACTGGTGCAATCATCAATCTGAAAGATGAAAAAGGAAATACCTATCCAATGGTGGAGACAAGCCATGGAAATTATACGGCAAATGATTTAGCAGGTATACCAGGTGACGCCTATACGATGAATGTATTCACAAGTGGAAAAACTTATACTGCTCGTTCTATGATGCCTGCGGCTGTTACGCTGGATTCAATAACTACCAAAATCTCTGATTTCGACGCTAAAAAGCGTCAGGTTATTATACATTATCAGGATCCACCCGGCATCGTAAACCAGTACCGGGTGGTAATGTTTGTGAACCATGTACAGGTAAAAGCTGTGTTTGCTTATAATGACGATTTCAATGACGGCAAATATGTTCATAATGAAATTCGTCAGCAAGATATAGATGTTTATCCTAATGATAAGATAACTATAGAAATGCAATGCATTGATAAGCCTGTTTATACCTATTGGTTCACCATAATGCAGCAAAGTGAATCAGGACCAGGAGGTAGTGTTACTCCCTCAAATCCCCCTACTAATATTGGCCCGACAACGCTAGGCTATTTCAGCGCACATACCACTCAAACTGTGTCCGTTATTGTGAAATAAAACCAATGGGCAACTAGTGCTAACATTAAAACTATTTTATTATGAAAAACTATCTCAAGATAATTAAATTAAATGAATACTCTAAAACGCCGATATATCTCCAGATATTCAATTCTATACTTAATGGAATTAAAGCTAACCAATTAGAAGTTAATGATGCGCTCCCTTCTATCAATGATTTACGCTTCGGTCTTCAGATAGGAAAAGGTACAGTTGAAAAGGCCTATTTACGCTTAAAGAAGTTTGGTGTTGTAAATGCGGTACATGGAAAGGGTTATTTTGTTTCAAATGCAGAATTTGAACAGCCCTTCAAAGTTTTGCTTCTGTTTAATAAGCTTAGTGACCATAAGAAGATCATATATGACGCATTTACCGCTAAATTAGGTATTGACATATTTGTAGATTTTTATATCTACAATAACAATTTCAATAAGTTCAAAAGAATCCTTAAAGAAAAAGTTGAGCGGTGTAGTAAAGTAGTGATCATTCCGCATTTCTTTAATGACCATGAAAATGCGTACGCTCTGATAGATAGCTTGCCGAAAGAGAAACTCATATTAATGGATAAGCTGATCCAGGGAATTTCCGGTGATTTTTGTGCAGTATATGAAGACTTCGAAAAAGACATATATTGCGCACTTGTTGAACTTAAAACAAGACTGAGTAAGTATCATACAATTAAAATTCTTTTCCCTTCTAATAGTTATTACTCCGAATTGATCCTAACTGGCTTTATTAATTTTTGCTGCCAGTATGCTTTTAACTATGAAGTATTATCAGACCTGAATGATGAACCATTTGTGCCTGGAACGGTATATATCATTTTAAGAGAAAATCATTTGGTTGAGCTGGCAGAAAAAATTTTGAATAAACGACTCAAAATTGGTTCACAAATAGGTATCATATCTTATAACGAAACACCAGTAAAGAAATTAATACTTTCAGGGATAACAACAATATCTACAAACTTTACCATGATGGGGGAAGTTGCGGCAGATATGGTTCTTAACAATTCAAAAACACATCTGCCAATCCCTTTTAATGTTACTAAAAGACATTCTTTATAGAACTTTACAGATTTAAATCTCTATGAAATGGCTTAATCACTCCAGCAGTAAAAAAACCGAAGCTTAATAGGGCAAAAACTACTCTGATTATACCTATAATTTCCCATTGATTTATCAAATCTTTCCAATTTGTGGGCGCCGTTAAAGACGACCAACTGATAACCTGATTATTAATAGGCACTTCCAATGTTACCGTAAGTATCAACGGAATTAATAAACAAACAATGCTCATGATCAAAAAATAAAACCACCTGGATTTTTTATCGATTTGCATATAAACTGAGGTTACCATAAGACCTATTGTAAGGATAGAAATCACTCGCATGGGCAAAGCCAGATTAGCTACTATTATTTTTCCTACATGAATTAATTCAGACAACGGAAGTAGATCATATGATCTGCTCAATGAGAGGTAACTTCCCCAAAATACACCAACTGTGAGCATCAGAAAGAAAATTGCTGTCGAATTGAGAACCTTAAGAAAATTAGCAGTCATTTTTTTCTTCATATTGAAAAGAGAATGCTCTTTACTGTTGTGTATCCGATCATCTGCCTGTGAGGTTGCATCCTGAATTGGTTTGGCGTAGATTCTCATTTGTTTTTCATAGTCAGCAATTGCAGCAGAGATCGTTGTAAACCGATCACCTGTGAGATTATCGGTTAGCGTTAAGGCATCCCTCAACCCCATGTTAACGCCCATTCCACCAAAAGGTGTCATTACATGTGCGGCGTCACCTATTATTGCTGTATTCTCATAAGCTTTTCTTTTCTGGATATCCGCCGGAAAAACCCTTAATGGAAATCCATTAAAAGAACCGGTTGCATTAAAAATTTCGGTATAAATAGGACTCCAATCAGAAAACAACGATTTAAGAAAAGACACAATCAAAGCTTTGTTAGCAAAATCGAACTGCAATTCTTTCAGCCACTGCTTTGAGCGGCGAAAAGAGATATAATAACACAAGCTTCCATCCCCTCTATTTTGCAGAAAAATAGTTTTCTTGTCCTCAACACAAGCCAGGTTACTATGTCCTGTTAATTTATATATCGATGGGCAATCATTCTTAAAGTTCCTAATTTCACCTTGTATTACATATGTACCAGTCTCTTCCGGTAGATCATCAGTTATCGACTGCCGGGCCATCGACATGCCTCCATCAGCGACAATTACAGTATTTGCATAGAAAACATTACCATCTTTGGCTATCATACCAAACCCATTCTTTTCCTTTTCCAATTTAATGATCTGAGTATTCCATACGACTGTTTCGGGATGCAAACTATTTAAAAGTATCTTTCGTAAAACTGGTCTGTCAATTTCCGGTTTGTCAATATCCGGCTTCATTTTCATTAATATTTTACCTGTGATGTCCAAAACACACATTCCCATAGGTCTGGAATTCTCAAAAAACTCATGAATAAGTCCTGCTTCAGCTAATGCTTTTTGCCCTGTTCCTTTGTGTAAATCCAGCGTCCCTCCTGAAATGCGTGCATCGTCATTCAAATCTCTTTCATAAATTGTTACATCAATACCTTTGTTTTGCAACAAACGTGCTGTGGTTAGACCAACCGGACCTCCCCCAATTATAGCGACTTTCTTATTCTGTAATAAGTTGTTTTTCATGTCGAAAAATATTTTTATATATCTTCATTTACTATGGTAAAAGTAATTGAATTGATAAAGATAAAATAGCTACATTTAATCAATAAATAGTCGTAAACAAACACAACAATGAAACTTAACATTACATCTTCCGGCGACGATTCTTTCTTAGCCAATATTGCCAACTTAATAGGCAGTAAGGTTGAAAACGGGACAATAAGAATACCTGATCAACTGGGTAGCGGGAGTATTAGTGGGTATATAATAAACCCGAATATTCGGATAATGATCAGACAATATGAGCTGAAAGAGGATTTGAATTTTAAAGTATCTACAGCAAGGCAAAATAAAGAAGCTGTAATGATTGCATTTCATAATGTGTTCAAACTAAAAGATCAAGTAGCAAATAGTTTAACTCAGTCTTCTGCAAATATGGTATTGCTACCCTATGTACAAGTTGCCTCAGCAGGAATTGATACTGAATTTTTCATACCTGCGAATACTAGGATGAATTCAATAATTATCGGAGTACATGTTGAATATCTCAAGGAACTTCTACAAGCTAGTAAAGACAACATACTGTTGCAAGCGATAACTTCTACCAACCAACCCTATTTATTTGAAGAAATCATTTCTCCGGAGATACAGAATGTTGCTCAGCAAATCGTAACTGCTAATGTAGCAACAGAACTAAAGCAATTTTACTTTAAAATAAAAGCAGAAGAATTGATCTATCTATTGTTTGTTGAATTGCTAAAACGAGAGGACAAAACTGTACAATCTCTGAACATAGCAGATGTAAAAGCCCTGTACCTGGTAAAAGAAAAAATTCTGTCAACAATTGATGTCCCACCAAATCTTTCTGAACTAGCAGTTTTTTCGGGTATGAGTGAATCAAAATTGAATCGACTTTTCAACCAGATTTTTGGCACCAGTATTTACCAGTATTACCAGGTTTTCCGAATGAAAGAAGCAGCATACCTACTTAATGAAGGTAAGCTTTCCGTATCGGAAGTTGGTTATCGTTTGGGATTTTCTAATCTTAGTCATTTCACCAAACTTTTTGAAACTCATACTGGAGTGAAGCCTAAGAAATTTAAGATGAGGTAAATTATTTACTTTTCTCTGAAAATTACGTCTGCAATATCTTTTTAAATACTGGGAGGAACCGTGTAACTTAGAGAAAAAGAATTTATGAAGAAAATAGGTTTTTTATCATTCGGGCATTGGTCTAACAATCAAGCCTATAATACTCGTACAGCGAGTGACACGTTGCTTCAATCTATTGATTTGGCTGTCGCAGCCGAAGAAATCGGTTTAGATGGCGCCTATTTTCGTGTGCATCATTTTGCAGCTCAATTAGCCTCACCATTTCCATTGCTTTCCGCTATCGGCGCCAAAACAAGCAAGATAGAGATTGGAACAGGAGTAATTGATATGCGTTATGAAAATCCACTGTATATGGTGGAAGATGCCGGCGCTGCGGATTTAATTTCGGAAGGCCGATTACAATTGGGAATCAGTAGAGGTTCACCTGAACAGGTAGTCGATGGGTGGCGCCATTTTGGATATGAACTGGCTGAAGGAGAAACCGACGCAGATATGGGACGCCGCAAAGCGCTGGAATTCCTGGATAAGTTAAAAGGTGTCGGATTTGCTCAGCCTAATCCATACCCGATGTTTCCAAATCCACCAGGCTTATTGCGGTTAGAACCATTCTCAGAAGGATTGCGGGAACGTATCTGGTGGGGAGCCGCTTCTAATGCTACTGCTATTTGGGCTGCCGAAAACGGGATGTACCTTCAAAGCTCTACCCTAAAGTATGATGAAAACGGCAAACCTTTCCATGTACAGCAAGCTGAGCAGATCAGATTGTACAAAGATGCCTGGAAAAAAGCGGGACACAATCGCGAACCGAGAGTTTCGGTTAGTCGGTCTATTTTCGCATTGGTGAACGATCAGGATCGCTATTTCTTTGGGCAGGAAACCAGCCGGACCGATAAAATCGGAATGATTGAAGCAGACAAACGAGCCATTTTCGGAAGAAGTTATTCTGCAGAACCAGATCAACTCATAAAGGAGTTAGCTGAAGACGAAGCTATTCAAGAGGCAGATACGATCCTTTTAACAATACCCAACACATTGGGAGTTGATTACAATGTACATGTATTGTCTTCTATTTTAGAACATGTGGCACCTGGGTTAGGTTGGCGTTAAAGTAAATACCTTAAACATAGGCTTTCATCTGTATTTCAATATGGTTGAACACAGTTATTAAAAAGTAAAACGGAACCTGTCGAACGACAAGCCCCGTTTAAATTAACGCTCTTAATATCTAATATAAGTAACTGCAGTTCAAATTACTTAATTCATTTTGTTCAGTAATAAATCATTCTTTGTTCATTTTAGATTCCATGATATTTTCATGGCCTAAAATGGTTAAAACATGCACTGAATTGACTGTAAAATAGCAATTATAGATCGGAACTCTTATCTTGAAGCACGGATTTTCTTGGACGTTTATTTTGAGTTTTATATGTTGTATGATTCATCGTCTCAGCCTTCACTGATGCAGTAGCCTTATTAGCATGATGTGGTTTTACACTAGAATTGTTTTTACCGGCAATCTTCTGTACAGCTACCTTAACTGTAATTTTCCTGCCCTTAACCATTGTACCATCAATAGCATCAATTGCCCTATCTGCCCCAGCCTGATCAACCATTTCAATAAAAGCATAACCAAGGCTTTTATGTGTAGTCTTGTCCTTAACCATATTAATGCTATGAATCATTCCATAAAGCACAAACAACTCAATAAGTTCTATCTCTTCCATTTCAGGCGGATATCCTACTACAAATAACTTAATCATGAATATTGACAAATATATAATCCCTAGAGCCAGCTAAAATAATGAATTTATATTTTATTTCACTTAAGAATATTATTCTATAGATAAACTTAATTGATAGCAGATCTCAATATCCCAAGCAATATCAAATCAGTAATCATTAAACCATCCTTATCAGGAGAACTAAAGCGCTTTAAATCGATGATCTCAAAGTTATTCTCCCGGAAAGCCTTGGATAAGTAATCTTCCTGATGATAATTTACATAAACCTGATCGCCAGTGCTAGATATTTGAAATCTTGATTCGGTATAATCATCTTCCATAGTGCTCAGGTAAAACACACCGCTTTGGTTTAGCAATTTTGATGCATTCGCGATTAACTCAATAGCCTCCTCACGAGTTAAATAGGGTAAACAAAAACCACATGTAATGCCATCAAATCTCTTTTCAATCCGGCCGATATCACGACAATCCATAAGTTGAAATTTGGCTGTAGGATTATTAGCGCGGGCAAGTTCAATCATCTTTGTAGACAGATCAATTCCTAGAATTTCGTAATCCGGTTTTCTGTCAAGTAAGTATTTGGTAATATTCCCGGGACCACAGGCGATATCTAAAATATTGGCATTATCGACTGGCATATTATTGCAAAATAGATTGAAGGTATCAGCAAACAAACTGACATCCATAAATTTATCCTGATATATTTTTGCAGACTTGTTAAATGCATCTGCTGCTTTTAATATTCTCATATTCAATCGGTTAATGGTTCATCCAAAAACCTTAAGGATTTTCTTCATTTCCATTCATCCTGACAATATACATAAGAGGCTCGCCGTAACGAGCCTTCTTACAAGATAACGATCTTTTGATATCTTATAACATTACATTAATTAACCCTAACATATGTGAATTAATTTGTACCAGTAGCTGATCTAACTAGATTAGTACATTCTGACGGATCTGTAAATGCTGGATTCTTGTACATAGTCTGACATGTGCTATTCGGAGAATACTGACATCCATTAACCGGGAAAACATTTTCGATCATATGTCGAGGTGTTACAATATAGACAGCGCTACCATAGCTAACTGTATAGTCTGGTTCCCCCGTTGGAACACAATATTTACAACTGCTTGTTCCAATCATTCCATATGACGAGGAATTAATATAAGTATTGGTAAGTGCACATAAAATTGGTGGATCAGCAAGGGCTGTTTTTGCTCCAGTTACTCTGGCATAAATACTTAACGATAGTGTAGTTATTAAGGCAACTACAAATGTGCCGAGAATGAATTTTTTATTTTTCATAACGATTAATTTAAGATTATTTTATATACTATATGTTAGGGTTAACAGACAAAAAGTATCCACAACTATCCCACAAAGTTTGCCTAACTAAATCAGCACCCTATGAGCATTCGGATAATGGATTTTACATATCAAATTACAAAACAAAATTCTCTAACTAAAAGATAATAAACCTAATATAAAAAAACAAACTCAATAAATGCTTATATTTTCAATTTATTCCTGAATAAGAAAATACTTGCATTTAACGGTATGCTAACCATATTCTAAAAAGAGAAATTGGGACTTTAACAAGATCTTTAAACTTGATCCTTGAGCTACCCGTTTCCGTCCATTCACTCAAGGGAATTTCCAGCATAACTTCCCTCAATTCTTCGAGATTATACATCCGCTTTAATCTGGCAAAAATCTCAACATCAAATATCCACCTATCTTCAAAAGAACACTGAAATAATCTTTTAGCTAATTCACTTGTAAATATTTTAATTCCACATTGAGTATCATAAATTACTAATCCTAGTATCATGCTTACAATAGTTGCAAAAATTCTCCCACCGTAATGACGAAATTTATATCTCTCAATGATATTACCATAGGATGCTATCCTAGAACCGAATACAAATAGTAGCTCTTTTTGTTGCATAATTTGAAAAAGTCGCAGCACTTCTGTTAAAGAAGTAGATAAATCTGCATCCAAAAAAGCTACATATTTTGTTTTCAGACAATTCATAGAGAATAACATACCTTGCCTTACCGCTTCTGCCTTACCTTGGTTTATAGAATTATCTACGACAAAAACATGATGTGGATGTAAGATCTTCAGCTCTTTTAATATAATTATCGTTTTATCATTACTCCCATCATTTACAAAGCAAAAAATCACATGACTGTTTATATTCAAAAATCTATCAAAAGCCATGAAAGGCAAACGACCAGATTCATTATAACAGGGCACTACAATTGTGATTAATTTCTGTCTCTTATACACATCT
>NZ_LGEL01000084.1 GCF_001636695.1 Pedobacter panaciterrae
AGATGTGTATAAGAGACAGACTTGTTTCTTAATTCTAATAATTCCTTTAATTCTTTCTTTAAGGTGTTGCTATCCTTCCATATTTTGCTGTGTTCATGCGCATAAATACCTATACTTAATATATAAATCAAACTAATGAGAGTGATAATTTTGCCATATTTTAGAGTCAGAAAGGCATAATCCAAATAATAAGACATGATGAAAAATACACCTATTGCTGCCACATACACATACCTGTCTGCAATAATTGTAAATCTTGATATGGGAATGATATGAATGGTTAAACCCAAATGGATAATAAAGAATAACATTCCAAAAAGAACCCATTTCTGCTTCCAAAAGTTCCATAATGATGCAATAGCAGTAATTAATACAACCGGGTACATCCAAAATCTTATTGGCACAGGTTGCCCAATACCATTCGGAAAAGGATACAGGAAACTTAACTTAAATGGCACTACACATTTCACAAGATATTCAGTGATTGAATAGCTTGCAAAAATCAAATTTTGATAAAAAGGATATTTCATTGCACTAGAAAGTGCTCCAACCCCATCGGCCGATTGAGATCTCATCGTTATTATTCCAAATAATATCGCCAAAACAAATAAAGGAATTTTTTCTAACCATACTCTTCTGGATGTAAGATCTCTTTTAAATATAAAATCAAATAACAGAAGGCAAACAGGTAAACTAGCTGCCTGTTCTTTAGCAAGGAATGAAAAAATGAAAGATATTACTACAAGGAGGTAATATTTCCATTTCAGAGTAAAAACATAACTTAAATACAGGTGCAGTGCAATTAAGTAGAAAAATGCATACAGAATAATTTTAGATGCTGATATCCAAGCAACTGATTCAACTAAAAATGGGTGGATACCCATTAGTAATGCTGTTACAAATGATATTCTAAGAATGGATAAAGTTTGAAACTGGCCGGTAAAAGTTAGTATTCTTTTGATTAGGAAATAAACAAGGGCCACGTTAGCTACATGAACACAAATACCGAAGAGGTGAAACCAAAAAGGATTATAACCAAATGCTGAATATAATAATGTATAGCTTAATTGGTTAATAGGCGCGTACTGGCCATGGTTGAAATCCGTTAGTATCGCAATTAGGTTAGACTTATTTAAACCACTTTCGGTATAATCATTTAAAACAACCCACTGATCATCCCATTGCAACTGAAATTGGTGGCTTAAAACTGGATTATAAACAATAAATGTTAAAATAATCAAACATAAAATAGAATAGAGAACTAAACTATGAGCGCTAATTTTTGTATGCATTCTGGTAAGATAAGAGACGTTTATTATAGAGAAGAGCTATTAAACTGCAGCTTTAGCCGGAGGAGAAGAATCTGATACGTTAAATTGAAAGCTGAAATTTCCATCTACTAAATAGTAATACGACTCTTTGACTCTCGAATAATTAATATTAGCGCCAAGAGATCTAAGAATGTCTATATATTCAAATACAGTACGTTTGCTAATATTGAGCTTTTTAGCGAGCTGCTCTGGGGATCCTGTTGATCTTTTTCTTATCAATATGTCAAGATACTCAAGTCTATCAAAATAATACTTAGGCATAGAATAGAAATTAGGGATTAACTATTTGGCTATTACTAATGTAATTAACAGCAATGCAAAAATTCAGCACTACAACTACCCAATTGCAACATTCATGATACACAAAACATTAACACTCCTAATTGACAGCGTTCACCAATTCTTCACCATTTGCAAATGCATCTATATTCTTAAATGTAATTTGAGCTATTTCTTCCATTGCCTCCCTGGTAAAGAACCCCTGATGAGAAGTAATTAATACATTGGGGAAAGAGATAAGGCGGGTAATAAGATCATCCTGAATAACGTTTTCTGAGTGATCATGGAAAAACAAAGTGCTTTCCTGCTCATAAACATCAAGCCCCAAATAGCCAAGCTGTCCGGTTTTTAAAGCTTCTATAACTGCTTTTGTATCAACCAATGCCCCACGACTTGTATTAATCAGCATTGCACCTTCTTTAAAAAGCTTAAGCGTTTCTTTATTAATCAAATGTTTTGTTGTTTCGGTAAGCGGGCAATGAAGCGCTACAATATCGGCATCATTTAATGTTTCCTCCAGGGTGCCATATTTTATACCAAGTTCCTGAAGTTCTTTAGACGGATAGGGATCATAGGCATTTATTAAACATCCAAAACCTTTTAAGATTTTACAAAAAGCTTTACCTATGTTCCCTGTACCTATCACAGCTACCTTGTGTTTATGTAGATTAAAACCCATTAATTTCTCCAGAGAAAAATTACCTTCACGAACACGGTTATAAGCTTTATGTGTCTTGCGGTTCAAGGTAAGTATTAAAGCCAGTGCGTGCTCTGCTACTGCCTCCGGTGAATAGGCTGGTACTCTTAATACAGGAATCCCCAATTCCTTTGCAGTTTCTATTGCTACGTTATTAAAACCTGCACACCGTAAAACAATTAATTTTACTCCTCCTTTATATAGGGTATTTATAATATCAGCACCAACACGATCATTTACAAAAATGCATATTGCATCATAATCCTCGGCCAGTTTTACGGTTTCTTCTGTTAATGCTACCGTAAAAAAAGATAACTCATGTCCGGTGTTAAATCGGCTTAAAAACTCTTCGTCGTATCGGTAAGTACTAAACACAGCTATCTTCATATCTTTTGGATTATATCTCCTAAGTTAATAAATAATATGTTGGATGATAGGTTTAAAGAACAAAGGCTTCAACTTCCATAGGATCAACCTAGTTTAATGAAACATACAATTCACTTTGTGTAAGCCAATTGCCTTTTACTTTACGCCACATTGCTGCATAATTACCATGATACCTGGCATTTTTATAATTCCACTTTCCATTTTCCCATGCCAGGTCGCCACTTTGACTAATGACAATTGTTTCGGGTATACGTTCAAAAAGCGGGCTGCTTTTCGAGAACATATATTTCCAATCGGCAACAATTTCAGCTTTACCAATAGTATGGCTACCATCTCCTGCGATCTGGACAAAATCATCTAACCAATATTTAGACACCCCATCTACATCTTTTCTTGCGATACAGTTATTTGAATCTAATCTTGCTTGTTTTATTAATAATGCCTCTGATGAATCCATAAACAATGATAACAATATTATTAAAATATTACATAGCTTGCCTCTTTATCTCTAGGCAACGAGAGATCCCTTGGCTATTTCATTTTTTTGATGATCAAGAGATCTCTCCTATCGTCGAGATGACGATGTGAACGGTTAAGAGACGGGATGAATACCTCCCTCCTTTTAATACATTCTAATAATATGAATATCTATTTTGCCTGAACAGGAATTACCCACCTATTCAACGTATTATCTTTAGCCTGAACAACAACCTTATAAAACTCCGATGGATAGTCTTTAACATCGGCAAAAAAGTGCTGTTGACTAAGGTCTACTTCACCTAAAAGATGATAAGAATCTTTTCCTCCTGTTTTAAAATTATTTGTTGTGGAGAGCCAGATTTTAACCTTGCCGGTTTTCTGTAATGCTTTCCAGCTAATATCGATATGATTCTGAGTATAAATCGTTTTAAGAGCTGCAATAGATACCGGACCAATAAAAGACGTACCATCTACTTCCTGTGCTACACTTTCGGGAAATTTTACATTTAAATAATGGGCAATTGAAGGCATTATATCTACTATTCCAAGATCAAAATACTGTCCATAGGTATTCAAGTTTTTATAATTACTTACCATCCAGGTTGATCTTTGCCTGTCTGATTGTCCACCATGTCCTCTACCGCTCTTTTCATCACGACCGTGATCTGTTGTAATGACAATTAACCAGTCTTCTTTAAAGTTTTTCTGACGGTAGCTTATTGCATCCCAAACTTTACCTACCTGCTTATCAAGCAAAGCTACAGCATTATAGAATTCAGGACTATCACCGTGCGCGTGTCCCATATCATCAGTATATTCAAGATAAATCCAGGAAAGATCTGGAGCTTTATTCTGAATAGTGCTGGTTGCATCTGCGATTACCTGTTCATCAATACGATGCATATGATCTGACTTTTTATCGTGCTTAAAGCGGACTGTATCCAGTTCATAGCCGTCAAAAAAATAATCTAACTTCAAGTTTCCTGCTTCAGCTAAATTGTGCCCTAATAGTTTGGTCCGGTTATCTGTCCAGCTAGAGAAAATAGCCGTTTTCTTATCAGGATACTGTTCTTTAAACAACCTGAATATATTCTGATAGTTATAATTAGGCTCCTTAATATCATTATCAGGCACGTTGTGTTTGTTTACCCAGGTACCGGTAAGCAGACTGTTATAGCCTACTGCAGATATGGTTGGGGTTTCGCTATAAGTACCTTTACCACCTCCTACATACATTCTTGAGTAAGAACCTGCTTGTATGATCTTCTTAAAATTAGGTAAGTTCTGGTTTTCAATTACATCGGCAGGAATGCCGTCCGCGATAATGTAAACCACTTTTTGTTGTCGCTGTTGTGCACTAGTTACTGCCGAAAAGAAAAAGCAGAATGCAAAAATAAATGGGATTCTCATTTTTTGTTAATAAGTGTGTGGAAAATATTCATTCTCAACTGTTCCGTCTTCATACAAATTCAATATAGCATAACCTGGAGGGGTTTCCAAATAATACCCCGGACCTCCTGATTCGGCATCTCCCTTACCCCACCAGAAACCGCTCATCGCACCATTGCAGCAATACAAAACACCGTTATAGTGGGTGTTATCTGATAGGTGGTTATGCCCACTTAAGCAAACTCTCACTTTATCGCGATGCTTGTAAAACAGGTCTTTTAGCTTCTTGCAGTCAGAATGGCCTCCACCTACAAGAATCTGGGTGGTTCCCAGAATTGGATAATGCGACATTAACAATGTTGGTGTAGATGCCGGTAATTTCTCCAGTTCTTTTTCTAACCATTCATATTGTTCCTGATCTAATGAAATGTTACTATTGTTCCCATCGAGTACAATAAAATGCCAGTTCTTTTTTGAAAAGCTATAGTACCTGTTAGGTATTTTCAATCGCTTAACCACATAGTCTTTCCCATACATTTCATGTTCTATAGATGGTGCCTTCCACCATGGATCATGGTTACCAATACAACTATGCACTTCATACTTATCAAGCAATTTTAGACAATCATCCCAGATGCCCCACTGCTGAATAACCTGATCGTATACAACATTATCATATGACGCATCATGAATAGAATCACCTCCGTTAAGGAAGAAATCAGGCTTGTGCTTAGTAATAATTTGCTTTAAACAATTCTTAAATCGCTCAGGAGCATTTTCGCCTTCTCTGATGTGCACATCTGTTATATGTGCAACCGAAAGTGCTGTTTTTTTAGCTTTCCTATCCTGTTTTTCAGGATAGGAAGCAAAGGCAGACAGGCCGTTTGTTGTTACGACACCAACAGCTAGTCCTGCTGCCTTTAATAAAGATCTTCTATTTAGTTCTGTCATTTCGTTTTTACTACCATATAATTTTATTCGTAATTACCATCCGAATACCTGTTTTAGGCTCGGGTTTAATATAACTTGTTGCTGAGGAATAGGGCGATAATAATATTTAGGTTCCTCAAATTTACGGGTAACTGATTCTGTAACAATGGCTCCACCACTGGCACCGTTTTTCAGGAATACAGTAGCGTCCGATCCTATCTCGCCAGTGCGATAGTATACAAGTGTTACTCCCAGTGAGTTCTTTTCCTTTTTGTCTTCTGCCGGAATAGTAAGAGATTTGTCTATTAAAATAATATCATCAACACCATCACCTGTTAAGTCATATTTACCTAATCCAGTGAAATACATACCTTCAGGGCTTTTAGTAAGCAGTTTTCCTGATTTCCATCTCATCAAGTCATCATATCTTGTATTTTCAAATGCAAACTCTACTCTGCGCTCTCTTCTTATCTCGAAAATCACTCCTTGATTTGACTCAACATTATCAAATTGCTGTTGCAGTAATGGATCAGGAGACGCATTTGCTTGCGCTAAATTAAGATTTGGCATACCAGCTCTTTTTCTAATCAGGTTAACAGATTCATCTAACTGCGATTGGTTTAATGTACCTAACTCAGCTAAAGCTTCGGCGTAATTTAATAATACTTCGGCATAACGGTAAACAGGAAAATCAACACTGTTTAAAATTGTCTGGTCTGTACTGTTTACATATCCCTTTAATTGGTGATAGCCCGTAAAGTTTTTATTTAACCTTTGAATATAAGGTTGTGCATCAGGAATCCTAATCCAACCAGGATAAGCCATTGTTTGAGCTAAGCGTGGATCGCGATTTTCAAACTCCTTTACAAACCCAAGTTTGTCATAATTTGGGAATGAAGTAAAACGACTACCATCTTTCATTAAATAGGCTTGGATAAGGTCTCTTGCAGGCGCCTGTTCATAATCACCAAATACTACACTATTTACGTTCTGACTAGTTTTTTTACCCATATCAAATATATTAACCAAAATCACTTCTGGATTGGTAGTCAAATCCTGACTTGAAAACAAGGTTGCATAATCCTGATCAGGTAATCCTTTACTAAAAATTGAGTATTTTTTAGAAGCAATTACTTCCCCGGCTACCTTAGCCGTAGTTTCAAGAAATGTATTGGCAGTTGCTTTTAAATTAATCTCCGGATGATATTTACGATAAGTTCCTTCATAAAGCGCCGCTCTGGAATAAAATACCGCCACAGCCCACTTTCCTGGAGATCCGGCAGGTACGCTTTCTCTGACATTCTTATAGGCAAAATCAAGATCGGCCATTACGCTATCCATAACCAGCGCACGACTATCACTCGGTTTGAATAATTCTTTATCATCAGGATTCAGTGTACCAGAGTACCAAGGCACATCAGAAAAGCGTTTTACTTTATCCAGATAAAATTGCGCACGGTAATACCTTGCTAAACCAACGTAATGTTTTTTTACTTCACTGGTAACCTTTGCTTTATTGTAATTTTCTAAAAAGTAATTGATATCCCGTAATCTGCCCCAATTCCATCCTCCGGTTATATTTTGTGCATTGGCATTACCTGCCATTACATTCTTTACTTCTACAGCAGCGGTAGTTGTTACGTTATCGCTACTTTGATCATTCAAATAACTCCCTCTGTCGGGCATTAAGAGCAATCCATTAACATATAAAGCAAGATCTTCTTCTGTATTAAAGAAAAGATTTGGTGCTACTTCCGTTTGAGGAAAACGATCCAGGCTACCTTTTTTGCATGCAGTGATCAAAACTGCAATTGTTGCAAACAGGATATATATTGTCTTTTTCATAATTTCTTATTAAATAATTGTGAATTCCCTGATTATTAAAAGTCCAGATTTAAACCAACAGCATATCGTCTTTGATATGGATATGCCCATGCACTAGATCCTTGATTTACAGCCTCAGGATCTATAAACTTTTTAATGGCAGAGAATTCATAAAGATTCTCGCCGGTAACAAATACGCGAAGACGGCTAACTTTAAAGCGATTGGTGAACTTAGCAGGCAAAGTGTAGCCAAGTGAAACATTTTTTATTCTTAGATAAGCACCATTTAATAAGTACTTTGTTTGTGGAATATCTAAACCTGAACCGTAATTAGCATCCGCTAGCCATGATTGCATAACCGGGTAATAAGAGTTAGTGTTAGCATCAGCTAAACCAGCAGCTATATATGAAGCTGAGTGTTTTGCTCTTTGTTCAGGAGAATCTCCAGTGGCCCTGTAAAAATCAAGGTTCCAGGGATACACATTAGCATAAGGCTGCTGGTAAGGTCCCCAAAACAAATAATGATGAGGATAAAAATCTCTTTTTAATACACCCTGCAGGAATATCGAAAGATCAAACCCATTCCAATCCATATTTAGATTAGCACCAACACTATATCTATCCGTGCTATTACCAATAATTTTTAGATCTTTCGGGTCATCAGAACTTAATCCCCTTTCTATTTTTTTATTGCCATCCAGATCCTTGTATTTAGGCCAGCCCTGAATAATCTCAAGCGCGCCCCATGGAATTATGCTTGATTCATCAAGTGCATCTATTTCAGCTTGATTCTGGAACAACCCATCATTTTCAAGTCCCCAAATCTCTCCTATAGTCTGTCCTACACGGTAGTTAGATAATAAGTTTTGATCGTTCTTGAATTTTGTGATCTTGGAGCGGGAATCAGAAACAAAAAATTTCGTTTCAAAACTAAATGGCTTAGAAGCTAAATCAAACCTATCTCTATAGGTAACAGACAATTCCCACCCTTTTGTTCTAAGATCAGCACCATTTTGTTTTGGTACAGCAGTACCTAATACTCCCGGCAATTCCTGTCCGGGAACAAGCATACCGGTTGTGTTTCTTATAAAGTAGTCGAAAGTGAAGGACAGCTTATCATTAAAAAATCCTAAATCAGTACCCATATTAAGGGTAGAAACGCGCTCCCATGTATAGGTATTAGGATCAACATACAATCTTGGTGCTCCTGTAATAACTACCTTTCTTGCGTCACCTATTAAATAAGGAGAAGTTCCGGTAGGTAAAGTTTGGATATAGCCAAAATCACGCAAATATGGATTAGAATCAGCAGCCTGATTCCCTAGATCGCCGTAAGAGGTACGTAGTTTAAATGTTGATAAAACTGGAGCCAATGGTTTGAAAAATTCCTCAGAACTAGCAATCCAGGCCACGGAAGCAGAAGGGAAAAAACCCCAACGATGACTAACAGGAAACCTTGAAGATCCATCATATCTTCCCGTAGCCTCTAAAATATAGCGGTCTTTGTATGTGTAATTTAACCTACTGAAAGCACTGGTACTAGCATATGCATTATAATTTGCCCCAAGTGTTACTTCACCTGTAGTTAATTTAAGGTAAGGTACAGAGGAAGACATAAGTAGATCTCTCTGAGCATCAACAGTCGAATAGTTATAGTCCTCAGAATTATAACCAACCATTGCACTAAAAAAATGGTCACCAATAGTTTTTTTATAAGTAGTATATAAGTTAAAAGCATTGTTAAATAAATATCCATTACTCTCACTTACATAACCATTGCCACCTTCTTCCCTGATATCAGTTGGTCCGAAACCTATCTTAAACTTTTTTGAATCATTATGATACTTCCACAACTCTCGTTTAAATGACGCGTCGCCATTTACCTGAAGATCACCATTTAAAAATGAAGCAGTTGCACTGGCGATATTTTGAAAGCCAAACATTGTTTCAAGATTCTCCCCACCATCAACTAATCTGGCAGCAAGTCTACCTGTAGCGGTATTTGCCCATGTTCCATCAGGATTCGTTGCGACGTCTGTTGGTTGTAAGTAATAAAGATCGGTAATACTTGCATTTGGACGTGCTCGTTTGGTTTGATAAATATTAAGATTGTTATCTATTTTTAACCATGGCAAAGGAGCAAAACCTACCCTTGATCTTAAACCATAACGATCCCAGAAATCAGCGGCAAGCTTATTTAGCCCGTTTTCTTTGGTGTAATCAGCAGACAAATAGTAGGTTAATGGAGAATTATTCACCTGAGCTCCACCAGAAAAAGTCAATGTATGATTTTGAGATAAACTAGCTTTGCTAAAAAAATAGTCATACCAATTGTTATTCCCCATATATGCCCATCTGTTTTTATTTGGATCAGTTGGATCAATACGCGTATCAGGAAGTGAAGGATCATCAGACCTTTCTTTAGCCCACTTATAGTATTCATCTGAATAATTCACATAATCCCATGGGGTATTATCAGTAGAAGTTTCCAAAACCCTTGAATAAATATATGGGTCTGTTACAGGTTTTGGAAGTACTGTTGGCTTTCCCCAGGTAGTTAATGCGTTATAACTAATCAGCGTTCGTCCTTCTTTACCCTTTTTAGTAGTAATTAGAATTACTCCGAAAGCAGCTCTTGCACCATAAATAGCAGCAGAGGCAGCGTCTCTTAATACAGTAAATGAAGAGATGTCTGAAGGAGTTAGCCTTAACATATCATCATTACTTGCCGCCGGAATCCCATCAATTACAATTAGGGGCGAACCTCCGTTTATGGAAGTATATCCTCTAATATTTATTACAGGCACAGTACCGGGAGCACCGCCCCCATAAGTAATATTTAAGCCTGGACTAATACCTTGCAATCCTTGCATTACATTGGCAACTGGTCGTGATTCTAATTGTTTACCGGAAATCTGATCTATCGCACCAGCAATGTTAATCTTCTTCTTCGTACCAAAACCGACTACCACAACCTCTTCAAGGTTACCGAAATCGGAAGTTAAGGTTACATTTAATTGTGTTTTCCCATCCAGGCTAATTTCTTGTTGTTTATATCCAATGTAGGAAAACACAAGAACTGCATTTGGTTTTACATTTGTTAGGGTATAAATTCCATTTGTGCTTGTTGCTGTGCCGAGGTTTGTGCCCTTTACACTGACGTTAACGGATGGAATTGGCCCTTTAGTTTCGGCATCCAAAACCACCCCCTTTACGGTGATGTTTTGGGCAAAACTCTTTGCTGCAAAAAGCATGAAGCAAATCAGTAGTAGCTTTTTTTTCATAATTGCAATAAGATTAAGTGTGTTTGGTTTGGTACTTTAAATACTATTGGAGCGCGGCTAATATCCTGTTATAATGTTAACAGTAGGTTAGAACTAAATTAATAAATTAATTGAACATACATTCAATCTATAAAAATAAATTTGCGAAATAAGATTACTTTTGAGTAGTTTGGATGAATAAATTTTATCATGGGTAGAAAGAGCCTTAAAGAGGCAAGACAACTAGAAATTATTAAGATATTTTATAAGGTTGCTAAAACAGAGGGATACGAAAATACCTCTATAGCAAAAATTGCTAAAGTAATGGATATCAATCCAAGCCTTATTATTCACTACTTCGAAACTAAAGAAGACCTAACCTATGCGCTTATTGATTACATCCTTGAAAGGTATTTACTAATCTATACCATTAAGAATAAAAATGCAGTTACGCTTTCAGATCTAAAGAAAACAATTGAAATGCTCTTTTCTAAAAAATGGAATTTGCTTTTTGATGATGGACTGTTCTATACCTTTTATGCTTTGGCATTCAGAGAAAAAAAGATTAAAGCGAAGTACAAGACCATTCTGGACTCACTTCGCTTTGCACTTACTTCGATGATAGAACGATGCACAGAAAAAAACTTTATAAAAGTTGAAGACCCTAAAACGGCAGCCGATCTAATTTTTGTATTGGTTGACGGCGCCTATTTCTATCTTTCTTTAGAGAATGACAAAAAGGCTTATGCAGAAAGACTAGATTATTATAAGAGTAAAGCTTATCAGATTTTGGGAATGGATACTTTAATCCTTTCTGACAGTACTTTGAGTTCTTAGCTGGCGACTCAGCGCATAAACTCCAATAAACATCCAGAGTAAATTAGCCATAGCATTAGGCCAGTCATTGTTTTCAAATGCTATGGTTACTAAACATAATCCACCAACAATATTAAGTATTTGAAAAATGCGCGAATCGGCAGTTAATACTTTTGTGCTTAATAATAAGTAGCCCAGGGTACATAAAACCACTCCCAGCCAGCCAATACCTGTTATTATAATTTGAAACATACTTATATCCCTATAAAAAATCAAACGCAAAATAGCAGTTTTTTACCTCTGAAAGATAAAGATCCTACATATTTTGCGAATAGTTGAAGAAAGGAGTTATTACACCCCTGCTTTTTTAAGTACCTCCAAAGTTTTTCTTAATCCTGTTTCAGCTACTTTCTGTAAATCCTGTTTATAATACTCAGGATTATAAAGTTCCAGGGAAATGCATCCTTTAAAGCCTGTAGCTTTAAGATCTCTAAAAATCTGTGGCAAAGGTAAAATTCCGTCGCCAGGGAAAACACGATCCTTATCCTGCAAATCAGCTACTGCTGATGGCGATGCAGGTGCATCTGAAAATTGGAAAATAGCAATAGCATCTCCTTTCATTAGCTTTAAGCCTTCAAAACCTCCCTCAGAAATATACATATGATAGGTATCAGGAATAATCATTGCTTTTGGATGATTTGAATCTAAAGCAATCCCCATAGCCTGCCCCATAGTTTTTACCGGTTGATATTTTACAAATACAAGTGCCGGACGAATATTAAATTCCTTTAATCCAATTTCAATAATATCTCTATATCTGCTGGCTACCCATTTTTGATTAAAGTTATCTCCAGCTGTATCTGGTATAGTTTGAATATGATGTGCACCTATATCCGCAGCCATACGCATTCGATTGCGGGTATCTTTCAAAGATTTGTCGAACAGTTCTTGTGTGGGGGGTAATGAATTCCATAGTCCAATTACACTTGGCACAAAAAGTCCAAGATCTTTTATTTCTTTCCCCAAATCCTTCAGGTTACCACCCTTTGCTTCGTACTCTTGCAATTCTCCATCCCATGGTTCAATAGCATCATAACCAGCTTTGGCCGCTATTTTTACTTTATCCTTTAATGACGCGGGTCTTATTGTAGCAGTATCAAGACAAACCGGCCATGGACTAGCGCCTTTTTGATAACGTTTTTCCTTTTTGTCTTTTAATAGTCCTGTTTCCCCGAGTACATAAGTAGTTGGCGCAACAGAAACTGCTCCTGCAATAGCGCTAAGATTGATAAATTTTCTGCGGTTCATATAATTAGATAAGATTTTTTATTTGGTTCTCACGAATATAAAAATATTCCAATCTTTTTAATACTTCGTATCAGTTATTATACGAAACTGGTCCAGTTACTTATCTGTAAACACAATATTACTAGTCATCTCCATAGGAATCGTCATTCCTTCCGGAACCTTGTCATTCGCTTTAATCTCCATATTACCTTTAATACTCTGGTTAATCTTTCCTTCAATTATCCAACCTGTTTTCTTATCAATCTTAATAACTGAGTTCATGGTCCCCGCCAGGTTATGCTTTAATTGCATTCCATTAGTTTCAACATAAGTATCTTTATTTGTTGTGGTAAGTATGGAATTCCCACTAACCACAAATTCTGTGGGTGTAATTTCATCCAGTTTATAAACACCATCTAAAGTCGCAGACATACCTGCTTCCAATTCTGTTTTTACATTCCAGGTATCGCCTTTAGCTACTGCACGATCAGGAAAAACGGCAGACAACATTTCTATATTTCCTTTAAATGCCTTGTCGCCATACGACTGCATAATTTTACTACGCATTTCCTCTTTTTGCTCAGCAGTAAGCTGAGGGAACTTTTCAAATACCCCTGTATATATTGCTTCTACATTTTTAACTTCTATTATTTTACCGGCCTTATTCATTTTAATTTGAAAAGGCTTGTTCTTCATCAAACCAAAAACCGAAGACAAAATATCTTTTTCGTCATTCTTCTCCGAATCAAAGACAGACGAGCCTCCAGGATGAATCAGTTTCATTAACAAGCTTACATAACTTACATCCATGGTATATATCCCTGCAACTTCATCTGCAACAACATATTTCATTTGACCGGTTATAGTCATATCAATATTTATCACCTGGCCATTCATGGTTTGTTTTATTACAGAATTGGCTACTGTTTTCTGTGTATAAGTTTGTCCTTTAGTTAACTTTAACTCAATCTTTTGAGTTTGAGAATAACAAGAAAAACAGACACCTATGGAAAGAATAAAGCTTAAAAGGATTTTCATAAAACGTTAATTAGATTTTAATAATTAGTTGCAATAACTAGTGTAAAATTACAGCAAAATGTGATATTCCTCTAATATCACCGATAAATCATTTATTTGTAACATTCCGTTGATATCATTTCCAGTGTGCGAAAAATTGATCTCCTTTGCAACCGAATGAACGTTCAATTAAACAATTTCCATAGTAAACGTGATGCTATTTTGAATAGCACACTGGTACTCGTTAAAGAGTACGGATTTCATGGCGCTCCCATGAGTCAGATAGCCAAACACGCTAATGTAGCCGCAGGGACCATTTACCACTATTTTGATTCAAAAGAAACACTCATTGTTGAGCTTTATATAAGAACTAAAGATCAGCTGGCTGAAGCCATACTTGAAGGCTATGATGAATCTAAATCATATAAAGATCGTTTCTTTAAATTCATGATCAATCAATACAATTTTTATATCCAAAATGAGCCGGCAATGGTTTTTCTTGAGCAGTATATAAACTCCCCTTTTGCGAAGAATTTTCCAGAAAAAGATAGTATATTGTTTAAAGAAAAAGTAATCACTTTTTTTCAGGCTGGTATAGATGGAGAATATTTTAAAAAAATAGACCCAAGATTGCTCGGACCGACAATAAGAGGCACGTTAGTTGCGGCTGCAAACTTCAGATTATCAGAGCATATGATATACTCTGAAGAAGACATTACTGAAGTGGTGCAGATTGTTTGGGACGGAATTAAAAGACAATAATATATATAATGGCTTTAACTACACTCAATTCCCCTTTTAAATATGAAAATTCATAAATTACTAGTAATGCTTCTTATAGGTTTGCCTGCATTGCTACCCAAAAAACTGGTGGCTCAAACGGCAAACAATGATAAACAGCTCAGCAATGCTACACTTCAGGAAGTGATAGATTATGCCCTAAATAACAGACCGGGAGTGAAACAATCTCAAATTGATGAAGAGATTGGCGAGCGCGATATCAAATCTGCACTATCTGGATGGTTCCCTCAAATTAATGGTAATGCAAATTATAACAACAACCTAAAGCAACAGGTAAATGCACTTACCACTAACGGAGAAACCAGCTATATAACCTTTGGGGCCAAACAGACCTCAGCGGTCACTTTGCAAGCTGATCAGCAATTTTTAAATGCCGGCCTAATCCAGGCGTCAAAGGCCGCTAAATATTACAGACAACAGTACAAGCAAAGTACAGAAAATACTAAAATAAACACTGTTGTAGATGTTAGTAAAGCTTATTTCGATATTTTAACCAGTGGCGAGCAGCTGAACATTATCAATGAAAACATACTCCGTTTAGAAAAGCAACTGAAAGACGCATCTGCTCAATATGAGCAAGGTTTAGTAGATAAAACGGATTTTCAACGTGCACAAATTAGCTTAAGCAACTCTAAAGCTGACAAAAAGAGAACTGAGGAACTGCTTAAATATAAATATGCATACCTTAAAGAAATTATTGGATACGGCACCGATAAGGACTTTAGTCTTAACTTAAAGTCTGACAGCATGGAGCAAGGCATTCTTTTAGATACCACTGCACAACAGGCATATGAAAATAGAGTTGAGTATCGCCTATTACAAACCCAAAAACAACTGCAACATTTAAACACCAGTTACAATAAATGGAGTTACCTGCCATCTATTTCAGGTTTTATAAATTATGGGTTGAATTATCAAAATAATGACTTTAGCAATCTGTACGATAAATCTTTTCCAAGTTCTGTAGTCGGGCTAAAACTAAGCGTTCCAATTTTTCAGGGAACCAAAAGAATTCAGGAAATCAGAAAATCTGAATTACAGGAAAAAAGAATTGACCTTGACTTATTGAATACTAAAAACCAAATCAATACGCAATATGAGCAGGCAATGGCTACCTATAAAGCAAACCTGAACGATTGGAAAACAGCAAGATCAAACGTTGATATATCCAAACAGGTATATAATACCTGTCTCTTATACACATCT
>NZ_LGEL01000004.1 GCF_001636695.1 Pedobacter panaciterrae
AAAGCTTACTCTAATATCGTTAATTGTTATTATTTTATGAAATAAACACCATCATTCGGAGAGAAGTATTTTTTTTAGCTTAACTATTTTAAACATGATACTAGCTTGGTGTCATTTGTTCGTAATTCAAAAACAGCCTTCAACCGAAGTTTTTTTCCGAACAAATGACACCTAACTAGTATCGGATGTTGTGTTTGTTTATTTTGTATAAACTACAGTCTGTCCAAGTGAATAAATTCGACTTGAATAATTTTTGTCAACAACTTTTGTATTTCCCAAAAGCTTTACCGTAAGGTGGTATGTTTTTGCCGCATCAGGTAATTGATATACAAATTCTGTTGCTGCATTGGCTAGTGTTGTAGAAAATACCGAAACTGTTTTGGTAACGCTTATAACTTCGCTCACTTCAATAAATACACTTAATGGTTGAACAATCTGATCTGAAATGGAGGACGGAATGCCCCACGTTAACTTAACTTCATTTCCAGTTGTTTTTTGCAGTTTAAGGTTAGTTACGACTGGTAAACTCACTCCAGCTTTGCTTTCAATAACCGCCTCTTTCTTGCAACCGGTAAATAGAAAAATTAAAGGTAGATAACATATATATATTATTTTTTTCATCACTGTATAGATTTTAATATCCTGGATTCTGTACATAACTTCCTTGAGAGTAATTCATTTGAGGCTGAGGAATAGGTAGAAATTCGTCCCTTCCGGCAGTAAAATGTGCCAGGTTAAACCAGTCAAACCGTTTTTTCTCCTTTTCAATATATGCGTTCATCACTGTACTCAATTGGCCCCAACGCATGAGGTCGTAGAACCGTCTTCCTTCACCCGCAAGTTCTAATCTGTCTTCCCACATTAAGGCTTTCCAGGCAAAATCTTTCGTCCAGGTGCAGTTCACTCCGGGTTTGTATTGTTCCACCTTATAGTTCATCCACAAAGTCCCATCGTCTTTCTTTAAACGACCAAGACTATTAGCCGCCCGTGCTCTTATTCTATTTATGATAGGTAGGGCCTCATCAACTCTATCTAACTGTATTAGTATTTCGGCCTTCCACAACAGTACCTCTGCGTATCGGATTTCTTTCTTGTTCATTGAGTTTTGGACATAAAAAGGCTTAAACATGCAGTTGCAATCCGGACGGACTTGTTCTTTCATAGAGTTGAAATATCCATATTGAAATGGTGCGCGCGAACCGGATTCATCAAACATAAGTTTGTTGTCATATTTCCATGGATAACCCGGAATAGCTACGGTATGCCCTATACGCGGGTCAAAAGCGTGATCCTTGAAATACTGTTTGTAAAGCTGTCCGCCTAATTCGGTATTGTTGTAATTGTCGAAATCAGGTAATCCGGTTCCATCAGTTTTAAAAGCATTTATCATGTTGTGTGAGATCTTATGGAAATCACAACAGCCGAAATATGGAGACCACCAGGGTGCATTAAGTTGATCGCCCCAGTTTACCCTTCCATTGGTTGTTCCGTCGTCTAAAGAGTATTGGATTTCCCAAAGAGATTCCTTTGTATTGTTATCATATTCGATCATAAAGTTCTCTGCAAAATCTGGTGTCAGATCATATTGTGATCCATCTCTTGCGGTGATTTCATTAATATGGGCTAAAGATTTGTTTAAGGTTTCTTTATTGATATTGGTAACCTCATGTCTGTCGTTTTTTTCATACGCTCTAAACAACAGAGCTTTAGCGGCAAGGGCATGAGCTGCATACTTGGTAGGGCGACCTTTTTCTGTCTGGGTTTCTGGTAGCACATTGGCGGCGTCTTCGAAATCCTTAATGATTTTATCCCACAACTCAAGGTCGTTTACAGAGCCTTTAGGCCGGTTAGAAATTTCTGCAACTACTGCGGCATCTGTTGGTACATTCTCATCTATCCATGGAACATAATTCCATCTTAATTTCATTCCCAGATAAATCCAGCCCCTCAGATATTTCATTTCTGCAACCCGTTGTTCTTTGGGCGCAAACTGAGTTTCATCAAACTTACCTAACAAGCGTAATGCTCCATTGGCGCGACTTATGGCGCAGTATCCCTGATACCATGGCCCGTCATTATTACCAACGTTTGGGGTTACAGCCGAAAAAATCTCCATTTCATACCATGGAGTTTGATCACTTAAACCCCCGCCACCCTTATAAGCATCGTCTGAGCGAATACTGGCTATCCACGGAGCATGTGTATCCGGATAACCTAGATTTGGCATATAAGCGTATGCAGCTGTCACAAAGTTTTCCATCTGTTCCGGGTTGGAAACCTGCTCTTCAGTTAAAGCACCTTTGGTTGATACATCGAGGTACTTTTTGCACCCAAAGAATATTACCATTCCCAGAAGTGCTATAATTATCTTGTATTTTTTCATTTTCGTACTTTTTAAAATGTAACGTTAATACCTAAATAAGTAGTAAGAGGCATTGGATAGCCTGTACCTGGATTTTCAGGGTCGCCTGCGGTGAACTTGCCACTTTTAACGGTAAAGAGATTTTGAGCAGAAATGTATAATCTTAATCTCTCTACGCTAATCTTCTGGGTGATTTTGGAAGAAAATGTATAGCCTAAATCAACACTTCTTAGCTTAACGTAGGATCCTGGCTCTATGAAATAAGTAGACAATCTTTTTTCACCATTGGAATCACGACGTGACAGTGCAGGTATGTCTGAATTAGGGTTTAAAGGGGTCCAGGCATCAAGCACGCGAAGCGGATGGTTTCTGTCGTTCTGAACACCTATGTTCCAGAAATCACTAAGTTCTTTCCAGGAGTTATACACGTCATTACCAAAAACACCTTGAAAAAAGGCAGTAAAGTCGAAATTTTTATATGATGCCTGTAGGTTTAAACCAGCCATTAGATTCGGATCTCTGACACCTATCCAGGTACGGTCATAAGCTTCATTGATTACACCGTCTCCATCAAGATCTTTATACCTGATCCTTCCAATACCTTTTCCTGGCTGTTGAGCAGAATTGTCAACCTCTTCCTGGGTTTTGAAAATTCCATCGGCTACTAAACCATAAAACGAATTGAGTGGACGTCCGATAACATCGTCTAACAATCCGTTGCCACCATAGGCAAATCTAACGCTAGAGGGCAGATCTGTAATTTTGTTTTTATAAGCAGAAAAATTAGTAGTGATGTGATAAGAAAAATCACCCTTGGTGTCATTCCAGTCCAGTATCAATTCGAAGCCTTTATTGGTCATATCTGCGGCATTGATCCATCGATACCCACCTTCACCCAAAGCCGCGATATACGGAGGTTGAAAGAGCATGTCTGTTGTTTTCTTATTAAACCAATCCAAAGCTCCCGTAAGACGATTGTTTAAGAAACCAAAATCAATACCTATGTTTGTTTGGGTTGTAGTTTCCCACTTTAAATTCTGGTTTCCCAGACTCCTTCTCAGGTATCCGGATGGAATTCCTCCTGTTTGATTTCCTGCTATAGGATAAGAGGTTCCATCAACATTAACACCATAAATGTTTACCAGCAATGCCGAGGCTAGTGGTGCAGAATTACCGTTTTGTCCCCAGCTTGCTCTTAGCTTAAGATCTGAAATAAAATTAACATCCTTTAAGAAAGATTCGTTTTTGATTCTCCAGCCTGCCGAAAAAGCAGGAAAAAAACCATACTTATTGTTTTCTCCAAATACAGAGGAACCATCACGACGAATAGTTGCGGAAAACAAGTACTTAGAGGCATATGCATAATTGATTTTTCCAAAGTAAGAGAACAGCTTTCTTTCATTACCCCCGCCTAACAAGCCTTTGCTATCACCTGTTGCTGTGCCTAGGTAGGCGTAATCTCTATTTTCTAATAGCAGCCCATCGCGATTGCCCTGGAAATTTTCCTGTATAAGACTGTAAGCCTCCAGACCACCCAATGCATCTATCGTATGCTCTCCAAGCTTAAGGTTATAAGTTAATGTATTTGTCCAGGTAGTTCCAAGGTCATGCGTGTTATTTTGAAATACTCTGTTTATGGTGTTACTTTTTCCTCCTGCCTCAACCCACTTAGGATCAATGGTCCTGTCGTACTCCATTGTATAATCTACACCAAATTGAGTTTTAAGTGCTAGATTAGGCAGGATTTTTAGATTCGCATAGACTGTTCCCAACGCTTTAAGATAGTTGTTCCTGTTGTCTTTTCTCATCAGCAAGTCTCTAACCGGGTTGTTAAAATCATCCATACCAAGAGGCATAGCTACGCCACCCCATCCTCCATTGAGATCATAAACCGGAATATTTGGCGGCATTACCAGAAATCCGTAAGTGCTGTTTACATCATGAATTGCAAGTTTCGATAATGCGAAATTTTCGCCTATCGTCAGTTTACCTTTCAACAAGTCATAATCATTATTGAAACGTGCTGAATAGCGTTTAAAATTTGAGGTAATCTGTGTACCATTATTATCATAATAATTTAAAGAGAAGAGACTGGTTGATCTTTCGCTTGAGCTGGAAATAGTTAACTGATGGTTTTGCTGATATCCTGTTCTGGTGCCTTCTTTAAACCAATCCGTATCTGATGAAGGCATGGTATGATCTGCATTTAACCACTCTATAGGAGTGACCTTGTTTAATATGGGAACTCCATTGGCATCACGATTCCAGTCGTAATTATAAATGCGTATGTTACCAGGTCCCGGGTCGTCGCCATCATTAACTGTTGCCTGCCACAAGCCCTGGCCATATTGCACAGCATTGAGCATATCAGGAACTCCTGTTATTCTTGAAGCCCCCACATAACTATCAAGAGTTATTTTTGTGTTATCGCCTTTTCTGCCCTTTTTAGTATTAATGAGAATAACACCACCGGCAGCCCGGGAACCGTAGATTGAAGCAGATGCTGCATCCTTTAAAACCTGCATTGATTCAATGTCATTTGGATTAATGTCTCTTAAATTGATGGTAACAGGCTGCCCATCCAACACAATCAGGGCAGGAGAGGAGTTCATGGAGGTAATACCACGTACCTGAATTCCTACATTTTCAGCTGGATTGCCATCCGTTGTAATGAAAACACCAGGTACCTTGCCCTGTAAAGACCTCATGACATTGGCACTGGGATTTTTCGCAAAGTCATCTCTTGAAATGACACTAATGGCTCCGGTTAAATCTGCCTTTTTTTGTGTCATATATCCCGTAGATATGGATACCTCTTCCAGTGTTTTGCTGTCATCCTGCAGGGTCACATTGTAGACACTTCCAGAACCAATAGGAATTTCCCTGGTTTCCATCCCGATGTAAGTGAAGATAAGATGAGAACCACCGTTTTGTAGGCTGATACTATATTTTCCGTTTGCATCAGTCTGTGTTTTTGCAGTTTCTCCCTTGATCGTTACACTTACTCCCTGTAGAGGAGTGCCTTGATCATTCTTGACAATTCCTGTAATAATCCGGGCTTGTTGTGTTGCATTTACCTGAAAAGCGTGTGCCTTCAGCGGGTGGTAATTTACGAGTAAGAAAAAGAAAAAAATCTTTAGTAATACCCTGGCATTACCACCATAACGATTACTCGTTTTAATGTTTTGGTGACCTTTCATAAAAATTTAATTTGGTTTATGGTTAAAAAATTGAGCGCGGTAAGAATTCTCCATAGCTAGAAAAGTAACAGTGCCTCGTTTCATTTGCCTTGGCCAAAGCATAACCAGAAACTCTAAGGAGCGCGCATCCCTAATAACTGCTTACACGTTTAAGCAAAAAGATCAAAAAAAAATCCGAAGCGATCTCGGTTCAAAAAATGATTTATAATTGGTGTATATCAAACTTAAGCTTAAACGTTTAAACAAACAAGATTTTTTTTGCATTTTTTTAAAATAACTAATTGAGAAGCATCTGTGTATGTTATAAGAATGGCTTTTATGGGATTAAAAATGTACTTTTTACTTTATGCAAACCTTACTTCGTGATAAATTCTTTACAATAGTGGCCGTCAAATACATATCTATTTGGTTTACATGATGCCGGCGGCTGAAAGCCTGAATTTAATTAAGTAAATGTTTCAATTAATATTTTTATGTTAATCGATTAAGCATACCTTTACGCAATGAAGAAGAAGGTGTCCATTAAAGATATTGCACAAACTGTGGGTGTATCTACCGCTTTGGTTTCTTACGTGCTTAATAACAAGGAAAAAGAAGCACGTGTTGGAAAGGAAATAGCACAGGTGATAAGGGATACAGCTGTGGAGATGGGATATCAGCCTAATCAGATTGCAAAAAGCCTGAAAACAGGGAAATCGCACACTTTTGGGTTAATTGTCGCTGATATTTCTAATCCGTTCTTTGCTAATCTTGCAAGGAATGTTGAAGACGAGGCAAAGAAGTTTAACTATACTGTGATTTTTGCAAGTGCAGATGAAAATGCAGAGAAATCTCAAAACTTGATTAATATTTTAACAGAAAGACAGGTTGATGGTTTTATTATTGCGCCAGCCGAAAATTCGCAGGACCAGATTGAAGCTCTTTTAAAGAACAATATTCCAATAGTACTCATCGACAGGTATTTTAAAGGTTTGGATACCAATTACGTGGTCACTAATAATTATGAAGCTTCTTATCACGCTGTGAGTCATTTGATTGAAGCGGGAAATACAAATATCGGCATGGTCGCTTATAAAACTGATTTGGTCCATATGCTGGATAGGAAGCGGGGCTACCTCGATGCAATTAAAGACAATAAGTTATTAAAAGCTAAAACCCCGTTAATTAAAACGGTTGATTTCAATGCTACCCAGGAAGAGGTGGGAGAGGGTATCCGTGAACTGTTTACTCAGAACCCCGCAATGGACGCACTATTCTTTGCCACAAACACCCTAACTTTAAAGGGATTGAAGTCCTTAAATAAGATGGAGTATAAAGTCCCTGATGATGTAGCCATCGTATGTTTTGATGAAAGTGAAGCCTTCGACTTCTTTTATTCTCCTTTAACCTATATAGAACAACCACTACTTGAAATGGGCAAAAAGGCCGTTCAGATCTTAATCAAAAACATATCGGATAAAAAAAGTATAAATACGCAAGTAAGTATAGCTTCTAAATTAATTGTACGACAATCAAGCGCGATGGTTGTTAAAAAGAAATTGGTCTAATTGCGTATCCATTGTTAGAACGAGAATGTTACATCTAATCTTGAAAAAAAAATAAAAAAATATTTGCTCGTTTAAACGTTTAAGCTTAAGTTTGACTACACAATCAAATTATAAACCATTTAAAACCGAAGTGCTCAGCATTTTTTTTTATCTACTTTAGCTTAAACGTGTAAGCAAATTCAAATTTAAGATGTTTGGAATACACGATATCAAGATAAAGAGTATTAAGTAGCTGAGGAACTTCGCAATTTAAAATTATGAGAAAGCTTTTATTACTAATCATCGCAACCATTTTTGTTTTACCTGCAGTTGCGCAAAAACCCCAGAAATTTGATGGCCTTGATATGAATCTTGGTAATCTGTCTCGATTATCTGATGCAAAGACCAGATCTATCAGTCCGGAGAACTTTACAGGCGAAAAAGGCAAAGGCGGAATGGCTGATCCTGTGAAAAGTAAAGGGCAACGTAATGTAGCCAATGCAGCAAACGAAGCACGGGATCTGGGAATTGGCTGGAAAGTAAATCCTTTTATAATAGTTAAAAGTGGAGAAACTGTAACTATCGCTGAAATGGAAGGTCCAGGGGCCATACAGCAAATCTGGATGACGCCTACAGGAAACTGGCAGTTCTCCATTTTGCGCTTTTACTGGGACGATGAGAAAGAACCTTCAATTGAAACTCCTGTAGGTGCTTTTTTTGGAATGGGATGGGGAGAATATGCTCCGTTAAATTCCCTGCCTGTAAGTGTTAATCCGGGAAGTGCTTTTAACTGCTACTGGAAAATGCCTTTCAGAAAAAAATGCAGAATCACTCTTGAAAACATTAATCCAAGAGATGAAATGAGATTATACTATCAGGTAAATTATACGCTTACTCCAGTTGCAGATGATGAAGCTTATTTCCATGCGCAATATAGAAGATCAAACCCTAACACTACCTCTGTACATACTATAATTGACGGTGTAAAAGGCAAAGGTCAGTTTGTTGGCCTATATATGGGTCTTGGTGTAAACAACAATGGATGGTGGGGAGAAGGTGAAATTAAGTTCTTTTTAGATGGCGATAAAGAATATCCAACCATAGCCGGAACCGGAACGGAGGATTATTTTTGCGGATCTTATAATTTCGATAGAGGGGGCAAATATACTGAATACAGTACTCCATATGCCGGTTTACATCAAGTGATCAGGCCAGATGGAACCTATAAGGCACAACAAAGATTTGGAATGTACAGATGGCACATTATGGATCCTATACGTTTTGATAAGGACCTTAAGGTGACCATTCAGGATTTGGGATGGAGAGATGGAGGCAGATATCTGGCACAGAAATCAGACATCATGACTGTGGCTTACTGGTACCAAACAGAACCTCATGGTAATTTTCCGAAATTGCCTTCAAGAGATGAACTGGAAGTAAATTAGTTCTAATCAACCTTAAAACTAAGAACATGAAATTGCTAAAAATTCCATCACTACTGTTGGCAGGAATGATGATCATATCTTGTCAGTCGACCACCAAAAAACAAGATGATATGAAGGTTTATGAAAAGGGCACGTTTGGCTATGATTTAAACTTTTTGAATGAAAACGACAGTATAGTTGTTTTAAAGAATGATGATGGAAGTGCTCAGCTTGCGTTATCACCAAAATATCAGGCAAAGGTATTTACTTCAACTGCCGAAGGGCTTGATGGCAAAAGTTTTGGCTGGGTTAACTATAAGGCCTTTGGAAAACCTTTGGATCCGCATATGAATGCTTATGGTGGTGAAGACCGCTTATGGCTTGGCCCCGAGGGTGGTAAGTTCTCCCTGTATTTCAAGCCTGGCGATTCGATGGTTTTTAAAAACTGGCACACTCCTACAGGAATTGACAGTGAAAGCTGGACTTTAGTGAAATCTGATGGGAAGAAAGCTTTATTAAATAAAGAGATGGAGCTACAAAATTATGCTGGCACCAACATGAAAATAAAGCTGGAACGAGACGTTGAAATACTGGAAAAAGATAACATCGAGAAAGTTCTAAATATTATTCTGGATAGTAAAGTGAGTTCTGTAGCTTTTAAAACACAAAATACCATCACCAATAATGGTACTAATGAATGGACAGAGAAAACAGGTGCTCCTTGTATCTGGAGTTTAGACATGTTTAGTCCATCACCCAAAACGGTAATTGTTATCCCATATATTGAAAGCGCCGGTGGTAAAGTGGCTACTACAGATTACTTTGGTGAGATTGCTAAAGATCGTATAACTTACAAAAATGGAATTCTGTTATTTAAAGCTGATGGTAAATCACGCGGCAAACTTGGTATTCCTCCGGGTAGGGTAAAAAATGTTGCGGGCAGCTATGCTGCAGACCAGAATGTACTTACTATCACAATGTTTGACATAAACAACAAGGCAAAATACCTAAATCAGGAATGGACACCAGATAAAGATCCGTTTACTGGTGATGCTATGAATGCTTATAATGATGGTCCTTTAGCTGATAGCTCGCAAATGGGGCCCTTTTACGAATTAGAAAGCGTATCGCCGCCTACATTCTTAAAACCGGGAGAAAAGCATACACACATGCATAGTGTATTTCACTTTACAGGGGATAGAACCGCTTTAAATGAAATTGCACTAAAGGTTCTTGGTGTATCTCTGGATGAGATTGCCGGAACATTTAAAGATTAAATCAAGTATTTGGATAGCTGGTGAGCGCTTCTTTAGCTCACCAGCTTAATTCGAATTTTAACCAAATAGATCTGAAAATATGAACAAATACCCTAAGGTAGGCATTCGACCTATAATAGATGGCCGTTTGGGAGGCATTCGTGAATCCCTGGAGGATACCACAATGAATATGGCCAAAGCAGTTGCAGAATTATTTAAACAAGAATTGAAGTACCCTGATGGTAGCCATGTGGAATGTGTTATCGCTGATTCGTGCATCGGTGGAGTAAAAGAATCAGCAGCATGTGCAGAGAAATTCAGAGATAATAACGTAGGATTATCATTATCGGTTACACCATGCTGGTGTTATGGTTCAGAAACGATGGATATGGATCCACTGTTACCTAAAGCAATCTGGGGATTTAATGGTACGGAAAGGCCGGGAGCTGTATATCTGGCAGCAACATTGGCTGGCCATAATCAAAAGGGGTTGCCTGCATTTGGAATTTATGGAAGAGATGTTCAGGATCTGGGAGATGCAGTTATTCCTGCCGATGTAAAAGAAAAGCTGCTGCGTTTTGCGAAAAGCGGTTTGGCTGTTGCAATTATGAAAGGCAAGTCATACCTGGCAATAGGTTCAGTTTCGATGGGTATTGCAGGCTCAATTGTTGACGCTGATTTCTTTCAGGATTATTTGGGCATGCGAAATGAATACGTAGATTCCTCGGAAGTTTTAAGACGTATACAACAAAATATATTTGATCAGAAAGAGTATGAAAGGGCATTGGAATGGACCAGAAAACACTGTCTTGAAGGTGAAGATTTTAACAGACCTGAAAAGGTAAAATCAAGGGCAGAAAAAGACAAGGATTGGGAATTTGTAGTCAAAATGACACTTATCATTCGCGATCTGATGATCGGAAACGACGCTCTTGTTAAAATTGGTTATGCAGAAGAGGCTCAGGGCCATAATGCCCTGGTTTCCGGCTTTCAGGGACAACGCCAATGGACCGATTTCTTGCCTAATGGAGATTTTCCTGAAGCCATCCTCAATTCTTCTTTCGATTGGAATGGAGTAAGAGCTCCTTATATGGTAGCAACAGAAAATGACGCACTAAATGGAGTTTCTATGTTGTTTAATTATCTCCTGACCAATACTGCACAAATATTTGCTGATGTTCGTACTTACTGGAGTCCGGAAGCCGTTGAACGGGTGTCTGGCTGGAAACCCGATAGACACGCAGAGGCTGGATTTATTCATTTGATCAATTCAGGTTCAGCAACTTTAGATGGTACAGGAAGACAAACTACTGATGGAAAACCTGTAATGAAGCCATTCTGGGATATTGATCAGCAGGAGGCCGATGAATGCCTGAAAGCAACTACATGGTATCCTGCAAATCTTGATTATTTCCGCGGAGGTGGCTATTCTTCTAATTTTCTTACCAAAGGAGAGATGCCGGTAACCATGTGTCGTCTCAATCTGGTTAAAGGCCTTGGCCCGGTACTTCAGATTGCCGAAGGCTGGACAGTGGATTTGCCGGAGAATGTACATAAGGCCCTGGATGAACGTACCGATCGTACCTGGCCAACAACCTGGTTTGTTCCGCGCTTAAATGGAATCGGTGCATTTAAAGATGTTTATTCCGTTATGGCAAACTGGGGAGCAAATCATGGAGCGATAAGTTACGGGCATATAGGAGCTGATCTGATCACCCTTGCCTCAATGCTTAGAATTCCCGTAAACATGCATAATGTAGGTTCGCAGGATATCTTTCGTCCTTCTGCATGGTCCTCCTTCGGAATGGATACTGAAGGCTCGGATTACAGAGCATGCCAGGTTTATGGATCATTATATAGTTAAGCACATATCTGATGAATAAAAAATCAACTTCACTGTTTAGAACAGAAACCGGCAAAAGTTATCTTATGCCTTTTATATTCATATGCAGCCTTTTTCTACTTTGGGGTTTTGCACACGGTTTACTCGATGTGCTGGATAAGCATTTTCAGAATATTTTACACGTATCAAAAGCACAATCAGGTTTCATACAATTTTCATTGTATATCGGTTATCTGGCTATGGCCGTTCCGGCAGGATTATTTATGAAGCGGTTCGGTTATCAAAAAGGAATCATTTTAGGGCTGGTCTTATTTGCCATTGGTGCCTTTCTTTTTTACCCTGCGGCTAAACTGCAGGCATTTATTCCTTTTTTGCTAGCCTTATTTGTGTTGGCATGCGGGTTGGCTTGTCTGGAAACAGCAGCCAATCCTTATTCAACAATTCTTGGACCAAAGGAATATGCGGCCAGACGGATCAATATTTCTCAGTCGTTTAATGGCTTAGGATGGATTCTGGGGCCATTAATGGGTGGCTTGTTTATCTTCGGAACAGAACATACACCGGGTGTAGATAAGTTCGATTCGATGGTTAAACCGTATATGATGGTTGGTGGAATAGTTGTGGTTGTGGCATTGGTATTTATGCTCATCAAGCTTCCTGAAGTTAAAGAGGCCAGCGATACCGAAACTACTGAAGATCCGCCGATGCGTAATTTATTGAAACACCCAGCCTTTGTATTGGCTGTAATTGCACAATTTCTTTATGTAGCCGCACAAACCGGGGTAAATTCTTTCTTTATTAATTATGTAACTGAGACAATACCTAACGTAACAGGACCTGTTCAAAATATCATGCAGCATTTAGGATGGTTTGGTGAAATATTTACGCCAAAAAATCCGGAACAGGCAGCCTCACTTATTCTTGCTATTGGAGGGATGGGACTTTTCTGGATCGGCCGTTTATCAGGTTCATATATGATGAAATACTTGTCACCACAGAAACTCCTCGGTATTTATGCAGTGGTAAATACCATATTGGTATTTATTGTATTGTTAGAGATTGGATGGTTTTCGGTAGTAGCGCTATTTTTTACTTATTTCTTTATGTCGATCATGTTCCCAACAATCTTTGCCTTAGGTATATATGATTTAGGCCCTTTAACTAAAAAAGGGGCGTCATTTTTAGTAATGGCGGTTGCAGGTGGTGCTTTTTGTCCGCCAATAATGGGTCTGATAGGAGATCATTTTGGGATGTCTATAGCCTTTGTAATTCCAATGGTATGCTTCGCATTTATTGCCTGGTATGCTATAAAAGGAATTGGCAAAAAGATAGATGCTAAGAATATTTCATTGCAGCACCATTAAGCAGAATCAAATGACAAATCATGATTATTGTATAGGAGTTGATTTTGGAACAGATTCTGTCAGGTCCATCATTGTTAATGCAAATAATGGCGATGAAGTTGCATCATCTTCGTTTATTTACCCAAGATGGAATGACGGACTTTATTGCAACGCCGGTCAGAATCAATTCAGGCAACATCCACTCGATTATATCGAAGGAATAGTGCAGACCATAAAAGGGTGTTTAAGGCAGGGCGGAACATTGATAGCCACAAATGTAAGAGCGATATCTATAGCCACCACAGGATCGACCCCGGTAGCAGTAAATGACAAGGGGATCCCGCTGGCATTGCTACCAGAGTTTGAATCTGATGCTGATGCGATGTTTATTCTTTGGAAAGACCATACTGCCATTAAGGAAGCTGCCGAGATTAATGCACACGCAAAAAAACATAGTCCTGACTACACGTTATATTCCGGAGGTATTTATTCCTCAGAATGGTTCTGGTCAAAGCTATTGCATATTCTTCGAAAAAATGAGCGGGTTAGAAATGCCGCTTACACCTGGGTAGAACATTGTGACTGGATGCCGTTCCTGTTAACCGGTGGTAAAAAAGCCACGGAAATAAAGCGAAGTGTATGCGCTGCCGGGCACAAAGGCTTATGGGCCGAAGAACACGGAGGTTTTCCTCCTGATCATTTTTTCTCTGCACTTGATCCTATACTTACAGGATATTCATCTACTTTAGGTAAGGACGTTTATACCTCAGATAAACCTGCAGGTACATTAAGTGAGGAATGGGCTGAACGACTAGGGTTAAGTACTGATGTTTTAGTTGGAGTTGGTGCAATCGATGCACATATGGGAGCTGTTGGCGGACAAATAGAATCCTATTACCTGAGCAAAGTGATCGGTACATCTACCTGTGATATGCTGGTCGCTCCAAAAAATGAAATAAACAATACGGTAGTTAAAGGAATATGCGGACAGGTTAATGGATCTATTATTCCCGGAATGATAGGGATGGAGGCTGGACAGTCCGCCTTCGGAGATGCATATGCATGGTTTAAGAATCTTTTATCATGGCCCTTACAGAATTTAGTTTCAGGCTTAGCTGGAATTGATGATACAAACTCAAAAATACTTTCTGAGAATATCTCTCAGCAACTATTGGCTGCATTGGAGAAAAGTGCGGCGGCCTTAGAATTTAATGAGCATAGTGAATTGTCTGTTGATTGGTTTAACGGCCGTAGAACGCCCGATGCCAATCAATTGCTGAAAGGCGCAATAACAGGAATAAACCTTGGAAGCGATGCACCATCCATATATAGGTCAATTGTAGAAGCTACCTGTTTTGGTTCAAAAAGTATATCTAACAGATTTAAAACTGAGGGTATAACAATAAAAGGGTTAATTGGTGTAGGAGGCATAGCAAAGAAATCACAATTCGTTATGCAGACGCTGGCTGATGTCATGAACATGCCTATCCGCGTGCACCAATCTGAACAGACCTGTGCCCTGGGAGCAGTGATGTTCGCTGCAACTGTTGCAGGTATATATCCTAATGTGAACGAAGCAATGGCAGCAATAGGCAAAGGTTTTGACAAAACTTACACTCCTGATAAAAGACTAGCTCATTTATATGGATTGAGGTATGAAAAATATGAAAGATTAGGGAATTATCTGGAGAGAACTATTTAATTATAACCATCACTAATTATTGATACTGATGAAAAATAATGACAACCGACGTTCATTCATTAAGAAAGTAACCATTGGGGGTATAGGACTTACTGCTATGCCATCTATAATGATGGGAAATGAACGTGAAGAGAAAAAAGGCACTGTATTATCTGAAAGCAAAGCAAGCAATAACTTCAAAAGAAGTTTTAATGGAAGTTACAGTGACGAGAATTTAAATCGAATAGCCTTTCCAATAGGGGGAATCGGTGCGGGCATGTTCTGTTTGGAAGGGACTGGCGCTATTTCTCATATGTCTGTGCGCAATAATCCCGAAATGTTTTATGAGCCGGGTATGTTTGCAGCAATTTGCCTAAAGGGAAGAGAAAACGGAGCTAGAGTTTTAGAAGGACAAGTGCCGGAATGGAAAAAGTTCGGACAGCGGGACTCAGGACTTGGAGGAGTATTTGGCCCTACATGGGGATTGCCTCGTTTTGAGGAGACTACTTTCAATGCCCGTTTTCCCTTTGCAAATATTGAATTAAAGGACAAAGAACTACCGGTAATTGTTCAAATTACAGGTTGGAATCCCTTTATTCCTAATGATGAAGATAGCTCCAGTTTACCTGTAGCCGGTTTAGAATATAAATTTAAGAATACGGGTAATAAGACAGAGGAATGTGTTTTTTCCTATAACAGTAGAAATGTTATTTCTCAACCAGATGTAAAGAACTACATAAAACCCCTTAAGAACGGCTTTATACTTGCCGTTGATGGTACAGAGGCAACTCCCGAGAAACAAGGCGAATTTGCTATTTATACCAATGAGCCGGAAACGGTTGTAGATCATTGCTGGTTTAGAGGAGGTTGGTTTGACCCGCTTACGATGATCTGGAATACAGTTAAAAGCGGAGAACCTAAAACTAAGGAGCCTGTAGAGCGTGATGCGCCTGGTGCATCCTTATTTGTGCCTTTTACACTTAAAGCAGGCGAGGAAAAAACCATCAGGCTAATGATGGCATGGTATGTGCCCAATACAAGGGCTCATTTTGGTGATGAAAATCCTGCCAATAAAGATCTGATAGAGAAAAATCCTTTATTAAAATACCATAAACCATGGTATAGCAGTAAATTTAAGAATGTAACGGAGGTTTCGACCTTTTGGGATATCAATTATCAAAAGCTAAAAGAAAAGACATCGTTATTTACTGATACTTTTTATAAGAGCACTCTACCTGCTGAGGTTATTGAAGCTGTGGCTGCCAACCTTACCATATTAAAATCGGCCACGGTACTACGCCAGTATGATGGGCGTTTCTGGTGCTGGGAAGGTAGTGGCGACAACTGGGGTAGTTGTCATGGTTCATGCACACATGTATGGAATTATGCTCAGGCTGTTCCTCATCTATTTCCTTCGTTAGAAAGGAGTTTAAGAGAAACCGAATTTAATGAAAATCAGAATACTGAAGGTCATCAGGGATTCAGAGCTAATTTGCCAATAACTCCACTTATTCATAATTTTCATTCGGCGGCTGATGGGCAATTGGGTGGAATAATGAAGGTGTATCGCGAATGGCGAATTTCAGGAGATAATGAGTGGCTTAAGAAAATATACCCCAAGGTAAAAACAAGTATAGATTACTGCATAAAGACCTGGGATCCTAAAGGAAAGGGTATTGTTGAAGAACCACATCACAATACTTACGACATCGAGTTTTGGGGTCCGACAGGCTTTGCTACAAGTTTTTATCTGGGAGCACTTAACGCCATAATAGCAATGGGTAGTCATTTGAAAGTGGATGTTGCAAGCTATAAGAAACTATATGGTAGCGGAAGGAAATACCTCGAGAATGATCTTTACGATGGAGAATATTTTGTTCAAAAAATTCAGTGGACAGGTCTACAAGCACCCGATCCTACAAAAGTTCAGGCATTTAATACCAAATATGCTGATGAGTCGCTTGAGTTGTTACAAAAAGAGGGGCCAAAATATCAATATGGTGTAGGTTGCCTTTCTGATGGAGTTATGGGTGGCTGGCTATCTAGGATGTGTGGTCTGGGCGACCCAATAGATCCTGTAAAAACTAAAAGCCATCTTACTTCAGTATATAAATACAATTTAAAAAAGAACCTTAAAGATCATTCGAATCCGCAACGTTCTACCTATGCTATTGGCGACGAGGGTGGATTGCTTTTATGTTCATGGCCTAAAGGAGGAATGCTTTCATTACCATTTGTTTATAGTAATGAGGTTTGGACCGGAATAGAATATCAGGTTGCTTCTCATTTAATGCTTATGGGAGAGGTGGACAAAGGGCTTGATATTGTAAAAACCTGCAGAGAGCGTTACAATGGACAAGTTCGTAATCCATTTAATGAATATGAATGTGGCCATTGGTATGCAAGGGCGATGTCAAGTTATGGCATGATTGAAAGCTTAACAGGTGTACGTTATGATGCAGTTGCGAAAACTCTTTTTGTAGATTCTAAAATTGGCGACTTTACAAGCTTTCTGTCGACTGCATATGGCTTCGGTACAGTTAGTTTAAGTAAAGGAAAGGTTTCAATGGATGTCGCTACTGGAAACATACCAGTTAAAAGTGTAGTGCTATCTGGTAAAGAAGGTAAGCTATCGTAATTGAGAAACGGATTGGGAAACATGGAAAAAAATTGATTAATGAAATCAAAAACACTTAAAATAAATCATACTGACAATATAGAGGTAGCATTATCTGATCTAAAAGCAGGTGAGGCGGTAAATAATGGTATCGGAATTTATAACTTAACTACCGATGTACAAGCCAAACACAAATTTGCAACAATTGATCTGCAACCGGGAGATGATGTTATAATGTACGGTGTACTTGTAGGCAAGGCAACAAAAGCCATTAAAAAAGGCGAAGTAATTACCACTGCTAACATTAGCCATGCAGCTAATAATTATAAACTTAAGGAAAGAAAAACTGACTGGGAAGTACCGGAGGCATCATCATGGAGCAATAAGACCTTTATGGGATACCATAGAGATAATGGTACAGTTGGAGTGGCAAATTACTGGTTAATTATACCTCTGGTGTTTTGTGAAAATAAGAACGTACAGGTGATCCAGGATGCTTTTATGAAAGGATTGGGATATCATGACAATGATTCATCCTACTACAATCAGGTACAGCAATTGGTTAAAATGCATAAGGCAGGTATGCCTAAAGAAGAAATATTAAGTACAGACTTAGATAGCTTAAATCTCGATCTAGAAATAGAGAACAGAGTATTCCCAAATGTGGATGGAGTTAAATTCTTAACACATTCATTAGGCTGTGGCGGTACAAAAGACGATGCCATTAATCTCTGTGGCTTACTTGCCGGATATATAACGCATCCTAATGTTGCAGGGGCAACTGTATTAAGTCTTGGTTGTCAGAATGCTCAAATACCGCTGTTAAAAGAACAAATTGCAAAACGAGATCCCAACTTTTCGAAACCATTATATTGTTTTGAGCAACAGCAGGTAGGAACGGAATCTGATTTAATGAAACTAGCCATAAAGCAGACATTTGCAGGTTTGATACAGGTAAATGAACATACGCGCAAACCAGCTCCATTAAGCAAACTTTGCATAGGACTGGAATGCGGAGGCTCGGATGGTTTTTCCGGAATATCTGCCAATCCGGCTTTGGGATTTACTTCTGATCTGCTGGTTGCTTTGGGTTCATCTGTAATACTTTCGGAATTCCCTGAGCTGTGTGGAGTTGAACAGGAGCTGAGCGACCGCTGTATTGATGAGACTGTAGCTAATAAGTTCATGAAGCTGATGACTGCTTATCATGAAAGAGCCAAAGCAGTTGGATCTGGTTTTGATTCTAATCCCTCGGCGGGCAACATACGTGACGGTTTAATTACCGATGCAATAAAGTCTGCCGGTGCTGCTAAAAAAGCAGGAACATCACCAGTAATTGATGTATTGGATTACCCGGAACAGGTTTCTAAACCAGGGCTCACCTTGCTATGTACGCCTGGTAGCGACATAGAGTCGACAACAGCCGAGGTGGGAGCTGGTGCCACGCTTGTATTTTTTACAACCGGACTTGGCACGCCAACCGGCAATCCTATTGCGCCTGTAGTAAAAATATCAACCAATACCACGCTTTATAAGAAGATGAATGACATTATTGATATAGATGCAGGTACAATAATAACTGGTGAAGAAACTATTAAACAGGTTGGAGAACGCATTCTGGATTACATGATAGAGATTGCGAGCGGACAGGTTAAAGCCAAGGCTGAAGCTTTAGGACACAATGACTTTATTCCCTGGAAAAGAGGGATATCGCTATAATTTAAAGACAAATTCATATTAAAACTGGTACTATAAATTATGAAATTATATAAAACTAAACAGGGTGCAATTTTGCACAATGATAAAGGGTATTATTCAATTAATGTTGAATGGGACGCATTAATTAATAATGATAATCTTTATCATTTGATTTATTTGTTGGCTGAGGGGCAAGAACCCTTAAAAGAAGCCGACGTTTTAACAATATTAGAAAACGATATCGAAGCTCCAATAGGGCAGCAGGAAGTTTGGGCAGCAGGAGTAACCTACTTACGCAGTCGTGATGCACGTAAGGAAGAATCAAAGGATTCTGGTGGAGCAAGTATGTACGACAAGGTTTATGATGCAGATCGCCCGGAGTTATTCTTTAAATCATTACCACATCGGGTAGCAGGTCATAATCAGCATGTAAACATCCGAAAAGATTCGACATGGAATGTACCTGAACCTGAGTTAACTTTGTTTATCAATTCATCCGGAAATATACAAGCTTACACCATAGGGAACGATATGAGTTCCAGAAGTATTGAGGGCGAAAACACCTTATATTTGCCACAGGCAAAGATTTACGAAAGAAGCGCCGCTATAGGCCCTTGTTTATATATACCGGAAAAGCCAATCTCAGACAAAACAATGATTGAGATGGTAATAAAGAGAAGTGGCAATGAGGTTTTTAGGGATTCAGTTTCTATTAGCCGGATGAAACGCTCTTTAAATGAATTGGTAATCTATTTATATGCAGAGTGTGACTTTAAGAACGGCTGCTTTTTGATGACCGGAACTTGTATTGTACCTCCTAATGACTTTACTTTAAATGAAAAGGATGAGGTAAGTATAAGTATTGATAATATTGGAACATTAACAAACCATATAGCTATCAGATTATAATAAGATGGCTTTAAATTTTACAAGAGTATTATGTCTATAACAGGTGAGAATTTTATTGGAAATATTCGTAGTGGCAAAGGAGAAAGTAGTTTTCAGGCTTTCAATCCTACAGGAAATCTTTTAATGCCGGAAACGTTTGCTTATGCTACAGAAGAGGAGTTTGAACAGGCATTGTCTTTAGCTCAGGATGCTTTTGTAAGCTATAGAAACACTTCAGCTATTAAACGTGCTGAGTTCCTGGAAACCATTGTTGAAGAAATAATGGCACTCGAAGAAGCATTGATAGAGAGAGCTGTTACTGAATCGGGCTTGCCGGTTGGAAGGATAACAGGCGAAAGAGGGCGTACCTGCGGTCAACTAAAAATGTTTGCCCGGTTACTTCGCGATGGCTGGTATGTAGATGCCAGAATAGATACTGCACAACCAGAAAGAGCTCCTTTACCAAAGTCTGATATCAGAAGAATGCTGATTCCACTGGGACCTGTTGCAGTTTACGGGGCCAGTAATTTTCCCCTTGCTTTTTCTACTGCTGGTGGTGATACTGCATCAGCACTGGCAGCAGGCTGTCCGGTTGTTGTTAAGTCACATCCGTCACATCCAGGCACAAGTGAATTGGTGTCGTCTGCAATTATTAAAGCTGCTAAAAGAGCTGGAATGCCTGAAGGAGTATTTTCCGCTTTAAACCTTAATAATGATCAATCAGTAAAACTTGTACAGCATCCGGTTATAAAAGCTGCAGGCTTTACAGGATCCCGAAAAGTAGGTATGACCCTTTTTAATGCAGCAGTTAACAGACCTGAACCCATTCCCGTATATGCAGAAATGAGTGCTATAAATCCGGTTATTTTAATGGAAGAGGCATTAAAAGCTAAAGGAGAAGCAATTGCTAAAAGCTTGGCCGGATCTGTAACAATGGGTGCTGGTCAGTTCTGTACTAATCCGGGATTGGTATTGCTTATTGAAAGTGAAGCAGGCAAGAACTTTCTAAATTACTTTGAACAATATTTGGGGGCTACTGAACCCGCAACAATGCTAAACAAAAATATTTGCGCATCCTATAGAAAAGGTATTGAATCAATTAAAACTATTAATGGCGTAAGTGTTTTAGCCGAAGCAACAAAAGCAGCAGTTGAGGAAAGAAATGAATCTAAACCAATTGCATTTACCGTTTCAGCAGAAGATTTTCTTCTGAACAGGCAGTTAAATGAAGAAGTTTTTGGACCGGCAACTCTGTTCGTTTTGGTTAAAGATACAGTTCAACTACATCTTGTTTTAAATCAATTGGAAGGACAACTTACCGCAACTGTACATGCAGAACCTGAGGATAAAGGCAATTTAATTGCTATAATTGATATTATTACTCAAAAATCTGGTCGTGTTCTCTATAACGGTTTCCCTACCGGAGTGGAAGTTTGCCATTCCATGCAGCATGGCGGGCCGTTTCCATCAACTACTGATGGTAGATCAACATCTGTAGGAACTGCAGCCATTTATCGTTTTTTAAGGCCAGTATCTTATCAGGATATCCCGGATGAATTACTTCCTGAAGCTTTACAAAACGCTAACCCATTGAATATTTTGAGGTTGATAGATGGCTCATGGAAAACTGATTTAATACCTTAACTAATTTATATGTACATTTTTCAAATGGTTGGACTCATTATAAGCCTTATTATCTCATTACCTGTTTTTGCACAAAAAAAGGTCGTGCTAAAATCTCCGGATGGTAATATTATTTTTTCTTTAAAAATTAGCCCAAAGGCTCCTGTATACAGTATAATGTTTAAGGGAAAAACAATCATTGCAGATTCGGAATTAGGCTTTACCTTTAAAGAAACAGGGAGATTTGGGGCTGATGTTAAAATATCAAAGACTACTTTTAAAGATGTTGATGAATCTTATGAGCTGGCTGTTGGTAAAGCAAAAACAGTATGTGACCATCACAAAGAAGTAACGATCTCTTTCACTGAAAATAAGAATACCCAGCGGCAAATAAGTCTGGTAGTACGTGTTTTTAATGATGGGTTAGCCTTTCGTTACGAGTTTCCTAAACAAAACTCATGGTCTTCCTATACCATGACTGATGAGAATAGTACATTTAATGTAGTAGGTAATCCAATGATTCATGCACTTTTATGGGATAGCTATAATAATTCGCATGAAGGATTTTATAAAAAATTTAAATTCAATGAGGCTAAACAAGATACCTTGATGGATATGCCGGCTTTACTGGAGTTTCCGGATAAAGTATACATGGCTATAACAGAGGCAAATTTAAGAGAGTATGCAGGAATGTACCTGATAAAACACAATGGCGTACTTAAAAGTCAGTTATCTTCCCTACAAGGACAGTCTGAAATAAAGGTAAAAGCAGTTTTACCTCATCACACACCATGGAGGGTGATGATGATCAGTAACCGGATGGAGACACTGATAGCGTCAAATATCTTAGTCAACTTAAATGATCCTGTTGAGATCAAAGACCTCTCCTGGCTCAAACCAGGGAAAACTTCTTTTCATTGGTGGAATGGGGATATCTTACCGGATACTACTTTTGCACCAGGTATTAACTTTGAGACCAATAAATATTATATCGATTTTTGTGCAAGAAATCATATAGAATACCATTCTGTCATCGGCTATGGGGGCTTTGCATGGTATAAAAGTGATGCAAGCGGTTATTCTGTTGTTGGCCCAAACACTGATGTTACCAAAACAGTTCCAAGCCTAGACATGCAACAGGTATGTGACTATGCCAAACAAAAAGGAGTTGGCATACACGTATGGGTGCACTGGAAAGCGATATATCCTAGGCTTGAAGAATCGTTTGCACAATTTGAAAAATGGGGAATTAAAGGGATGATGGTTGATTTTATGGAAAGGGATGATCAGGAAATGGTAAATATTCAGGAGGAAATTTTAAAAAAGGCTGCCCAGCACAAACTATTTATTCAATTTCATGGGGCATTTAAACCAACAGGATTACATAGAACCTATCCTAATGAATTTACAAGAGAAGGCGCTTTGAATTATGAGTTTAACAAGTGGACCAAAGAGGGGGTTAGCCCTGACCATGATATTGATATGCCTTTTACTCGTTTGCTTGCCGGAGCTACAGATTACCACTTAGGAGGTTTTAGAGCGGTTTCTCAGGCTAAATTTAAAACACAGTATACCAGGCCCCTGATGAATGGTACCCGTTGTCATATGTTGGCCATGTATGTAGTTTTAGAAAGCTATTTAGCTATGGTAGCAGATTATCCTCAGGCTTATGAAGGTCAGCCAGGTTTTGAGTTTCTTCAAAAAGTACCTACAAGCTGGGATGAAATTTATGTTCCAAAAGCTGAACTTGGAAAATACGTAACTATTGCCCGAAGAAAAGGAAATGATTGGTATGTCGGCACCATTAACAACACACAATCAAGAACAATAGAGGTTCCACTTGATTTTCTATCTGATGGAAATTATACTGCCGAAATTTATGCTGATGCTCCTGATACAGAAAGGGATCCAAATCATTTAACTAAACAGGCAAAAACCTTAAATAAATCAAATAAGATTAGTATAAAATTAGCATCCGGAGGAGGACAGGTGATGCATTTAATTAAACAATAATAGGGCTCGCAGACAGCAATCTGCAAGGCGAATTGGGGCCAGCTCATGGAAAACTGATTTAATACCTTAACTTCGTGCTTATTTTTAAGCTATGAATTGGGAAAAGTTATTGTCATCAAAACGATGGGGAAATGAAGATAGGTTTACTGGAAATCAAAAAGAGGCTCGTTCTGAGTTTCAAAGAGATTATGACAGGATCATATTTTCATCACCTTTTAGAAGATTACAAAACAAAACCCAGGTCTTCCCTTTACCAGGCAGTGTGTTTGTCCATAACAGACTAACGCATAGCCTGGAGGTAGCAAGCGTTGGACGCTCATTAGGTACCATCTTTTACAATCGAATAAAAGACTCAGATATCAATATAGACGAAACCTGTCCGCTGCTTTGTGAAATTGGAAATATTATTGCTTCCGCCTGTCTGGCACATGATTTAGGTAATCCAGCCTTCGGTCATTCTGGCGAATCAGCTATATCACATTATTTCAATAGTGGCGATGGGAAAGTATATCAGGAGCAGGTAAATGAAGCACAGTGGGAGGATTTGATTCATTTCGAAGGAAATGCCAATGCATTAAGGATATTAACCCATCCTTTTGCCGGAAAAGGTACGGGAGGCTTTGCATTAACTTACTCTACACTAGCTGCTATTGCTAAATACCCATGTGCATCTGTAGCGGGGCATAACAAAAAGAACATCTACACCAAAAAATATGGTTTCTTTCAATCCGAGCAAAGTGGATTTGAAAAGATAGCTGCGGAGATGGATCTTATTAAAGTTCAGGAGTCGCCTTTGATCTATAAGCGCCATCCTCTTGTGTATTTAGTAGAAGCAGCTGACGATATTTGCTATAACATTATAGACCTGGAGGATGCCCACCGCTTAAAAATTCTTTCATATAAAGAAGTTGAAACCTTGCTTTTACCTTTGTGTAATGATGCTAAAATGCCATCAAGATTAGCTGAAATGGATGATGACGATGCAAAAATTACATTGATGAGGGCAAAGTCGATAAGTACATTAATATGGCAATGTTCTAATGTGTTTTATCAGGAACAGGATGCTATATTAAGTGGGGATTTTAATAAAAGTTTGATGGATACCATTGAAGAACCCTTCTTAACAGTAATGAAAGAAATAGAAAAAATTTCGATCAAAAAAATCTACAACTATTCTTCAGTTGTACAGATTGAAGTCGCAGGCTATCAGGTAATGGGAGGGCTTTTAGAAGAATTCATTCCTGCTTATCTGCAAAATGAGTCCAAATACCACAAGAAGCTTGTTGAACTGATACCAAAACAATTTTTAACGGAAAAGGATGATGTTTATTCTAAAATCCAAAGTGTATTAGATTTTGTTTCAGGAATGACAGATATATACGCAGTCGAATTATTTAGAAAAATTAAAGGAATATCATTTCCTTCAATGAGTTAATAATAGGATGGAAGTTACAGATATACTTATTATAGGTGCCGGGCCAATTGGTATTGCCTGCGGTATTGAAGCAAAGAAAGCAGGGTTATCATATGTGATCATCGAAAAAGGATGTCTGGTAAATTCATTGTATAATTATCCACAGAATATGACTTTCTTCTCTACTTCCGAGAAGCTGGAAATAGGAGGCGTTCCTTTTGTTTCAAATAATCCTAAACCCACCAGGGCAGAGGCATTAGAGTATTATCGCAGGGTTGCACTTAAATTTCAATTAAACACAAAGCTTTTTGAGTCTGTTGAAGAGGTTACGAAGCAAGATGTAGGTTTTATAGTAAACACTTCCAAGTCAAGCTACTTAACTAAAAATATCATTGTTTCTACTGGTTTTTACGACCTTCCAAATAAAATAAATATACCTGGAGAGGATCTTCCAAAAGTAGCACACTACTATAAGGATCCTCATTACTATGCAATGCAGAATGTAGTTGTAATTGGAGCCAGTAATTCTTCGGTAGATGCTGCTTTGGAAACCTATAGAAAAGGGGCCAATGTAACTATGGTTATACGCAGCGAATCGATAAATAAACGAGTTAAGTATTGGGTTAGACCAGATGTTATTAATCGTATCGAAGAAGGAAGCATTAAAGCCTATTTTAATTCTGAATTGGTCAGCATAGCTAAGGACACCGTTGATATCCGCACCACGGAAGGCCTGGTTACCATTCCTAATGATTTTGTATTGGCGCTAACAGGTTATCAGCCGGATTTTGATCTGCTGAGAAAATTTGGAATTAAACTTAGCGAAGATGTAAAATGCTCACCCGAACATAATTCCGAAACAATGGAAACCAATGAAAAAGGTATCTATTTAGCAGGTGTGGTTTGTGGAGGTATGGATACACATTTATGGTTTATTGAAAACTCAAGAGATCATGCAATCAAGATCATAAAAGACATTCAAAAGACAGCTTAAAAAAAATATTTAACATATTATTTGTTTCGTACGAAAGTTATCCTACCTTTATGTTATGAAACAGAATAAGTCTATAGATGCTATTCCTGAACCTACCAGGGCAGAGCTTGAAATCTTACAGGTTTTATGGGAATTTGGTCCCTCAACCGTGCGCGTTGTTAATGATAGATTAAACGAGCAAAGAGAAGTAAATTACACTTCGACACTTAAGCAAATGCAAATCATGGCCGATAAGGGTATTCTTAAACGTGATGAAAGTCAGATGAAGCACATATACATCCCCGTAGAAGCAGAAAATAAAACTAAAGACCAATTGCTGAATCGATTTGTAAATAACTTGTACAAAGGCTCTGCCTCAAAATTGGTGATGCAACTATTAGGTAATGAAAAGACTTCTAAAGAAGATATTGATGCGATTAAGCAGCTGTTAAAGAAAATGGATAAATAATAAGAATTGAAATAATTTAAGAACCAGAATTATGGAATTTCAATATGCACTATGTATCACCTTTTTCCATTCATTATGGATAGGGATGATACTTGCTTTATCAACAAGTCTGATTATAATTACTACAAAAAAAAGTAGTGCAGTTATAAGATATAATTTACTTACTGCTGTTCTCTTTTTATTTGTTATTATAATGGGTTTCGTGTTTTATGAAACCATAGATTCAGGACGCATTCATCAGGGTTTGAGTAAGTCTGATGTATCAACAATATTTTCAGCCCATGCAAGTAAAGAAAACATCACTGCAATCAACTCCACGGCCCTGGCTCAGGGGAATTCTGGAATTCTTGATGGGATGCGTTCTTTGATGGACTTATGGACTTCTTATTCCACTCAGATTGTGATGATTTGGTTCCTGATTATTTGTATTAAATGCATACAGCTCATTATGGGCCTGCATGCAATCCACTATTTGAAGAATACACAAGTATTTTCTGCAGGTCGTTTCTGGGAAAAGAAAGTAGCCGAACTTTCAGTTAAACTGAATATTTCTAAAAATATCCAGATCCTGCAATCAGGAATTACAAAAGTACCTGTTGTTGCAGGACACCTAAAGCCAATAATATTGCTTCCGCTTGGCTTGTTAAATGGATTGTCTACCGCCGAAGTTGAAGCGATAATTAGTCATGAACTTGCACATATTAAACGCAGCGATTATCTCGTGAATATATTTCAAAGTCTCATTGAGATAGTATTCTTTTTTAATCCTGCTGTGTTGTGGCTATCCAAATTGATCAGAGAAGAAAGAGAGAACTGCTGCGATGATCTTGCATTGAGCTGTACTTCAAACAAACAAGATTATATCCAGGCACTCGTTTCATGTCAGGAATTTCAATCAAATAACTATGCGATGGCATTTACCGGAAGAAAGAACCAACTTTTAGAACGCGTTAGCAGAATGGTGTTCAATAAAAGTTCTTCCCTAAATAGAGTCGAAAAAATTATTCTGACTGCAACTCTGATCTCAACACTGGTTTTTACAGCAGCGTTTACCAGAAACACAAAAGATGTTGCTGTAACAAAAGGCCCAGTCCCTGAACTAACTGGTGTAAGGCCATCATATCAGGATACAACTATAAAGCGTAATGCAAAGAAGAACACCACTAAAATAATTCCCTCAAATACACAAAAAAAGATCAGCTACACAAAATCATCTGAAGAAGCAAGGGAGAGCGCAAGGATTATTGCGGAACAAAAGAGCGTGATCGCAGAACAGAAAAGATTAGAGGCCGAAAACGCAAAAGTTGCGCAAAAAATAGCGCAGAGTCAAAAGGATACAGATAGTAAAATTCATGATGCAGCAGGTTATAAACGAGAGATTACGAAATATACAGCAGCAAGCCATTACCCAATTCCTACTGTACCGGTGGCGCCAATACCGCCTGTGTATAATAAATCATACGCTCCTGCAGAACCTAAAGACATGACCAAAGAACTGCAAAACGATGGCCTGTTACAACAGACTAATAACTTTAAATACAAACTGAACGAGCACGAACTCATCATTAATGGTAAGAAGCAATCAGATGCTGTTCATGAAAAGTATGCGAAAAAGTATCTTGAAAACCGTAAAGGAACAATAACTACAACTGTTAATACGGATTAAAGGGCTTGCTTTAAAAGGTGATAAATAGACATCACTTCCAGGTTTTATAAATTAATTTTCAATAATGATAAAAAAAATATTGGTTATTTTAACCATAGGGATTTTTATTGCCCCTTTTATTTCCGTTGCGCAGCAAATTGGGACAGGTATTTCTGGGCAGGTTACTGATACTGAAGGCAAAGCCTTTGATTTGGCTACAGTTGCTTTGCTCAGCGCTAAAGATTCAGTGGTAATAAAATCTACTTTTACAGAAGGCGATGGAAAATTTAACTTCAATCAGCTAAAAGCAGGAGATTACCAAATAAAAATTTCTGCAATGGGCTATAAAATCTATAAGAGTGAGATCATAACATTAAATACCACACAGACTGGTTTTTTCATCCCTAACATTAAGCTCATTGCTTCCAGTAATAACCTGAATCAGGTTAATATTACAGGTAAAAAATCTTTTATTGAACGTAAGCTTGATAAAGTGGTAGTTAATGTGGACGCCCTTATATCCAATACAGGTTCTACTGCACTGGATGTTCTGGAGAAATCGCCCGGCGTACAGCTTGATCAAAATGGTGCAATAAGTTTAAAAGGCAAACAAGGTGTTCTGGTGCTTATTGATGATAAACCAACCTATCTTTCTGGTGCGGACCTCGAGAGTTATCTAAAATCATTGCCATCGTCGTCATTAGAGCAAATAGAGATCATGACAAACCCACCTGCAAGGTATGATGCAGCAGGTAATGCCGGGGTAATCAACATTAAAACGAAGAAGGGAAATCTTAGGGGATTTAATGGCGGTCTGAACTTAAGTCTCAATCAGGGTCAAAGAACCAGAACATTGAATAGCCTTAACTTCAATTTAAGAAATAGCAAGTTTAATTATTTTGCAAATCTCAGCTACAATTACAATAGCGGCTTTTCAGATCTGGATATAAACCGCGTTTATAAAAATATTGACAATAGTCCAAAATCGTATTTTAACCAGAACAGCTATTTTAACAGACATGGAAATGCTTTAAATGCTAAAGCCGGGGCTGATTATTATCAATCTGATAACACCACATGGGGCATTGTACTTAATGGAATGTCAAGAACATCTACCCAGATAAACAACAACTCGAGCAATCTATTAAATTCAGCTCAGCAGCTGGATTCAGTAATTAAGGCGAAAAATATTGATCTGATTGATTTTAACAATGGTGGTGTTAATTTAAACTATCGACATCAATTTGATAAAAATGGACATGGAATTACAGCCGATGCAGATTATCTGGTTTACAGAAACAAAACTGATCAGACTTATTTTAATTCAAGCTATTTTGCAAATGGAGGATTAAAATCAGAAGACATCTTAACAGGATATCTTCCGGCAAACATTGATATCTATTCGATAAAAACAGATTATTCGCTTCCGCTAAAATCCGACTGGAAACTAACATCAGGGTTAAAGACCAGCTATACCAAAACTGATAACACTGCTGATTATGCCTACACAATAAATCAAGTTACCAAACCCGATTTCGATAAGAGCAACCATTTCATATATAAGGAAAACATCAGTGCCGCATATTTAAACCTAAACAGAGAAATGAAAAGGATTTCCATACAACTTGGATTACGCCTCGAAAATACAATCTCTGATGGCCATCAGTTAGGGAATACCATGAAACCCGATTCTGCTTTTAAAAGGAATTACACCGGACTTTTTCCCACTGTATATGTATTATATAAATTAGATACTGCTTCTACAAATCAAATCTCCATGAATTATGGAAGGAGAATTGACCGTCCGTATTACCAGGATTTAAATCCTTTCATTTCTCCGCTTGATAAATTTACATACTATGTTGGAAATCCATTTCTAAAGCCTTCATACACACAATCAATTGAACTATCTCATACCTATAAGAATAAGTACACCACTACAATTAGTTATTCAAAATCAAAGGATGATGTAAATGAAACAATTGAAATTTTAGAGGGCACATACTATAGCAGACCAGGTAATATTGGAAAGAAAACTGTTAAAAGCATTTCATTTAATGGAACATTTGATATGGCAAAATGGCTAAATATCGATTTGTATGCTGAGCTAACCAATATCAGCACAATAAGTGACTTCTATACTGGAAAACTTAATACTGGTGGCACTTTTTGTTTCACCAGTGCAAATGCAAGACTTAGTTTAGGAAAGGGCTGGGATGCAGAGATAAGTGGGAATTATAGAACCCGAATCATAGATGCACAGTTCGAATTACGGAGTATATGGCAGGCAAATACTGCAGTCCAAAAGAAGCTGTCTACTAGCACCACTTTAAAGCTGGCGCTTAACGATTTATTCTATAGTAGAATTAATAGAGGCATTATCAATAATCTGGCACAAACAGAAGCAAATTGGACAAACAAAGGCGATTCAAGAAATGCAGTAGTATCGCTTAGTTATCGTTTTGGTAAAGCATTTACCACGCCGGCCAAACATGGCGAATCGGGAGCAGAGAGTGAAAAAAACAGAGTAAAGAATTAAAGAATTATTTTTTGTGTTTCTTTCTGTATTCTGAAGGAGATGTACCAATGAGCTTGCTAAATAACCTTGAAAAATAGTATTGATCATCAATACCCAGTACAGTACAAATCTCTTTAATGCTTTTATCGGTAAAATAAAGGTATTGGCAGGAATGCTGTATTTTGAGCTGATTGTAATAAGCTATTGGCGAAATGCCGGTTTTTTGCTTAAATATTCTTAAATAATGAGACAGAGAGATCTTTTGCTGCTCAGCAAGCTGGTGTACAGTAAGCTTTTTATCAAGATTATCTTTCATAAAGGTAACGGAGCTGCTTACTGCATCTTTGCTATAAACAGAAGGATTTATTTCCTTGTAATAGATCAGCGAGGTTACAAAGTAGAGTAGTCTGAAGTTCATGATTTCCATTTCCTTTGCCCCAAAGCTTTGCTCCAGCATAGTATATATCTGATTAAAGATATCTATTCTATCCTGCTCAAATGGAATTGAATGCACCTCATGCTGGCCCTCAACAAGGGAGCGCTCGTAAATCATCCTTGAATTAACTCCGCTGAAATGCATCCAGTATATGCTCCATGGATTCTTTAACGAGCTAAAGTATCTGTGTGGGATATTTTTAGGAATAATAAAGAATGTATTTGCTCTCAAAGTATAAACCTCATTATCCAGTTCAACTGAGCCATCTCCATCAATGCAGTATAGTAAAATAAACTCTGCAGAGCCTGTTTTTCGTTCACGATCATGACCTAAAGCATGCGGATAATAGCCTATTGCTGTAAGGTAAAAAGAATTAATCAGAGGGTTGTTCTTAATGCTTTTCCTGATATTAGGAGTAAGGACAATCATTTTCTGCCCTAAAAACCCCTCTTTTATTTTCTTTTTTTCCTCTGTCATATCAAACGCTAAGGTATAATAAATGTAACTTATTTTACAGTTCGTAACACATTAATCATGATAATATTATCCATTATTTGTATTACTTAGTCCATTTCTGGCTTCCAATTTCCGCGTAAGTTTATCCTAACAAATATTAAACGGGATTAACCAAATATTATTCACTATGACTTTCTTTACTATTAAAGGAACTGTAAGATGGTATGCTTTGTTCATATTTCTCATTTTACAGTGTAGTTTTACAGTTTTCGCTCAGAATTCAATTAATGTCGCAGGCAGGATAACCGGAAAGGACGACAAACTACCTATTCCAGGTGTCTCAGTAAAAGTCAAGGGCACAGGTACTGGGATATCAACCGACAAAGAAGGTAGATTTTCGCTAAGTACCGCTTCAAACTCAATTATTGTTTTTACTTCTGTGGGTTATGTAACGCAGGAACTCCCGGCTTCGGCTACAATGAACATATCTCTTGTTCCTGAGGATAATAACCTGGAAGAAGTAACTGTGGTAGGTGTAACGATTAAGAAAAAAGATCTTACCGGGTCGGTTGCGGGTATAACAGACAAAACCATTAGTGAGCTACCTGTAACCAATGTTAATCAGGCTATGCAAGGTCGCATTGCCGGTGTACTGGTCCAGAGTAATGACCCCAGACCAGGCGGGGGTGTATCCATAAAAGTAAGAGGAAATAACTCCATTAAATTTGGTGCAGATCCTATTTACGTAGTCGATGGTTTAGTAATAGAGCAGGCTTTTAATACCATAAACCCTGATGATATTGCCAGTATCGATGTGTTAAAAGATGCATCTGCAACAGCTTTATATGGATCAAGAGGTGCTAATGGTGTAATATTGATTACGACCAAAAAGGGTAAAAGCGGCGAGGGAAAGATTGAATACAATGCATGGGTAGGTGTACAGTCATTTACAAGAAACTTATCTTATCTGAATGCCCAACAGATAGTCGATCTAAGATTAGATGCTTATGCCAACAGATATATGGATGAAAATCCTACTGCAAATAGACAAGAGTATATCAATACACTACTCGGACCGAAATCTATTGCATTTGGAGCAGATGAGTTAGCGGTTTACAACAGAGGTGAATCTTACAACTGGCTTGATCAGATCACTAAAAAAGGAGTACAGCAAAATCATACCGCTACGTTTTCAAAAGGAGGCGAGGATGGCTCCATGTACATCAGTTTCAACTACACAGATCAAGGTGGGTTATTGAAAACATCAAATTATAAACGATACGGCGGCCAGATCAACCTTGATCAGAAAATTAAGCCATGGTTTAAAATTGGAACCAATACCGGTTTTTCAAGAACAGAAGAATCATACATAGATGGCGGAGTATTCGGTATAGCTGCTAATGCTAATCCGCTGCTGCCTATTGATGATAAAATAACCTATTTAAGCTGGAAAGGAATTCAGAGTACGGACCTGTATAATCCAATCAGAAGTTTAACGATCGATGGTAAAGGAAAACAAAACCGCTTGCTTACATCAAATTATGCTGTGGCAACACCGATACCCGGTTTAAATATACGTACAGGCGTATCATTCGATGTGAGGTCTCAGGACTACTTTAATTATATTCCAAAGGATCTGGGACAGTCACTGCGTAACTCTTATAATGGAAGGGCAACACAGAAAAAAGAAAGCTGGATGAACTGGCAGTGGGATAATTCTGTTTCTTACGACAAATCATATGGGAAACACAATTTCTCTGGTTTAGTAAGTTTTGGTCTTTCTCAGAACAACTACAATTACAATCAGGTTGATGCCTCAGGCTTCGCTACAGATGATTTTTCTTATAAATATCTTGGCGGAGCTTACCTAAAAGAGCAATTCCAGCTAAATTCAGATTTCGTGACTAACTCTCTTATCAGTTATGTTGCTAGATTCAATTACAACTATGATAATAAATATTTTGCAACCTTAACCGGAAGATATGATGGCTCCTCTAGATTTGGTAACGGCAATAAATGGGGCTTGTTTCCCTCACTTGCTTTAGCATGGGACATCTCTAAAGAAAATTTCTTTGAAGGGATAAATGTTGATGCGCTAAAACTACGTGCCGGATACGGTATTGCAGGTAATCAAAACATCCCTAATTTCGCCTATCGTTCACTATACAGGCCAGTTTTTTCAGATAATTCTGTGACTTATGTTTCAGATGGCCGTTTAGGAAATCCGAACCTGGTTTGGGAAAAACAAAAGCAGCTGAATTTAGGTGTGGATGTAACTGTACTAAATAATAGATTGTCATTAAGTGCCGATTACTTTGTTATTCATAACGATGACCTGTTAATGGAGAGAACTTTATCTACCACTTCAGGTTTTAAAAATACCATCGATAATGTGGGGTCATTATTAAACAAAGGAATTGAATTTAACGTTAATGCCAAGATTATCGACCAGGAAGATTTCAAGTGGGATTTTGGCGTAAACATTTCCTCTTATAAAAATAAGATCACAAAATTATATGGAAGTGTTGATGCGATATATAATTATGGCGGGTATACAGGGGTAGAGATACAGAGAGAAGGGAACCTGTTTTTAAATCAGTCGCTAAACTCTATCTATACTTATAAATTTGAAAAGATAGCTCAGCAATCAGATCTTGAGCGTATTAAAAACATCGACTACGGAGGCCGTATCATCCGTCCAGGCGATATTATTCCGGTTGATGTTAATGGAGATAACAAGATAGATGATGCCGATAGAATTGTAGTTGGTAAAAAGGATCCTAAATTCTATGGTGGTTTCTCTTCAAATTTCACCTACAAAAATCTGTCATTAAACGCAGTATTCAATTACAACTACGGAGGTAAAGCCATTAGCGGCTTATACGAAGGTCTGTTAAATGGTTCAGGAGAGTATGCTGGTATTACCGACGAACTTGATCGCTGGACACCTGAAAACCCTAATTCTAACATCCCAAGAGCTTATACAGGAAGTGGGCGTTATGGGATCGGCGAAACAGATTACGCGGTTCAAAATACTTCGTTTTTAAGGATGGCAGCACTTTCCCTATCGTATAATTTCACTAAGGGATTCGTTCAGAAAGCAAAAATGAGTAACCTGAGGGTATATGTAACGGGAAGAAACCTTTTTACCATTACAAAGTACAAGGGGTACGATCCTGAAGGTGGTGACGGATACCCAACATCTAAAATGTTTGTTGCTGGTATAAATGTTGGATTTTAATATTACTAAGATGAAAAAGAAATATAGTTTAATAGTATTGGCATTTATTGTATTGCTAACTAATGGTTCCTGTAAGAAATTCATCACAGAAGAACCGCAAACAGCCTTGACAGAAGAAGAGGTTTTTAAAAGTCTGGATAATATTGAGCCGTTGGTTTTAGGTCTATACACCAGCTGGCGCAACACTAAAAAAGATAGAGGTGGATTTATCTTTACCATGGGTACAGATGAAGCACAACAAGGTGCCTATCAGGTTCGTACAGACGATCGTCAGGCAGGTATAGACAGATATAATGGTTTCCTTAGCGCCAGTAATACAGCTCTTGCAGAGCAGTGGAACAGCAGATGGCCGGTTATATCAGCAGCTGCTAAAGTGGTCTATGCTTTGGGTCTAAATTCAGAGGAGTCTGAACGTAAGAATATCATCCTTGGGGAAGCGAGTTTCATTAGGGCTGCCCTCACATTCGAAATGGCTCAATATTGGGGCGAGATTCCAATTATAGATCAGGCAAAGTTCAAGGAGTATGGCACCAAACGTCAGCCTTTAAACATGGTCTATAATTTTATTATTACTGATCTGGAAAATGCTGTTAAATATTTACCCGTAAGCCAAAGCGACAAACGAAGAGCCACTAAAGGGGCTGCACAGGCTTTGCTTGGAAAAGTATACTTGTATGCTCCTGAAGCGTCGGGTGCCAAAGATTATGCAAAGGCTAGAGATATGTTTAAACAGGTGGTAGAAAATGGTGGCTACAGCCTGGTACCTAAATATGCTGATCTATGGGATCCAAATAAACAAAATACTACTGAATCCATTTATGAATTTAAGTTTAACAATGTTTATCCTGATAATAACCAAACACAGTGGCAAATGGGCTCACGTTCATTGGCCGAAGTAGACCAGTACTGCTACTTTGGTGGTTACGACTTAATGGTTCCTACTAAATACTGCTATCAGAATACAGCAGATGGTGGTGTATGGGAAGATGGAGACGTTAGAAAGACCGAAAGTATCCGCTATGATTTCACCTACAAAGGCAAGGTTCCGACATTAAATCCAGCCTTTGGTGGTGATGAACTTGATCCTCATGTTAAAAAATACGAAGATCCGAGAACTGAAGGTACACTTAGTTTCTGGCTGTCAGGAAAGAACATATTTTACCTGCGCTATGCAGACATTCTTTTGTGTTATGCCGAAACGTTAAATGAAACAGGAGCTACCTCACAGGCAGTTGATCTGATTAACAGCACCATCAGAACAAGAGCGTGGAATGGTAATCTGCCAGCAGATAAAAGATGGAGTGCGGGTATGTCTCAGCAAGACTTCAGAACCAATATTATGGATGAAAGAATGCGTGAGTTATGTTTTGAAGGATGGAGAAGGATGGACCTGATCAGAACAGGAAAGCTGGTTGAACTTGCAAAACAAAGAAATAAATGGACCAAAGAATCCGGAACCATCCAGGAATATCACAATCGCTATCCGATTCCATTGCAGGAGATAAAACAGAATGACGACATATCAGAATCAGATCAAAACCCAGGCTACTCAAATAATTAAGGGTAATGAGCAGTAACATATCACGGAAACCCTGGGGCAACTATAAAAACAAAGATATCTATCTCTTTAAAATAGAGAATAAAACCGGTGCCTTTGTTGAACTAACAAACTATGGTGCTACAGTTGTTTCAATTGTAGTACCAGATAAAAACAATACGTTAGGTAATGTTATCCTTGGGTTTCCGGAGTTACAAGGTTATCTGGATGATGATTGTTATTTGGGCTCAACCGTTGGTCGGTTTGCAAATAGGATTGCCGGAGCTGCCTTTAATCTTGATGGTATTGATTATCAGCTCGAAGCAAACGACAACGGCAATTCTAATCACAGTGCATCAGCTGGCTTTAACAATAAAGTCTTTGATTATATTATAGATGATGATCGGTTAGTTTTCAGGATTTTAAGTGAGGATGGTGAAGGAGGTTACCCGGGGAACCTTACACTTGAAGTCTGTTGCCAGTGGACCATCGACAATGCACTTTTAATTACTTATACTGCAGTAACCGACAAGAAAACCGTAGTCAATATTACAAATCATTGTTACTTTAATTTGTCAGCGGTTGCAGGCCGTAACTTTCTTAATCACCAACTTACCATCAATGCAGAAAGTATGCTGGAAGCAGGAGCTGATTATATTCCGACAGGCAGGATTGTAAAAACAGATCCAACTCAACTAAACGATCTGAAAGGGATAAACACCTGCTTTGTGTTAAATCAACAGGATGTTGCTGCTACCTTAAAAGACCCGGATTCGGGACGCATACTAAAAATACACACAAGTTATCCCGGGCTAATGCTATATACCGGTGATTACCTTAAAAGCCAGTTTTACGGACATTTAGGTAAAACATATAAACCCTTGGATGGTGTTTGTTTGGAATGTCAATACTATCCGGACAGCCCAAATCACATAAACTTTCCCTCAACAATACTTGAGCCCGATCATTTGTATCAGGAAAGTATAACCTATAAATTCAGTACCGAAACTTAGCAGCGCATGAAACTAAATCCAATTCTGGCAATCCTTTTCTTATTTTTTTGCTGGTCAGCACCAGTATTTGCCAAAGATAAAGGCTACCAATTGACATCCCCGAATAACATACTTAAGGTAAAAGTCAACACAGGCGATAGCATCACTTACTCCGTATCATTTAATAATAAAATAATTATTCTTCCTTCAGCTATTGCAATGACACTTCAAAACAAAGTGCTCGGTAAAGCTGCACAAGTAAAAGACATAAGAACCATAAAGAGCAAAGAATTCAATGAGTTATCTATTCTATTCTCTGATAAGGACTACTCTTTAATCTTTAGAGCTTACAATGAAGGCCTTGCATATCGCTTTGTGACCAACTTTAAAGACTCCATACAGGTAGTAGCAGAAAAGGCTGTTTTTAATATCAATGGGAAACCAGCGGCAATACTTCAGGAAACAGACAACTATACCAGTTGGGAAGGGCCATATATTAAATATTCCTCTATTGGAGAAATATCAAACGGTAAGCGCGCCACAACGCCTGCGCTTTTTGATGATAAAAATACTGGAGTAAAGGTAGTTATAGCAGAATCTGACTTATTCAGTTACCCGGGCATGTATATTCAAAAACAGGGAAACCAATATATTGGTGATTGGGCAAAATTTCCTACCAAAACTGTTATGGGCAGTTGGGGTGATTTTGTTTCAGTAGTAAAAGAAAGAGGGGATTATCTGGCTAAAACAGTTGGAAGCAGATCTTTTCCATGGCGGGTAATTATCGTCACCGACAATGATAAGGATTTATTGAACAACCATTTGGTAGCAAAACTGGCACGTCCATCAGAAATTAAGGATACAAGTTGGATCAAACCGGGAAAAGCCGCGTGGGAATGGTGGCACGATGCAATGCTGCCAGGCGCCGGCATTCCATCAGGCATGGCAAACAGGAATACAGACCTGTATAATTATTATGTTGATTTTGCTGCTGCAAATAAACTGGAATACCTGATGATAGACGCAGGCTGGTCTGATAATTATAACCTTACTAAGGTCAATCCTAAATTGGATGTGCAGGGGGTAATAAAAAGAGCCAGGGAAAAACAAGTTGGGGTATTCTTATGGTGTGTTGCATCAACTTTATTAAAAGACCTCAATAAAAATCTGGATTTCCTGAATTCAATAGGCGCGGCCGGCATCAAAGTCGATTTCTTCGATCGCGACGATCAGGAAGCCATTCAATGGATGGAACTAATTGCTAAAGAAGCGGCAAAACGGAAGCTAATGATAAATTTTCATGGCTGTAGTAAGCCAACAGGCTTAGAGAAAACATATCCAAATATTGTAAACTATGAGGCAGTAAGAGGAGCAGAGTCCGACAAATGGGATAAAACCATTGATCCTGATCATCATTTGATCATTCCGTTTGTAAGGATGCTGGCAGGCCCTTTTGATTATACTCCGGGTGCCATGAGAAACAAGACCAGGGAAGAGTTTAAGCCAATTGATCCGGGATTACCATCAGGACAGGGAACCCGCTGTCATGAACTTGCAATGTATGTTATTTACGATCAGCCATTCGGCATGCTTGCTGACTCACCAACCGAATATGAGAAAGCTCCGGATATCATGAGATATCTCTCGGCAGTACCTACAGTGGCAGATGAAACCAAAGTAATAGATGCTAAAATTGCTGAATATGTTATGATGGCTAAAAGAAAAGGAGATAAATGGTATGTGGGCGCAATGACCAACTGGACCCCAAGAAACCTTAAGCTAGACTTCAGCTTTTTACAACCTGGAGTAAATTATACGGCCCAAATCTATACAGATGCTAAAGATGCAGATGTAAACGCAGCACATTATGATCTTAAAACAATTAGTGTAAACAGCAACACCAGGATCGACCTTAAACTTTCTTCAGGTGGAGGTGCTGCAATAATGATAGAAAAGTCCATCTTTAAGAAATAATAATCTATTTGACTGCGAGAATAAAACAGGCAATTTTAGCCTACCAAATAATTAACCTAAATGAGCATAGAGAAAATAACTTTCAATCATAAATACATTATCGGAATATCCTTTATTTCTGCCCTGGGCGGTTATCTGTTTGGATTCGATTTTGCAGTAATATCAGGTGCATTACCCTTTTTAAGAACACAATTCATGCTGGATGCATGGTGGGAAGGTTTTTTAACCGGATCGCTGGCGTTAGGTTGCATAGTCGGTTGCCTTATAGCAGGAAACATAGCAGATCGTTATGGACGTAAGCCAGGGTTGATGATAGCGGCACTTATTTTTGCACTCTCATCAATAGGTATCGCTTTTTCTTCAACCTTAACCTTATTTGTTGTAATGCGTTTTATGGCCGGTATAGGAGTAGGTATGGCATCTATGTTATGCCCTATGTATATAGCAGAAATTTCGCCTGCAAAAGTAAGAGGACGAAATGTAGCCATTAATCAGTTAACTGTAGTGATAGGGATTTTGATTACCAATCTTGTAAACTATTTCCTGGCAGATGCAGGACCGGATGCATGGCGCTGGATGTTTGGATTAGGCGTAGTCCCTTCACTTGTATTTTTAATAGGGGTTTTATGGCTACCAGAAAGTCCTAGATGGCTTGTAAAAGCAGGTCAGCAGGCAAAAGCTAAAGAGGTATTGCTTAAACTGGGCTCAGAATCGTTTGTAACCTCAACATTTGCCGATATAGAGAAGTCGCTTATTGGAATTAAGAAGCAATCCTATAAAGCAGTATTTGAAAAGAGTGTTCGTCCAGCTGTAATAGTAGGCATTATACTCGCAGTTTTCCAACAGCTTTGCGGCATTAACGTAGTGTTCAATTATACCTCCACTATATTTGAATCTGTAGGAGCAAACCTCGACAGGCAGCTGTTCGAAACAGTCGCAATAGGAGCAGTAAACCTGATATTTACCCTGTTAGCCATGTGGCAGGTAGATAAGCTGGGCAGAAAGCCACTTATGCTTATCGGCTCGCTGGGATTATCCATTGTGTACATTGTATTGGCATTCCTCTTACAGAATCAATTCCCCGCAGGTCTTGTTTCCATTTTTGTCTTACTTGCAATTAGTATGTATGCCATTTCACTCGCCCCGGTAACATGGGTGCTGATATCTGAGATCTTTCCTAATAAAATACGCGGAGCGGCATCATCTGTGGCCATCATATCTTTATGGGGTGCATATTTTATCCTTGTTTTTACTTTTCCAATCCTTGCCAAAAAACTAGGAACCTTCGGGCCATTTTATTTATACGCAGGTATCTGCTTTTTAGGCTTCCTGTTTATTAAAAGCAGGGTTAAAGAAACAAAAGGACAAACTCTTGAAGAGCTTGAAGATAATTTTGTAAGGCATTAAGACAACTTAAACAACCAAATCTCCATTAAAATTAAAGCATTTAAATAATAGTATAATGAAAAGCATGAGCGTAAAGGTCTGGGAAGAGCAGGTTACCATACCCACCTATGGCATCGGTAAACCCAATAAAAACCCTATGTTCTTTGAAAAGAGAATTTATCAGGGAAGCAGCGGTGTTGTTTATCCTAATCCTGTTGTAGAAAAAATACTTGACGAAAAGACTGATAAACAATATACCGGACTATTTCTGGAAAATGACTACATCAAAATGATGATCCTGCCTGAACTTGGCGGACGCATTCAGATGGCATACGACAAAATAAAAGAAAGGCACTTTATTTACTACAATCAGGTAATTAAGCCTGCATTGGTGGGTTTAACTGGCCCATGGATCTCGGGAGGTATAGAGTTTAACTGGCCCCAGCACCACAGACCAACTACGTTTAATGCAATTGATTATAAGCTTGAAGAAAATAGCGACGGAAGTAAAACTGTTTGGGTTAATGAGGTTGAGCAGATGTTTCATACCAAGGGGATGGCTGGTTTCACCCTTCACCCCGATAAAGCATATATTGAAATCAAAGCCAAGCTGTTAAACAGATCTGAACTACCGCAAACCTTTTTATGGTGGGCAAATCCGGCTGTAAAGGTAAATGATTACTATCAGTCCGTTTTTCCACCTGATGTAAATGCAGTTTTTGATCATGGAAAACGAGATGTTTCTACCTTTCCAATAGCTACCGGAACGTATTATAAGGTTGATTATTCGCCAGGAACAGATATCTCCATGTACAAGAATATTCCTGTTCCAACCTCTTATATGGCCATCAATTCTGATTACGATTTTGTAGGAGGATATGAACATGATAGCGAGGCGGGCTTGCTTCACGTTGCAAATCACCACGTATCACCAGGTAAAAAACAATGGACCTGGGGCCATAGTGATTTTGGCGTTGCATGGGATAGAAACCTAACCGATGAAGACGGTCCTTATATAGAATTAATGACGGGCATGTTTACTGACAATCAACCTGATTTTACCTGGTTGATGCCAAATGAGGAGAAGTCTTTTACACAATATTTCATGCCTTACAGATCTTTAGGTGTAATTAAGAACGCCAGTAAAGATATTCTGTTGGCTATTAATAAAATAGATGAAAGGGTTGAACTAAAAATTTATGTAACATCTGATCAAAATGGTCTTTCAATTAACCTAAGCAACGGCAACAAAACCTATTTTGAAGAGGTTGCCACCATTACACCAAAAGAGGTTTATGTTAAGGAAATAGAAGTTGGAGCCGATTTTAATGAAAACGACCTGTTACTTGTTATTCGTAACAGTAAAGGACGTGAACTATTGAGATATGAACCTTCAAAGAATAAGATTAATGACATTCCGGAGCCAGCAAAACCTGCATTATCTCCGGATGAGATTAAAAGCAATGAACAGTTATTTTTAACAGGGCAGCACCTGGAGCAGTACAGACATGCAACCTATAGTCCTGTACCTTACTATGAAAAGGCCATTGAAAGAGAACCTGGAGATATAAGAAATAACAATGCATTAGGTGTTTGGTATTTACGAAGAGGACAATTCGAAAAAAGTGAACCTTATTTCCGCAAATCCATAGAAACCAGTGTCCAGCGCAATCCAAATCCTTATGATTGTGAGGCATATTACAATCTTGGCTTATGTCTTAAACTCCAGGACAAGCAGGAAGAAGCTTATAAAGTGTTCTACAAATCTACCTGGAATAAAGCTTATAAAGATAGTGGATACTTAGCTGTAGCACAGATCGATATGACTAAGGAAGATTATCAGCTTTCCTTAGAACACATTAATCATGCAATAGATAATAACGCCAATAATAGTAAAGCTTATGTGGTAAAATCTGCTGCTTACAGAAAGCTGGGACTTACAGCTGATTCAATTCTGACTACGGATCTCGCCCTTGAAAAAGATGCATTTAATTTGGGCGCATTGTTTGAGAAAGTATGTGTCTACAGGTCATTGAATGACGTATTAAATGAAGAAAAATATCTGAAAGAACTGCTTACATTATCCAGAGGATATGAGCAGAACTTTATAGAGTATGCTATAGATTACGCAGAATCCGGCTTATTGCCGGAAGCAATTGACTTGCTTACTTACGCCATTAAGGAGAAGGAAACAAACCCATTGGTTTATTACTACCTGGGATATTTCCACCATATACTGGCACAAACCGAGCTTGCTATTGATTATTTCCAAACGGCTGCTGAAGCAGATTCTTACTTGTGTTTTCCGAATAGATTGCAGGAAATAAAAGTCTTAAGGACTGCCATAAAGTTAAATCCAGGTGACTCAAAAGCGCCTTACTATCTTGGAAATTTGTTCTACGACAAACGCCAATATGCTGAAGCTATAGCTTACTGGGAGGCCTCTGCTCAATTAAATGGCAATTTTCCAACTGTGTTAAGAAATCTGGGTATTGCTTATTTTAATAAGCAGAATGATCAGGATAAGGCTTTGGCCTGCTTTGAAAAAGCCTTTGAATTAGATCCTCAGGATGATCGTTTGTGCATGGAGCTCCATCAGCTCTATAAAAGGCTAAACAGAAGCCCTAACGAGCGCTTAAGCTTTCTGGAAAGTAATCTGAACACCGCATTACAAAGAGATGATGTATACCTTGATTTGATATCAATTTACAATTTCCTTGGAGAGAACGAGAAGGCACTTCAATTGCTGATGCAGCATAAATTCCATCCCTGGGAGGGCGGAGAGGGTAAAGCTTCTGGCCAGTATACATGTAGCCTTATTGAGCTAGCCAAAGAAAAAATACAGGATGAATCCTATCAGGAAGCCATCTCCTTGTTAAATGATGCACAGACTTACCCGCACAATCTGGGCGAGGGAAAACTATACGGAGCTCAGGAGAATGATATATTCTATTGGTTGGGTTGTGCATATGAAGCACTAAATGACCAGGAGAACTCGAATAAGTATTTTAACATTGGAACAAAAGGACTTGATGAGCCATCAGCAGCAATGTTTTACAATGATCAGCAACCCGACAAAATATTTTATCAGGGATTAGCATGGAAAAAACTCGGAAATTCAGAGCGCGCTAAACAGATCTTTGACAAACTAATAGATTATGGTAATCAGCATATTAATGACCAGATCAAGATAGATTACTTTGCCGTATCATTGCCAAATCTGTTAATATTTGAAGATGATCTTGACATCAGAAATAAAGTTCATTGCTATTTTTTGCAAGGTTTAGGCTATCTTGGCCTTGCAAAATTTGAAGAGGCAAGTAATGCGCTATTGAAAGTCCTGGAACTTGATGCAGAACATCAGGGTGCAAGGCTTCATTTAGACATGGTTAAACAGGATTTTAATTATACAACGTAATACCAAATATATTTTAAACATGAGATTTAAGACACACTCAATTCCAGCCTATGTATCACTTGCCATGCTTTCTGCAAGCGCAATACTTACTCCAGGCAAGTTATTTGCGCAAACCATTATTCCAATAGAAACGCAAAACAATGCTTTGATATTACAGGCCGATGCGAATAAAGATCTTGGAACAGTTTATTTCGGAAAGAAATTATCAAATAGCAGTGAATATGGCGAGGTGTCTGGCGTATTTAAACAAGCTCCGGATTATACAGGAATGCTTAATTCAGCATATACTGCTTCGGGTTCACGAAATTTACTAGAACCAGCCATAACAGTAACCCATGCAGACGGTAACAACTCTTTGGATTTAAAGTACGTTAGCCATGATTTAAAGAAGATAAATGATGATGTTTCTTTATTGAGCATAGTATTGAAAGATCCGGTCTATAATTTTACAGTTACGCTTTATTATAAAACATACTATAAAGAAGATGTTGTAGAGCAGTGGTCTTCTATAAAACACAACGAAAAAGGTAATGTAACGCTTCATAAATATGCTTCAGCTAATCTTCATGTAACAGGAGCAAGCTATTATTTGAATCAATACCATGGCGACTGGGCTAAAGAAATGCAGTCAGAGGAATCAAAACTTACACATGGCATCAAAACTCTTGATACAAAATTGGGTACAAGAGCCAACCTTTTTCAGCCGCCCGTATTTATGGTCTCTGTAAATAAACCGGCTACAGAAGATGAAGGTACCGTATTGTTTGGTGCTTTAGAGTACAGCGGTAACTTCCGTACTGATCTGGAAGTAGATTATCAGGATAACCTGCGTATCATCTCTGGCATAAACAACTATGCTTCGCCTTACACCCTTAAACCAAATGAAGAATTTATTACTCCTGTATTCCTTTATACCTTATCTACACAAGGCAAGGGTGTAGCCAGCAGAAACCTTCAAAGCTGGGCCAGAAACTATAAACTTCTTGATGGCAAAGGCACAAGATTAACCTTACTTAACAACTGGGAGGCAACCTATTTTGACTTCAATGAAAGCAAACTTGCCGGACTGTTAAAAGACACAAAGAAACTAGGGGTAGACTTATTTTTATTAGATGATGGATGGTTTGCCAATAAATACCCTCGTAATGGTGATGTTGCCGGTTTGGGTGACTGGGAAGAGAATAAAGAAAAATTACCAAACGGAATCTCTTCATTAGTTAAAGAGGCTCAGAATAACAGTGTAAAATTTGGTATCTGGATAGAACCTGAAATGGTGAATCCTAAAAGTCAGCTGTACGAAAAACATCCTGATTGGGTAATTAAGCAGCCTAAAAGAGATGAGTACTATTTCAGAAACCAATTGGTACTTGATTTAACTAATCCAAAAGTTCAGGACTTTGTATATGGAGTGGTTGATGACCTTTTCACTAAAAATCCCGATCTGGCTTACATTAAATGGGATTGTAATGCCGTTATTTACAATGCACACTCTGCTACGCTTAAAAACCAATCACACTTCTATATTGAATATGTACGTGGATTATACAAAGTATTAGAGAGGATAAGAGCTAAATACCCTAAAGTTCCAATGATGCTTTGCTCTGGTGGCGGTGGCAGGGTAGACTATGCTGCGTTACAATATTTTACAGAGTTTTGGCCAAGTGACAATACAGATCCGCTTGAACGTATCTTTATGCAGTGGGAGTACTCTTATTTCTATCCTGCGATAGCAAGTTCTAACCATGTTACTGATTGGGGTAAACAACCAATTAAGTTCCGTACCGATGTAGCAATGATGGGTAAATTAGGCTTTGATATTGTAGTTAGTCACTTAAAAGAAGATGATCTTAAATACTGTCAGGATGCAATCAAAACTTATAATGGAATAAAATCTATCGTTTGGCAAGGCAATCAATACCGCTTATCTAACCCTAAAGAATCTAGTATAGCTTCTATGCTGTATATGGATGAAAACAAATCTTCAGGTGTGATCTTTAACTACCTTGTGAACTATAGATATGGAGTAAACAGTAGTTTACCTATTTTGTTAAAAGGACTGGATGCTGCTAAGAAATATAAAATTGAAGAGATAAATCTTTACCCGGGTACTACCTCTACTATAAAAGGTGGCAAGTCATATACTGGAGATTTCTTAATGAAAGTAGGATTTAATCCAGATGTAAATTCATCAAGGACCAGTGTAATATTAAAAATCGAAGAAGCAAAATAGAATAACAGACAAATACAAGATGGATACCAATTTTGACATGAATGAACATCCGCACACGCGGCAAAATATATTAACCGGAGAATGGGTTTTAGTATCTCCGCATAGAACTAAACGTCCATGGCAGGGAAAAGTAGAATCCCTGCCTGCCGATAATAGACCACAGCATGATCCGGCTTGTTACCTGTGTGCCGGTAATGAAAGAGCTGATGGAAGTAGAAATCCGGAGTATACGACCAATTTTGCGTTCACAAACGATTATTCGGCATTATTACCAGATACTCCTGTAGGAGAGATAGCTATAGATGGTTTACTTAAAGCTGAAAGCCAGTCAGGAATTTGCAGAGTGATTGCTTTTTCTCCACGTCATGATCTCACGCTTGCAGAACTTGATCTGGAAGCCATTAAAGGGATTATCCAGTTATGGGCAGAAGAGTTCAAAACTTTAAGTGAAAACCCTTCAATTAAGCACATTCAGATATTCGAGAACAAAGGTGAATTAATGGGTTGCAGTAATCCTCATCCTCATGGCCAGATATGGGCGCAAAATAGTATCCCTCTTGAAATCCACAAGGAAACAATAAATCAGAAGAAATATTTTCAGGTAAACGGCAGAAGTTTACTCACAGACTATCTCAAAGTTGAACTTAAAGAGCAAAAAAGGATAGTATTTGAAAATGATAATTTTGTAGTATTAGTTCCTTTCTGGGCAGTATGGCCTTATGAGACCATGATTATCAGTAAAAGACATGTTAGAAGTATATTAGAGTTTACTGATAAAGAGCAAAAAGATCTTGCCTCAGCACTTAAAAACATAACGGTAAGATATGATAACCTTTTCGAGGTTTCATTTCCTTATTCGGCAGGTATGCATCAAATGCCGGTAAATGATGGCGATCATGCAGAGTGGCATTGGCATATGCACTTTTATCCGCCACTTTTACGCTCTGCAACAATTAAAAAGTTTATGGTTGGATACGAAATGCTGGGTAATCCGCAGCGCGACATTACACCGGAGGCAGCTGCAGAAACCTTAAGAAACCTATCTGATATTCACTATAAAAGCAAAAAACTTTCATAGCTAAAAAACAATTGTTTTTATTAACTTTAAGTAGACGTTTAAAGAAATCTATTAAAGTTTAATGCCATGGAAAAAGAGGATATCAAATCATTATTAGAGATTATTGACCAACAAGTAAGTTCTTCAATACTGGGCGGAATGGAAGAACAGTATGAAGAACTTGAAGAGTTGGGATTCATAACAATAAATAGACATAGCGTACAACATTCCGCTTCGATAACGCCTTTGGGAATGGAATACCTGGATCAGGAATAAAATACTTTCCTAAGGTACGGTTCAGATTTCCTACAAGATTATGCCTTAATTATGCAGGTATAAAATTGAAAGGAAATATGAAATCTAATTTATTCTTAAAGGTCTTCTACTTGTTTGCGATGTTTTTCCCGATCGAAAGTTTTGGACAAGAAACCAAAGTTACATTGTCGGGAGTTATAAAGAACAGTAAAAACAACGAGGCTTTGCCTTTCGTAAACATTATTATAAAAAAATCTGCCGATAGTAGTTTTGTTTCCGGCACTATTACTAATGATGATGGATTTTTTAAAATAGCAGATCTTAAACCAGGGAACTACAGACTGATGATTTCCTATGTAGGGCATCAACCAAAAATACAGGAAGTTCTTGTTGGTCATTTAAGTCCTTTTTTAGATTTAGGTATCATAGAATTACTGGAAGATTCTAAAGCTTTAAATGAGGTAGTAATAAGTGGATCGCCAAAGGATGGCGTATCTGATAAAATGGATAAAAAGTCTTTTACTCTTAGTGATAACGTTAGTCAGGTTGGAGGATCAGTATTACAGGCAATGAGCAGCTTGCCAGGCGTTACTACAACTAATGACGGAAAATTACAGTTAAGGGGCAGTGACAAGGTTGCAGTGCTGATAGATGGAAAGCAGACTGCCTTAACAGGTTTTGGAGGGCAAACAGGATTAGACAATATTCCTGCATCTGCTATTGAACGAATAGAGATCATTAATAACCCCTCGGCTAAATACGATGCAAATGGCAATGCAGGCATAATTAACATCATCTATAAAAAGAACAAGCAAGAGGGCTTTAATGGAAAATTAGGTTTAACTACAGGCGCAGGGGCATTATGGATAAAAAAAGAAAATTTACCAGGTATCCGTCCCCAATACCAGCAAACACCAAAAATAAACCCATCACTCTCTCTTAATTATCGAAAGAATAAAACAAACACTTATTTTCAGGGCGATTGGTTATATACCCAGACTTTAAATAAAAATGAGTTCTCTACCCGTGTTTATGACAACGGAGATATTCTTAATCAACAAGTAAAGCGTAACCGTACTACCACCTATGCTACTGCAAAAACAGGGGTAGACTATAATGTGGATGATAATAATACACTATCATTTTCGGGTCTGTTTAACCGTGAAAAGATAGCAGATAGAGGTGACATACCTTATTTTAATGGTGATTTTTCTGAACGCCTGCGCCTGTGGCAGTTCCTTGAAGATGAGGTAAAATATACAGCAACTGGTTCAGCTGCTTATCAGCATAAATTTAAAGAAGCTGGCCATCTATTTAACATCAATTTTAATTACACATTCCATAGAGAAGATGAAAAATACTTCTTCACCAATATTATGCCTGCATATACCGGAGAAGATTCATTTAAACTACTTTCTGATGAACATGTGGCTGATTTGAATTTTGATTATGTAAAGCCGTTAAGATATGGGAGATTAGAAGGAGGGCTCAAGCTACGCAGGAGAACGATACCTACCAATATGCAATTCTATCCCGGCTTAAATTCTCCAATAGATATAAACGCCGGAGGCTGGGCCGATTATAGTGAAACCATTCCCGCCTTATATGGTAATTATGTTTTTGAAAATGAAAAGATCGAACTTGAAGCAGGATTACGCATGGAATATGTTAAGGTTAATTATGATGTAAACCCAAATCATAACACTTACAAAAGTGACGGCTATCAGTACACAGAACCTTTCCCTAATCTAAGAGCTGCGTATAAGCTTAATGAGAATAACAAAATATCTTTCTTTTATAACCGTAGAGTAGATCGTCCAAATGAGGTTGATATTAGGATATTTCCAAAGTATGACGAACCTGAGCTCTTAAAAGTGGGCAACCCAACATTACGACCGCAATTTACAAATAGCCTTGAGCTTGGATACAAAGTTAACTGGACAGCAGGAAATTTATATTCGGCATTATACCACCGTATAACTAATGGTACAATTACACGTATAGCAACTCAAGTACCCGGAACTACAATTTTGTACAATGTATTTCAAAATGCAGGCCGAAGTTACAATACAGGAGTTGAAGTAGTTCTTCAGCAAGATCTTGTCAACTGGTTCTCATTCAATACAAACGTTAATATTTATAAAAATAGAATAGATGCCTTTACAGTAGAAAATAAATATCCAGAACCGAGTAGCTATACCGCTAAAACCGAAGAGCTGACATCAGGTAATGTAAAATTTAATGGACAGTTTCATTTACCTAAGCAACTCGAAATTCAACTTACAGGCATATATCTGGCTCGCGACATTATACCTCAGGGTAGAATTGGAGCTAGGTTCTCTACAGATTTGGGCATTAAAAAGCAGCTTCAGAAAGGAAAAGGAGAGTTATTCTTAAATGCAAGCGACATTTTTAATACCCTCAATATTAAGAAAGAGGTATTTGGAAATGGTTTTGAGTACATAGCAACAGACTATTACGAAACACAAGTATTCCGCATTGGATATAGTTATAAATTTTAAATTTAGATACAGAAAAGTTACATCTTGAATATCAGCGCTTTGTAGGTGTTTTGGTACGTATTTTGACATAGGTTAATCTCATTGAGAGATTCATCAAAATGAATTAAAAAGTAGTCAACCCTAAACCCTCTTCGCCATGAATACTACTGATTTTAACCACCAACTTAGTCTTAATCAAAACGCTCTGGAAACATTTGCCTTTAAGTTTACACAGGATTATGAAGATGCTAATGATTTAGTCCAGGACACGCTTTTAAAAGCAATGCGCTATTCCAGAAAATTCAGGGATGGAACTAATTTTCGTGGATGGTTATACACTATTATGAAGAACACCTTTATTAATAGTTATAGAAGAGGAGTAAAGACGAGATCATTCATTACCACTCATGAAGAAATTCCTGTGTCTCAGTTACAAAACAGTGCCACAGGAAATTCTGGTGAGAATAAATTTATTCTTGAAGATATTCACAATGCGATGAAAAAACTTCAGCCTGAGTATTTAACTCCATTCATTAAATACTTTGAGGGATTTAAATATCATGAGATTTCAGAAATGCTTCATGTTCCAATTGGAACAGTAAAAACAAGAATACATATGGCCAGGGGAATATTAAAAAAGAACCTTAAGATGTATACCAAAGAATTTGCAGGGAAGGATTATTAAAATCTACGGATTCTTCTCTAAGTAACTGTCTATAGCTTTTTCCAGATCTTCATACCCGTCAGGATGGAAGCACCTTGTACCTGGGTGTTCTATGGTCCATTTTCCGTTAGCCCGGCTAAGAACTATAGGGTCAGGTTCTCCGGTAACCATTTCAACTTTAAATTTCTGGTCGTTATCTGACGAAGTTACAATTACATCCAGTTCCATGCTCGCTTTCCTAAATCTAACTGGAAATGTTCTCATGATTATATCCTCCTATTGTTTAATTACACCTTTTTTGACCATATCTTCAAATAACCTTTTGTTGAAATCATTAGCAAGCGCCTGTGGACTGGAAGGGTCTAATGATTTAGTTTGTACTGAATAGATCAATTTATCAGCATCTAAATTATAGAAATTAGCTTCCAGTATAAATTTATTGGTTACTGTGTAGTACCCTGGTTCATAAACCCTGGCATAAACCGTATGGTAATATCCCCAGAAACGATATGTTCTTGGCCAAACACTTATTGAACCAGGATTATAGTTCTTCTCTTTAGTTTTATCAAGCAATGCAATGGTAAAGGTGCCATCATATCCTTTATTTCTTATCACCTTCAAAGCCTGAGCCTCACTTAACCCCTCAAAGGCTTTTGGACCATATTCTGCTAATGCCGATCCGGCATTTATGCCATGAGCTTTAAGATTTTGAACGGTAATATTCTCTACATTTTCTTTAAGGCCTCTGTCTTTTGCGCCCATTAACCCTATTACCAGTACCTTATTAGATTTTTCTATCGTCCCCTGAGGATCAGCCCATGATGAAATGATCTTAGTGCTATTACAAGCGTTTAATAAAATGGCAAATAGAAAAACCATTCCTATTGCACCGGGTAACAATAATCTTTTCATTTTTTATAAGTTAATTTACACTAATAACAATCCATAATCAATTTGGTTGTAACAATTTAGCGTAAAATTGTAGGAATTGAGCAGGAGCAATTACGCTTCCTACTCAATAAATACTTTTAAAGTTTAACAATTACTCCGCATCCAACTCTCGGACCAGAATTTCCTGTCGGTTGTGTGGTATAATCATCTGTGCCACCGTGTACTATAATACCTCTGTTAATGATATTTTTGACATCATTTTCTTCAGTGCTCCACCTATCAGTTGTTACTGAAATAGAACCATGTCCTTTACTGTCTAGCTGAATATTTCCAATGTCACCAGAGTGATATGCAGCAGATCCCCATTTACCATGAGCCTCGTTGGTTGGGTTCCAGTGGCCATGTGTATTATTTCCCATGTCTCCACAGTCGCCGTGTTCGTGAAAATGTACAGCAACAACGCTATCAGCCCTTGCAGGGAAATTCAGCTCCAGATCCATTCTCATTTTTCCGTCCTTTAATTGATAGAACTTTGCCGTCCCTATGTCCTTGGAATCAGCAGTTGTTGCCAGTTTTGCCTCTGCTACCTCTACTTCTTTAGTGGCAGAGCATGAAGAAAATAGTGCCGTTATAGTTATAAAGGCAATTGCTAAATAATTTTTCATATCGTTATATATATTGGTAATTACTATTTAGAACAAAAGCCATCGCTTTAAGTTTTACACAATTTATCTAGTCTCAGAAGAAAAGAATAAATTGGAGCAACTTTTGATATGACTGTGCGTGCCATTTAATAATTTAAGTAAAAAGGAGATTATATACTAATGAGAAGATACCTGTTAATTCTATTGCTATTTTTAGGAACTACAACATATGCCCAGGATAAATACTGGCAGCAACATGTAAATTATAATATTGATGTTACTCTTAATGATCAGGAAAAGTCTTTAAAAGGCTTTGAAACCATTGTATATAAAAACAATTCTCCGTCAGAGCTTGATTTTATCTGGTTTCATATTTGGCCAAATGCTTACAAGCAGGAATCCACAGCATTGTTTCAGCAAATAAAAAACGATACTTCACGGGTTAAAAAGTTAGATAAATATACCTATGGTAGTATTGAGGGCCTAAACTTTAAAGTAAACGGGAAAAAGGCAGTAACCGAAGCTCACCCTAACCCGCAATATATTGATGTGATCAAGCTAAAGCTAAATTCGCCATTAAAACCGGGTGATTCAATTACAATAACAACAGACTTTAAAGTAAAATTACCTTCTTATTTTTCAAGATCTGGTTTTGCCGATGGCGAGTTTATGGTATGTCAATGGTATCCTAAGCCTGCTGTGTTCGATAAGAATGGCTGGCATGAGTTCCCGTATCTGGATATGGGAGAGTTTTATAGCGATTATGCCTCATTCAAAGTGAATATAACTCTACCGTCTGATTATGTTGTAGGAGCAACAGGAGTATTACAGAACGCAGATGAGCTTGCATTGTATAAAAGTATTGGAGCAAAAAATGTAGCCAACAGAACAGGGGAGCCTGTAGTCTATAAAGCTATAAGCAAAAGTGCCACTAAGAAACTGACCTATAAAATTGACAGTGTTCCGGATTTTGCCTGGTTTGCAGATAAGGGATTCGTAATACAATACGATACCGTAAAACTTGCATCTGGAAAAGTAGTTGATGCTTTTAACTACTACCACAATAAGAAAGAAACCTTGTGGAACAATAGCATCGATTATACAAAAGATGCTGTGAGAAAATACAGCAACTGGATTGGGGAATATGAGTATCCTGTAGTTCAGGTAGTAGAGGGGCCTGCAAATAATTCAAGCGGGGGTATGGAGTATCCTACAATTACCTTAATTACCAGCCCTGATGCAAAAAAGGAAACCTTAGATGCTGTTATTGCTCATGAAGTTGGTCACAACTGGTTTATGAGCATGCTTGGCAGCAATGAAAGGCAACATACCTGGCTTGACGAAGGCCTGAACACTTATTTTCAGTTTAGATATGAGGCTGAAAAATACAGAGCCAATTCAATATTTGGTGATGCAATACCAGCGGAAGTTAAAGCCCTGCCAGAAAAGGAATTTTTAGATCGCACCTATAGTGCAATGGCTAGTATCCCTATGAATTCAGCCATTGAAACGCCATCAGATAAATTTACTTCTTCAGATGATTACAGCACAACTTCATATATTAAAACCGCATTGTGGCTGTATCTTCTTGAAAATTCTGTTGGCAGAGAAAAAATGGATGCCGCTTTTAAACATTATTTTGATGAGTGGAAGAATAAACACCCTCAGCCGGAAGATCTAAAAGCCTCATTCGAGGAATCTCTCGGAACCAATCTGGATAAGTATTTTGAATTACTTAATAAGCACGGATCATTTACTCCACAACAGTAAATTTTACCGGATTTTTAAGGTTATTTACCGACAGTTTTCTGTAGTCCAGCTCTTTAACATTGATGAGCATTGCTTTAGCGAGTAGTTTTGAAGAAAAAAAGCTATGGAAACTTTAACTAACAAAACCAGAACTAATCGCCATTTCGGAATGGGTATATTTTTACTTGTAATTGGCGCTATCTTTTTATTAAGAAACATCGGCCTTAATATTCCATTTTGGGTTTTGAGCTGGCATACATTTTTCCTTGCTTTTGGCTTATTAATAGGCTACAGGAAAAACTTTAGGGCAGGTGGCTGGGTGTTTTTTGTGATACTTGGCGGCGTGTTTACCTTAAAGGACCTTATATTCTTTGATATATCACAATACACTACCGCTTTGGTTTTAATAGGTGTGGGATTGTATATGATTTTCAGACCTAAAAGAGATATTCAGTTTTGTGATTTTGGAAACAGAAAATAATTAAGCACTTTGGCCGTCACTCGTCCATTCCGTCATCCTTTGGTCGTAGCTCGTCCATTCCGTCATCCCTTAGCCGCCACTCGTCCATTTCGTCACCCTTTGATCGTCATCTCGACGATAGGAGAGATCTCTTGGCTATACAAATTTGTAGTTGTTTGCTTGTTCAAGAGATCTCTCCTATCGTCGAGATGACGATCAAAGGGTGGACGATCAAAGGGTGACGACGAAATGGACGAGCGGTGGCCGAGGAATGACAAAATAGTTTATTAATTCAACGCAACCGTTTGATTAGCAGATGTACTCAAATAATCTGTTTTGATATGAACAGTGCCAGACCTATCATTACCATTGTAAAAATACCCCGTACTTGCCTTTTCAAACTGCTGAATACTATTATAAGCTTTTAACTTTTTACCATTAACACTAACTTTTCCTGGCACTTTTGAGCTATGTACATCAAGCAAATAAACCCTTTGCTTGTTCTTACCTTCAAAATCTCCTCTGGCAGCATTTATTATAATTTGCACACCTGCAGTAGCATCAACCTCAATCAATGTTTTTGCAAAGGCCCCCTTTCTATGATCTCTGGTTAAACCATCATCCTCATACATGTCAAATTTAGATTTTTGAAAAGGGTAGATATCCAGCGTCAGGCTATCTGTTTTTTTCTCCCCGTCGTAATCCATTTGAGGATACATTGGTATAATTGCTCCTTGTTTAACGAAAAGAGGTAATTTCTCTAAAGGAGCGGAATAATTGTTGACCCATGTGTTGCCAGAGTAAGCCTTGCCATCCCAATAGTCGAACCATGTTCCTTTAGGCATATAGATGCTGTCTCTTTTAGATTCACTTTTATAAACAGGAGCAACAAGTAACGATTCACCGTTCATAAACTGATATTGGGTTTGTTTGCCTTTAGTAACCTCATCCTCAGGAAACTCAAGAACCATAGCCCTTGATGCCGGAATGCCGGTTTCATAGGCCTCTTCACAAAGTGTATACATGTAGGGAGTCATGCGCATCTTTAACTGCAGGTATTTCCTGTTTGTGGCTGAATTAGCTTCTCCCTGCAGATAAGGCTGCTTGTTCTTTTTAGCCCAGCCACTCATTACCATTAAAACAGGAGTAAAGCATTTCCATTGTAAATCTCTTACATAAGTAGAATCGCTGCCACCAAAAATACCATCAACATCACCCGTTGCGGCATTTTGAGCAGACAATCCTGAGCCTATAATAGTAGGGATATGAAAACGGATGTACTCCCAGTTACCACTTTGATCTCCAGACCATACAGTTGAATAGCGCTGTGTACCCGCCCAGCCCATTACACTCCAGATAAAGCCTCGGGCATTGCTGTTGCTTTCTATACCTTCGTACGCAGCCTTACAACCATCTAATGCATATTTATAACCCGGGCCAACCCATGCAACATCCAGTTTAGCTAATCTTGAACCATATTCGCCAACCTCTTTAGCTATTTTTTCAACTCCGTTTTCAGTCCACAGGCCAGTATAAAAGCCTCTTTTCTTCAATTCAGTAATGGTGGAATCTAACTTGGTATAGCCGCAACCGTAACCATCATTAGGTAGTATCCATCCCCGGGGCATTTTGTTCTCTATATATTTATCTGCTACCAATTTAATAACATCAGGTGTGGTTCCAGTTGTTCCTGTTCCCTTGTAGTTCTTACTGTCATCACCCTTAGCACCTCTGTTATAACAATTAGCGTCTCCCATACTTAAAGCCCAGCGTGGCATTAAAAATGGCCTTCCTGTGATTTGTGTATAACCATTAAGAATCTGTTTTAAAGAAGGACCGAAGAAGTAAAAGCAATCAAAACGGTTTTCGTTATGCGTAAAGCTAAGCGTTTCTTTAAATGAGTATTTGCCAGCATCAAAAGTATTCCTGAATGCTCCATAGCCTGCTGTAGACATATAGAATGGGGCAGGATTAGCCCTTCCGCCATCATCCCAGCCACCGCCTTTTTCAATTAAAATATCTTTATCTCTGTGAGAGAAGTAACCATTCTGCATACCTCCACCATAAAAATATTCATCGGTATGGCGCTTCATGGTCTGTTTTGTTCTGGCACCGAACGACATTGACTCAGATTCTTCCCAAATCGCTTTACTGTCTGTTACATCATACATCGCAAAGCGCAACGGCTGTTTGTAAACACGAACAACACAATCCTTACTTTTTATCTGGTAATAGCTGCCTTTGTCTGTCGAATTAACAGCAGGATTCTTTACATCATAACTAACTACAATATCGTTACCTGCAGGGTTGGTAAATTCTCCATCGGCCGCCATCCAGATTCTGAATATATCATCAGTATAGAATATCACTTTAAAAGCAGAAAATCCGGCAGTAATATTAAATTCATTGCCATTGGCTTTAAAGTCAGTAAGATTTCCAACTTTAGTCTCTTTGGCATTTATTTTTGCCTTTAAGGTGTTATTAGAAAGTTTTTCATCACCATCAAACTTTAAGCTAAAGCTTAAATTGTGTGTGGCTTTGTCTGTTAAATCAACAGGAGGAAATTTAACAGTAATTTCTTCGCCGCTGGCAATAGGCTTTTTGCTGGCAATAACATCTGCAGAAATTTCCTTTTTCCCATCTATAGTCCCAATAACTTTAAAGTTTGATTTGATGGTTTCAATACCACTATTTTTAACTGTAACAGCTAAAACATCATTTTTAGTAAACGTATTTTCTTCTTCGTTATGCGATGTTAAGCGGGTAATAGCAAGATCCTTATTGTAAGCTTCAGCTAATTCTATGTCATCAACCATCCAATACCAGCTATAATAACCCTTCCAATAAAATCGCAGATATACCTTTGGTTGTTTAGCAGCCACTTTAGTTATGTTCACTTCCTGATTAATAGGAGTAAACATATCTGTTCCGGAAGGCACATTATTAGTGACATTATAATCTGTCCACTTTTCACCATCTGTACTTACACCAACATACAAACCTGCTCCAGGTGCTGCAAATTCATTATTATACCTAAACGTTTGTTGAAAGCGAAGGATTACAGATGATTTTGAGGAACAGTCTATACTTCCTGTTTGCATCCAGGTATCTGGGTATTCTTTCTTTTTAACCCACGATGGTTGATCTTCGTCAACGAAATAGCCAGCCTGAAACTGCAAATGGTATCCACGACTTTTTGAGGCAATAGGAGGTGCTTGTTGCTGATACTGATAAGAACCCGGATACGGCTGATTGGTAATTAACCATGTCAGGTCTTTCTTACTTTTATCTACATTTTGCCAGCCATCGGGCAGTTTACTGGTTTTAAAACTTTCTGACCAAAAGATTTTCGGATCCGGTGCAGGTTTTTGTGAAAATGACTGTGAGGTAAATACAATCATCAGGGAAAATAGAATTAACTTTCTCATTTAAAGACTTAAGTGATTTTGTTTTGCTAATCTGTTAAATAATATTTTTATATCCCTGCGCAAACGTTTGTTCTAAATTATTCGGATAGCTGATGTTTAAGTATTATGTCACCACACAGGTAAAAAAAATCAATTATCTTTAATCATACCTAACATATAGCTATATTAAGCGAGCATTTAACACATGAATATGATAACAGCAAAGCCTCTTAGGAGGATCTTAGTTCTATCACTTGTTTTGTTTAACATTGGTTGTGACCAGGTTACAAAAAGTATTGTTAGAAAACATGTAGATTATAACGAAAACATAAAGATAATCAGTAATAATTTCACTTTAACCAAGGTCGAGAATTCAGGTGCTTTTTTAAGTTCCGGAGACTCACTTCCTGTTCCAGTCAAATTCGTATTGCTTTCCTTGTTGCCATTGGTAGTATTAGGTTTTGGCATCTATTACATTTTAAGCAAAACTGAACTCGACAGATTGTTAATCGTTGGGGTGAGTTTTGTTATTGGTGGAGGAATTGGAAACTTATACGATAGGCTGCTCTATGGTTCAGTTACAGATTTTTTACATATTGATTTTGGAATTTTCCAGACAGGTGTATTCAATATTGCAGATGTATCTATCATGATAGGCATGTTGATGATATTGACACATTTGTACTTTAATAGGGGAAACCCGGAATTGGCTTAAGCTCTATTTTGTAACAGGAGCTATTCTCTTCGCTCTTTCCAGAAAGCTTTGCTCTTCCAGTTTTTGTTCCACCTCAGCAATGGCTTTCATGATATTGTTGGTCGTATTTGTGACCTCAGTTAAGGCCAAAACCATTATATCCCATACCGGCTGCATTTGTTTAAGCAGTTCCTTACCTTTTTCAGTAAGCAGGATAAGTCTTTTCCGCTCATCCTGCTTATCTTTTTTGGAACGTATTATCTTTTGTTTTTCCAGCTCTTTAAGTAAACTGATTGTGGATGGATGCGTGTAGCCAATTTCAGCTGCAAGCTCCACAACACTTAGAACAGGTTTGAAATGCAGTGTATAAATAACAGGAAACCACTTGGGTTCAAAATCTATGTGATGCGCCTTATAAAGCAAAAAACCATCTTTTCTAAACTGCTCGCTTAAACGCTGAAGTCTGGTTGATATGGCAAGGATACCTGATTCATTGATTACATTCATGTTCTGATATTTCAAATTACTCACTAAAGAGATTAATTCCTCAAATCTAAATGATAAAAAGTATTGTCGGCCTTCATTCTGGGAAAATAGGATGGAAGCTCTTCCATTTTGATCTTCACAAAACCATTTCTTTCATAAAACCTACAGGCTGCTTTAAGTATATCAACAGTTCCAAGGTATATATCTGTTATGTTGTGCTGTTTGCAATAATCAATAAGTGATTCGAGTAAGTGTTGGGCAATATTCAAGTCTTTACCCCTGTAATCTTTTTTAACAAACATTTTTCTGATAACACCTGTATTATGACCAACATTCATTAAAGCTATGGTACCTACCAGTTCTTCATTATTTAGAGCTCCCCAAAATCCGCCACCATCTTTATGGTAATTTGTTTCTATATCTAAAAGATCTGGCTGAGCTTCCAGTGTAATTGGCACCCCAAATTCGATCTGTTGAATAGGAAGAATAATATCAATTATTCGTGCGCAATAGTTGTTGTAAATAGGTTTTATTAATATCGAGGTACTCATACAAATTGAATTTATGTTCAAAAGTACGTAGTTAACTACATATATTAATTTGAAAATCTACAATGTGAGATTTTCATGATAATTTGAGTTAAGTATTAAGCATTGGCTTAAAGTCCGGGTCTTTACCTCTTAGGTCAATTCCTCCTTCATAAATGGATTTTAAATTAACCAGGTAAAATGACCATCCATTATGGCATCCCAATCTAATATTTCGCATGCTATTTTCGTCAGTAGGTATATTCTTTTGAGTGAGTTCTACCAAAACATATTCCTTTTGAACTGATAGCTTCACATCAACAAGACATTCGCCCTCAAAAGTAAACTGAATAAAATCTGAACCATTTGCTTCTGTTATTTTGCCTGTTGCCCTGTCATCATATAAGTGCCAGATCCATTCGTAGTTATAATCTTTTTGGATAGGCTCATCTTTTTCTATTCTAGTTCCTTCTGAGGTAGTAAAGGCTGCTTCCTTTAAAAACCATTTTTCTATTTCAGCGCTTTTTGTCCAGGCGTTATAGATATCTTCTAAACTTGTTTTAACTAAAATTCTTATTGTAAATGAGGTCCAATCAAAGTTTTTCATAGTAATTGCTTTAAGATAATTCAAATTTAGGCCCCGCAGTATGAAATATAGCTTGCCATAAAGGCCAAAAGCAGGTGGTATTTAGGCCAAAAATCCTATTTAATGTAAACAGTTTTAATATTTACAAACTCTCTAATACCAAACATACCCAATTCGCGACCGTAGCCAGATTGATTAATCCCTCCAAATGGCAATCTTGGATCAGATTTGACCAATGAATTTACAAAGCAGGAGCCAGCATTTAATTGTGTCTTTGCTATTTGCTCTCCCAGCGATCCATCTTTTGTAAATACGGCAGCACCCAGGCCAAAAGGTGTATCATTTGCAATTCTTATCGCATCATTACTGTTCTTTGCTGAAATAACCAATGCCACCGGACCAAAAATTTCTTCTTCATAAGCAGGCATACCTTTTTTTATGCCGGTTAAAACAGTAGGCGTATAAAAAGCATGTCGGCCTTTAAAATCGGGAATTTGCCCACCGAGTATACATTTCGCCCCAGCCTTTATATTTTCCTGTACTTGCTGATGCAACTCATCCCTAAGGTCTAATCTCGACATTGGCCCAAGAGTCGTCTGAGGATCAAAAGGATCACCTGTTATTCTGGCTTCCATTTTAGCCTTAAACAACCTGATAAATTCCTTTTCAACCTCTTTCACTACAATAAATCTTTTGGCGGCAATACAACTTTGGCCATTATTTATGAGCCTGCTTTGAGCGCAGATATCAGCTGCCTGCTCAAGATCAGCATCCTCCAGAATAATGTATGGATCACTTCCCCCAAGCTCCAGTACGCTTTTCTTTAACTGCTGGGCCGCTTGCTGAGCAACCTGTATTCCTGCCTGCGTACTGCCTGTTAAAGTAACCGCCTTAATAAATGGATGAGCAATTACCTGTTTAACAACTTTGCTGTTTATTAGTAATACCTGAAATACGTTGGCCGGAAAACCAGCATCCTTAATTATCTCTTCAATACTTAATGCGCAGCCACTCACATTAGATGCGTGCTTTAGCAGTCCACAATTTCCAGCCATAAGCGCAGGAGCGAGGAACCTGAACAACTGCCAATAAGGAAAGTTCCAGGGCATTACCGCTAATACAACACCCAGGGGCCGGAAACTTACATAACTTTTGCTGGCCTCTGTTTTAATCAGTTCATCTTTTAAAAAGGTCTCGCCGTTGACAGCATAATAATCACATACTGATGCACACTTTTCAATTTCAGCAATACCATCTTTAATTGGTTTTCCCATTTCAATAGCCATTAAAGCGGCCAGTTCTTCTTTGCGCTGTAACAGTAACGCCGAGGCTTTCTTTAGCATTGCAGCTCTTTCTGAAAAGCTTGTGTTTTGCCATTTTAACCAGGCAGTGTGCGTACCTTTTATTTTTTCATCAACCTGTTTCCAGGAATGTTCCTTATACCTTTTAATTATTTTTCCGTTAACCGGATTAACTGATTGAATGCTCATTGTATTACATTTAAATATCCTGATTAAGATACATCTCCAATTCATGAACAGATATAAACAAAAGTTGTTTGCTGTTTTCAAAGAGAGATAACAATAGATTTGATATGATTTAGCTTGTTTTAGTAAAAAAACTAAAAGTTGTGTAAAATAAACGCAATATAATTAAAATCATCCCTAACATTTAGGTGGAAAAATTGATTAGGAATCGTAATTTTGCAAAAAATTTCAAAAATGACTGGTAAAACTAAATCAGATAGTACTGTAGATGTTGTATTAATTGGCGCTGGTATTATGAGCGCAACTTTGGGTGTATTACTTAAGGAATTGCAGCCAGATCTGAGTATTGAAATTTTTGAGCGATTGGATGTAGCTGCTGCAGAAAGTTCTGATGCATGGAATAATGCCGGAACCGGGCACTCGGCCTTTTGCGAATTAAATTATACCCCACAGCTTGCAGATGGTACAGTAGAGACTAAAAAAGCAGTTTCAATTGCTGAGTCTTTTGAAGTATCTAAACAGTTTTGGTCTTTTTTAGTAAGAAATAAAATTGTTGATTCTCCTGAAACATTTATCAAAAGCATACCACATATTAGTTTTGTTTGGGGTAAAGAAAACGTTGAATTTTTACGTGAGAGATATAACAACCTTCAAAAGAGCGATCTTTTTAAAGGGATGACTTTTTCTGAGGACCCAAAAGAACTCGCTGAATGGATGCCTTTAGTGATGAACGACAGGGATTCAGAAGAGAAAGTTGCCGGAACAAAAATGGAACTGGGTACTGATGTAAACTTTGGTGCCTTAACCAGAATGATGTTTAACTACCTTCAGAAAAAAGAAAGTGTAAGCATGCATTTCGACCATGAAGTTCGTAAACTGAAACAAAAAGATGGTTTGTGGGAAGTAAAGGTTAAAAATGAAACTACTGGTAAAAGAAGGGTTGTAAAAGCAAAATTTGTATTTATTGGTGCAGGTGGCGGTTCTTTACCACTTCTTGAAAAAGCAGGAATTCCGGAAGGAAATGGATTTGGCGGTTTCCCGGTAAGCGGACAATGGCTTAAATGTGTTAATCCGGAAGTTATTGAGCGTCATAATGCAAAAGTATATGGAAAGGCATCTGTTGGAGCTCCTCCAATGTCTGTTCCGCACCTTGATACAAGAATGATTGACGGTAAAAAGGCTTTATTATTTGGTCCTTATGCTGGTTTCTCTACTCGTTTCCTAAAACATGGTTCTTTACTTGATTTACCACTTTCTATAAAGATAAATAACATCAGGCCAATGATATCTGCAGGTTTAGATAATCTACAGCTTACCAAATACCTGATAGACCAGGTACGTCAGTCGCCTGAAGATCGCATGTCGGCACTTAGAGAATATCTGCCAACAGCAAAAATGGAGGATTGGGCACTTGAAACTGCAGGTCAGCGTGTTCAGGTAATTAAAAAGGATGCAAAACATGGTGGTGTACTTGAATTTGGAACAGAGGTAGTTACTGCTGCCGATGGATCAATCGCAGCATTGCTTGGTGCATCTCCAGGTGCATCTACAGCGGTTTCAATTATGATTACTTTAATGGAGCGTTGTTTTGGCGATCAGATACAAACTGAAGAATGGCAGAAAAAGCTAAAAAGCATGATTCCATCTTATGGTCAGCCATTAAATGGAAATGCTCAGTTAACTGAAGAAATCAGGATTCAAACAACTCATGCACTTAGTTTAAAAACAGCATAAAATAAACTAAACTTTTTTCCTCTTTTTGATATTATAGTTGTTATAACTTAAATAATAAAAAGATGAATTCAGTTAAAGCTTATGCAGCTCAAAAGGCCGATAAACCTCTAGAACCGTTCCAGTTAAACAGGCGGGAACCTGGGGCCGGAGATGTAGAAATAAAGATTCTATATTGCGGTGTCTGCCATTCAGATATACATACTGCGCGTAATGAATGGGGCGGCACTATGTATCCGGTTGTTCCAGGACATGAAATAGTCGGTAAAGTAACACGCATCGGAGAAGGGGTAAGCCGCTTTAAAGTTGGTGACACTGTTGGTGTTGGCTGCTTTGTAGACTCATGCGGTCATTGTCAAAACTGTGAAGAAGACAATGAGCAATATTGCGAGAACGGCCATTCGCAAACTTACAATTCATTGTTACAAGACAAAAAAACAATCACCTATGGTGGCTACTCATCCCATATCGTTGTAACAGAAAAATTTGTATTAAACGTTTCCGACAAACTGCCTCTTGAAAAAGTAGCGCCCTTATTATGTGCCGGAATAACAACTTATTCTCCATTAAAACACTGGGGTGTTAAAGCCGGAGATAAAGTGGCTGTTGTTGGATTAGGAGGATTAGGGCATATGGCAGTCAAAATTGCGGCATCAATGGGCGCTGATGTAACTGTGCTTAGCCGTTCTAAAAGCAAGGAAAAAGATGCAGCAGAGCTGGGAGCCCATCATTTCGAATTAACTACAGATCCAGAGAATATGAAAAAGCTGGGAAATAGTTTCAATTTCATAATCGATACTGTTTCTGCTGAACATGATTATAATGAGTACCTGGCTTTATTAAGAACTAATGGAGTAATGGTTCTTCTGGGTGTTCCGCCAAAACCTTCTGATGTTGCAGCTTTCCATTTAATTGGGGGTCGCAGAAGTCTGGTCGGATCATTGGTAGGAGGGATTAAAGAAACACAGGAAATGCTGGATTATTGTGCCGAACACAACATAACATCTGATGTTGAGATGATCAATATAGATCAAATTAATGAAGCTTATGAACGTACCTTAAAAGGCGATGTTCATTACCGTTTTGTAATTGATATGGCATCATTGAACTAGCATAATTTTAATCTGCTCTTCTATTAAAGATGTTACGTTACAAAACCGCGGTAAAGATGTAATTAAAGAGGTTTTTTTGTATTTTCGAATACCGCAAACCTCTTTAAAATGAAAAAAATAATTCTAGATCTCAGATGGAAATTTATACTTCCATTAGTACTGCTATTTAACACAGCTTTCTGTCAAAATACCTACAAATTTACAGAAGGATTATTATTAAATAATGCTCACAAATATGGTAGAGAAGCTTTGTATACCGACCTACTGGCTTATCAGCTTTTTAGCCATACACTTAAGCAACCGGTTGAAGGTGCTGTGTTTAATACAAGTAACACCGGCGACGAAATGAAATGGCTCAAAGTTTCTGTAGATACTGCCGGTAGATTCAGAAGCAGAACATTCAACGGAGGTTATATATACCTTACATATACTTCAGATCAAGAGAAAACAGCGCTGTTAAATATCAAAGGAAACAGCGCTGTTTTTGTGAATGGAGTAATTCATTCAGGCGATCCATATGCATCCGGTTGGATGTACATCCCCGTAAATCTAAAAAAGGGATTAAATGAGTTTTATGTCCGCGGACAAAACCTAACGGCAAGTCTTCTTTTAAACAATAAGCTTGTTCTTCTAAATACTGAAGATGCTACGTTGCCAAGCATTGTGGCTGGCGAAAAGAACAATGGATTACTGGCCGCAGTAGTTGTAATCAATTCCACTCAAAAGGAGCTAAAAAATTATAAGTTGAAAAGCAGTCTGGACGGAAAGGAATTAATTACCGTATTACCTGCAATTCCCGCTATGTCTACCAGAAAAGTGATCTTTCAGTTAAATGGCGATGGAGTTCAGGGAAAGGATAAAGCTGAATGTAAACTTTACTTAATGGATGGAACTAAGAGTATCGACGAGAATAAAGTTGTTTTGGAAACAGCTGATCCGGCTTCTCAAAAATACATTAACACTTTTATCAGTAACGTAGATGGCAGCTTACAATATTATGCTGTTGCACCTAAAACTGGCGCAAACACACCAGGCTCGGCATTGTTCTTTTCTGTTCACGGAGCAGGAGTAGAAGCAATTGGCCAGGCCAGAGCATATGAGTCTAAGGATTGGGGGAATCTGGTAGCGCCAACCAACCGCAGACCAAGAGGTTTTAATTGGGAAGATTGGGGCAGACTTGATGCACTGGAGGTACTTCAACTGGCTAAAGATAAATTTAAACCAGATCCTCAGCATATCTATCTCACTGGTCACTCTATGGGTGGTCATGGTACCTGGTTTTTAGGCGCAACCTATCCTGATAAATGGGCAGGCATTGCTCCATGTGCCGGTTATCCTACACTAAAAGGATATGGCTCTGCCGACGGATTGATTCCCGACAGCAGCAGTTCAGTAATTGGCAATTTACTACTAAGCGCAAGTAATCAAAGTGATGTGTTTAAGTTGAAAAACAATTATAAATCTTTTGGCATTTATATTTTACATGGAGATGCCGACCGTACCGTTTCCGTTAACTATGCCCGCTCAATGAAAAAAACACTGGCAGAGTTTCATCAGGATTTTAGCTATTACGAATATCCAAACGGATCACATTGGTACGGAAATGAAAGTGTTGACTGGAAACCGATCTTTGATTACTTTAAATGGCATAGCAAACCTGCTGATACCGCAGTAAATACATTAGATTTCACAACCGCTAGTCCTGGCATCTCATCATCTTACCATTGGGCTGGTATCCAACAGCAAACAGTTCCACTTCAATACAGCAGAATTCAATTTAAAAGAGATCAGCATTCGGGCAAGATTACAGGCAGCACCCAGAATGTGAGACTCCTGAAAATAAACCTAAAAGATTTTAGTGCCGGTAAAAACATTACAATTACACTTGACAGCCTGAACACCGTTAATTATACAACAAAAAGCAATACAGATGATGTCTATTTGCTAAATGAGAATAAAACGTGGCAAATTGTTTCAGCACCCGACTCATCCCAAAAAGGGCCACACAGATACGGTACATTCAAAGACGGTTTTAATAAAAAAATGGTTTTTGTATATGGCACATCCGGAACTAAGGAAGAAAATGAGTGGAGCATAAATAAAGCTCGCTTCGATGCAGAAACCTGGTATTACAGAGGAAATGGCGCTGTAGATATCATCGCAGATAAGGAATATTCGGCACGTACATATATAAACAGAAATGTGGTGATCTATGGAAATGAGAATACAAATTCAGCATGGAAACTTTTATTAAAGGATTGTCCGGTACAGGTAAGCCGAAATTCGGTAAAGACCGGAAAAGAAACATTAAGCGGAGATGATCTGGCGGCGTATTTCGTATGGCCAATAAAGAACACCAATTCCAATACGGTATCTGTAATTGCGGGTAGTGGCTTAAAGGGAATGAACGCCGCACTGGCTAATCAATATTTTGCAGGAGGAAGCGGATTTCCAGACTATATGGTATATCGTTTAGATATGCTTAAATCTGGTATAGACGAAGTAAAAATTGCTGGTTACTATGATTATAACTGGAAGATAAAATAAGCCCACGGGCTTATTTTTGATCTTCCAGATTTAGTTCTTCATCGCCTTCCTGATAAGGAAGGTAAATCATGAGCATAGTCATCATTTCATCCGTGGTCTTCATGTCATTAGCAGAGAACACCATTTTTGGCGGATTGCTCGGGTTATTCGGATTGTCCCTGGTATTATCATATAAAGCTTCAATATTCAAAATTGATCCTTTGGGAATTTTTACCAGTTTCTTATACCTGTAAATTTCCTGCCATTTAAAGTCCCATGAGGGAATTGACACGAGTTTAATTGTGTCGCCCTCTGGCGTTACCGCATAAGACTTAAAGGTTTTACCTAATAAATGCATATGCGGCCAAACATACATGATAGATTGGTCCTGTGGGGTTACAATTTTAAGGCTGAAAGACTTGGTGGTATCCGCAGGAATCATAAAATAAGGCTCTATGGAACTCTCGCCAACACCAGCTGATCCTAGACCAATAACATCTATTTTCCTTTTAATGGGATTATTGGTGAAAAACAAATTTACTCCTGAAAGCTCCTCCTCATCTTTTCCGGTGGGAGCGTAGTGGACAGTTACTAATATAACACCTCTTTTAGGCATAACCCAACCAAAATCTTTTGGATAAGATTCAAATGTAGTTCCCGGAATCCAACCACCGTAATAAGTCATTTTAGTTTTAAAAGGCAGATATTGATCATAAGCAGTTCTGTCTTCTCCACTCAAATCTACATACTCAGCACCTTGATTAATATCAATATCATCTTCAACAGGGTGCACAGCAAAGTTAGCATGGTGGATTACCTTTTTATTGGTGGATACAAATTCAACAGCTTCAACATTATGCTCTTTTCCTAAATCGTAAGGAATCTTAAAAACTATAAACCTTTCTGAATTATCACCTTTAATTAGAAATGGCTTTGCAACTCTTAAAACAGTATCTGGTTTTCTATGATATTGTGTTCCGGCAATATATTCTGTAACTGGTTCCTTAGCGCTTTTCTTTACAGATCCCTCAGGCATTTTATTATCGATCCAGTCTACAATTAACTCTTTTTCTTCTGTGGTTAAAGAACGATCATTATGAAAATCACGATAAGTATTATCAGGTTTCCAGGGAGGCATATATCCTGACTTAACGACTTTCTTAATGAAATTTCCCCGTTTTACTACATCCTGATAAGTGATCAATGAAAAAGGGCCGGCTTCTCCGGGCCTGTGACAAGGCGTACATTTCTTCTGAATAATAGGAGCGACCTGATTATAAAACGTAACCTTCTGCGAAAAGCAATTGATAAAGCAAATTGTTATGAAAAATGTAAAAATTAGTGACCTCATAAAAGGGAAGTGTAAATATTATATATCATTAATTAAGCAGCCAACAGGGGTAGTCTGCTTAGTGGAAATATTTCTATGGTTTAGCTCATCGTCAATAGCAGCTTCAAGATAGTGCTCAGTTATTACTTTCCTTTGCTGCCCCAGGCTGCTGGCCCAATTGTCAATAAGTCCCCTGTAGGCTATTATTCCCATTTTGTTTACAAGAATGCATTCAGGCGTAGTTGTAGCTTTAACATATTTGGTGAACAATTTTTGATCATCAATCAGCAATTTAAAATCTACCTTATATTCTTTTTGAAAAGTTGCAATCTCATTAGGCTTGTAAGCCTTGCCTGGGAAAATCCCATAAAACTGAACCTCAGGATATTTTTTGTGAAGTGCATTTACTGTTTGAATATAGTTTCTGCATAACGGACATTCCGGAGATAGCATAATAAATACAGTAGTTTCGGTAGTTTTTATTTCTTCCTTTTTTGCCGATGTATTAACAAACTGAATACCCGCTATTTTTTTCCATGATAAAGTTTTTACCTGACCATAAGAAAATGTGGCAGAACATAAAATGAAGAGCGCAATGAAATATGTAAAATAAGACTTCTTCATCTGTTAAATTTATAAGTAAACAATTAAGGGTGCCCTTATAGAGCACCCTTAAAATACAAATTATTAATTGTTATTTTTTATCCCACCATACACGGCCAAAAATATCAGTAGGTCCTTGACCAAAATCAGGGTCAGTTTTCATTTGATCGTAAGCACTAACGATGTTATTGTAGTTCAGGTTAGAAGGAGAAGGGAATGAAAGCGATGCCCTTCTAGGAATCACTTGCTCAGTTCCCAAAGCTATTAATTTCTCAAGTGGAAGAACACTTGTGCTATTAGGATAACCAGTTCTTTTATATAACGCCCAAGCTTCACTTGGTTGTTTAAAGAAATGTAAATAAGCTTGGCAAGCAATCTGATCTACACCTTTTGCAGGGTTATACTTAATTGCAGGTTTAGCAAGATAATCCGTAATCTCGTCTTCGGTATACGCTCTGTAAATATTAACCTGTTGTCTGTCAATAATTTGAGCTCTGTTAGCCATATCATCATACATTTTGATAGATGCAGTAATACCCTTATTGTACCAGGTTTCAGCTGATTCTGTAGTTATATTTCTGGCTGCAAGTTCTGCTCTCATGAAACAAAAATCTGCATAAGTTACCATAGGAAAGAAGTTAATCCCTTTACCGGTAAAATCACCAGCTGCAAATAATCTAGGCTGAAGATTTGAAAGTGTATCTAGTACAATTTCTCCACGATTACCATTCGGTAAGGCGCCTTGTATAGTTACACTGGTAAAGAAATAAGCAAAACCAGGAGCTGAAGATGCGTCTGGACTTGTTGGCACTCCATAGTAACGTCTTGTATCATACACTGCATTAGCAGGTATTTTTCCTTGAGCTTTTGCCTCTTCGAAGTTAGCTTGTGAAAAATAGTTTGGCTGATAAAATACTCTTAATCTTGGATCAGAATTAGCATACATAAAATCAACTACAGGTTTTGGAGATCTTAAGTTTTGAGCCGACCAATCACCACCTGCAGCATAAGGAGCACCTGCCTCAAATGTCCAGCTGTCTGCATTATCCGACATTAGATTTGCAGCAGGACTGCCAAGAATTTCAGTAACTCTTGTAGTCATTTTTGCAGCATCTCTTTTCATTAAACGCATAGCCATTCTTAAACGAATTGCATTAGCCGTTTTAACCCATTTCAATGCATCTCCTTTGTAGAATAAGTCATAATCTCCATATGTAGTCTGAGTTGACTGAGGTGTGTTAAGCAATTCATCAATACTAGATTTTAACTCTTGATCTAACAGATCAAATAATTGAGCTTGCGTTTCATATTTAGGGGTAAAAGTACCACCATATTTTCCTTGAAAAGCTTCGGTGTAAGCCAAACTTCCGTTAATATCAGAAACATAGAAAGCGTAATATGCTTTAACAATATGTGCAATCGCTAATTGATGAACACGTTTTGCCTGCTCGGCAGGAGTCATTAGAGAGATAATATGATCAACGTCTGCCAATGATGCTCCTATACCAGGATAAAACATTCCGTAACGTTGATTTCTTAAATTACCTGACTCAGAAACAAATGATGTTCCATTTCCGTTTAATGGAGTAGACATCTGCATCCATGGCATAATACCACGAAGATTATCATAATACCATTCGCTACGATTGTCATTAAGCTTAACAATAACATTCATGAATTGTTGCTCAGCATCAATTTTATCTAAAATCTGAACATTCGTATTCTTTTCAACAAAGTCTGCTTTTTTACAAGAAGAGATTGATACGCACACCAGGCCAACAAGACCCAACCATGCTTTATATTTTGTTTTCATTTTGTCTATTTAAATTCTTTACAACTTGGATTCTATAAACTACCTTTTATTGACAATGCAAATGTGCGGGTATAAGGCGCTCCACCATACTCAGCAAATGAGCCAGCGCTATTTGAGAATAATCCTTCAGGGTTAATATGATCAGGTAAGCTATTATAAATGTATGTTAAGTTTCTAGCTACCAGGCTAACGTTCAATCTGTTAAATTTAATTTTCTCAGAGAAACGTTTTGGTAAAGTATAACCAACGGATACCTCTCTTAGTGCTACCCAGTTATTTTCAAAAGTAGAGTACTCTCTGATACCTGTAGACCATTGTGTTAAGCGAGCGTAATGGATACGGGCACTTACAGGCTCTATAAGTCCTTTTGAAACTGCATCGGCAAAAGTAGTACCACCAACGTTTACATTTTTAATGATAGTTCCTGCTGCAAAAACTCCTTGTGGGATAATACCATCGTTAGCAACAACAACTCCGTTAGCATCTTTTCTTGGTAAACCTCCGTATTCAGTTGAACGTCCAAATAAGGTACTTTCAAAAGCACCAAAGTTTGTACCGTATTGATGTGTTCCTGAAGCCATTAGACCACCAACTTTTGCATCAATCTGGAATCCTAAATTGAAATCTTTATATCTGATGTTGTTAATAGTGCTGGTTGTAAATTTCTCCATCATTGTACCAAGATTTTTATTTCCCTGGCCAGCATCAGCACTTCTCCAATAACTACCGTTTGCTTTCAATAGCTTCTGTCCATTAAGTGGATCGTCAATATTGTTACCTTGAGCATCTTTAGCTTGGTAAGTAGCGTAGCCATAGCCAGTATAAATGCTACCATATTCTTCACCTTCGGCTGCAACAGAAGTCATATCAGCACCAAATGCGTAACCCAAAGTATAAGTTGAAACACCCGGAGCAAGTTTTATTACTTTATTCTTGTTACGAGCAAAGTTGATTGTAGAATTCCATTCAAAATCTTTTGATCTTACAGGAGTTGCATTAATCAAGATCTCAATACCTTTATTCTGAATGTTACCAGCATTAATCAACTGTCTGCTGATACCACTTTCGGCCGGAATTTCAAGTGCAAGAATCTGGTTATAAGTGTTCTTTTTATAGAATGATACATCAATTCCAATACGATCGTTTAAGAAACGCATTTCAGTACCAAGTTCAAATTCTTTTGTTAACTCATTTTTAAGGTTATCGTTACCTAGAATATATTCTTCGTAACCATAACGAGGTCTTTGCTGACCTTTGTTGTCAGTAAACAAATCAAGCAATTTATATTTACCTCTGCTTGTTTGATAAGGAGAAGTTCCTAAACCTGTGTGGCCATAATTTGCTCTCAACTTACCATAAGAAAGGAATCCAAAAGCAGAATTGTTCTTTAATGATTCAGAGAACACATAAGAAAGACCTACAGAAGGGTACATGTAAGAATACTTACCATGACCATCAGGATATGTTAGCGTTGATGTCCAGTCATTTCTAAAGCTCGCATTTAAAGTCAACATGTTTTTATACGTGATATCTCCATAAGCATATATCGCGTCAGTTCTTTGGCTACCATCAATGGTAACATCTGTGATTGGAACGTCTACTGAGTTAGAGATATAATACTTTCCCGGATCCTTTAAACCACCAATAGTTCTGGTTCTGGTACTGTTATTTCCAAAATCGTTAACTGTTTCACCACCAACACTAAAGTTGTAATCAAAATTATCATTGATTTTATTGGTCGCATTTAACAAAAACTGTAGCCTGGTACTTTTTTGGTTAGATTGGCCAATAGCATATTCACCACCTTTATAGCCAGGATCTGAACCCAGTGCTTGTAATTCACTATTAACATTAACTTGATTTAATGTACCTTTTACCATTGCAGATAACCAAGGAGTAATGTTTGCAGTTACATCTACGTTACCTCTGAAAACCGATTCTTTTTGGGTATTATTTTTATTGTACATATCATACCACAAGGTTGATAGATCATAAGGATCAGCTGCTCCCTGTAATTTACCACCATTTGCATAGTCTTCATAATGGCTCATCCAATATTTAGTATCGTAACTTCTTGGAACCCCATAAACCAATGCAAAAAGCGGACTGCTATTGTTACTTTGGCTAATTGGATTTAATGTGTTACTTGTAGTGTAGTTAACACCTGCATTTACAGTAAAAATATTTGCAAATTTATGCGATCCTCTAAAATCTACCGCATCCCTGTTAAATTTACTATTAGGAAGAATTCCTTTGTCACCAAAGTTGGTATAAGACAATCTGAAATTCCCGTTATCATTAGCACCTTGAAAAGCTAAATTAGATGTTCTGTAAACACCTGTTTTATAAGCATCTAATAAGTTGTTTGGCTGAGCATTCCATTTAATCATTCTACCATCGATATCTTTTACATCGCTTCCGTCGAATTTAGGTCCAAAACTCCAATAGTAATTAGGCGCATCAACCTGCGAAACACCATTTGCATCTTTAGTGAATGTAGGGTTTATACCTGCACCAAATACATTCTGCACATCCATAGTTCTGTATACTTCTTCAACAGTTTGAGTGTGTGAGAAGGAAATACCTAAACCCTGACCAGCTTTTCCTTTTTTAGATGTGATCAATAGAACACCATTTTGAGCTTTAGATCCATATAATGAACTTGCAGCTGCACCTTTTAATACGGTGATGCTTTCATAATCATCAGCATTTAAGTTTTTCATGATGTTACCAAAATCCTGTGGACTATTACCATAAGAGTCAGCACCGGTTACACCAGGTTGTAATAACACTCCATCAATAACCACTAAAGGTTGTGTATTATTACCCAATGACGAGTTACCTCTGATTCTGATCCTTGATGAAGACTGTGGTCCACCAGCACCTTGATTGATTACCACACCAGCTACCTTACCATTTAAAGCATTAATAATGTTTGGCTCATTAGCACGTACCAAATCATCACTTTTTACTTCCTGGATAGAGTAACTCAGTTTACGGGTTTGTTGTCTAACACCAAAACCGGTAGTAACAACAACCTCACTAAGTGTTTGATTATCTTCTTCCAATACTACGTTAACTGTTTTTTTGTCGCCTACAGTAACTTCCTGAGCAACATAACCAATAAGAGATATTCTTAATACACTGGCTGAAGTGGCAGTGATTGAAAAATCACCATTTCCATTGGTTGCCGTACCATTTTTTGTCCCTTGTTCATTTACGGAAACCCCTGGCAGTGGCTGCCCGTTTCCGTCCCTTACCGTTCCAGTAACAGGCTTTTGTGCAAAAGCAGCAGTTGTTATTAGGCCAAATAACAGTACTGTCAAACACCTTAAGTAAATTTGTTTCATTTTTTTAAGATTTGATTAAAAATTTAGGTTAGTTATATATTATAAAATTTAGGGATTTCATTTTTTTAGCACTTAAGATCCTATTCGAAACTATATTGCTCTACCACTAATGCAGCAGCTCCCATTAGCTCTGCATCTCTGGCTATATCTGAAATTTCAATAGTTGTTTGCTCAGCGATTCTAAGTATACAATACTCATTAATAGCCTGTTGAATAGGAGGAAGGAACATTTTTCCTGCTATAGCACCTCTTCCACTGATAATTATTTTTTCGGGATTCATAATGTGTAAAAGCATGACAACGCCTTTACCTAATTGAAATGCTGCTTCAGATAAAATAGAGACAGCCACGGGATCTCCCTGACTGGCCGCATCCAGGAAATGATCTCCCGGTTGCTTACTTGTATCTTTAAACAGCCATTCCATACTTGATTTAGCGCCGCCATCAAGCGCAGCCTGAGCTTTATTGGCCATAACAGCCAGCGAAGTCTCTACTTCAATACAGCCACGTTTACCACAAGAGCATAAATCATTACTTTGAGAAAGGGGGATGTGACTAAACTCACCACCATAGCCACTATGCCCCCTGTACGGAACACCATTTATGATCATTCCTAACCCTGTTCCCCAGCCAACATTGAGAACAAGTATGTTTTCCTTGCCCATTCCTTTTCCAAACTTTAATTCGGCAAAAGCAATAAGGCTTGAGTCATTATCTATATGAACCGGTAAATCGAATTGCTGAACCAGATATTCCTTTAAATTAACGTTTAGGTTATCGGTTATAATAGAAGGGTAGATGTTCTTTTCATTGTTAACAAAACCGGGCATTCCTATTCCAATACCAACAATGTCATTAATATTTAATCCGGATTGCTTTATATTTTCGTTAATGAATTTAACCAATTTACCGATGCCATCCCTGTCATCAGACATTTTTATAGCTGTCGATTTTAAAGAAAGTACAATGGTATTGTTAAAATCATAAATTACCATTCTGGTAATCAATTGATCAACTGCAACGGCAACTATATATAGTCTTTTGTCAGGATTTATAAGATAAATTGACGGTCTTCTGCCTCCTGTAGAAGGAGCAAGCCCTTCCTCAATAACATAACCTTCGTCAATTAATTCATTGACAATACTAGCTACCAAAGGAACGCTCTTCCTGGTTAGCTTACTTAAATCTAAAATAGAAAGACGCCTATTATAATATAGCCCTTTTAGTATCTCTGTTTTAAGTTGTTTGTTCTTTTTTATGATTACCGACATCTTTTTTGTTACAAAACAATATCCGAACTTATGAAATTAAAATATAAATAAGGAATATCTTTTTAAAAAATTTATTAACACAAATAGCTAAAGCGTTTTTGTTAAAAAAGAACGCGGTTTTTGAACTGAATTATTATTTAGTCTGAAATGGCAAAAATTGACCAATTTATTGGAGATTAATAGTTTTGTCTAATAAACGACCCTACAACACACCGTCATCTCGAACGCAGAGAGAGATCTCTTGAAGTAGCATAACCATAAGATATCTTGAGATATGTTACTCAAATACCACTGATAACTTAAAAGCTTAAACAAGATCTCTCCTAAGGTCGAGATGACGAGATGTAAATCCTGTGGCTGTTTGGCCCATAAAAGATTACTTTAAAAGCAATGCTTGTTTATGCTATAATGTAAGTAAAACCGATTTAAGTATATTCGTGTTAAGTATAAATAATAAAAATCATGAAAATAATAAGCTCTTTTGCTATCGAAAAGCAGGCTTTCATCTATTCAAGGCTTGATATAAATTGGTATCAGCCGAAGAAGCTTAGAAAATATACAGTAAAATTATTTATTGTTGTATTTCTTTTTCTTTATCTATTCAAGCCGTTTGTTGTTAATGAAACGGAGCTTAAATATCCTTTTTTATTTATTTGCTTTTTACACGCACTATCGCCCGCGATAATTAATTTTATTTTCTTCAGTTTTATAGTTTCGTTCAATAAAACAAAAACTAACCAGGTTCAATATACCGTAGCTCAATCGATAGGCTCATTTTTAATTATCTTTTTTCTGTTCGGAACAGCAAGTTTTTTAATGCGGGATATAATTTATACAAATGCGAACAACTGGTCCTTGCGTTATTATTATGAAGAGCTGCGAAACGCCTATTTGGGAGGTGGTCTTATCGTTTCCTATTTTATTTTTGCCGGCTTTTATTTTAGGGGCACAGAAAAGCAATTACACATTAACGCACAAAACATCGCGACAGCAGCTTTAGCACCTGTAAAATCTTCTGTTATTTTTATTCAGGCACTGGTCAAGGTTGATGATTTTAAATTTGATCCTGTACACTTTTTATTTGCTAAGGCCGAAGGAAACTACATCGAATTAGCGATTAAGACACCGGAAGGTATAAAGAGAGAACTGAAAAGAATTTCATTAAAGCAATTCGAGTTACAACTCGTAAATTTTCCTTATTTATTCAGGTGCCATAGAGCATTTCTTTTAAATATGCGCCAAATAGAAAATATTTCTGGTAATTCCCAGGGCTATATAATATCACTATTCTGTACAGAAGAAAAAATCCCAGTTTCAAGGGCTAAAATTGAAAGTTTCGATGTGCGCTATACTGAAACAAAATAGTAGTAATTGATTTATTAGGAACCATTGTTGATCGTTATAACAAAAATTAGTTGGTCATAACAATGAGTACACTAGTTGCTTCGTGTTGTTTTATTTTTGTAGCAATATAAAATGTTTACAAAATGAAGACTAGCAATCGTACTTTATGGATAGATTATCTACGTGGTTTTATTACTTTATTAGTGGTAGCACATCATTCCTCTTTAGCTTATACAACATTTGCGTCATTTGATAAAGCCGCTTATAAAAATTCAACACATCCGATTGTAGATGTTCACCGATGGATCGGTCTCGATATCTTTGAAGATTTTAATGATATTTTTTTCATGTCATTAATGTTTTTGATCAGTGGGCTTTTCGTAACAAAGGGACTTGACAAAGGAATCAAGCTATATCTCAAAGAACGGTATTACCGATTGTTCATTCCTTTTTTGATTGGTGTTTGCTTCCTTATGTTAATAGCTTATTACCCGGCATTTCTATTAGCTTACGGAAAGGGTGATTTAAGGTCTTATTTAATTGACTTTTTTACGGTTGAATCCTGGCCTGTTGGGCCACCCTGGTTCATTTGGGTACTATTTGTTTTCAATATTATCGTTGCATTGCTATATCCTTACCTGAAAGATAAGATCACATGGCTTGCCGTAAAGTTTAGCACGCTAAAAGACAGTCCGCTAAAAGTATTATTTGTATTCTATGCCTTAACATGGATATTATATATTCCAATGATGTTCTTTTTCGGACCGGGAACATGGACGGGATTAGGTCCTTTTGATTTTCAGGTAAGCCGTATATTTTTGTACTTTGGTTATTTTTTCATTGGAATCATAATAGCTAGAATAAATATTAACGAAGGGATTTTTGGTGACGGGTCATCATTGGTCAAAAGACCTTTCATTTGGGTGCTGGGTTGTATTTTAGTTTATGGGTTGGTAAAAGTAATAGAACAACCATTGGAAAATCTGATTTCGACAAACATCATAAATACTTTTCAGGCCATAATGATATATCGGTCTGTTTGGACGCTATCCTGTAGTGTAAGTTGTCTGGCATTTATAATTCTTTTCAAGAGGGGTTTTCGTCATCCGGTCGGCTGGTGGCAATCGCTTTCTTTTAACGCTTACGGGATATATCTGATACATTACATTTTTGTCCTTTGGTGTCAGTACATGCTGTTGGGTACGAATATGCCTGCTTATTACAAATTTTTGATAACATTTTTAGTCTCGTGCTCAATAAGCTGGTTTATAACGATCATGATTAGAAAAATTAAAATTGTTAAAAAGTATCTATAAAAATTGTACTATGGAGCAGGAACTCCCATCATCCGGGAGCAAACCATCCTGAGCATAGAATTTCCTTATTATAAATAGCATAGAACATTCTTTTTGGGTGGTTCTGGTCATTCTGCCCAGCTACCAATATTAAACCCTTTTTATTCGGATCTGGCCGAACGAGACCCGAACAATGTCGGTCTGAGAGTGCAGCCAAAAACGACTATATTATATACCACAGTTAGCATACTTCTACAACCTGAAACCACCCTAAAAACTATCCAATTTCGTTGGTAATCAATTGGGATGGTTTAACTTCTATTGATCTTTCCTATTTCATGTATGAATATAAAAAGAATATAAATATAACGATGCGTTCTACACGGTAATTAACGGAATACGCATAATGAGACGTATTATGCGCTTTATATGATTTTAAAATGACCTTACTAGTAAAAGAAACGGAATTGCTTTACATTAATCAATTAAATTTATATCAGAAATTCATTGATTTGATTATGATGACTACTGTAGAATCCTTACCTGCTTTCCCGCTAAGTGATTACATTCGGTGTTATAGTTTAAGGGAAATTGATACAGGAGGACAGGATTTACCAAGACCCCTAATACCACAAATGAGGGTAAAGCCAATAATCGACGGGTGGAGTTTCTTAAACTTTAAATCGGTAATGTTTTAGAATTGGGATGGCTCTGATAGGTATAGCGTATCTCAAAAACAATTATTACATTGTAAGCGTTTCATTTATAAACGAAAAAAATGCCGCGCTGGTCTAAAATAACACTCAAAGTACTAGGAATCCTTGTTGGATTGGTTTTCCTTATTTTCTCTGCTTTGGCCTTCTATGTAAATTCAAATAAGAAGAGCCTGTTAGAGACTATAACGCAAAAGTTAAATAAAAACCTTAATGGTACACTTACTATAGAAAGTATGGAGCCTACTTTTTTACGTGGGTTTCCCGGTGTTTCTATTAGTTTAAAAAATGTGGTGATGAAAGATAGCTTATGGCAAAACCATCAGCACACGCTTTTAAATGCTAAAGATTTCGAAGTGTCTGTAAACACTTTAGCACTACTTAAGGGGACTATAGAAATTAAAAAGATTGGCATTAATGATGCCCAGATATACCTGTTTACCGACAGCAATGGATACAGCAATACCGCTATCTTCAGGAAAAAAGACAAGACTAACAAACCAAAAGATGACAGTCAGTCGTCTACAGAAGTTAGAAAATTTACCTTAAATAATGTCAGTTTTGTTGTAGATAATAAGAAAGGTCATAAGCTATTTGAGTTTGATATTTATGATTTAAAAGGGAATATAGATTACCCGTTGTTAGGTGGATGGGATGCAGATATTAAACTAAAAACACTGGCCAAAAGCCTTGCTTTTAATACCAGAAGGGGAAGTTTCATTAAGGATAAGCTTTTAGAAGGCCCTTTTAAAGTTACCTACAATGATAATTCCGGCCTTATCGTGGTAGCACCTAACACCTTAAATATTGGTGAAGATCCGTTTATAATAGGAGCTAAGTTTGATACTTCAAAGGAGAACACAGACTTTACCATCAATATTGAGACTAAGAATATTTTATGGCGTTCGGCCTCAGCTCTACTGGCGCCAAACATTACAGCCAAACTGAACATGTTTGATCTTAAGCAGCCAATACATGTGTATTGTACTTTAGCCGGTGATATGGGTCCTGGTGGCGACCCATCAATAAATGTTAAGGCATTGATAAAGGACAACGTATTAACCACACCTGGCGGTGTTGTGGATGACTGTAATTTTACCGGTTTTTTTACCAATAGCTATATTAAAGACAAAGGCATAAGCGATGAAAATTCAGCGATTAAGCTATTTAATTTTAAAGGAAGCTATGCACAAATACCGTTTTCTATTGACACTGCGTTTATCAATAACCTGGATAAACCAATTGCAACCGGAATATTCAAATCGCAGTTTGAGATCGCTAAACTTAACAACATAATAGGAGAGGAAATGCTTAAGTTCGGCAATGGCACCGCTAATGTTAAGCTGGCTTATCGTGCAGACATTGTAGATTTTAAACTTACCAAGCCATTTGTTAAAGGTTTAATTGACATTCAAAATGCCGATGTAAGCTATGTTCCCCGTAAGGTACATTTTAAGAACACCGCCATATCACTGAACTTTACTGATCATGATCTTTATATTAAGAACATCCGTTTGCAAAGTGGTAAAAGTGTGGTCTTTATGGAGGGTTCTGTGAGCAATTTCCTTAACCTTTATTATACTGATCCTGAAAAAATATTGTTAAACTGGAAAATAAGAAGTCCGGAGATTCATTTGGGTGAGTTTATAGGTTTTCTTGGTACCAGAAAGCCCAAAGCAAAGAAGAGAAGCAAGCAATCTAATTTCTCGGAAAACCTGAACGAACTTTTTGAAAAGAGTCAGGTAAATATGAATCTGAAAATAGATAAAATTTACTACAATAAGTTTCTGGCTACTAATGCAAATGCAGATCTATTGCTCACAGAAAGTGGTATTGCTATCAAAAACGTAAGTGTAAAACATGGTGGGGGTTCCGTTTCTTTAAACGGTAATATTGCGCAAAAGGGGAGCACGAATAACTTTAGCCTAAACACGGTACTTACTAATGTGGATATTAAGAACTTCTTTTATTCCTTTGATAATTTTGGTATGAAAACATTGACTTCCAAAAACCTGCGAGGATACTTGTTTTCTAAAACAAATATATCAGGCGTAATAAGTGATAAAGGAAATCTAATCCCAAATTCATTATATGGCAGCATTGCTTTTGATTTAAAAAAGGGTGCCCTGCTTAGCTTTGAGCCTGTTAAAAGTGTAGGGAAATTTGCTTTTCCTTTTAGAGATCTGGACAATATTACATTTACTAATCTGAATGGAAAGTTTGATGTACGTGGACAAAAGATCACTATTAACCCTATGCAGATTAATACGAGCTTGCTAAATATGGATATTGCAGGGGTGTACTCAATGTCGACAGGGACAAATATTACCCTGGATGTGCCATTAAGAAATCCTAAAAAAGATGAAGACATTACCGATAAAAAGGAAAAAAGAGAGAGAAGGATGAAAGGAATTGTACTACATTTACTAGCAACTGATGGCGACGACGGTAAGATTAAGATCAAATTGAACCGGAACCGTGATAAAACAAAATAACAATCTATTAATAACCACCTTAATTAATCGAAATGAAACGTAATGCAACCGCTGTTTGGAACGGCACTATTAAAGAGGGTTCAGGCAACCTTACAACCGATAGCAAAGTACTCGATAAAACTCAATATTCTTTTAATAGCCGCTTTGCTGATGGAATTGGAACAAATCCTGAAGAATTGATGGCTGCAGCCCATGCTGGTTGTTTCACTATGAAACTAAGCCTGGATTTAACCGAAGCCGGATTTAATCCTACTTCTCTTGAAACCAAAGCCACTGTAACTTTAGATAACGGAGTTATTACTACTTCTCATTTGGTATTAAAAGCGCAAATACCTGGAATTGATGATGCTAAGTTTCAGGAAATAGCAGCGGGATCTAAAGCTACATGTCCGGTTAGCAAAGCTTATAATGTGGAGATTAGCTTAGAGGCTTCGTTGGTTTAATGAACTTTTAGGTAAACTTATTCCTAAATCCTCCTCTTTAGTTAATAAATAGGAGGATTTTTTTATTTTATAGTTACGAGATACGCAGTAATTTATCTATTTTCGAATTTTAGCGCCAAATAAACCATAACGACCACAAATGACCAAGTCTATACTTGTTTTGAAATTAGGTTCTGCTTCCATTACTACCTCTAAAGGGGAAATTGATGAAGCAATTATTGCTGACATCACTCGTCAGGTAGCAGAACTAGCTGTTAATCACCATTTAATATTGGTTTCCTCGGGTGCTGTTGCCGCCGGAAAGAAATATATAAAGAATTATAAAGGCAAAATCAGTGAAAGAAAAGCAGCTGCTTCAATAGGTAATCCTTTACTGTTAAGCACTTATTCAAAACATTTTAAACCCTATAATATTTCTATTGCCCAAAGCTTGTGCGAAAGACAGCACTTTTCTCATAGAACTCAGTTTCTTCAACTAAAGGAGACTTACGAGGAATTATGGAAAAATGGTGTTATTCCAATTGCCAATGAAAATGATGTAGTAAGTAATTTAGAATTAAAGTTCTCTGATAATGATGAACTTGCTACTTTATTAGGAGTAGGTTTTGGTGCTTCGCTTATCCTTTTGGGCACATCGGTTCCCGGTGTTCTGGACAAGGAAGGAAATGTAATCAATAAAATAGAATCTATAAATAACGATGTTTTCTCTTTAGCGAACAAGAATACTTCGGAAGTTGGATTGGGCGGTATGATTTCCAAACTTACTTTTGCAAACCTTGCCTCTACAATGGGAATTAAGGTGGTTATTTTTGGTGTTAGAACACCAGATGGCATACTTAAAGCCGCAAAAGGAGAGTCTGGAACAATTTGTACACCAAAGGATTGTTCTATATCTGCAAGAAATAAGTGGCTGGCAAGCGGAAGCCTGGTAACTGGCCGGCTTATGGTTGACGCAGGTGCCAGCGAAGCAATCAGAAAAAGAAAAAGCTTGCTCGCTGTCGGCGTAAAATCTATTAAAGTGAATTTCGCTAACGGCGAAATATTTGAAATTATTGACGAAGAAAATAACATTGTAGCCGTAGCTCTGGCTAAGGTTTCGTCGGATACAATTAGTAAGAACTCTAAACAACACAACCTGGAGATAGCCAATGCCAGTGATATTGTAATATTATAAGTATGATAATGGAATCAATAGAAGACCAGTTAATTAGTGCACAAAATGCCAAAAAATCTATATCAACGCTCAGCGATAAGGATAAACAAGGCATAATCAACCAAATTGCACAAATTATTTCTGAGAGAAAAGAAGACATCATTGCTGAGAATTTAAAAGACCTGGAGAAGATGTCTGACGCTGACCCAAAAAAGGATCGTCTTCTATTAAATGCTGAACGGATTGTTGAGCTTAGCAAAAGCCTGATTGATGTTTCAAATCTGGAAGACCCTACAAACAAGATTCTTTCTGAAAAGACAATTGCCAACGGACTTTTCATTCAAAAAAGAACCGTTCCGCTTGGTGTTGTTGGGGTAATTTATGAGTCGAGACCAAACGTAACGCTTGATGTTGCTGCTTTATGCATCAGATCAGGAAATGTTTGTTTGCTTAGGGGAGGACAAGATGCCTATCACACTAACCTTTTTGTTGTTTCTCTAATACAGCAGGTTCTTGCAGAAAATAACCTTGACATCAATATTGTACAGCAGTTACCGGCAGAAAGAAAATACATTCTGGATATTCTAACAGCGGAGAAATACATAGATGTAATTATTCCCAGAGGCTCTAATCATCTTATTGAATTTGTTCGCAAAAATGCTTTAGTACCTGTGATAGAAACGGGAGCTGGAGTTTGTCATACTTACGTTGAGGAGTCGGCCATACTTGATGATGCTGTTAATATTGTTGTAAACGCTAAAGTTTCCAGACCTTCTGTTTGCAATGCGTTAGACACTGTTTTGGTTGATAGCGCAGTTGCACAGCCATTTCTTGAAAAGCTTGGGCCATTGCTGGTCAGACATAATGTTGAAATATTTGCTGATGCTGGTTCCTACAAGATTTTAAAAGAGCAGAACTATCCTATGCTTAATGAAGCTGAGCCTGAAGATTTTGGAAGAGAGTTCCTTGATTTTAAGTGTTCTGTGAAGATTGTGGATAGTACTGATGAAGCACTGGATCATATTGCAAAGTTCTCTTCAAAGCACTCTGAAGCAATTATAACTCAAAATGCTGTTAAAACAGAGTTGTTTCTGAATCAAGTAGATGCAGCTGTAGTTTACCTAAATGCTTCAACCAGATTTACTGACGGACAAGTTTTTGGCTTAGGTGCTGAAATTGGCATATCTACCCAGAAATTACATGCCAGAGGACCTTTTGCCCTTGAAAAACTAGTTACAGAAAAATGGATTGTTAAAGGTGAGGGACAAGTAAGATGAAACCAGCATCAATAAAAGACATCGCTAACAAGGCCAATGTATCTATTACAACTGTATCCTTTATCCTGAATGGTAAAGCTGAGCAAATGCGCATTAGCAAAGGTGTTATTGAAAGAGTTAATACTATAATTAAAGAGTGTGACTTTAAACCTAATCAGGTAGCACGAAGTTTAAGAACAGGAAATACGCAAACAATAGGCCTTATAGTTGAGGATATCTCCAACCCATTCTTTGCCAGTATTGCGAGAAAGATAGAAGATAAAGCTTATAAAAAAGGTTATAAAATCAGTTACTCGAGTACTGAGAATGACCCGATTAAGGCCAAGGAACTAATAGAGATGTTTAAGTCCAGACAAGTGGACGCTTATATTATTGCACCAGTGCCGGGCATTGAAGAGGAAATTAAACAGTTACTCGCTGAACGTATTCCTGTGGTAATATTTGACAGGAACCTTCCTGATATGGAGGTTAACTGTGTAGTTGTAGATAACTTTAATGGCACCTACATTGCTACAAAACACCTTATAGACAGTGGTAAAAAGAACATCGCTTTTGTAACTGTAGATTTGAATGTAGACCAGATAAACAATCGTTTTCTTGGATATGAAAGTGCGCTTCAGAACCATGGCATCCAGTTTAATAAAGATATTTATACTGAGATTCCATTTGATAGCACTGAAGACAATACTACAGCGTTGTTAATGCTTATGTTTGAGAATAATCCTGAAATTGATGCGGTATTTTTCTCAACCAATTACCTGGCAATTAAAGGCTTATTGGTTTTAAAATTGATCAGTAAAGAAATCAATGAAAATTTCAGTATTGTGGCTTTTGATGACCATGATGTATTTAAGCTACATACGCCACCAATTAGTGTTGTAGATCAGCCAATTGAAGATATGGCCGAGAAGATCATTGATGTACTTTTAAATGAGCTTGCCTCGGCCAATAATATTCTGATAAAAAATGAGGCTTGTAAAGTTATTTTACAGCCTAAATTTATAAAAAGATAATCTAGAGGTTATTTTAAACCTCTAGATCATTCATGATAGCTTTTACTTTCGCGCTAAGCTCAGCATCGGCAGCCTTAAAGCCTGCTTTATCTTTAAGTGGTGCATTTACACTGCAATAGAATTTAATTTTGGGTTCGGTACCTGAGGGTCTGGCTGAAATAATACTTCCATCTTCGGTAATAAACTGAAGCACATCAGATTTAGGAAGTTCCAATGCTTTCTTCTCGTTTGCAATTAGATCTGTTTCTATACCCAATTCATAATCTTTTAAGGTTGCAACTTTAGAACCACCAAGTGTAAGAGGAGGGTTGTTTCTGAATTTTTCCATCATCGCTTTAATTTCTTCAGCTCCGGTTTTACCTTTTTTAGTTATAGATACCAACTCTTCTTTATACAGACCATAATTTACATACATATCAAGCATAGCGTTGTATAAGCTACTGCCTTTATCTTTGTAGAAAGCAGTCATTTCAGCTATAAAAGCACATGATACCACTGCATCTTTGTCTCTAACAAGTTCACCGATAAGGTAACCATAGCTCTCTTCGCCACCCCCTATAAAGGTTTTTTTACCTTCAAGACTTGTCATTAACTGACCGATCCATTTAAAGCCGGTTAAAGTATTGTAATAGGTAACGTTCTTTGCTTTGGCTATTGTTTCAATTAAATTAGAAGTTACAATAGTTTTAACAATATACTGCTCTCCTGTAAGCTTACCTTTTTCTTCCCATGCACTTAGCAGGTAGTTGATGAGTAAACTTCCTGTTTGGTTTCCGTTTAAGAGTACAAATTCACCATCATTATTTTTAACAGCAATACCCACTCTGTCGGCATCCGGATCGGTAGCTAAAACAAGGTCAGCGTCTATTTCCTGAGCTTTTTTAAGCGCAAGTGTTAGTGCTTCTTTTTCTTCAGGATTTGGATATACTACAGTCGGGAAATTACCATCAGGAGTGCTCTGTTCTTCGACCAAAGTTAAATTGGTAAAACCGAATTGCTCAAGAGCCCTAGGGACTAAGGTAATACCGGTTCCGTGGATAGGAGAGTATACAATTTTAAGGTCTTTCTGACGGGCAATAGCTTCTGGAGATACCGAAAGCTCAGTGATTTTATCAAGATAAAGCTGATCAATTTCTTCTCCGATCAATTCAACATTGGCATCGATCCGGTTAAATTTAACCTCATCAATACTCTTAATATTAGCCACCTCGTCCATAACAAGCGTATCATCGGGAGCAGTGAATTGTCCACCATCAGCACCGTATGCTTTATAACCGTTATATTCCTTTGGATTATGAGAAGCAGTAAGCATTACACCACTTCGGCAACCCAGTTCGCGAATTGCAAAAGATAATTCCGGTGTAGGTCTTAATGCTTTGAAAAAGTAAACGAAAATACCATTTGCAGAAAATACGTCAGCAGTGATTTTTGCAAAATAATCTGAATTGTTACGGCTATCGTGCGCTATAGCAACTTTAACCTTTTCACCCGGATATTTTTTAAGCAGATAATTACATAAACCCTGTGTGGCGGTTCCAATCGTATATTGATTGATCCTGTTAGATCCTGCACCCATTATGCCACGTAAACCTCCGGTACCAAATTCCAGACTTCTGTAAAAAGAATCTGTAAGCTCAGTAAAGGCTTCCTTATCTAGCAATTGCTGTATTTCTTGCTTAGTTTTTTCGTCGTAATTACCATTAAGCCATTCATTTATGGTATTTAATGTTGCTGCTTCTAATTGCATAGTTTATGATGTATTTTTTAAGATATCTTAATGAAAAACAGTAATATGGTTGCGAAGTTTTACCAGATAAACGTACTTCTTACAATATTCCAAATTTTATTTCGTGAATATCATGATTATTAGCGCCGTTTTCTTTAATTTCACGCCCTAATATAAGTATATAACCAATTTGATTGAAATAATATTAACCTTTAAAATTTAAATAACTAATAATGAAACCATCAGGATTTTATTGATGGGATTATTACCAAAAACAATTTATAAAACTATGAGAATATTAAAGTTTGGAGGAACTTCTGTAGGAAGCCCTGAGCGGATGAAAAAATTGCTGGATATTATTAATCCGGCAGAAGAACAAATTGTAGTGCTTTCAGCAGTGTCTGGCACAACCAACAGTTTAGTAGAAATTTCAGCCAAACTTTTAAAGGAAGATAAACAGGCTGCGTTAAGTCTTATTAACGCATTGAATCAGAAATATAATGAATTTGTGATTGAACTTTTACCTGAAGGCGATTTTCGTGCACAAGGACAGGAAGTGGTAAATTATCACTTTAACTTCCTTGAAACATTGGTAAATGATCTTTTCACACCAATTGAGGAGAAAGTAGTATTGGCTCAGGGTGAATTATTATCAACCACGCTATACCATATCTATTTAAAATCGATAGGTATTCCATCTGTTTTGCTACCTGCTTTAGATTTCATGAAAACTGATGAGGACAATGAACCTGATGTTCCTTATACAACCAGACATTTACAGCCTATATTAGATCAGAATAAAGGAAATAAGCTATTCATTACACAAGGATTTATTTGCAGAAACAGCTTTGGTGAAGTAGATAACCTTAGACGTGGTGGCAGTGATTATACTGCATCGTTAATAGGAGCTGCGATTTTGGCTGAGGAAGTTCAGATCTGGACTGATATTGATGGTATGCACAATAACGATCCAAGGATAGTTAAAGGAACTAAACCAATTTCTCAGCTTTCTTTTGATGAAGCAGCTGAATTGGCTTATTTTGGAGCAAAAATATTGCATCCGCAATCGGTTTTCCCGGCACAGAAATATAAGATTCCTGTAAGGTTGTTAAATACAATGGAGCCAACTGCTGCAGGTACCTTGATTACTAATGATAGCGAAAAAGGTAAAATTAAATCTATTGCTGCTAAAGATGGTATCACTGCAATTAAGATCCACTCTAGCAGAATGTTGCTGGCGTATGGTTTCTTAAGACGTGTTTTTGAAATATTTGAGCGTTATAAAACTCCGATCGATATGATCACTACTTCTGAAGTAGCTGTTTCTGTAACTGTTGATTTTACTGATAATCTGGATAAGATTATTGAAGAACTGCATGACTTTGGTAGTGTAGAGGTTGATACCGATCAATCAATAGTATGTGTTGTAGGTGATTTTAGCGCTGAGAAGCATGGTTACGCTGCCCGTGTGCTGGATTCTATTAAACACATTCCGGTACGTATGATCTCTTACGGTGGTAGTAGCTATAACATTTCGTTATTAATAAATACAACTGACAAAACTGAGGCATTAAAAAGCTTGCATAACCGCTTATTCGAATAATTATCTTCGCCTAAGCCAAAAGATAATACCAGCTATAATGAAAACGAGTGCGATGAAGAGACGATTTCTTCTTTCGTACTCTTTTCTACTGATTTTCTGCTTTTTATAGTCGAAATGATTACCAAAGTAGATCAGGCCCAAAACAATAATAACAATTATAAAAAGATATTTAAACATTATGTTTTCTGATAAAGATATATCGCACTTCGCAAATTTAGAAACACCTTTCTATTACTACGATCTTACTTTGCTGCAAAAAACGCTGAGTACATGTGCCGATGCCGCTAAGTTATATAATTTTCATGTGCACTATGCCATGAAAGCAAACTTCAATCAGCGGGTTTTAGAAAAAATAAAGGCTGTGGGTTTTGGAGCAGATTGCGTTAGTGGAGGCGAAGTGAGCAAAGCAATTGAAATTGGCTTTCGGAAAGATAAGATAGTTTTTGCCGGTGTTGGTAAATCTGATAAGGAAATTAACGGTGCTTTGGACAATGATATTTTCTGCTTCAATGTGGAATCTATTCAGGAACTTGAAGTTATTAATGAATTAGCGGGCAAGAAGAATAAAAAAGCCAGAGTTGCTATACGTATTAATCCAAATGTTGATGCGCACACACATCATAACATTACTACCGGATTGGATGAGAATAAGTTTGGCATAAATTCATGGGATTTACCTGTATGTGCAGAGACTTTAAAGAAATCTCCTAATCTTGAGTTTATAGGTATTCATTTCCATATCGGTTCTCAAATAACCAATCTTGATGTATACAAAAACCTTTGTGTACGTGTAAATGAGTTTGCAGCATGGTTCGAGGAAAGAGGTTTTACTGTAAAGGTGTTAAATGTTGGTGGTGGCTTAGGGATTGATTACCATAATCCTGAGCAGCAGATTCCTGATTTCAACTCTTATTTTAAAATATTCAATGATTTCCTTAATGTAAGATCAAATCAGGAAGTTCATTTTGAATTAGGCCGTGCTTTGGTAGGACAGTCTTCTTCATTGATAAGCAAGGTGTTGTATGTAAAGAATGGAAAGAAAAAAAACTTCATTATTCTTGATGCAGGTATGACTGAGTTAATGAGACCAGCGCTTTATCAGGCTTACCATAAAATTTCTAATATCTCAAGATCATCCGAAGCCAAAACTGTAAAGTATGATGTTGTTGGACCTATTTGTGAAAGCACTGATTGTTTTGGCAAAGAGGTAGAATTGCCAGGAACACTTCGCGGGGATCTTATTGCTTTAAATAGTACCGGTGCTTATGGAGAGGTAATGGCTTCGCATTACAATTTAAGAGAGAATATTGTGTCTGTTTACAATACAGATATTTAACAATAGATTGTTAGTAGTAATAGTCGATTGTTTTAGTAATAATGGCTTTTTTAGTAAATAGTCGATTGTTTTAGTAATAATCGACTATTATTAAAGCAGTCGTCATCTCGACGATAGGAGAGATCTCTTGAACATAAAATGGCCATGAAGTTTGACATAACCAAGAGATTTCTCCTATCGTCGAAATGACGGCGTACAGTAAATTTTTACTCGTCAAAGAAGTCAACAAGACCTCCTAAATAATACTCTTCAATTCCTTCTGTAAAATCTTTATAATCTTCATCTGGAATATTGGTTTGAACAAACTCCAGCGAAGTACCTTTTTTATCTTCGTGTAGTTTAATGGTTACTATTGATGGTTCATTATCCTCACCAAAATACCATTGCTGTACTATTCTTTTTCCGTATTCAAATTCTATATTCTTACCTGTGATGTCTCCATCCCAAAAAGAGAACTCTGCACCCGGTTCTTCAGTAAATTCAACCTCTGCACCAGTCCACAATTGTATGCTTTGTGCTTTTGTTAATGCCAAATAAACCTCTTCAGGAGGTGCTGGCAAATAAGTGTATTTTTTAAAACTCTTCATTAATATATTATCGATTTCCGCTGTTTATAAACTATTTAAAGGCATTTATACCTGTTACGTCCATTCCTGTAATTAATAGGTGAATATCATGTGTTCCCTCGTAGGTAACTACGGATTCCAGATTCATCATATGTCTCATAATTGAATACTCTCCGGTGATGCCCATACCACCAAGCATTTGTCTGGCGTTACGTGCAATATCTAAAGCAATCTCTACACTGTTTCTTTTTGCCATTGAAATCTGTTCAGAAGTAGCTCTGTTTTCACTTTTTAACACACCTAAGCGCCATGCCAATAATTGACCTTTAGTAATTTCTGTGATCATTTCGGCCAATTTCTTTTGCTGCAATTGAAAACCTGCAATGGGCTTACCGAACTGGACACGCTCTTTAGCATAACGCAATGCGGTATCATAGCAATCCATAGCAGCCCCCAGGGCACCCCAGGCAATACCGTATCGCGCCTGATTTAAACAACCTAAAGGACCTTTTAAACCAGTAATTTCCGGGAATACGTTTTCTTTAGGTATTTTAACATTATCAAATACCAATTCGCCGGTAGCTGAAGCCCTTAAGCTCCATTTTCCATGTGTTTCTGGAGTAGTAAAACCTTCCATACCACGCTCTACAACCATTCCTCTTATTTTACCAGATTCATCCTTAGCCCAAACAACTGCAATATCTGCAAATGGAGCATTAGAGATCCACATTTTTGCTCCGTTTAGTAAATAATGGCTACCATTATCTTTTATATTGGTTACCATACCACTCGGATTAGATCCATGATCCGGCTCGGTTAATCCGAAGCAGCCCATTAACTCACCAGTAGCAAGTTTAGGTAGGTACTTTTTGCGTTGCTCTTCAGTTCCGTAAGTATAAATAGGGTACATGACAAGTGAACCTTGTACAGAAGCGGTAGACCTAACACCTGAATCGCCACGTTCAATTTCCTGCATGATTATACCATATGCAATGTAGTCCAAACCTGCACCACCGTATTCAACCGGAATAGTAGGGCCAAAAGCTCCTATTTCTCCTAAACCTTTAATGATCTGTTTAGGGAATTCTGCCCTTTGAGCATAATCTTCAATAATGGGACTCACTTCTTTCTTAACCCAGTCCCTTGCGGTAGCCCGAATCAGTTTATGTTCTTCAGAAAGTAATTCATCCAGTAAATAATAGTCGGGAGCTTCGTAAAGGTCTTTCTTGGCAGATTTATTCATTGTTTCCACTATATTTGGTTACACAATCAGCTATTGTGTTCAAAGGTAATAATTTCGGACAAGGGCTGGTTATAACGGATAAAAAATTTAATTTCGTCAAATGATTGATGTTCAGAACTATATACAGACAGTTGCCTTAAGAGATGTTAAATGTTATGCATACCATGGTTATTACCCTGAAGAGCAGCTTACGGGTATCTATTTTCTGGTGGACGTTGTAGTTACCTTTACACCCAATACTGATACAGAAAATCTGGAGCGTACCGTAAATTACGAAATACTGAACAACATTATATTGGATGAAATGAAAAATACCCGAAAAATGCTTGAAACCGTAGTTAAAAGCATTTTAGACAGAGTGGTTCAAAATTACCCATTTATACATACTGCTGAGGTTGGGATTAAAAAGTTAAATCCGCCGATGCCGGGAGAAATTGGACATTCATTTGTCCAATTAAGTTACCGCTCTTCTAATTCCTAAATAGTACCATACTTAATTTTAATAGCTAAACACAATTGATGGCATTTAATAAGATTACTACCGATCTATTAGATCAGATTAAAGCAATTATTGGCGCATCCAACGTATTTACTGACGATGAATCGCTAAATACATATAGTCACGACGAGACAGAAGACCTTAGGTATTATCCGGAAGTTGTAGTTAAACCAGCTGATGCAAATTCAATTTCAGCTTTGCTGAGGTTATGTAACGCACATCATGTTCCCGTTACTCCGCGTGGTGGAGGCACCGGACTTAGCGGTGCAGCGTTGCCGATATATGGGGGCGTGCTATTATCTATGGAAAAATTTAAAGCTATAATAGAAATAGATACAGAAAACCTTCAGGCAACAGTTGAACCAGGTGTAATTACCGAAGATTTTATAAATGCCGTAGGCGAGCACGGATTGCTATATCCTGTAGATCCATCAAGTAAAGGTTCTTGTTTTATAGGCGGAAATGTTGCCCATGGTTCTGGTGGTCCGCGGGTTGTTAAATATGGAACTATACGAGAGTACATTTTAAATCTGGAAGTCGTATTGCCAACAGGTGAAATTATCTGGACAGGTGCGAATACTTTAAAATATGCATCAGGGTACAATCTTACTCAAATGATGATCGGCTCTGAAGGAACATTGGCAATAGTTACTAAAATTGTAACAAAGCTAGTTCCCAAGCCTCAGCAAAGCGTTTTAATGCTAGCTTCTTTTGGAAAGAACGAAAAGGCATGCGCAGCAGTTTCTGCAATATTCAGGGCAGGAATTGTTCCGTCGGCTTTAGAGTTTATGGAAAGAAAAGGAGTGGAATGGGTTATTAAATTTGATGACATTAAGTTTGACCTAAAGGACGATGTAAATGCATTCCTTTTAATTGAATTTGATGGGGATGATATGGATTCCATTTTTAAGGATTGCGAAAAAGTAAATCTTGTTCTTGAACAGTTTGAATGCAGCGACGTACTTTTTGCAGATACTGCTCAGCAAAAAGAAGACCTGTGGCGCATGCGTAGAACTATGGCTGAATCCGTTAAATCTAACTCTGTTTACAAAGAGGAAGATACGGTTGTACCAAGAGCTGCCTTGCCAAAATTGATCAATGGTATAAAAGAAATAGGCTCCAGATATGGCTTTGAAAGTGTTTGTTATGGACACGCCGGTGATGGCAACCTTCATATCAACATCATTAAAGCAGGCATGAGTGATGAGGATTGGAAAAACAAGCTCAAAGATGGCATTGTAGAAATATTCGAATTGACAAGTAAGTTAGGAGGCACAATTTCGGGAGAACATGGAATTGGATTGGTTCAAAAGGAATTTATGCCTATAAAGTATAGTGAGATCAACCTAAATCTGATGCGGGGAATTAAAAGTGTATTTGATCCTAATGGCATCCTGAATCCTGGTAAGATATTCTAAAAATAGGAGCAGCCCGGTTAGTTACTATCGAGCTGCTCAAAAATCATCATTTTATCTTTTTCTTGTTCTGGTATTGGTGTGGAGGTTTTAGCTGCATAATCAAATGCTACACATACTGTTTTGCCTTTACTGCAAACTACTTCTTTACCATTTTCCATTTTAATCAGTAAGTATTCAAGATCAAAGCTGCTCTTTCCTATTCTGGAAGTGCGTACGTACATACTGATTTTATCTTCCAGAAAAATAGGTGTGATGTACTCAAGAGAGGCATGAGCAATTACAACACCTGTTTTTTTCCAATCCCAATGTACAGCTTGTTTCCAATATTTAGTTCTGGCAATTTCCATGAAAGTAAAGTAGGTTGCGTTGTTTACATGGCCCATCATATCAAAATCGGCAAAGCGTGTTTCGATGTTAGTTTTATACTTAAAACTGTCGATTTGATTCACCATATCTGCCGTTTTGTCTTGCTTCGTTGTTTTGTTGCGCCAAAATGTCTTTAAAATCATAAATAATTGGGTTGGTATAGGAGTTGATTATAGGGTTAATATAAAATTTAAAATAAAAAATAGGAGACATAAACGATGACACTAGTAAAATTTAACAACAGAACCAGGAACACCGCACCTTACTTTAACAATGTATTTGACTCTTTGTTTAGTGAAGCGATAAATAAAAACTTAACTGTTAACAAAGTTCCGGGAGTAAACATTTTAGAAACTGAAACTGAGTACAAAATTGAATTGGCCGCTCCGGGTTTGACTAAAGAAGATTTTCAAATCAACTTAAAAAAAGACACACTTTCTGTTTGGGCTGAGAAAAAAGTAAGCGAAACAGAAGAGAAAAAAGATTACACACGCAGAGAATTTGACTTCTTCTCATTTGCAAGATCGTTTGTATTGCCTGAAAGCGTAAATGCAGATAATATTACTGCTGAGTATGTAAACGGGATATTAAATATCACGATCGGTAAAGACGAAGCAAAATCTCAAAATAAAGAAATTAAAGTTTCATAATAGGGTTAGAGTTTGGTTTTTTAGGATGATAAGGGTGTACCGAAAGGTGCACCCTTTCTTTTTATTGTGGATGTCATCACACTTTCTTCGTCATCTCGACGATAGGAGAGATGACGAAGAAGAGAAGCGAAATAGCTACCAGTAAACTAATCCGCTATAATACCTAGGTGTAACCCAGAATTTTAAGTACCTGCTTACTATTCTGCTCTTCTCCAAATACTTCAAAGTTGAACGTTTCATCTCTGTTTCTACGTATAATTACGTGCTTAGGGCTAGGTAACAGACAGTGATGTATACCTCCGTAACCACTTAGTACTTCCTGATAAGCTCCGGTATTAAAGAAACCTAAATACTGCACTTTACGTGTTTTAGGCATAAACACACTGTTCATGTGTGCTTCCTGGTTATAGTAATCCTGTCCATCACAGGTAATGCCACCTAAGTTTACTCTTTCATATTCTGCATCCCAGTTGTTCACCGGAAGTAAAATATATTTCTGGTTTAGTGCCCAAACATCTGGAAGGTTGGTAATGAATGATCCATCAAGCATCAACCATTTCTCTCTGTCGTTCTGTTGTTTACGGCCTAATACTTTATATAAGATACCTGAAGCTTCCGCAACGGTGTACTTTCCAAATTCTGTAATGATATCCGGTTCAACAACATCATGCTCAGCGCAGATTTCTTTAATCCTTTTTACGATCTCATTCACCATGTACTCGTAATCGAAATCGAATACCAATGAATCTTTAAATGGCATACCGCCGCCAATATCCAATGTATCCAGTTCAGGATTAATTTTCTTGAATTTACAATAAAGGGTAACGTATTTCTCTAATTCGTTCCAGTAGTAAGGAGAATCTGTAATACCTGAATTAATAAAGAAGTGTAAGAGTTTTACCCTGAAATTTGGATTAGCAGAAATTTTATTGTTATAAAATTCGATTACGTCTTCTAAACGAACTCCTAATCTGGAAGTATAGAATTGTGAATCCGGTTGTTCCTCTGCTGCAATACGGATACCAAGGTTACATGGTGTATCTAATTCAACCTCGTCATCAAAAAGGTTAAATTCTTCCTTATTATCCAAAACCGGGATGATGTTTTTATACCCGTCATGCAACATATCGATAATATATTGCTTGTATTGGTAGGTTTTAAAACCATTACAGATAACGGTTATGTCTTTTGTTAAAGCGCCTTTTTTCTCTAACGCTTCAATCATAGGCATATCAAAAGCAGATGAGGTTTCTAAGTGAATACCATTTTTAAGTGCTTCTTCTACAATGTGACGGAAGTGAGAACTCTTGGTACAATAACAATACTTATAATCTCCACGATAGTTGTTCTTGATGATAGCCGTTTGGAACAACAACTTGGCCTGCTGGATCTTTTTGCTAATCAGAGGAAGGTAAGTAAAACGCAATGGCGTACCATAGGTTTCAATCATTTCCATTAGATTTAGATCTTGAAAATATAATTCGTCGTCTATAACGCTGAAACCTTCCTGAGGAAAACCAACACTTAGATCAAGAAATTCGGAGTAACTCTGCATTTTTTATATTTTTGAACTATTATTTATAGGGTTTGGCAAATTAAAATGAGTTAATTTTGTTGCCAAAGATAAACACTTTATAAAATACACCCGTATTTTTTTTATGACTAAGACTTTAAAAATTATTGAAGTAAAATCTGAGATCGGCGCCGGCACACGAGGAGCGAGTTTGGGAGTGGATGCAATTAAGATTGCAGCGTTGGATTTTGGCAGTCGCTTCTTTAAAAAACATAAATCTGTAGAGGTTCCAAATGAGAACCATTTGCTGCTTGAAACCACTGGCAGCCCGTTTGCAAAGCGTATTTCGGGCATACTTACTATGGTAGAGCGGGTAAGTGATGAGGTAAACGCCACACTAAATAAAAATGAGTTTCCGATTGTGCTTGCAGGTGACCATAGTACTGCTGCCGGTACAATTGCAGGTATTAAAGCTGCTTTTCCGAAGTCGAAATTAGGAGTGATCTGGATTGATGCGCATGCAGATATTCATTCGCCATACACTACGCCATCGGGAAATATGCATGGAATGCCACTTGCAATGGCTCTTGATGAAGATAATACGGAGTCGAAAGTTAACAAGCTTGATCAGGAAACTATCAATTACTGGTACCAGCTTAAGAATGTAGGCAATATTGCTCCAAAAATTAATTACCGGGATTTGGTGTTGATTTCAGCAAGGGACATGGAGAAGCCCGAAGAATACCTGCTTAAAAAGCATAAGGTTAAAATATTTACAACTGCCGAGTTAAGAAAAAGAGGAGTAGAGCGGATTGTTATTGAAACGCTTAAGTACCTGGATCATTGCGATATGATCTACGTTTCCTTTGATGTGGATTCACTTGATCCAACAGCGTCCAGAGGTACCGGAACCCCGGTTGCACAGGGCTTAACTGAACGGGAGGCAGGGAATTTAATGTCGCGGTTAATTACCAATCAAAAGGTTTGCTGCTTCGAAATTGTAGAGGTTAACCCAACACTTGACAAAGAGAATCAAATGGCAGAACATGCATTTGAAATTTTAATTAAAGCGACTAACGCTTTTAGAAACGAATAAGAAACGCTCCGATATAAGACAAGAACATGAATATTGAACAACATATAGTAACTGCAACTATAGCAGCAGTAAAGCAATTATACGATCAGGATATTCCTGAAAACCAGATTAACCTGCAAGACACAAGAAGTGAGTTTGAAGGACAAATAACAATAGTAGTGTTCCCCGTGGTTAGGTTTTCTAAAAAATCGCCGGAGGTAACAGCCAATGAACTTGGTGAATATTTAGTAGCAAACATTGAAGAGGTTACTGCTTTTAATGTAATTAAGGGATTTTTGAACTTAACAATTGCAGATTCCTATTGGCTAAGTTTATTCAATAAGGAATTACTTAATCCTTCGTTTGGATCTATAAAACCAAATGGCCAGAAGGTGATGGTAGAATATTCTTCGCCAAATACCAATAAGCCTTTACACCTTGGCCACGTAAGAAATAACCTGTTAGGTTATTCTGTAGCTGAGCTACTTAAAGCTGATGGCTATGAAGTTATTAAAGTAAACTTAGTGAATGACAGAGGTATTCATATCTGTAAGTCGATGCTGGCATGGCAAAGATGGGGAAATGGTGAAACTCCTGAAAGTTCGTTCTTAAAAGGAGATCACCTTGTGGGTAAATACTATGTTATTTTTGACAAGGAGTATAAGAAGGAAATAGAGGCTTTAAAAGCTCAAGGACAAACTGAAGAGGAAGCAAAAAAGAATGCTCCATTGATTATTGAGGCTCAAAAAATGCTTCAGGACTGGGAAGCCGGCGATACTGAAGTTATTGATCTTTGGAAAAAGATGAATGGCTGGGTTTACGAAGGCTTTGATGTAACCTACAAGAATCTGGGTGTTGATTTTGATAAATACTACTACGAAAGCAATACTTACTTATTAGGTAAAGATACTGTTGATGAGGGACTTGAAAAGGGTGTTTTCTTTAAAAAACCGGATGGCTCTGTCTGGATTGATTTAACCACTGATGGTTTAGACCAGAAACTGGTTTTACGTGCTGACGGAACTTCGGTTTACATTACTCAGGATCTGGGTACTGCGCAGATGAAATACGATGATTTTAAAATGGACCAATCTATATATGTAGTTGGTAATGAGCAGGATTATCACTTTAAGGTGTTGTTTTTGATACTTGAGAAATTAGGGAAATCATGGGCTAAAGGCTTACATCATTTATCGTACGGAATGGTAGATTTACCTAGCGGCAAAATGAAATCGAGAGAGGGAACTGTGGTTGACGCTGATGATTTGATTGCCGAAATGGTGGCCACAGCTAAACAAAAGACTGAGGTATTGGGTAAGGTAAATAATTTTTCAGAAGAAGAAAAAGAAGCTTTATATAACCAGATAGGCCTGGGTGCTTTAAAATATTTTCTTTTAAAGGTAGAACCTAAAAAACGTTTGTTGTTCGATCCTTCGGAATCTATAGATTTTCAAGGAAACACGGGGCCATTTATTCAATACACGCATGCACGTATTAAGTCGCTATTAAGCAAGGGAGGTTACTCTGCTGAAGTTAATGCGCCTGAAGTAGCTATAACAGCTACAGAATTAGATATGATCATGCTGTTGTCTAAATATCCATCTGAAATCTCTGCAGCAGCAAAGGCTTATAGTCCGGCTACTTTAGCTAACTACCTTTATGAGGTTGCAAAGATGTTTAATAAGTTTTATCATGAGGTTCCGCCAATTGTTAAAGAGGAAGACGGCCTGGTTAAGCAGCATCGTTTAAATTTGAGCTCGGTTACTGCCAGTATTTTGAAAACAGGAATGAACATATTGGGTATTACTGTTCCTGAAAGAATGTAAATATTGATAGTTATATAGCTGAGGGGTGACACAACTCGTCATCCTGAGCTGCCGTCATCTCGAGGCAACGAGAGATCTCTTGAATATCGAATGAATGCAAACTGGCACAAACATAATCAAGAGATCTCTCGTTGCCTCGAGATGACGAAATGGGGGAGTGAGGACTAACTGTATTCACTCCCTTTTATTTTTCAGTTCCTGTTTTTACTGAAACAGGTTTCTTTTTTCTAAAGGTTGAAAAGCTCATTGGACTCTTAGCCGGACGTTCATCTCCAAGTAATACCCCCCACTGCTTAAAAGTAACTGTTCTATCGAAAATAACTTTCAATACGGCGATTAACGGTAAAGAGAGAAACATACCTGATACACCTGCAATACTTCCACCAATGATCACTCCTAAAATTGCAAATAAGGCGTTTATTTTCACTTTAGAGCCCACAATCCTTGGCATTAGAATATTGTTATCAAGAAACTGAACTACCGCAATAACACCAAGCACAGTAACAACCGGCCATAGTTCCGTTGAAGAGGTGAGGGTTAATAAAACACCTATGATATTACCTATCAGCGCCCCCACGTACGGGATAAGATTTAAAATGGCGAATATAACTCCGATTAACAATGCATGTTTGATTCCAACTAAAAAGAGAATCCCACCTAGTAATATGGTCATGTAACTTACCTGGATTAATAAGCCAACCAGGTAACTTTTGATGATCACCTCGGTTTCATTAATTGCTTCTTTCACTTTAGGATGATGTTCTTGTTTAAACCACATGAAGATAAAGCGCAACAAGATATCTTTATAAAAGAGCATCAGGTAAATGTAAATTGGCAGTAAACCAACAAAAACGAATACTGAACTTAAGGTAACAGCCGCTCCGCTTGCCGCCTTACCAGCCATCGCTAATAAGTCGTCGCTTTTTTCTGTTATAAATTTAAGCTGCTCTGTTGTTGATATATGACTTATATTACTTACCCAATTACTTAATGACTTTAGGTGTATATTTACATTATCCTTGATTTGAGGAAAATCCGACACCAAAATCCCTACCTGTGCTGAAAAGAACCAGATGAGCAAACCGATGAATATGACCAATAATAAAATAGGCAATACAATAGCAAGTGCTTCCGGAAATTTTCTTCTAATTAAAAAGCGGTAGATCGGCAACACTACAATGCTGATAAAAAATGCCATAATAACCGGCATAATAATGTTGTGGCCAATAACCAGGATAGCTACTAATAAAACCAGACCCAATAATTCGATTGATCGTTTTACGGTAAGAGGCATGTCTGTCATAGGTAAAGTATTTAGTTTTTCATAGAGGAACACCGAAAGGTATGAAATGTTTGGCTAGTTTTGCAAATCTATACTCATACATACAAATGATCACAAACGAAACCATAGTTGCATTATCTACACCTCCCGGAGTTGGTGCTATAGGTGTTATACGCCTTTCGGGGAAAGATGCAATAGCCATTACGAACTCTGTTTTTAGTGGCAAGGACCTACTTGCTCAGGAATCTCATACCATTCATTTTGGTTTAATTAAAGATGGGAATGCTGTTATAGATGAGGTTCTTGTGAGTTTATTTGTGGCTCCAAAATCATATACAAAGGAAAATGTTGTAGAGATATCTTGCCATGGTTCTAATTATATCATCCAGCAGATCATCACACTTTTGATAAAAAAGGGGGCAAGTGCTGCCAAACCAGGGGAGTTCACTTTAAGGGCTTTTTTGAATGGGGGGTTAGATTTATCTCAGGCTGAGGCAGTTGCTGATTTGATCTCTTCGGATTCTGCAGCTGCGCATCAGGTAGCGATGAATCAATTGAGAGGTGGATTTAGTACTGAGCTTAATGTATTGAGGGAACAATTGATTCACTTTGCCTCTATGATTGAGCTTGAGCTTGATTTTGCTGAAGAGGATGTTGAATTTGCTAACAGGGACCAATTACAGGAATTAATTACCAAAATTACTCTTGTATTAAATAAGTTAATCCGCTCTTTTGAGCTTGGCAATGTCATTAAACAAGGAATCAACACTGTAATTGCAGGCAGGCCAAATGCAGGTAAGTCTACCTTGTTAAATGCGCTTTTAAATGAGGACAGGGCAATTGTAAGTGAGATTGCAGGAACAACACGTGATACTATTGAGGAGCTTTTAAATATAAACGGCATTAATTTCAGGCTTATTGATACTGCCGGTATTCGCGAGGCTACTGATACCATTGAGGCTATTGGTGTTGAAAAAACAATGCAAAAGATTAGCCAGTCTGCCTTGTTGGTGTATTTGTTTGATGTAGTGAATATGTCAGCCACCGAAATTCATGACGACATTGCCCGATTGCATAAGCCGGGTATCCCGTTTTTAGCTGTAGCCAACAAAATGGATCTTTCTTACAGTGACCGTTTAAAAGAACTTAAACTTCCTTCTGATATTGAGTTTATTTCTATATCTGCTAAAGAGAATCACCATATTGAAGAATTAAAGCAATTGCTTTATGATACGGCAGTCGGGGATAAGCTTTCAGATAACCATACCATGGTAACGAATATCAGGCATGTTGAGGCGCTTCAAAAGACTCAGACGGCTTTAAATAGTGTAGCAAATGGACTGGATAACCCAGTTACTTCTGACTTTTTAGCTATGGACATTAAACAGGCTTTACATTATTTAGGAGAAATAACAGGGCAGGTGACTACTGATGATTTGCTAGAGAATATATTTAGCAAGTTTTGTATCGGGAAGTAATCACTGAAAAATACTGCATAATTACGATAATTAATGACAACTAAATAGCTTATTATTAATAAGTTATGTTAAAATATTTTGTCCATTTTTTTTTATCCTTTTGTTTTTCTGACTTTTGTTACTCATTTGTAACTCGAGAGTGTAATTTTTTGCTCCTAAAATTTACAGGGTAAATTATGGCTCTTAGTTCCTCTTAATTCCACTTAAATCGCCCTAATTACGCTAAATGGCACGAAAACAGGGGGCAGATAACTACCGATGATTTAAGTAGAAAAAGGGGGGTTGAGAACAGATGAAAGGTTTTAAATAGTCATGTAATGAGTTCCAATCTATCTGTAAAAAGAATTTGTGAATATTGTGGGAATACTTTTACCGCAAAGACTACTGTAGCCCGTTTTTGCGGTATGAAATGCAATAGCAGACACGGAAAGCACAGGGTTCGTCAGCTTAAAATTAAAGCATCTGAAATAGAGGTAAAGCAAACAGTCGCTTTGGGGTTATCTGCTTGGCTTTAGCGTATGGGTTTGGTTTGTCTGGAATCTTGATAACCGGCGAAAGTAATGCTATATTGTTTTGCCAATTGTGTTTGGTTAACAGATTTAAAGGACTTCTTCTTATACGGAATCTATGAGGATTTTTTTGATCATCTTTTTTATTGCCTTTGCGAGCCAGATTTTTGCTCAGAAGAATCAAAGTCTTATAGTTGCAGAATATAGGATTGATACTCCGCGAGCCGGTAATTACACCTATCTCGTTTCCTATAACTTCTCAGATGGAGAGTTGGTATCAAAGGATACTATTATCGGACGTGTAGTATTTAAAAAGGAACGATTAAGCCCTCCAGTTAGATTTGATTTGGGAAAAAACTTCATATACAGAAATCGGTATGTCGTTTCTGGTGCAGGTAACGTAATTGATTTGTCCAAAAAAGTCTTTGTTACGGAAAGTTCAGATAGTTTTATAGAAGCGCGAGGCGATACTCTTATTTTTTACCGTTCCAATGCATATACAGGGAAAGGTTTTTTGCATCTCAATTTAAAAACGGGTGACTATAAATTTGTGGATACAGTTAGCAGGCTGGAAAGAGATAAAATATTTTCTCCAAACAAGAAGCTCAATCTGACCATAGATATGTCGGCAATTCCTTATAAAATAAACTTAAACAGTGCAGAAAATGGTAAACAAACTCTAGTAAAAGATGCGGGTGCCGGACCCTTTCCCAACGGTTTTCAAAGGCCAAAGATTACGACTTATTGGTTAGATAATAATTCCTTTCTCTATTCCAAATACAATCGATTAAGTGGGCCTGGTGATTTATCATGCGTAGACATACATCTCTATGATATCATGTATAAAAAGGATTCAGTAATCACGATATTGGATTCCGTTAAGTCTGGACCCAGATATCCTAATGATATCTTTGTGAAGGATCAGATGGGGCAATTAATTTATCGCAATAGCTACCCCAAACATTATCATCTGGTGGATACAGTTGGCAAAAGGCTTCTGGAGTACCCTTATTATCAGCTTGGCCATGGCTTTTCTACTGTAAATTTAGGGAGTGGGATTGCTGGTACGGAATTGCGATATGGAGAAACCAGTTTGGGTGTGCATTGGATCAGAAGCAATCTTGTTACTGAAGGAATGATTGCTTGCGAATATGGGGATACTGGGTCTAATCTGGGTTATCCAAAGGGAGTCAAGGTCTGGTCGTCAAAGACAAATAGATGGACTGAAATAGAAATTCCATGGGTGAGTAGTGCAATTGGATGGGTGGAAAAAGGTAATCAAAAGAAGTGATTTCTTAAAGAACTCCTGCATATGTGCAGGAATTCTTAAGGTGTACCAAATGGATGTCATTCTGCTGTATGGATGCCACTGGGTCTTGCTATCGGTGTATCTGTGGGAGTCGCTATGGAAAATCTTGCACTGGGGATTTTTTTGGGACTGGCAATAGGTTTAGCTATTGGAGCCAGCAGGAATTTTAAAGCACAAAAAGAAGGCAAGATTTTATAGCTTGCTAAAAAACAAATTGTACTAACTGCCATCCAACGCAGATTGATTTGGTGCGGAATCCATACAGCAGAAGGAGATCAATCCTTAATTTTTAAAAGTTTCATCTGTTCCGCCTTCAACTTTTTGTATGATTCATGGATATAAACTTTTAGTTCCTTAGGGAACATTGTTGTGGCAAAATGATCGGTATAATCTTCCTTTTCCCATTTAGCGACGATAGCCTTATACTCTGAAATGTGAGCTACGAAAGAGACCAGAGGTTTTGGAATATATTTTTCCAACATTAGATAAGAGTGATTTATTATGATATTTTCCACTTCGAGATTATAAGGATGAAACACCTCCTTATACCAAACCCTCCATTCTGCCAATTCTCCTTCGGTCGGATCTTCAGACATCCTTTGCTTTTTAAGCTTTCTTAAAAGTGTCTGATATGCTTCTCCACCTGATATTGATCTAAAATACAACGGCCCGTAAAAATTCTCCAGGCGTTTATTTATGACTGTCAATTTAGAAGCCCGCATTCGAACTCCACGATCGTCAAAATATTTATAGAGATATCCTGCTAAGGCAAGGAGGATAGTTACTAGAACTGAAAAAACTTTGATGTCAGAGTCGGTTAGATTTGAGGTCGTCATAGCACTTACAATATAATGAATTGTTAGTATATTTTGGTATCAGGTCTCATTTAATAATAAAGTTCCCTGGAGCTTATAGTACCATATCGGAGGCATTGGCCTATTATGATATTCGACTAGGGAAAAAGAAAGCCCGCAAAAAACGTCCTGCACACGAAGGCTCTTTCTTCAAACCTTCATTAGCTGCAATGGCATTTTTAGCCCCTGAAGACAGGCTCAGTAAAGAACAGAAAGCAATCAGGTCGAAGCTATGCAGATCATCTGAAGAATTGAAGAAAACAATGGGCCTGGTCAAAGAATTTCGTAATATGATGAAAAACAAAGCAGGCAATGAACTAATCGGTTGGATTGAGGAGGTTAAGAATTCTGTGATAACAGAACTAAGAACTTTTGCTAAAGGATTATTGACAGACCTTAAAGCTGTGGAAAATGCGATTAGTTTACCCTGGAGCAACGGACCTGTAGAAGGAAATGTAAACAAACTCAAAACTATAAAGCGTCAAATGTACGGAAGAGCAAGCTTTGAATTACTCCGAAAAAGACTAATATTGACACCTAATTGACCACCAAAACTGGGGAAGAACCAGTTTTACTGAAATACGCAATCTATGTCAGTCGTTCGCTTTTTTAATATAACTTTTTATCAGAAAATTTGAAATCCTGTATTTTCGGTAAGGGTCTGATTAACACTGTTTTTTTTCTTTTACTTAATATTTCCCCTGAGCCTGATACATCATCAGTTTCGGTTCTAAGTCCTGTAATTAAGTTAAAATCGGTTTCTGTAAATACTGTATATTCGTCAATATATCCTTTGGATGTATCATGAGTCAGCTTTTTAACATGAATTAATTCAAAATTACCATCGCGATATTTGAAATCGTAAGTAATATTTCCTCCTTTAATTTCACTCCACATTCTTAAAATTCCTTTTTCAATAAAAAAATTTGGAATTTGGTATTCACTATGTTTTCCTTGGTTTTCTACGGGATATTGTGGTTCAATTATTTTGGTTGAAGATACAGCTAAAGTTAATTTTCCATTTGGTTGAGATAGGAAAATCCTTAATCTCAACGGCCTTGTTTCATCAACTATATCCATATCTACTGTAATTTTGTCCATTTTACCATCATGATTTAAGTCGCCCTCTTCTTCTCTTACCTGATAAGTATAATTGTCCTTATTTTTGACATTTTGAGCGAATAAATTTACCTGGACTGAAATCAAAATGAATACAAGGTATAGATAGAAATTTTTCATTATTATTCCCCAATTGCCCCAAATTCTTTAATCACCGGTATACCTTCTGAGTTCAGCAAAACGAGTTTAATTTTAGAAAGCCTTGAAGGCTTAGTTAGCATTTCGATTCTTTTATGCCCAATCGAACTGCCGCCACCAATTGTTTTCCAATTTTGCCCGTTAAACCCTTCTAAACGGTATTTCCGGACTCTTTCCCCTTTTGCGATGTCTTCTTTAATAACAACTCCTTTCACCAACTGCATCGTGCCAAGATCCAGAAAAATCTCCTTGCCGCTTCCAGAGGTTGTTGCAATTGGGCGATATTTCACTTTTATTGCATCACCAAAATCTTTTAGCAACACTATATCTTTCATTGGAACCAGTCCGCTGCTATCCACTACAATCCCAATTAGCATGTTGGAATTACGACCTACACTGGTTATATAATTATCCATGAACTTTTCTTTACTAATCATGTCCTGATTCTCATCAACCCAGAACCACCCACCCTGGAAACCACCAGTTCTCAATGGAAAATCAGTTTCACCCGGGCACCAGATTTTACCTCCAGGAACACCGGAAAAATCATTCTCCTTAAATCCTTTAGTGGCATCAATACCGTTGGTCGTACTCCAATTGGGATATGGCGCTAATCCATCTTCATTTCCAATCCACCTTATCAGGTTTTTAGCGGAGGCTGGCCCCTGAAAGACAACCGCATCAGGCTGGAGTTTTTTAAGCAAAGCAGCTACATCAGGACCGCCTTCACTAACTGGTATCACTCCTCCATCGAACCAAATCTCGAACAACTTCCCATAATTAGTCCATAATTCCGTTAGTTGCTGTATTACAATCTTATTATATGTTTTCTGGTCAACTGGTCCGCCCTTCTGAACCACACCCGGATTATCGGCCCATAGATAGCCATTGGTCGATGCACTAGCATAAATGCCCGGACGCAGACCGTATTTATTACAGGACTCGACGAAATCCCTCACCAAATCCCCCTTACCATTTTTCCAGGGACTACTTTTTACACTGTAGGCATGAGCAGCTGTAGGCCATAAGCTAAAACCTGAACCATGCTTTGCTACCAGCACCGCATACTTTGCGCCACCAGCCTTAGCTGCAGCAATCCACTGATCTGTATTTACTTTCGAAGGATTAAAAACCGATGCTGGAGGATGCGAACCATACACCCGCCAATTGTAGTCAGGCTTAAAAGTGGGCATATCGAAATGGAAGATTGCACCAATCTCGGCATCCGACCACTCCTGATGGGCAACAGTTGGCAAAGCTAACTTGTTCTGGGCCGCAACAATAATGCTACCGAAGGTAGCAAAACCAAGCATTGTTGCTTTCAGCAAATGCTTTATCATGGTTTTATTTTTCATTTAGTTCTGTTTGTGACGTCATTAGTTTAACAAGCCTGCCTTTATTTTTTTTTCATAAAATCCTTACAATACACAATAGCCCGCCCAACAGAACTACCACCAATATGATGAGATAAAAAATGGAATGGCACGGTCTTGACTAGTTTTCTCGTAAGAAGCCTTTGTTTGATTGGGTGGCCTGTAGTTACAGATGGCGAGCGGTGATGGAGCATTATCTAAAATACTAATAATTTTTGGGACAGATACAATTTTGCCATTTTTAAGTTAAGACTCCTATACACAACAAAATACTTGGTCACCTCAAAGGAAGTCGGGTCACAATCAACCTTTAAATTGTGATAGGTATCATTGCCAGCTAAACCAGCACCAATGAAATGTAGACGCTGAGCTACCAGGATAACTAATTTGAGCTGTATAGATAAAGTCAATAATGATCAAATGCTGATATTTGTGTCATGACAACGATCAAAAAAATACAATTAGGCCAAAACGGCCCGCTCGTGTCCAAACTTGGTTTGGGCTGTATGCGCATGTCTTCCGTATGGGGAGGTCCAACACCAGATGAAACCGAAAGCATAGCTACCATACAGTCTGCGCTTGACAGTGGCATCAATTTTTTAAATACCGGCGACTTTTATGGTGCAGGACACAATGAGCTTTTAGTCGGTAAAGCTATTAAAGGCCGGAGGGATGATGCTTTCATCAGCGTTAAATTTGGTGCATTCTTTCATAATGGCCAGTGGCTGGGCCTGGATCTGCGTCCTGTGGCTATTAAGAATTTCATCAATTATTCGCTTACCCGCTTAGGCATTGACACAATAGACCTTTATCAGCCCTGCCGGATGGACCACAGCGTACCTGTAGAAGATATTATAGGTACCGTAGCCGACCTGATCAAAGAAGGTAAAGTGCGCTACATTGGTGTTTCTGAGATCACGGCTGATCAACTGCGTGAAGCAAATCAGATTCATCCGATAAGTGCATTGGAAATTGGCTATTCAATGGCTGACCGACAAATAGAAAGTGAATTGCTGCCAGTAGCTAAAGAAATGGGTATCGCAGTAGTCAGCTTCGCCAACACCGCCGAAGGTCTGTTAAGAGGAGATATGAAAGCACCGATTGCAGCTGGTGACCATCTCCTGCACTTCTCGCGCTTTCAGGGCGATAACCTCATCAAAAACCTGGAAAAAGTAGAAGTGTTGAAAGCCTTAGCGAAAGAGAAACAGGTTACACCAACACAAATTGCTATCGCCTGGGTAAATACACAAGGCGACTATATTATGCCATTGGTAAGCATGAGCCGCCGCTCAAGGTTGCCGGAAAATATCGCTGCGATGAGCATTGAATTTACGATGTCTGAAATGGAATTATTAAACACTACTTTTGCACCAGGCGCCATTTTAGGCGGCACCTACTTACAGAGATAAATGACCAATCCAGCTGAAATACTTCCCGGCGTGATCTTCTATTCCTATCTCTCCGCAGAACGGAAAGATAAAGTATGCTTCTGGAACCATCATACGCTGGTATTGATGGTTTCCGGGCAACTTCATTTAGAAACGGCCGACCAGCGTATGGAGGTCAAAGCAGGCGAAATGATGCTAGTCGGTAAAAATCAGCTGGGTACCCTGACTAAAACACCTCTTCCCGGCCAAAGTTATGAAAGCATTGTTATTTGCCTTCAGGAAGATCTGTTGCGCAAAATAGCGCTGGAAGAAGAGATCGGCAGCAGTCCTAAATATGTCGGCCCATCTAATGTGCCTATTCAGCCAGATCCATTTCTTATTGGCTATTTTCAATCCATTATTCCCTATGCACGTGCCATAGCGGGGCCACTTACAGAAGATATGGGTATGCTCAAAGTCAAAGAGGGTGTTAAACTATTATTACACAGTCTGCCTCAATTAAAGTCGTATTTATTCGATTTTGCAGAACCTCATAAAATTGACCTGGAGCGCTTTATGATGACCAATTTTCATTTTAATGTACCGATTGAAAGATTTGCGCGACTTACCGGACGCAGTCTGGCAGGTTTTAAACGCGACTTCACAAAAACGTTTAACATGCCGCCCCGGCAATGGCTGTTAGATCAGCGTCTTAAAGCAGCAAAGCATTTGATCGAACAGAAACATCAAAAGCCATCGGCGATTTATTTAGATCTCGGCTTCGAAAGTCTGCCCCATTTTTCACGTTCATTCAAGCAAAAATTCGGTAAAGCACCTTCGATGATTTGATCATGCTACGTGGCTAATACAGTATTTTTAAAAGTTTGCGCCTTGGGCATTTTATAGATTCTTTAAAGTAAAAAAATGATTAGAAGTACTTTAGATTATATGCCTCAATTATCTTTTTCAATTGGAACTGATTTCATTCACTTTAATTGTATAGAGGGTGTTGTATTTTTAATAAATAAAACGGCATCGAAATCAATTCCTGGGCGCATTGGAATCGGCTTAGGCTCATTCCAATTTGAGTAAATATTAGTAATATGCTCTAATGCACCTTTGAAAGGATCATCTTCAGTATTGAACTTCAGGTAAAATCGCCTCGCTTGTGCTTTAGACATCGTTCGTGAAAGAGTATGCAGATTGGTTTTAAAAACATGTGCCTCGAATTTTCCTTGGTTCAATACATTTACTGATCCCTCATACGTATCCAGTGCCAGGGCAAAATATCGGTCACCAAAATGCTTCGTAATATAACCGCCCATACACAAGTATTGGGCTGTTGTATCTTTTAGCAGGTGCACATTGTGTGCCCATATGATCATTTTAGTCGCTTCATTCGACACGATTTTAATCACATTTTCAGCCATTAATCCGTCCCGGGAAATTGGGTCTGACCAGTACTCAGGTTTGTCAAAACCAATCAGTTTAACTCTTTTTTCACCCGCATTACTCTTATTGTAATCACGAAGTGTTAAAAATAACTGATAGATTTCCTCAACACCATACAACCCCATGCCTTTCATTGTCTTTTTAAGGTCACCCTGGCCAGTTTGAATAAATGAATCGATCTGCATCATTATAGAATCGGGGACTTCGAAGGCTACTGTCCTGAAATCACAGTTCTCAATAAGATAGCTGATGATACGGGCTTTTTCTGTATAAAATTCATGAGTTCCATGCGATGCCTCACCAAGCCCGACAATTTCCTTTTCCTTCAATTCCTCTTTTAAAAATGAAAAATCAGACTGATCAGTTTGTGTAATAGAGCGTAATTCATGAGCATGTTCGTTAATCCATTTAAGAGTATCGACTTGCGATACAGCATTCAATTTGATAAATAGTAAAAGAATAGTGGTGAGGATAATTTTTTGCATCAGCATGTTTTAATTTCTACAGGGATGATGTTAAAAGTTAAAGCTTTCCATAATCGGCTATTGAATCATTAAATAATTCGAGATATTGGGCTGTTAGCGTAGGAGAATATGTATGATGATAATTGCTTTGGCAAACATTAGGTATCATTATTCGAAGTTATCTATTTCGTATTGTCTGGCAGACTGAATAAGTCTTTTTTTAATTCTGGAAGCCAGGTTTCGAGGCGCCAATACTTTCATGCATTCGCCAAAGCCAAGAATTTCTCTTTCCAGCTCAAAGTTTAATACAACATCAATTCTAAAGACAAGACCGTCAGGCTCCTCTTTCAACACTTGCTGACTATGATGCAAAGGTTTAGTTAGTATATAGGGCGCATTTTGTTTATTTATTTTTAAGATAACTTTATTTGGCCGATCTTTTTCTGATTTGGTTACCCCGAGTAGGTCTTCAAAATAACGATCAAAATCTACACCTTTATATTCCACGTAGGGCTCGTTTGGGAGCTCCTGAAATTCGATGATCCGATCAAGAGCGAGCGTAAGCAATTGGGCGCCCTTTTTTGCCTTGACAATGACGAACCATCTATTTCTGTATTCTTTTAAAAGATAAGGAAAATAAATACCCTGACTTGCTTGCAATGCTTTAAAAGACCGGTAAGTGAACAGCAATGACTTTTGTTGGAGAATAGCCTGGTAAAGCGGATTGATATACTCCAGCCCACGCAGTTGTTTATTGCTTTCAAACTGAATGTAATTTTTACCGGGATTGGTAGATTTATTCAGGTTGTTTTCCAGCTTGGCAATCATATCGCTCATTTCATCGAAATAATTAAAGCCATTAAACTGCTTGAGCACGCCCACAATCTCTTTCATTTTCTCGACATCGCCGTCATTGATTGGAACTTTAGTAATACTATAATCTAAAGTACTATAACTGTAGAATTTCCTGTCAGAAACTACAATAGGGGCATTGTATCCCAACTTATCACTGCGCATCAATTGAATGTCGGCCTGAATAGTACGTTTGCTTACCCCAGACGTAATCCCCTCGTACTCGTATAGCCTGGAAGCTACTTTCTCAATGATATCATCCAGCGTCCATTTTCTAAACCTATTTTTAAGGCATTCATCAATGGTTTTATATCGAATCAAGGCAAGTTTATTTACTGACATAACACATTAAAGGGATTAATAAATCAAAATCGGCATTAGATAAAGATATGAAATGAAATTCACTACGCAATAGAATTGCGTAATTGAAATTAAAAAGTAGTAGAAATTCAAATAACGTAAATTAATTGTACTGAATTACAGTGACATATAAATATTTTAAGATTTATTTTTTATTACGCAAATGTGCTGCGTAGTACCTCGTGCATCTTTGTAATGTCAACAGTAAGACAGGTTCTTTGAAAAAATAAAACGTACGAAAGTACATTAAGATATTCCCGAAAGGGAATGATAATCGAAAGGATAAACATCCGCAGTTGCGAGTTTCTAATGGCTCCATAGTATTGTACTGTTCAGCGGCAATATTCTGATGTTTAAAATGGCAGATTGTCTAATTTGTGTGTCGCGGGTTCGAATCCTGCTCCTGGTCAAACAGGATAACTCAGTGGCTAGAGTAACAAATCAATTGCAGGTTCGAATCCTGCCTCCAGAGTATGGAGTAGCAAAATGGTAATGCACCGGATTTAGGTCCTCAAAAAAGAAGGAACACTTTTCAAATGTTCCACAGTAAAAAGCACCAAGAAAGACATTCTGCTTTATGGAAATAACGCTCCATACCATAAAGCAATTTGATTTATGCTCTGCAGATACAACATAGAAAGGCAGATTTTACTGCAGCTATCGGTTCTTAGAAAGATCAAAACTCTCTCAACGTGTTCAGCACGTACAACGAGATCTTTAAAAAATAGAATAGCTGCTTTAAAAAGAAACCCAGTATCATTTGTACCTCCGTATGAAACAGATGAATGTCTTTTGAACGTGCTTAATAAAAAGAATAACAGCGACGCAGGAAGGAGCAGATCAATAAAGCGGATATCTCTCCTTCCTTAAGTCAGGAATAATTATAGCAACCCAAAAAAATAAAATATGAAAAGAGTAATGATTAATACCAATTCTGTGGGGTTGGTTTACAGAAAAAATGAATTTAAACGAGTATTGACTGCCGGAAACTATTGGTTGGGTTTTGGAGAATCAGTAATCACTTATGATATGGCAAAGACACTCATTGCCACTACAGAACTAGATATTTTGTTGTTGAACAAAGATTTTGAAGCATTGGTAACTACCGTAGAGGTGGCAGACAATGAATTGGTACTGGTTTATCAAAATAAGAATTTCAAACAGGTATTGACTGCCGGAAAATATGCATTCTGGAAAGGTTTAAACAACAATTCGTTTGTTACTGCCAATTTGGACAATTACGAAATTGCAGCAGACATCGATAAAAATACGATAGAAAAGCCTCAGTTGGCAGGTTATATCAGAGTTTTCAAAGTAGAAAATTATGAGAAAGGCTTGCTGATGGTTGATGGGAATTTTGAAAAAGTAATAGAACCAGGTAATTACATGTTCTGGAAGAACAGAACAGTAATCCAGGTTTTAAAGACAGATATGCGTCAATTGAACATGGAAATTATCGGACAGGAAATCCTCACCAAAGATAAAGCACAGTTGCGTATCAATTTCAGCATGCAATACAAGGTTACTGAGCTGATGAAAGCTTTATTGGAAAATAAAGAGTTTGACAAGCAATTGTATGTCTGCATTCAATTGGGTTTAAGGGAAATCGTTGGAAAAATGACTTTCGATGAACTCATGGAAAATAAAGAAAAGATCTCTGAAAGCATCTTGAAGATTTGTGCAGGTAAAGCTGAAGGTTTAGGGGTGAAACTAGTAGACTGTGGGGTAAAAGACATTGTATTGCCAGGAGATATCAAGGAAATCATGAACCAGGTTTTAATTGCCGAGAAAATGGCACAAGCAAATTTAATCACACGTAGAGAGGAAACTGCGTCGACCAGAAGCTTGTTAAACACAGCAAAGTTAATGGAAGATAATGCTATGCTCTACAAATTGAAAGAAATGGAATATGTAGAAAAGATCGCAGAGAAGATCAATACCATCAGCTTGTCCGGAAGTGGGCAGATCGTTGATCAGTTGAAACAAATATTTGTAAAATAGGTAGGGCCATGGCTCAACCTTTAAAAGAATAAAAATGAAAAAAATCATGAAAACATTGGCAACAGAAATTATAGAAGAAAACAAGATTGAACCTGTGATCTCATTAATGGAAAATGCTCTACCATATGCTTTATACGGAGCAGAACATATTGAAGAAGGCGCAAGAAAACAAATGGACATTGCCATGCGGTTACCAGTTACCGCAGCAGGGGCTTTAATGCCCGATGCGCATCAAGGTTATGGCTTGCCAATTGGCGGTGTTTTAGCGACGCGTAATGCAATTATTCCCTATGGTGTGGGCGTTGCATTGGTTGTCGAATGGCGCTCTCTATATTTGACATCACGGAGGCTCACTTCCATGAAAATGAAGCGAAATTTAAAAGGGAACTGATTGCACACACCAAGTTTGGTGCAGGACATGGGTTTCACGGACGATACAAATCTGATCACGAGGTCTTAACCAGGGATGAATTTAATCTAACACCCTTTATCAAGAACCTTCATGATAAAGCCTACTCACAACTGGGAAGCTCTGGAGGTGGAAACCATTTTGCGGAATGGGGGATTATTGAGTTTGAAAAAAAAGATAAGGTCTTGAATATTGAGAAAGGTAGCTATTTGGCGCTGTTAACCCATTCCGGATCACGTGGATTCGGTGCAACGCTAGCTGGCCATTACACCAAACTCGCTAAAGAGAACTGTAAATTGCCTGTTGAAGCTGCTAACCTAGCTTACCTGGATCTGAATACAGAAGCCGGTCAGGAATATTGGTTGGCGATGAACCTGGCCGGGGACTATGCTTCCGCCTGCCACGAAATCATCCATAACAAGCTCAGTAAGGCCATAGGCGCCGAAGTATTGGCCAAGGTTGAAAACCACCATAACTTTGCATGGAAGGAAACCTGGAACAACGAACAAGTTATTGTTCATAGAAAAGGTGCTACACCAGCGGGCAAAGGTGTGATGGGAATTATTCCAGGCTCGATGACGGCCCCAGGCTTCCTGGTTAGGGGTAAAGGTATTTCTGATGCGATCAACTCTGCTTCACACGGTGCAGGTAGACAAATGAGTCGTTCAAAGGCTGTCAAAAGCATCACAAAAGATGAAATGCGTGCTGTACTGAAAGACCATAACGTAACCCTGATCGGGGCTGGCCTGGATGAAGCACCTATGGCTTACAAAGACATCAATTTGGTGATGGAAGCTCAAAAGGATCTGATCGATGTGATTGCTAAATTTTCACCTAAAATGGTAAGAATGGCCGATGACGGAAGCCGAGAAGATTAACTCAAGAGATCTGTTTTGAAAAAAAATGTATTTGACGAGGATATGAACCAAAACGTGGCATAAAGGATGGTATACAAAAATATGTATATTGCTTTCAAATGAAAACTATGAAGCTTTTTAACGCTCTGACATCTATAGTATTATTGAATCTTATATCATTAACTGTAACAGCTCATGCTAATCAATCTCAAAAAAGTGATTCTGTATTGCTAGCAATAAAGCAATACATCAATAACCATAATACCGGTGCTATTTACGAAATGGGTAGTGAGTCGTTTAGAAAAGGTTTTGATAAAGAAAAGCTAGGTGCCTTTTTTGATAAAGAGATTTATCCTTTGGGAAAAATCAAACAATCTTCACGTATTGGTTTTGAACGAAATTCAGATAAATACAAACTACAGTTTGAATCCGGAAAGCTTGAATTTTCTTTTTTGCTCGACAAACAAGGAAAATTTAATTCGTTTACTTTTTTGCCGTTTAAAGCCTTAATAACAAGTAAGCTGGCGCCTGCTACCACTTCCAACAAGTTAAGTACTTTACTTGATAAACAGGTTGATTCCATTGCCCGAAGATATATTCAGAAATCCAATACAGTTGGCTTAAGTATAGGAATTCTAAAAGATGGCCGGATGAAAACTTATGGTTACGGCGAAACAAGCAAAGGGAGCGGCCAACTTCCTACTGCAAATACCATATTTGAAATAGGATCGATTACTAAAACATTTACGGCCACAATATTAGCCTATTATATAAATGAACGAAAAATTAGTCTGACAGATCCAATCCTCAAATATTTACCGGATTCACTGTCGGCAAATTCAGAACTTCATAAAATCACAATTATAAACCTGAGTAACCATACGTCCGGGCTTCCAACTATTCCGAGCAATTTTGCAAATAAAATGAATCCGGCCAATCCCTATATTCATTATGATGATAAGCTACTTTTTACTGGACTTAAAACGTGTACATTAACGACTGTCCCTGGAACAACTTATGCTTACTCGAATTTGGCCACCGGTTTATTAGGGGTAATTTCAGAAAGAATAAGCGGTAAAACTTATGAGCAACTTGTTAAGCAATTGATAGCGGTTCCACTGCATATGAATAATACTTTCCAACTATTAACGCCTCAGCAAAATAAACATTTCGTTAAGGTTTATGACACTGATGGCGATGAAACCCAGCCTTGGGATTTTAATGCCCTTGCAGGTTGTGGATCACTGCGTTCCACAGTCAATGATTTGTTGCTTTACGCAAAAGCTAATATTAAAAGCGACTATGTACCATTATCTAATTCCTTTGCACTGACACATAAAATTACTTTCGCCAAGGAGCCTGTGGTAGGTTTAGGCTGGCATCTACTTCAAGAAGATGGAGCCAACTATTACTGGCACAATGGTGGCACTGGCGGAAGCCGAAGCTATTTGATCTTGAATACGGAAAAGAAAATTGCAGTGGTTGTACTGTCTAATTCAAATGTTGGTGTCGACGAAATCGGCATTTCGATTCTGAGGAAAATAATTTAAATCGAAGGACTATAAAAATCATGTGGAATTGTTGTCTGGATCTATGTCTATTTATTGCATGAAAATCTGACCATTCATAAAGTATTATTAAATGGTAATGGCTCGGTTTACACTTTAATTTTAATAACTTTCAAAAATGATAAAAATGGAACGGAATCTCCATTTAGCTTTAATTTTATGAAAATACAGTTCCTAAATAAAATGACGGTTTTTTTTGCATTAGGCCTGGTGGCATTGCTGGGAATAATTATTTCTTCAGCAATTATGACAAATCAAAATGGAATGAACGAAAGATTACAGGGTTGGGTAAACTTGCTTTGGCTGCCGTTGCCTATTTTGATTATAATTATTGACAGAATTTGCTTGAGGAAATTTGGCACAAAACAAACAAACAAAATTCAGCTCTATATTTTAGGCGCTTTCATATTACTTTTTATGCTCAATTTATTTAGATTACAAATACAAATATAGAGCATCATAAAGAAGGCCGATCCAGTTTTCTAATCGATCTTTTTTCAGGATAAATTAAAAGGAGCGCAATAAAAGCGGGTTTATGACGCTATACTTGCATTATGAATTTACAAATGCGCATCACTTTTGATGAAAGAGACTATACCTATGTTGTTTTAACGAAAGGCATAACAAGAGAAACTATTGCAATCCAAATTAACCTCAATAACATGGAGTATCAACTTGTTTGCAATTCAAAGGGGGATTGGGATGCTGTTGATGCGACTGTAAGCGATCACCCAGAGCTACTTAAAGCTATAGGAAGAAATATTAAACTTCGGTATAGGCTATAGGGTGGGGAAGGTGATCCATGGCAAGCTCCCGCTAATTAACTTCTCTTTTTATATTGCTACTTATCCACATCTGGAAGCTGTTTATAAATTTGGTGAGAAATGCCTTGGTAGATTCATTACTGAGTATTCCCTGATCGTCAAATAAAGTGGCTACGGATCCGATGTAAGCCTCTGGTTGGGCCATAGCAGGAACGTTCAGAAATACAAGGGATTGGCGCAGGTGATGATTTGCCCCAAAAGCCCCGATATTACCAGGGGATACACTTATTATGGCACCAGGTTTTCCATCCCAACAGCTTTTGCCGTAAGGACGGGAGCCAACATCAATTGCATTTTTTAAGACTGCCGGTAATGAGCGATTATATTCTGGTGTTACAAAAAGCACTGCGTCAAAAGATGCGAGGTGTTTGCGGAAGGCTATCCATTCTGAAGGCGGAGCTGTTTCCAGGTCTTCATTGTAAAGGGGGAGATCTCCAATACTGATGATCTCCAATGAAAGTGAGTTAGGAGCAAGTGCAATAAGTGCATTGGCCATTTTTCTGTTCCAGGATTCCTTGCGAAGACTACCCACCAGAATTGCTATTTTAAATTGTATCATGTTAAATTGTATGATAATAATATTACCAGAAATAGTACAAAACGGGATATAGAAAAATCTCGCCCTGACTGTAGGAATTATAATAACTACAAAGGCTAAGACAGAATGTTTTATCTATTGTTATTTTTTACTCATTGGATTTTCAAGAAGTAAGGATGAAACTATTTTGGAAGTCTAACCCGATAAATACGATATGGAAAGCTTGTCTTATCAATGCCGTCATTCCATTGTGGAAGACGGTTCATCTGAGCACAAGAGAAATACAAATATCCGTCGCTGCTAATCCCTAAAGAATCGGGCCATATTAACCTGCTATCTTGTACCAGTGTTATAAGTTTACCATTTGGGGCCAAATATTTTATACTAAAATCTGTAGAGGAGGTGAGATAGATATTGCCAGTTTTATCGGCTTCCATACCATGGCAAACACCGGTTTCGCCTAAATCCTGAATATATTCAGATAATTCATCAGCTGTTAATTTTACATCTGCAAGATACTTTGTTTCTAAACGATAAAGATGCATGCTGTTAATTGATCTGAAATAAAAGAATTTATTATCCTTAGTTATTGCAATTCCATTTACATTGGATTTGAAGATATTTCCATTCTTATCTGCCATTTTCTTTCCTTCGTAAGACAAACTAAACCCAGGAACTGCTAATGTTTGTAGGCTGTTTTGAAGTACAAGCCTTGTTTTTCCGCTTTTAAGATCTAATACAACAATTGCAGCCTGACCCGGATCTGAAAGATAAGCCAATTGTTTATCTGTATCCACTCTAACATCATTTAATGCTGATTTATCTTTTGCCAGGTCGTCAAACTGATAGACTCTTTTCACCTGATTACTTTTAAGATCTATCTGTACCAATTTAAATTTACGCTGGTCTGGCTTAGGGTCTAATATCCATAGTTGATCTTTCGTATCGATGTAAATATCCTGAACATTCAAAAAGGTTTCTATTTCCTTTCCTTCCTTCTGATTCCATTTTTCATCGGGATAGGCAACATACTTTCCATTTACAATCTCAATTAGCCCATACAGATAGGGTTCCCTTTTAGGAAATGAAACAAAGACCCTGTTGGTGGAAGAAACGCTAACACCGATGGGTTGCGAATGACCAAATTCAGCTGCTACTTCCAATTTATCTGAATGGTAAGATTGAGATTGCACGTTTAAAGCCATGCTAATTACAATTAAGCACAATATTACTTTCATCTTAAATAGATTATTCAACATTATATAAATTAGGCAATTCCTTACGTACTGATAGAACTAATGGTCATTTTACCTGGTGTCTTTGCTGATGCAACTCTTTTTCCATTTATCCAAACCATAAAGCCTTTGCCTTTGTGATACCTTGTTCCATACTTATCATATAAAATTGTGATTTCTTTTCCATGATAAAGTATTTTATCCAAACAAAAGTAGTCCCATTTGCCTTCAGGCAAAAGTGGATTAATGATCAGCCGGTTTCCTTCAGAGGGGCGCAAGCCAATCAAACCGGAGATCACCAGATCGCAGAAGGTAGAATGATTGTAATCCTTGCCCCGTTCTACACCACCCTTATCATTAGCCCAGGTGCCTTTTTCCCAGGTACTTAGACGGGTTCTGGAAATCCAGTCGCCTGTAAGCGGATTCAAGTTTTCATCTATCCATGGTACCAATTTCCCGTTATCCGTTTTAAGTTGCTGACTGGAGGCATAAATTTTTAAGAGCTCGTAATAATCGGAGCGGACCACTACAGACTGACTGTAATTGTTTAATAAATTGGCCATAGCGGTTAAAGTTACTGAAGTTGCATATGGCCAGCTTGGACCATTCCACTGACATTCATGGCCCCGGTAGGATAATTTAAAGCCAGGATGGTTACGTACAACAGTTGTTGGACCATAAGGCGCTTTAAAATAAGAAGTATCAATAAGATATTTCCACGCACTGGAATATCCTTTATCAGGCATATTGAAATACCAGGGCGTATAGCCTTGAAGTTCCAGGGCATCGCAAACACCAGAATTGGCATCTCTGGATTTTACTTTAAAAAACTTTGCGACGTCGTCCCAAAGTTGCTCTTCGACTTTTGCCTTGATTTCCCCAGCCTTTTTGCGATAAATTTCTGCAATTTCATAGTTTCCTTCCTGGCCTGCCATCCTGCTGATCGCAACTGCATCGCCATACATATAGGAATTGATGGTTGGTCTATACCCGCTTCCGCAAACAGACACTTCCATGCCATCTCTGTCGTCAATCTGCCAGAACAAACCATTGGCATCTTGCTTGTCATTTTCCCATGCTGAATAGTTATTGATCAGATCCGGCAACAACTGCTTAATGGTTGCTGGATTACCGCTAACGAGATATTGATTGTAAATGGCATCTGCGGCCCAAAAGCTGTAAAGCCGTGGATCTCCACCTTTCCTGAACCAAAAAACAGAGTAGTTATTTAAATAGGTGTCGTCGCGAAGCCAGCGACCCTCATAGAAATGCAAAGCAGCAGGGCAACTGATTGTATTGTACTTGCCAGCCCAGGGTACATTTGGTAAGAATTCCGTAATTACATAACCTTCCGGCGTTTTTTTAATGTGCTTCCTATAAGTCCACCATCTAAAGTAATAGGTTCTTTCGATATCCTTGTCTGGACAATCTAAAAGCGGAATGTTTTGTGAAAGAAATGCCCAGCTGTCGCTATTGCTGATAAAATTATGGTAATATTCTTTATCATTTTGGTTGAATCCGTCGATATAATGTTTGAAATCACTTGTTTTTAATACAGTCTGCGCCTGCAAAAAAACAGGAGATAAGAACAATAAGAAATATAAAAAACACCTATTCATGAGAGGATTACTTATTAAATCCAAGATCTCGACCCTTGTGTAAGACAACACCAATTTGTTCTTTTCCTTCTTTTCTACCGTTATACCAGAGAAGCCACTGCTTGCCATCAAAGATTGCATAAGGTTTATAAACTGCACTGGAATCCCAGCCGTTGCCAGGTTTGATAATGGGGTTTTCCTTATGTCTTTCCCATTGGTGTATACCGTCTGTGGATCTGGCAACGCCTATCTGAGCATAGTCTACATCGCGGAATCCGATATAAAACATCAGGTAATTGTTTTTTTCTTTAATTACCTGACAAGCGGTAACTTTAGCTTGTTCCCATTCATTGGCTGGATCATTTCTAAACACAGGGTTACCGGCCTCTTTCTTCCAGTTAATACCATCCTCACTGGTTGCATAACCAATTGCATCGGGTTCATATTGCTCACCACCGGAATACCACATTTTATAAATGCCAGCCTGCTCATCCCAAATTACGCTGGGGCACATTACCGAGGTTTTCTCCCAGGGCATTTCCGCAGACAGAACCGGTGTTTTACTCATCCGTTTCCAGGTCTTTCCATCGCGACTAGTGGCGTATCCGATCCAGGATTTGCCGTTTGCCTGCCCAGTGTACCACATGTGATAAATATTTGCTTTTATGATCACTCCGGGACGATTCAGGTCTTCTTCCCATTTATTTTCTGGATTTGGTTTAAGAACGGCTACAGGGTCTGTCCATTTCAGTCCGTCTTTACTTGTCGATAAAGCGATACTTTTTTCCGGCCTCCAGGAACTCCACATGCGATAACCGTCTGCTTCACGCAGTAAGCTAATGTCAAATATAGTTCCAAAACTCCCGCCTAATACAGGATTATGTTCGTATTTCACCCAGCCCGAGACAGTTTCCTGGCCAAAACAGGGATTTAAAAACGCCAGGGTAAAAGCCAGGACAGTAATCATCTTACTGGTGACTTTACCCTGTTTTTCAAGCTCCACCTTCTCTAATTTATAAGCCACTATTGGCTCTTCAAGATCTGAGTTCATATAAGGTTATTTGTATGGTATAAACATATCTATTGATGTTCACAGTCACAATATACTTAAATCAAAAAAGATTGAGCGTAAAAATCTCTTTACTCGTATAGTTCAGGGGAACTGAACAAAACACTTAAGTCAACACCTTTATTTGCAAATATTAGCAAATTTGCATTTATTTGCAAAATAGATTTCACTTTACATAATTAAAAAACAAATAGAAAAATCAATATGCTTAAATCACAGAAAAATCTATCAGTAATACTACTCGTTGCTACCCTGTTCTTAACAGGTATATTAGAATCAAATGCTCAAAAAAGAAAAGATGTTGGTCTACAGCTTTATTCTCTTCGTGAATTAATGCCCAAAGATGTAAATGGAACTTTACAAAAAGTCTCCCTGGCAGGCTACACTCAGGTCGAACTTTATGGTTTTAATATCAAGGATCAATTTTGGGGCTTGAAACCTATGGAACTCAAAAAAATTCTTCACAATAATCATTTAGAGCCAATAAGCGGCCATTTTAATATGTTTCCATACTTAAAGACAGGTGAACAGGCTGAGCTAAGGGCTGCAATCGATGCTGCCAAAATTCTGGGCCTAAAATATATTACTATTCCGTGGCTACAGCCGGATATGAGAACCAATGCCGAGGATTATAGGACTTTGGCGAAAAGGCTTAATTACGCCGGTGAGCTTTGCAAAAACGCAGGACTAAAATTGGCTTATCATAACCATGATTTTGAGTTTATCAAATATGGCAATGAAACAGGCATGGATATTTTGCTAAAACACACAGACAAAAAATTGGTCGATTTCGAAATGGATATCTATTGGGTCATTCGTTCAGGCCTTCAGCCAAAGGTACTTTTTAAGGCTCATCCCGGGAGGTTTGTGATGTGGCATATTAAGGACATGGATAGGTCAGATCTGAATTTGAATGCAGAGATTGGTTCGGGAGCTATAGATTATAAGAATCTTTTCAAAGATGCAAAGCTTTCAGGAATGAAATATTTCTTTGTAGAACATGAGTCAAACTATAAGCCAGATATGATTGGCTCCATTACACAAAGCTGCACTTTTGTTAAAGATCAGATTCTGAAATAGTATACAAAAAGCATCCAATGATTTTAATTACAGGTGATTAAAATCATTGGATTTAAAATTTACCTTCTTAGCTTTTCATATTTAGGACTTCACTAAAGCACATCAGAAATATTATTTATGACCCAATGCTTGAGATCGACTGTGGGGATATTATTTTGATAATTGAATGTTTCTGAGATGGGCCAGGTAACGCCGGGATGAGTAAACACGAATCGATAACGGTTAAAAACATTATCAGGATTGTCTTTCACTTCTTTTTCCATTTGTGGAATATCCCATAGCTTACGATCAAATTCCTTAGCGAAAAGCTCGTTCAACTGATTAAAAATTTCATCAAAAGTTAGCGTATCGCCAGCAACAAACACTACCTGATCTAATATTTCCGGCTTGTGAAACAAAATATCGATGGTCAGATTTCCGATATCTTCACAAGAAGTTAAAGTTAGGCTGTGCTGCCAATCTCCCAGGGCGTGTACCGTTTTATCAGATAAGCTGATCACACCAAAATCCTCGCGGAACAGGAAACTGGTAATCATTCCAGTAGAAACAATAATCCAATGGGTATTATGCTGTGCCCGTAGTAATTCTCTAACCTCTAATTGTTCATCAAATGAAGGTTGTGCGCTTCCCCGTCCAATTTTGTCGTAGTCTACCCCAAATTGCCAGGGAACATATCTTTTAACGCCTGCTTCCAATACTGCTCTCGTAATTTTCACCTGCATACCTTTACCGGTTGAAAATCCGCTACAACATATTACCGTATCATACTTTTTAAAAACTGTAATTAAATCTGAAGTGCTTTGGTTAACCAGGTCAAGGGTTTCTACTGTTATGTTTACAAATCTTGGGTTGCTTTTAGCTTTGGCAATACTATTTGCCAAAGGTTGTACCAGAACACCTATTTGTAGTTCCAATTCATATTTTTCCTGATAATCATACAAACTATTTAACATAGCAAGCCCTACTTCACCTGCGCCGATGATTAAAAATGATTTTTCCATTGTTTATTTTTTTACCAAAATTAGATCAGCAATAGATAAAGTATGGTACAAAAACACAGCTAATAGTTGCAAAAAAACTACGCGTTCCGATATTCAAGCGGTGTACAATTAGTTCGCTTTTTATAAAAATTCTGGAAATGGGATGTTTCCTGAAAATGAAGAGACCAGGCAATTTCTTTTACGCTGTAGGCAGTATGTTTCAGCAAAATATTTGCTTCTTCAATGATACGCTGATGAATAAGTGATAGTGTAGTTTTTCCTGTGACCCTTTTCATCGTTTTATTCAGGTGATCTACAGAAGTATACAGTAGTTGGGCGAAATATGCAGGAGATTTGCCTTCCAATGGCATCTCGGGTCTGATGCTGATGAAAGAATTCTCCAGCATTTTAAAGAAACGTTCTTCTAGACTTTCTTCTGGTCCGGAAATAATCTCAAGTAAGTTTTTGTCTAACTTTTGCGTATAATGGATAATATCAAAAACTCTGTTTCTGACCAGTTCTTCTTTAAGGGGATAATCAGATTGGTATTCATTTTCAATATCATTAAAAAGATGTAATAGTTCGTTGTATTGCTTATTGCTCAATGATTGTGTGTAAATACCTCTGTCTTTGAACACTGGCCAATTACTTATGTACAACCTACTTGTTCCACGAAGGAAACGCTCACTGCAGACACAGTACCTGCCTTCAAAATTCTCGTCAATAGTTTTAAAACTAAACCTCGTAAGTGGACTGGTGAAAACAATGGTATTTCCTGCAATTGGAATTTTCTGGTCTTTGGAATCATAAATGGCTTCACCCCGAAGCAATGCAATTTTATAAAAAGGTTTCCTTTGAAGCCGTTCACAGGCTAAAAGATCATTCTGAAGATCTTCCCACAATAAATAATCAAAATGTGCTGAGAAACTATTCTTTACCGATGACCCACCATTAACATATTGATCGTAAAAAATACTGATATCATTACTGTTCATTCAAAGAGATTATTACTGAATATACAAAAATAGGTTTTATAAATAGGTCATGGAATCCTATCCTGTTTTCAATAGCTTTAAGGTACGTTTCAGTAAAGATATAGCAAACTCCTTTTTATGGAGTGTATTGAATAGCTTAATTTCTTCTAGAATTGAAGTTTCATTATCCAAAAACTTCAGTATTTGATTGGGGCTGTTTTTTTGAAACATGGTCGAAAAGATTTTCTCTCCGGAAAGACGGCCACTGTTTAGCAAATACAGAAATATGCCGTCATAAGTATTGAATCTTTCAGGGTAGACTACTGAAATGCAGGGATGTCCGGATTTTAGTAACTCTTTTACTATAGCAGCGGTTTGTTTCTGTATAAAGCGAAAGGTATACCCTGTTGATCCTTTGGTACAACCTCCTGCAGTGCCTATGTAAATAATATTTCTGTTTTGCCTTTCGATAGGATGGTCAGACATTGGAATTACGCCATATTCTTTCGCTTTAATAGTGTACTGCTTACAATGTAACTGTTCGGTAATATATTTTTTTAGCGCAGCGGCATAGCATTCGATTGAAAGCTCTCTTTCAGAAAAGACAGTATATTCTATTAATGCTGATCTTGGATCTAAAGGCAATATATATACAAAGGATGAACCTTCCTGCTGGGAAGTGTTAAAATCCATCAGTGTTGCGCATTCGGGATCAAAAGTTGGCTCTTCTGTTTCTATAACCCAACCCAAAAAATGCTGTAGCAGATATTGGTAGCGCTCAGGCCTTTTTTTCTGTATTTGAGGGATGCTGGAGAAAGCATAATCGCAGCTAAAAATCTCTCCATCTATGACTACATAGGCGAGTTTTTCTTTAGTATATAAGTCTTCTATATTTCCAATAATATGGGTAATTTGGTTGGTCCCGACCAATTGTTCGTCGGTATAGGCATAGAAATCAGCTGCACGGATCATCTTATACTGATAGGGCTGGATGTTAAATTCCTGGTTGATTATGGAACTGGAGAATGATAATCGATCCCATTTCCTGTATACAACGGGATCAAAAATATCCGGATATTTTTCCCAGAAGCACCATGTTTTATCATTATCTTTTTTAGATACTTTGTCTACAATCAACACTTGTTTATTGGTTGCCTTTAGATAAGGGAGCATGCGCACTGCAAGACTTCTTCCAGAACATCCTCCACCTGCTATGATGTAATCAAAGTGTCTCATGTTTGTTTTTTTTAGTTTGCTGCCAGTACTTTTGAGCGGCGAATAACATGCCAAAGGATTCCCCATGATGTCTATCCAGATGTTTATGATGCATTTTATGTGCTCGCTTAATCGTTTTGATATACCGACTGTTACTTCTCGAAAACCATTTAAAGCGTTGATGGATGATCACATCATGAATCATGAAATAGGCAATGCCATACAATAAGATACCTAGCCCTATATAAAACATCCAATTAAATCCTGCTTTTGCACCCAAAAAGAAAAGAATGATACTTGGAGTGGCAAATATTAAAAAGAAAGCATCGTTCTTTTCAAAGAAATGTGGTTTTTTCTGATGATGGTCTTTGTGTAATACCCATAGTAAGCCATGCATTACAAATTTATGTGTAAACCATGCGACACCTTCCATAAAAATAAAGGTACCTATGGTAAGGAGTAAATAATAAATCCAGTTATCCATTGATTTGCTTGTTTTTATAGTGAATTATCATTTGACTAAAATAGATTTTTAGATTTCTTTTCCTGTAATGGGTAATGTTTTGAAGCATATAAATAGTCGAGTATTTTTTTTGCCAGTTTTTTATCCCCAGTAGTTTTTAGATTAGCCATCAAATAACTTTTATCCTGTTCTATGTGACCATCATAGTTGAGGAAACCTGGAAGATTAGTTTGTATCACAAACCTTAAAAATCTTATTTCTATATTTTCAGGGTCTTTTTTTACCGCTTCCTCTATTAACTTTTTACCTTTTTTAAACCTTTTAAATTTATTTAGTGGGTTAAATACATATTTTGCCTGCATCATCTCGGCAGCTCCTGAGTAGCATATCAAAAGGGGAGAGGAGGACGGTCCAACTTCAGTCAGTAGTTTTAGAAGCTGATTTGCAGAAACTTTACTGGATGCGGATGCTTCGAACAGTTCTTTTACTTGCTGAATTTCCGGTTCTCCAGCATAGGACTCTGTTACAAATAGGAGCATAATCAAAAAAACTGATAGCTTCATATAGTATTGGTTTTATATCTGATGATAGAGTCAAACATCAATCCGAATTTATGTAGGTTTGAAATTCGAATTCTTTCGGTCATGACTTTTTCAGCAGTGCTGCTCTTGATCTTATTAAATAATTTTTTGTAATATACGTAAGCAAGGTAAACACCATTTCTGGAAGATGAAGGTAATTCCCGTATTCCAGCTAAGGCCAATTTGAATTCTGTTTCTATCTCTTCTTCTATGATCTTTTTCTCAATATTTGAGAATGATGATAAGTTCACATTTGGAAAATAAGTACGACTTAATGTATAATAATCGGCATTTACATCTCTTAAGAAGTTCACTTTTTGAAAAGCTGAACCCAATTTCATAGCTGAATATTTCAGTCTTTCATATTGTATTTTGTCACCTTCGGTAAAGATTTGTAAGCACATCAATCCTACGACCTGAGCTGAGCCAAGGATGTACTGTTCGTACTTTTCATGGGTATATAATTCTTGCTGCAGATCCATTTCCATACTTTCAAGAAATAACTCTATCAGTTCTTTTTCTATCTTATATTTATTTACAACTTGCTGAAAGGAATTGAGAACTGGATTGAGACTGATACCTTCATCGATAGCCTCAAAGCAGTCCCTTCTAAATTTGGACAATAAAAGAGCTTTGTTATAATCATGGAAGCTATCTACAATTTCATCTGCCAATCTCACAAAACCATATATGGAATAAATAGGGTGACGGAGTTTTTGATTTAAAAAATAAATACCCAATGAAAAACTGGTACTATACCGTTTGGTGATCATTTTGCTACATTCTGCCGATAACTTGTCAAATATTTCCTTCATGAGTTATTTATTTAGATACTTTATGAGTGCTTTTGCTGCAACATTTCCTGAAATAATAGATGGCGGAACTCCAGGCCCAGGAACGGTGAGCTGCCCGGTATAAAATAGATTGTCAATTTTTTTATTTTTTAGGGAAGGTTTAAGGTTTGCGGTTTGCATCAGTGTATTGGCCAGTCCATATGCATTTCCTTTGTAAGCATTATAATCTGTAATAAAATCACTGACACAATAGCTTTTCTTATAATCAAGATGATGACGAATTGATATTCCTGTATAATCCTCAAGTCGGTCCATCATCAGGTTGAAATACTTTTCTCTGATTACTTCAGGATCTTTTATATCAGGAGCAAGAGGCATTAAAACAAATAGATTTTCATGACCCTGCGGGGCTACTGTAGGGTCAGTGATACTTGGACAACATACATAGAATAATGGCTTGGAGGGCCATTGAGCTTCTTTGTAGATTTCGTGTGCATGCTGTTTTAAATCCTCATCAAAGAATAGGGTATGATGATTCAAGCGACTTACTTTTGTATTAACACCTAAATAAAATATCAGGCAGGATGGGGCAAAGGTTCTGCTGTTCCAATATTTTTCTGAGTAGTTTCTGTTTATCTGATTGAGAAGTTTCTCTTCTACATGATGGTAATCAGCAGCGGCAATTACGCCATCATAGTCTTTGCTTCCAAGTGAGGAAGTTAAGTTTGTAATCTCTCTTTCCCTGACATTCATAGCGGTTACGGGTGCATTCGTATGAAATCTTACGCCTTGCTTTTCTGCCACAGCTTTCATCGCCTGAATAACAGTTCCAAAACCACCTTTGGGATACCAGGTACCAAGTTTGAGGCCTGCATAGTTCATCAGGCTATATAATGCTGGTGTGTCTTCTGGGGTAGCACCCAGAAAGAGAACCGGAAACTCCATTAATGCAATGAGCCTCGGATCTTTAAAGTATTTTTTTACATGTGAACTGAAAGAAGTAAATACCTGCAGTTTAAAAAGACCTTTAATCAGGGCAGGGTCGGCAAATTCCATCAGGGAAAGTCCTGGTTTATAAACCAGTTTGCCCATGCCTACATTGTATTTGTATTCGGCTTCAGCTAAGAAACTCCTTAATTTCTCTGCACTTCCACTTTCTATAGACTCGAATAGTTTACATAATTCATCAAAATTAGCGGGAACGTCCAATACATCTTTAGTACCATAAACAACCCTAAATCCTGGATCGAGTAATTGAAGTTCATAGAAATCTCCGGTTTTATAACCAAAATCATTAAAAAACTGTTCAAATACTTCTGGCATCCAATACCAGCTAGGCCCCATATCAAAGACATAACCGTTATCGGTTTTCAGCTGGCGGGCTCTTCCTCCAATATCTTCATTTTTTTCATATACATCTACCAAGTGACCTTCTTGTGCCAGATAAGCCGCGGAACTGATTCCAGAGAACCCCGAACCTATGATAGCTATTTGGCGTCTTTCTTGTTTAGAATGAGTTAACATACAATTTTTGGTTTTGGAATTTTTAAATAAATAGAAAGCAGTTTTGATTTTCAATAGAACAGGAAACAGATTAATTTCAAATCATTCTCCTCTTAATTTTAGCTCATGGAAGGTTTCAAGTTTTGTAAGTAATCTGATTAAATCCATTTTCTCATGATGGGAGAGTGGCTCCGTTACATTCATTGATGCGTTCCTTATATTTTGCATACTTTTATTTAACGTTTCAGTTCCTTTAGCAGTGATGCGAATTATTCTGTTTCTTTTATCACTATCCAATGCGTCCTGCTCAACTAACCCATGATAAATTAACCTGTTAATGATTTGTATTCCAGCAGATTTTTCGTGGACATTCAGTTTTATGAGAGCAGTTTTAGTCATACTCCCAAAGGATACCAGGCTGATTAAATAAATAAACTCGTCAGGAGTAGAAAATGGTGTATTCACTATTGCTGCTTTTGCCTGTAGTTTTGCATACTTATAAAGATGTACAAGCGAAGTATTGATCACACTATCAGGGGAACGGCCCTTAGATTTCCCTTCCCAATCTGGTTCAGCTATTTCTAACTGATTACTTTCCTTAAGACGTTGGCTGAGCCAATTTCCAAATACATTAATGTCCTGACTGGTATGATCAGATTCCCTTTCATATACCTTAACAAATGATACAAGTTCAGCTATTAGGTCGTAATACATGTATAATATAATTTTGATAAATATAGTGTATAAAAATACTATTTAACACAAAAAATACGATATAAATATTAAATTTTGTTTATTTTAGTACAAAAAAATACTAACATCAGAAAAC
>NZ_LGEL01000087.1 GCF_001636695.1 Pedobacter panaciterrae
ATGTGTATAAGAGACAGAATATAATTAGTAAAAAGAAAATCATTTTACGTTAAGAAATGTAAGTAGTTACTTTCTTACAGAATTTAATAATATGAGCACAAACGCAAACGCAGACAAATTAAAAGCATTACAGCTTACTTTAGATAAGCTGGAAAAATCATATGGTAAAGGTACCGTTATGAAATTGGGTGACAATGCTGTAGAACCGATAGAATCTATTTCGACAGGCTCTATTAGTTTAGATATTGCCTTAGGCATTGGCGGAGTACCTAAAGGAAGGGTCATAGAAATATACGGACCTGAATCTTCTGGTAAGACAACTTTAGCGACTCATATTATTGCTGAAGCACAAAAAAAAGGTGGCTTAGCAGCCATTATTGATGCTGAGCATGCGTTTGATAAAGGGTATGCAAAAAAACTTGGTGTAGATGTAGATAATTTATTAATCTCACAACCTGATAATGGTGAACAGGCTTTAGAAATTGCTGACAATCTAATCAGATCAGGCGCAATTGATGTGATTGTTATTGACTCTGTAGCGGCTTTAGTTCCTAAAGCTGAAATTGAAGGAGAAATGGGAGATTCCAGAATGGGACTTCAGGCTCGTTTAATGTCGCAAGCGCTGCGTAAATTAACCGGAACAATTGCTAAAACCGGATGTTGCTGTATATTCATTAACCAGTTACGTGAAAAGATTGGTGTAATGTTTGGAAACCCTGAAACCACTACTGGTGGAAATGCATTAAAATTCTATGCTTCTGTTCGTTTAGATATCCGCAGAACTTCTCAGATCAAAGATTCTGATGAAGTTGCCGGAAACAGAGTGAAAGTAAAAATCGTTAAAAATAAAGTTGCCCCTCCTTTCCGTATTGCGGAGTTTGACATCATGTTTGGAGAAGGAATATCTAAAACCGGTGAAATTATCGATTTAGGTGTTGACTTTAATATCATCAAAAAAGCAGGATCGTGGTTCTCCTATGGAGACACCAAGCTTGGCCAGGGTAGAGATGCAGTTAAACAGTTATTACTTGATAACCCAGAACTTTCTGAAGAAATTGAAGCAAAAATCAGAGCTGAGGTAACCGGTGATAAATTAGAAGATAAAGTTTAATATTACGTTAAACATAAAAGAGGGGGTATTTTTGTAAATACCCCCTCTTTTATGTTTAAGACTTTTTTATTTATAGCTAGGGGCCTTACTATTTGGCTCCATACCCGGGGTATTATTCTCCATAAAATGAGCATCAATCTTAACAATAGCAATAATCGCTATAATAGCCATCATTACCAGAACTGCAAGCCCCAAATAGTTTCTGTTTTTATCCTTTTTAATTAACCAAACTAAAAAGATGATTAATGGAACCAGCATTAGCCCAAAGAAAACAAAACTCATTACACCCATAATTATATTTTTTATATGTTAAAATTCCATTCTGGACAAAGGTGCAACATCCTGTTGCACGAAATCATTATTTAAATATTTATAATAACCCGCAATAGCAATCATAGCCGCATTATCCGTACAATATTCAAAAGCTGGTATATATACTTTCCAATTTAACTCATCGGCCAGGGCCATCAAGCCAGTTCTTAATCCACTATTTGCAGATACTCCTCCCGCTATAGCTATCTCTTTAACTCTGTACTGCTTTGCAGCTTTCTTTAGCTTGTTGAGCAGAATATGTACAATACTATGCTGAACGGAAGCACAAATATCATTTAAGTGTTCAGAAATAAAATTGGGGTTTTCCTTTTCCTGATTCCTTATAAAATACAGAATAGAGGTTTTAAACCCACTAAAGCTGTAATTTAAATCTTTGATCTGTGGCTCCCCAAACTTATAAGCCAAAGGATTTCCTGATGCAGCGTACTTATCTATAAGCGGGCCACCAGGATAAGGTAAATTTAAAATCTTAGCTGTTTTATCAAATGCTTCACCTGCAGCGTCATCTAGTGTTTCGCCAACTATCTCCATATCAAAATAATTTTTCACTAAAACAATTTGAGTATGTCCGCCAGATACCGTTAAGCAGATAAAAGGGAATTCAGGTTTAGGATCATCAATAAAATGCGCCAGGATATGAGCGTGCATATGATTTACTGAAATTAAAGGTAAATCTAACGCCAGCGCAAATGACTTAGCAAAGGAAACACCTACTAACAATGAACCTAATAAGCCTGGCCCCTGAGTAAAAGCAACTGCATTTAGCTCCTTTTTATTAACTTTAGCATCACTTAAAGCCTGTTGTATTACCGGGACAATATTTTGTTGATGTACCCTTGAAGCTAATTCAGGAATTACACCTCCATAATTTTGATGAATTGTTTGGTTTGCAATAACATTGGCAGTAATTTTGCCGTTGTTACATATAGCAACAGAGGTTTCATCGCAGGAAGATTCTATAGCAAGTATTACTGACACGTTTATTATTATTAAGCTACAAAATTATTAAAAAACTATTAAAAATACTTCTTTGGATCGTTGCATCAGTATTATTACTTGCTGGTGTCATTCTATTTGCAATCCAATTTAAGCCTGTTCAAACTTTTGTAGCCAAAAAAGCGGCAGCATACTTATCTAAGGAGCTTAATACAACCATTTCTTTGACCGGCATATATATAAAACCTTTTAAATATGTTGTGATAGAAAACCTGCTTGTATTAGATCAGCAGAAGGATACCATACTTAATACGCCTAAGTTTTTATTGGATATCAATCAACTTTCACTTAAAAAGCGGATAGTTGACATAAATACTGTACAAATTAATAACGGTTCTTTTTTTCTAAAGTCGTATAAAGACAGATCTACCAATATTGATTTTATTATTGACTACTTTGACTCCGGCCCTCCAACTGTTAAAACCAAAAAGAAACCATTCAAACTGTCGTTTGATAGGGTTATTCTAAATAACATTAGCTTTAAATATAAGAACCAAAGAGTTGATACTGTTATAAAAGGAGTAAACTTTGATGATGTTTATCTAACCAGCTTTAACGGAATCTTTGAAAAATTAAATACTACAGATCATATTATTCAGGCTGACATCAAAAACCTGACTTTTAAAGAAAAAAGTGGATTTTATCTCAAAAACCTTACTGCTTTCACAACAGTTGATACCAATGGCATAGAATTAAAGAATTTAATGCTGGTAACTAACAAAAGTAGGCTTTCTGATTATTTTCAGATGCGCTTTGACAGATACCGCGACTTTAGAGACTATGTGAACAAGGTAAGAATGAAAGCCAATTTCAAAAACAGCTATCTGGCAGCACGAGATGTTGCCTATTTTGCTCCGGAATTAGACCAAATGAATCTGGAAATTGAAGTTGATGGAAAGATTTCAGGACTAGTAAATAACCTTAAAGCAAAAAACCTCTCTGTTAAAGCCGGAAAAGCAACATATATAAAGGGCGACTTTATTGTAAAGGGATTGCCAAATCTCAAAGAGACTTTTATGGATCTTAAAATAGAGATGGCAGGAACAAATAAAGCTGATCTGGACGAGATATTAACCAGTACAACCGGTAAAAAGGCTAAAGTGATTCCAGAAGTAATCAACAAATTTGGCAACATTAATTTTAACGGTTCATTTACAGGATTTCAAAATGATTTTATTGCCTACGGGGAGTTTAAGACTAAACTTGGCAGATTAATCTCTGATGTTAATATGAAAATAGATAAGAAGGGTGTCCCTTCTTACTCAGGTAATGTTAAATCTTTCGATTTTAATTTAGGGAATCTCTTAGATGAGACTTCTCTTGGTAGAATCTCCGCTTCCTTAAATATTGAAGGCAGAGGAACTGAGATAAAAAATCTTTCAGAAAAATTAAATGGAGATATAGATTATATTGACTTTAATGACTATAGGTATAGAAATGTTAAAATTGATGGGACTTTTGATAAAAAGTATTTCGACGGCCGCCTGAAAATTAATGACAAAAATGTGCAGCTTGTTTTTGATGGTGGGGTAAATCTGAACCCTAAGCTGCCAGTATTTAACTTTAAGGCCCAAATAAATAATGCAAAATTAAAAGCCCTGAATCTATATAAAGATTCGCTAAAGGTTGATGCCACTTTTAGCACCAATTTCTCTGGTACAAACCTGAATAACATACAAGGAAAACTTTTAATTCAACAGATCAGATTAGACAACGTTAAAGGCATTTACAATATTGATTCTGTAGAGCTAAATGCTGCCGGAATAGGGAAAGACAGAGACTTGACAATTCACTCAGATATTCTGGATGCAAGTTTAAAGGGACAGTATAATTTGAATACCATACCGTCATATTATAAAGCACTGGCAAAAAAATATATACCTTCTCTTAAAACTACTATTGTTCCATTTGGAGACCAGATCTTTCAATTCAATTTAAAAATTAAAAGGTTTGAGCCCATAGCAGAGCTCCTTGTACCTGGTCTGGAGATTGACGACGAGGCCATTTTTATCGGCAATTTTGATTCTCCAAACAATATAGCCACATTGAACGGTTTTGTAAAAAAACTAAAGTACAAGGGCATTATAGCTAATAATATCATTGTTGATGAAAATACTTCAACGAATCAAATACAGGCGATCATAACGTCAGACAGAGTTGATTTGAATGACAGTTTATATATTAAAAATGTTAACATATCAAACATATTGCGAAATGATAGCCTTTCGCTCAACTTAAAGCTTGCCAATTCAGACGATGCAAATCAGCTGGATTTAAATGGTTTGGTAGAATTTGCAAATGATACTACTGCCAGAGTAAGCATACTCCCATCTCAGCTAAAAATAAATGATGAGGATTGGAAGATTCAAGAAAAAGTGAGAATTAACTTTCATGAAGGAAAGACAGAAATTACCAATTTTGATTTAAGCAATGGAAATCAGTTACTAACCGTGGATGGGATTCTTTCTGACGACCCCAAAGATTTACTTCTTGTTGGATTTAAAGAGTTTAGCCTAAAAACAATAAATCCATTTGTGAAGGCATACGGTATACAATTAGCCGGGAATATAAATGGAGAGACTAAATTATACAATATCCTAAAATCACCTAAGATATCGGATAATTTGAAGATCGATTCTTTAACCCTTAACAATACTCATATTGGGAATTTAACAGATACATCTTCCTACGATCGTACAAATAATGTAGCCAACATTTTCACGAAAATAGTTTCTGCTGATAAAGAAACCCTTCGGGTTTTAGGAACTCTCGATTTGGAAAAGAAAGAGATTGATCTTAGCGTAAAGCTTGATAAAAGTGAGTTGGCTGTCCTGGAGCCATTTGTTAATGACCTGGTATCAGATCTTAAAGGTCATATTTCATCCTCTTTAACCGTAACTGGTTCGTTTGAAAAACCTGAAATTAACGGTGACGTTTCTTTTGATAAAGGTGAGGTTACTGTTAATTATCTGAAAACGAGATATACCTTAAATGATCAGGTAGCTGTTCATAACAGCGTGATAGATATTAACGATTTAAAGTTACTTGATGTTGACGGTAACCAGGCCATCGCAAATGGGACTGTTGACCTTAATAACATCAATACTCCGACCTTAGACATTGATATTGATGCTAAAGATTTCATGGCATTAAATACCACGGAAAAAGATAACTCCATATATTACGGAAAAGCATATGGAACGGGGACTTTTAAATTTAAGGGGCCAACAAATAATTTATTTATAGATATTAAGGCTAAAACGGAAAAAGGCACCGTTTTCAACCTTCCGCTTAACAGCTCTGAAACCGTATCGAATAAAGATTTTATAACTTTTGTTAGCAAAGACACCACTAAGGTTGTAAAGAAACAAACAAGTTTTGACGGGCTTACAATGAGTTTGAAACTCGAAGTTGATGCAAACAGTACTGCTAATATTTATACTTCTTTAGGAAATCTGAGTGGCAAAGGCTACTCTAAGAATTTAGCGCTTAATATCAATAGCCTTGGCGATTTTGAGATGTCGGGCGATTATATAATTGAATCGGGTAGTTTTGATTTTACCGCTCAGGAAATTATAAATAAGAAATTCAATATCAGACAAGGTGGCACTATCAGGTGGACTGGTAACCCTACGACTGCTCAGATAAATTTAAAAGCAATCTACTCTCTGCGTGCCGGACTGAGTGACCTATATACTGCTGCAAATAGGGACGGCGGTAATAATACTAATGAACGTGTGCTTACTGAAGTAGAAATGGGTTTAAGTGGTCCTTTATTAAAGCCGGAGATTAAGTTGGATATATTCTTTCCTTCAAATCCTGCTATTAAGGAGGAAATGCAATCTTATTTCAATGACGATAACAACAGAAACCTACAGGCACTTAGTTTAATTATAAGACGTAGTTTTGCTCCTGGAACAGGAAAAGAGGCTCTTGGTAAACAATTAACATCAGGTGTTGCAAGTACTGCTACAGAGCTGTTATTTAATCAGTTCAACAATGTTTTATCTTCACTTAACCTCGATTTTGTTGATATTAATATCCGCTCTTTGAGTGAGGCAAATGCTTCTTTCAGATTTTTTAATGACAGGGTAGTATTAAATGCGGGGATTGTAGATAAACGTAGTACAAACGATTTGTCGCCAATTGGTTTTACAAGAAATAACGTTGGCGGAGAGGTTGAGGTTTTAGCACTAATTAAAAAAGATGGAACTCTGGTAGGTAAGCTTGCTAACAAACCGCCTACACAGCAAAACACTTTCTTTAACACTGGTGTTAGCCAAAACAACAATGTAACATCTTTTGGCCTTATCTATACACAACAGTTTGATAGCTTCAGAGAGTTTGTTCAAAGAATATCAGGCAAGTACAACCAAAAGTTGAAAAAGAAGGTTGAGGACGAGAAAAAGCTGCCTCCTGTTGATAAACAGCCCGTGAACAAAGAAGCTGTTGCTCCAGAAAAAAAGAACAAAAAAAAGTAGGTGTTCGAAAAGTTAAGATTGTTGTTCTAATGGCATAAGCTTACCTCGTCATCTCGACGATAGGAGAGATCTCTTGTATATGCCAATTTACCTCGCAGATACTTCGTGATCAAGAGATCTCTCCTATCGTCGAGATGACGTTACCTTTTTGGACACCTATTTTTTTAGCCTTTCATTATCTGATGGCCCATCTTATCACGTTTTGTTTTAAGATATTGTTCGTTATGAATATTGCTTTCTATTTCAATCGGGATATTTTCTACAATCTCCAAACCGTAACCAATTAAACCGGCACGTTTAGTAGGATTGTTAGACATCAACCTCATTTTAGTTATACCTTGTGCTCTCAATATTTGAGCCCCAACTCCATAATCTCTTTCATCTCCTTTAAAGCCTAACTTTATATTCGCTTCAACTGTATCCAGACCGGCATCTTGTAAATTATATGACCGTAGTTTATTAACAAGGCCAATACCTCTTCCCTCCTGATTCATATAAACGATCACACCTTTACCTTCTTTATCGATCATCTCCATTGCTTTATGCAATTGAGGGCCGCAGTCGCATCTGCACGATCCAAAAATATCACCGGTTACACATGAACTATGAACTCTCGTTAATACAGGTTCATCTATAGACCACTCTCCTTTACTAATTGCAAGGTGTGTAGCTCCTGTATCTATCTGAGTATAAGCAGTCATTTTGAAATCGCCCCATTGAGTAGGCAGATTTACAGTTACTTCCTGCTCTATCAGGCTTTCCTTGCTTAATCTATATGAGATAAGGTCTTTTATGCTAATTATTTTAAGTTGATGTTGTGCCGCAATCTTAATCAGATCAGGCAATCTGGCCATTTCTCCGTCTTCCTTCATAATCTCAACCAATACACCCGCGGGTTCCATACCTGCAAGTTTGGCTAGATCTACAGATGCTTCTGTATGTCCGGAACGTCTTAATACTCCCCCATCCTTAGATCTTAATGGGAAAATGTGACCAGGTCTGCCCAGTTCAGCAGGGTCAATATTTGGATCAATTAATGCCTTAATAGTTTTTGATCTGTCTGATGCAGAAATACCTGTGGTACACCCATGACCTCTTAAGTCAACTGAAACAGTGAAATTAGTTTCATAAGCAGCAGTATTTTTTCCTACCATTAAATCCAGTCCTAATTCATCACATCTTTCTTCTGTTAAAGGGGCACAAATTAAGCCTCTGCCATAGGTAGCCATGAAATTTATCATTTCGGGAGTAGCGTTGGCGGCAGCAGTAATAAAATCACCTTCGTTCTCTCTATCTTCGTCATCTACAACAATAATAGCTTTACCCGCTTTTATTTCTGCAATAGCATCTTCTATTGTATCTAGTTTGATTTCCATTTTTCTGAATATATCAATAATCAAGTAACATAAATAAGTAGCTTGATTAATTAGTATGATTTACGTTACAAAGTTACAATCTTCAAAACCAATATTACGTTATAAACTATCATAAATAAGTAATGAATATTAGGTGTTTATCCTACAATGAATGACATAAATATTATTGGATGTTCTTGCTTGACTTTTTCTTTTTAAAGAGGTTTACAAATACTTGTTTAAAATATCCTACATCAAATAATGCGGAATCAACTGTTGCTTTGTAAGTTAAGAACGCACCCAGCGGCGACAAGATAAATATGGCAAGCCACATCCCAAAGAAAGGCCTTAAAGATCCTGTTGTTGCCGACTTCTCAGAAACTGTAGCTATAATATGGTACAAAAGAAAAAACACTATGGCCATTACAACTGGTAATCCGAGTCCACCTTTCCTTATAATAGCTCCTAGCGGTGCTCCGATAAAGAACAACAAAAGACAGGATACTGCAAGCGTAAACTTTCTTTGATACTCTAATTGTACTTTTATTATACTTTTAGTTCTGTCCTCATAATCTGAAATTCGGCTAGAGGCTGTTTGTTTTACTGAAGTTGCCAGATCCAAAGCACTTGTAATAATTGCTAATCTCTGCTTCTCGGGAAGCATCTTTAGAATATCTCCCTTTATTACTTTTGGAGATGTTTTAACAGATGTATATCCCTTAGAGTAATTATTCTGTTTATAGTAGCTATTTATAGTGGTTGAGGCGAACTTATTTACACTATCCAGCTCTTTGGTTAATGAATCCCTTTTTTTCGTTAATCCCTTTAGATTTAACATTTGGGTGTTATTTCTAAAATCCTGTTCGTCAGTTCTATTCATTTTAAAACTGGAAATATCAAACTTCTGATCAGTTTCAGTAAACCGCATTCTTGTCAGTTCCTGTCTGGGATTATTATAACTGTTACGACCGCTAGATTCTTCATACCTGACCCCATTCTTTAACTTAAGAAAAAGAAACTTATCATTGCTATACATTTTACCTTCTTTAGCAATGATGATCTTAGCCATTCCATTTGTATTCGTATGATCGTAAATCATTACATCGTACAACGAAACTCCATCATCTCCTTTTTTATCGACCCTGATGGAATATCCTGGTATGCTATTATTAAAGACGCCTTCTTTAATTAAAAACGATAATTTTTTATTTGTTATATCCCATAAAAGCGACCCATATTTCAAATTGGCTTTGGGTAGCATATAATCTGAGAACACAAATGAACTTATTGCTATAAATACAATGAGCACAAAAAGGGGCATCATTGCCTTTTGCAGAGATACTCCCGCTGATTTAATGGCAACCAATTCATAATTTTCTCCTAGTGTTCCAAATGTCATTATCGATGATAATAAAATGGACAAAGGAAGCGCCATAGACACATTTGCAGCTGAAGCATAATACATTAGCTCCAGTATAATGTACCATTCAAATCCCTTTCCTATTAAATCATCAACATATTTAAATAGGAAAAGCATTAGCAAAATAAACATCACAATAAAAAATGTGACGAAGAAGGGCCTTATAAATGCTTTGAGTAGAAGTAAATGAATCTTTTTCAATATACAAATGTAGACAAAGCTATCGAAAAACTAGGCACCAATTACACTGTGCAGGTAGTTAATCTGATTATCCCAAATTAGTGTACGCTCAGCTAATGTCTCATCAGTAGCGAAATCGGTTATTGAAAGGGCAACATCATTTGTTAATTCGTCCTGTACAATTTCCATTTCAAAATAACAGTGGGGTTCATCCTCTACCCATTTAAATTTTACTGATTTATTTTCTTTTACGCTAAGCAACTTTGCTTTCTGTATTTCATCGTCCCATGTGAAAGTATATACCTGATCTCTGAAAATCACATCATCTGCAAACCACTGAGACAGTCCATTTGGCTCACTAATAAAACTAAATAAAATACGTGGAGACGACCTCAATTCATATTCTAACGTAAATTTTTTCTTTTCCGACATCGTTAAACACTTATATTCTGAATTATTAGACTATTTTTTTAATATTTGTTTCTAAAGAAAAGTAATTTATTCTATATTTGCAACTCTTTAGAAAAAAGACCCCTCGGCGGGGTAGCTCAGATGGTTAGAGCGCAGGATTCATAACCCTGAGGTCGGCAGTTCGATCCTGCTCCCCGCTACTTGAAAAAAAGCCTTTAGATTAACACCTAAAGGCTTTTTTTATGCACTAAACGCTGTTTTATCAGTATTTTTAATTATTAGCAGTGAATATCTGCTCATGACTAATATAGAGAATTCATTCCATTTTACTTACAAAAAGCAGCATATTTGGCGCATTAGATGTTTGCTTACATCATCCCTATTATCTAAAGTGTAGGTCAACCAATATTCAAATTTCTCTAGGTCAAAATTTACATTATTAGTTTTTTCAAAAAGAGTTTTATTCTCTTCGTCAATCAAATAGGTGCAACAATACCAAGGGTCATCATCAGAATGTTTTATAAATTTTCCTATCTGTTTTGGTGTAAGATGATTTTCTAGTCCTATTTCATTGTATAGATCATTCTTACCCTTTTCAAAAACTTCTAGCGATCTACGATTTGGATACACCCCTACTTTCCAATAAGAAACATATCCGAGGAGATGCAAAGTTCTGATTGTCTTTCTTACAGAAGAAATATCTTTTACAACTATTACAGACAATTTTTCAAGGGTAATTCCACGATTGGCTTTTACAAATCGTAGTAATTTTTTCTCTAATTTAGTCAAAATAGCACCTTTAGATTAATAGACTATTATTTAACTAATGTAAGCCTTTAATTTTCATCCTCAATCATTGCCTGAATTCTTTTCTGAGAGGCACTAAAATGTTTTTCATCAAGATTCTGACACATTTTATTGAAATGTGCAGAAGTAGCACGCAGATTGGCCAGCTTTTCATTAGTAGCAACAAGCAGTTCTGTATCTTCAAGTGCATCGATGCAATATTTGGTGGGTGTAAGATTAATAAAACTGTCCCTGTCGCTTATCCATCAGTTTTCTATGCCAAAGCGAACGATATGTTCATTTACCTTCTGATCAATAGTATATTGACGCATGGTTCCTTTAACAATAAAGGACATGTATTTGCAAACCATTCCCTCGTGAAGCAGAAACTGTTTTTTCTTAACTGTCTTAGGGATAAAAGCTTCTTCCACCAGTTTAAATTCTTCATCAGAAATGATCGAAGAAACACAATTGCTGATGTATTCTCTTAGTTGCGCGTACATAAGATGGCAATTGGTAAGCTCTTTTCTTTCCTAAACATACGATTTTCCTGGAAAGTTGTAAAATGCAGGTCACCCAGGCAAGCTAAGTTCTCAGTCTTAAATATAGTCAAATTTCAATGGAGCTGTATATACACTCAAATGTGTTATCTTTAAAAATGCAGCATCAAGAATTTGAACCTCCTGAAGAGCTAAAAGATAGCATAAAATGCTTTTGGTACAACAGAAGAGAATCTGGAGAACAAGAAACGAGTTTTGAGGTACAACCAGATGGCTACGCAGAAATTATCTTTCATTTCAGAGGTCCCCTCAGAACTTCCCATAATGGAGTGTTACAAACGTTACCATCTCCATTTATGATAGGACTACTCAATCAGCCAGTTCTTTTTTACACAAAAAATTATTTAGAAATCATTGGCATCAGGTGCTTTCCCTGGACTGTGTTCGATTTACTTGAACTACCTTCCGGTAAGGATAATGTCCACATATTTGAGCACCCTATAGCTCAGCTTCAATACATATTAAATAAATGCATTCATAATAATCGGATAGATGAAGCGCTAGCTCATATCAAACAGTACTTCCTTAACGCTCGATCGGGAGTTGCTATTGACAGTTTATTATTCAAAGCGGGAGTAGCCATGCGAAAAGCAAACGGTAGCATACCGGTAAGCCAGGTAGCGGCAGCAGCTCATGCAACCGTTCGTACATTGGAAAGGAAATTCAAACGATCTTCAGGCTATACTGTTAAAGACGTATCCGCTTTAATGCGCTTTGAACAGGTAAGAAACCACTTATGGCTTTATCCGGAGTCCAATCTAGCCGGATTGGCTCATGAGCTTGGCTATACAGATCAAGCCCATCTAAGCAGGGAATTTAAGCGTTTTAGTGGTACTTCACCAGCGGCATTTGCACGAAAAGCCAAGATAGGTAAACAGGCTGTAAGCAGTGATTTTGTCGCATTTATACAAGCCTGATATAGTTACATTCCTGAGTTTTGTGTTTTAATCATTTTATATGAAAACTACACTAAATCATTCTACCCACGATGTAATCATTTCCGGCGCAGGTCCCGTAGGCCTATTCCTGGCCTGTGAACTGGCCCTCGCCAAATGTTCAGTTCTGATACTGGAGAAGGTGGAAAATCCATACTCACCCTTAAAACAATTTCCTTTCGGGATACGGGGGCTCTCCACCCCAACTATTGAAGCGCTTTACCGCCGTGACTTGCTAAAAGGACTGGAGTTACATAAACGTATTAAAAACCCGCATCAAAATACCAAACAAGAATCCCAACGTCAGGGAGGACATTTTGCCGGCATTCCATTTCATAGTGATAATATTGACACATCAAAATGGAAGAATCGCCTGCCAGGATCAACTGAGACCAGTTTAATTTCTGAAATGCAGGAGCTTGAAACGTTGTTGACCCACCGCGCAGAATTATTAGGCGTAGAGATTAGACGTGGCCATGCAATCACAGACTTTCATCAAACTGCAGATGAGGTGACTGTTCAATCAGGCGACCAATCCTTTAAATGTAAATGGCTTGTGGGCTGCGATGGAAGCCGTAGTGTTGTTCGCAAAGCTGGTGGCTTTGAATTTGCAGGTACAGAGCCGGAATTTACCGGTTACTCTACTCAGGTTGATATTGACGATCCTGAAAAACTCAATCCTGGCCGAAATGTGACATCAACCGGCATGTATTTGCAATCTCAGCCAGGATACCTGATCATGCAGGATTTTGATGCCGGAACATTTCATAATTCAGAAAAACCACTTACATGTGAACACATTCAGGCAGTTTTACGTCGCATTTCGAATACCAACGTTACAATTAACACTCTGCATATCGGAACTACCTGGACCGACAGGGCACGACAGGCCACAACCTACCGAAATGGACGGATATTTTTAGCCGGTGATGCCGCACACATCCATGCACCATTAGGCGGCCAGGGACTTAACCTTGGACTTGGCGATGCGATGAATCTGGGTTGGAAGCTAGCCGCAACCATACAAAATAGAGCCTCTGAAAGCTTGCTGGATAGTTATTATATCGAGCGATATCCAATCGGTGCACAGGTACTGGATTGGTCACGTGCACAGGTTGAGATCATGAAACCAACTCCACAAGCTCAGGCATTAAATGCCATCATTCGTGACTTGATGAATACCCGTGATGGTGCCACCTATTTTGCGGGAAGAGTTTGGGGTATCGACACACATTATAATCTCGGCAGCAATCTTCCTTTGGTCGGCCACAGTGTTCCCAACTTTGAGCTGGAAGACGGCACCCGAATCGGTGAGCTAATGTACGACGGCAAAGGAATGCTACTTGATTTTGATGGAGACGCGTCATTAAAAAAAACCGTAAGTGAATATGATGATCGGATCAGATATGTTTGTGGTAATACAATAGATCGGTTAGCTACAAGTGCTCTACTGATACGTCCTGATGGAATTATCGCCTGGACTTCTGACAGTAACCCAGATTATTGTGAACTCCAAAATGCTATCACTCGTTGGTTTGATTTCACACAGTGATTTTCTCTTTTATTCTTACTGCTTGTGTTCTGGTTTTAACATCAAGTTTTACATATAGGTTACCAATGTGATATTTGATAGTATTTAATGAAATAAACAATTTGTCTGCCAGTTCCTGATTACTTAATCCTTCCCATATCCCCAACAATACTTCTGTTTCACGATCAGTAAGTTGGAAATCAACTTTTAAAGCATCTATGATATTTTGCTCATTAAAATCAGATCGATCAGATGTATCCGGAGGTGTATCATTAGTGTCTTTGAGCATAATCAAATATTTATTAATTTCAGTTCGGTTGCGATCATTTTCTTCCTGCAAGGCCCGTGCTTTAAAAGTAATAGCAAAACTAATGCTTATGATCTCAAAGGCACTTACCATTCTAAAAGTATCCATATCGAAAAAAGAAAGCCACGTCAGGTTTAAATTAGTGTTTAACACAAAACCAACTCCAAAGATTAGAATAGTGCCAAAGGTCAATACCAGGAACCGCGCATAAACATCTTTTTTAAACCTTGCAATAGCAATGCCGATGGCTATTGATGCCGCCAGAAAACTAAGTAAATCAAGTATTGGTATTAAGGCTTTCCATTTAAATAATGAGAATAAGATCAGGTTTAATAGCATCAGGCCTATAACAGGTGTTATATAATACCAATATTTTTTGCAGGTATGCTTTAGGTCTAAAAAATAATAGGCAAATATGCAGGCTAGAACAGCAGAAATCGGGGCTGTGTATACCAGCAGGTTTTCTAATATAAGATGTCCTGACGACATGTAATAAAACATACCATCTTCATAGAAAAACTCTATAAAAACACCTATTTGTAAGAAGCAATAAGCAATGAACCGCTTATCCTTGAAGATAAGGAAGAAAACAAAATTAAATATGATCGACATAATGCCCAACCCATAATAAAGTCCTATTCTAAGCAAGCGCTTACTCTCTTTTTCATAGAAAGAATGTGATTCCATAACCACAAGAGGCAATTTTTTTAGCAAGGCGTTCTTACTTCTAAGGTAAAATACAGCACTGTCAGTTTCAAAATTGAATTGATCGTATCTTACCAGACTAATCTGTTCCTTTACCTCTTGAAGTCTTCCATTTTTATAAATGTATAATGTAACTTGATGCAGACGTGGTGAAGGAATTTGTATTGACATAGGTATGTACAGCTGATCTAATGTCAGTTGACCTTTTAACCAAATGAAATCTTGGCTACCTTGTTCAGCGTAACTAAAAGTTGATTCCTTGCTGATAGCTTTGAAGTCTAATTCGGAAACTTGTTTTTCAAGAGTTTCATAAGGAGAGGTAGAAGATTTGGCATAAGTAATTACTGAATGTGTTAGCAATAACACCAAAATAACTATTTGTATGGAAAGAAATTGAAATTTAATAAATTTAAAGGAATGCATTAAAATTAATAAGGGATACAATAATAT
>NZ_LGEL01000090.1 GCF_001636695.1 Pedobacter panaciterrae
TATGAAACATCTCAAGTTATACATTGTATATAATTTAAAGCTATAAACTACATAAATAAAACTGCCCTTATTAAGAACCCCAAATAGTTTCTAAAAAAAAGAGTTAAATGCCTCTTAACTAATGTACTGAAATCTCGATAATTAATCTTATCTTTGCGCCAAAAATTAGTAGCATTTTATGCAAAAAATAAGAAATATAGCTATCATAGCCCACGTTGACCACGGTAAAACTACACTGGTCGATAAGATCTTACACTCTTGTTCAATCTTCCGCGATAACGAACAATCGGGAGATTTAATACTTGATAACAATGATTTGGAGCGTGAGCGCGGTATTACCATCGTGTCAAAAAACGTTTCGGTTCAGTATAAGGACGTTAAAATCAACATTATCGATACACCTGGTCACGCCGATTTCGGTGGTGAGGTAGAGCGTGTATTGAAAATGGCTGATGGTGTATTGTTATTGTGTGATGCTTTTGAAGGTGCCATGCCTCAAACACGTTTCGTAACTCAAAAAGCTTTGGCTTTAGGTTTAAAACCTATTGTTGTTGTAAATAAAGTTGATAAAGAAAACTGTCGCCCTGAAGAAGTTTACGAGCAGATCTTTGAATTGTTCTTCAACTTAGAAGCAACCGAAGAGCAACTTGATTTTCCTGTAATTTACGGTTCATCTAAACAAGGATGGATGAGCACTGACTGGAAAGTACCTACAACCGATATTTTCGCGCTTTTAGATACAGTTGTTGAAAAGATTCCTCCTGCACCAACAAACGATGGTACTTTACAAATGCAAATTACCTCTTTAGATTATTCATCTTTCGTAGGTCGTATTGCAATTGGTCGTGTACACCGTGGCGTAATTAAAGAGAACCAACCGGTTACTTTAATTAAGCGTGATGGTAAAATGGTAAAATCAAGAGTAAAAGAATTATATACTTTCGAAGGTTTAGGTAAAATCCGTGCCACTGAAGTAAAATCTGGTGATATCTGCGCAGTTGTAGGTATTGATGGTTTTGATATTGGTGACACTATTGCTGATTTCGAAGCTCCGGAACAATTACCTGTAATCAAAATTGATGAGCCAACAATGAACATGTTGTTCACTATCAACAACTCACCATTTTTTGGTAAAGAAGGTAAATTTGTAACTTCTCAGCGTTTGAAAGAGCGTTTATACAAAGAAATTGAGAAAAATCTTGCACTTAAAGTTGTGGAAACTGAGTCTCCTGATGCTTATTTAGTGTACGGAAGGGGTATTCTCCATTTATCAGTATTAATCGAGACAATGCGTCGCGAAGGATATGAAATTCAGGTTGGTCAGCCACAGGTAATCATCAAAGAAATTGATGGTAAAAAATGTGAGCCTATCGAAACCTTAATTGTTGATGTGCCGGGCGAAGTTGCTGGTAAAGTAATTGAATTGGTAACTCAACGTAAAGGTGAGTTATTGATCATGGAGCCAAAAGGCGATTTACAGCACTTGGAATTCGATATTCCTGCACGTGGTATCATCGGTTTAAGAAATAACGTATTAACTGCTACAGGTGGTGAAGCAATTATGGCTCACCGTTTCAAATCTTACGAGCCTTGGAAAGGTGTAATCCCTGGTAGATTGAATGGTGTTTTGGTTTCTATGGAAAAAGGAAGCACAACCGCTTACTCAATTGATAAGTTACAGGATCGTGGTCGTTTCTTTGTTGATCCGGGAGTAGATATCTACGAAGGACAAATCTTAGGAGAACACATCCGTGATAATGACTTGGTTGTTAACATCGTAAAAGGTAAAGCTTTAACTAACATGCGTGCTTCTGGTACAGATGATAGTCAGCGTATCGCTCCTGCAATTAAATTCTCTTTGGAAGAAGCAATGGAATATATCCAGGCTGATGAGTACATCGAGGTTACTCCATTAAGCATGCGTTTACGTAAAATTCACTTAACTGAAGCTGCACGTAAAGTAAATAAATTGGTATAAATAGGAACTTTTTCTATTGATAAGTCATAAAGCCTGTTTCGAAAGAAACAGGCTTTTGTTTTTTGTTATTTTTGTATTTTAATACAGAAAACCCATTTTAATACAAGATACCATGGAATCATTAAAAGGTAAAAACGCAATCATTACAGGAGCGGGAAAAGGTATAGGGAAGGCGATGGCGATAGCTTTGGCGCAAGAAGGCGTTAATATTGGCTTGATGGCAAGAACAGCGTCTGATTTACAGATCCTTGCAGAAGAACTAAAACAATACGGAGTTAAAACCGCAACCGCTACGGTTGATGTTTCTGATATAGAAAATGTGAATGCAGCCGTTAGCCAGGTTAAATCTGAATTAGGCGTAATTGATATTTTAATTAACAATGCAGGAACTGCTTCTTTTGGACCATTCCTTGAACTGGAGCCGTCAAGATGGGAAGAGATTGTTAAAGTAAACTTGTTTGGAGCTTACTATACCACCAGAGCAGTTTTACCGGAAATGATAGAAAGAAAAACCGGCGATATTATTAATATCTCATCTACAGCAGGTAAAAATGGTGCAGCAGTAACAAGTGCATATAGTGCTTCAAAATTTGGTTTAATTGGAATGTCCGAATCATTAATGCAGGAAGTTCGCAAACACAACATTCGTGTAAGTACACTTTTACCAAGCACAATCGCAACTGATATGGCCAAAGATCTTAAACTTACTGATGGAAATCCTGATCGGGTAATGCAACCAGAAGATTTTGCTGAATTGGTTGTTGCTCAGTTAAAGTTAAATAGAAGAGTGTTTGTAAAAGAAGCAGGCCTTTGGTCTACAAACCCATAATTTATTATTCAAATAAAAACCTAAAGTAGGCATCCGGATTTTCCAGAAAACCTCGGGTCAAACGGTAGTGCTCTGTCTCTTCATAGCAGGTCTCTTTTAGTCCGTCTTCGCCGAAATTAAAGATTTGTGAGTTGGGATAGCAAAGAAGCATCGGGGAATGAGTCGCAATCAAAAATTGTGCTCTTCCCGATCTTTCAAGCTTATTAATAATTGACATAAAAGTCATCAATCTGGTAGGAGACAACGCTGCCTCAGGCTCATCCAGGATATAAATACCACTCTGAAATTGATTTTGAAAAAGTGCCAGAAAAGATTCCCCATGCGATTGATGATGTAGTAATTTTCCGCCATATGCCTCAAGGAGTCGCGAATCAGAGATGGCCATTTCATCTATGTAGGCCGCAAAGTTAAAGAAGCTTTCTGCCCTCATAAAAAAGCCTTCAGTAATACGTCTGGGTATCCATTGTAAGTCCAGATGCTTTGTTAATGGATTTTCATACCCCTCAAAATTATGTCCGGTATTAAAATTATGATTTCGATTTCCTCCGCGCAGGTTAAATCCACAATGCTCTGCAAGTCCTTCTAGTAGGGTAGATTTTCCTGACCCATTTTCCCCAACAAAGAAAGTAACATTGCTGCTTATTTTTAGCATTACGCCCTCCTTAAATGCAGGGATAGAAAATGGATAATCGGGAGTATCTATTTTAGGCAGCGATATTTGACGCAAAAAAGCCATTTACGAAACTAATCGTTTGTTCTGCGGTGACGAATAAAGTATTGAGCCAGGTTAATCCCGATAAAAATATGATTAATCAGATTGGGAATCAAACCGTAGTATTTCGTGAAAATATGAAATCGCTCTTTAAGGCTGGCTAGGTGCTTTTTCTTTGAAATTCCACCAACCAGATACTTGGCAACATAAGTATGCGTATTAACAATGCTTGAGGCATGTTTGGCCGCTTTAATAATCCAGTCAATATCTGAACTGTATTTATATTTTAAATCAAAAGGTTCAGCCAAACTTCTCCTGACGTAAATTGCCTGATGGCTTATGCTCATTCCATACCTAAAACTTTCCCAATTGAAATTCTCGGGCGCATGGTGTCTTCTTTGGCCAAGGCTTATCCAGTTCTCGTCAAACATTTCAGTTTCGCCGTAGTAAATGTCAGCCGAGGCAGCACTCTGAAATACCTCTGTAACAGTTTCAGGCGCATAAATCTCGTCACCAGAATTCATGAAAAGTACATAATCACCCGTTGCAAGAGCCAATCCTTTATTCATGGCATCGTATATGCCTTTGTCAGGCTCAGAGATGAACTGAGCCAACCTCGATTTATAGTTGTAAATTTTATCGACAGTACCATCTTTAGAAGCACCATCGATAATAATGTATTCAATGTTTTTATAAGTTTGATTCAGTACAGAAAGCATAGTGCGCTCAATATCCTTTACATTATTATAAACGATAGTAATAACACTTAACTTAGGCTGCATCTGGTTCTGAATCTAAAATTATCGGGGTTGTAAGTCAATAAGTGACTGATACAATAATAAGTGTTTTTCTGCAATTACCTGCTCAGAGAATTGATTTAAAATTGTCCTTCTTGCTTCTTTCTGAATTTCAGGTGCATTTTCATCATGATATAACCATTCAATTCCTGTAGCAAGGTCCTCGGCTGATTCATATTCTGCCAGATAACCATTTTCAAGATGCCTCACCATATCTGGTATGCCACCTGTTTTAAAGGCTACTACGGGAGTTGCGCATGATAAGCTCTCCATTACCGTGTTTGGTAAATTGTCTTCAAGAGAGGGGGTAATAAACACATCTGCGGCCGAATAACACTTGGCCAGATGGTCGTCATTACTGATAGTGCCTAAAAATGTTGTTTTAAAAGGAAACTCTGGCATTTCGGCATTATCCTTATTGCCAAAAATTACCAGTTCTATATTTTCCTTAATAATTCCGGGCCTTGTCGCTAAGTCATTTAATGCATCAATTAAATATGATGTGCCTTTATGTTTGTCATTTTTAGATGGCATAAAACCACTCATTAAAACAAATTTATCTGGGTTTATCTTAAGGATCTTTTTTGCTTCGGATTTTACGTACGGTTTAAAAACTTCTGTTTCAATTGTATTCGGGATAACTGTTACTTCTCTAAATCCCATTAAGCTGCTTAGTTTAACCGAATTTGCCATCCATCTGCTTGGGGCAACAATATGGCAGTTTAATTCGGAATAAGCTTTTTTCTTACGTAACCATGTTTTGTGCGAGAAGTCGTTCTTATCACTCCAGCGAAGCAAAGGACAGTTGCCACATTCCTTAAAATAATTTTCACAGGAATAACGTACATGGCAGCCACCTGTAAATGCATTGCTGTCATGAAATGTCCATACCACTGGTTTTTCCAGTTCATCAATCTCAGCCAGGAATTTCGGTGACAAAAATCCATGGTTTATCCAGTGTAAGTGAATGATATCCGCCTCTTGTACTGTCGGGTGGTCAATTACTGAAGTTCCGAACCACTGCAACGAGAAAGGAGTTTTTACGGCTTTCGATACAGCCTTAGATAAATAACGTTCAGAAAGTATATTGAAAACAGCTCTTGCTTTTGCAAAAGGGCCCTTACTAAAAGTTCCCGTTTTTGAACTTTCTTTGAACTGTAAGTAAACCATCACCTTAGATTCGATACCACTGGCATTTAGTGCATCACTTAACCTGAGGCAGGCCCTTCCGGCGCCCCCATTACCTTCGTATGTATTTAGGTGTACTACTTTCAATTAATCAAACTTAGATAAATGTTTCCCTTTTAACGGTTGTGCAGCCTAAAATAATATATATTTTCAATCTTTATTAAATTCTTATGTATTTTCGTCAGATTTGATTTTTTACAGACCATAAGTGATTAAATTCTGTAATGATCGTCTATTTAGAAGAACTAAAATAATAATATGGGTAACCTGTTAACCGACAGACAGTTTTGGGTTAATTATTGGGAAAGCAAAACCGGCTTGTCGGTTATTATTCCCGAAAACTATCTTTTTCACAAAGAACTGGCAAGCATTATTACTGGCCAAAAAGTTAAAACGGCTATTGAATTGGGCGGTTTCCCCGGATATTACGCAGTTTTTCTGAAGAAGTATTTTAAACTAGATGTTACCCTGCTCGATTATTTTGTGCACCCTCCGGTTACAAGCTCTTTATTGCAAGCCAATCAATTAAGCGAATCGGATATCCATATCATCGAAACAGATTTGTTTAATTATACACCTCAACAACAATACGATCTTGTTTTATCTTGCGGCCTTATCGAGCATTTTAATGATACTGCTGACATCATTAACAGACACATTAATTTTGTAAAACCGGGAGGTACCTTGTTTATTACCTTACCTAACTTTAAAGCCTTAAACGGCTGGTTTCAAAAGAATTTTGATAAGGAAAATTACGATAAACACAATATTGATTGTATGGATCCGAAACTGCTCGAAAGCATCTGTAAAAAGGCAGGTTTAACGGTAGTCCAATCAAAATACTTTGGTCATTTTAGTTTATGGCTGGAGAATGAGCAGCAAAAACCTGCGGGAATAAGGTTGTTAAAGAAATCGATGTGGCTGGCAGGTAAAATATTTTCTAAAATATTCCCTTTCAATTCCAAACAGCTTTCGCCGTATATTATTTTAGAAGCAAGAAAGCCTTAATTTAATTTAAGTCTCTGAACTACATAACGTTTTACTCTATCCCATAAGGTTCCTTTTCTGTTTTTCAGGAAGCCCTTGATGGCTGCATACGCCACAGCATTTTCGGTTATCGTAGCAGGGAATTGAGTTATGGGTTTCGGATTGATGATTACATTGTAAATGTCATTAATGCCTGAATGTATACCCGAACCATCGTGTCCTATATTGTTGACCAATGATTGCGAAGGATTAAGCGTTAGTCCCCCTTTTAAAAATATAGAAGCATACCACCTTATTGCCCATGAATTGTTTTTACCCTTTTTAAAATCTTCCATCTGTTTCCAGAAATTCATGGTATGCTCAATTGAAAAAGCGCTCCTGGCAGATTTGTCAAACTTAGCTATCAAGGTATCTATGTTTGGCTCAAAATGTTCCCAGGCCCTTTCCCATGTTGCCCATCCCCAGCTTGTCGCAGCGCGATAAAAGAATGTTTCGGGTAATTCGGTGCCTTTCAAATTATACATATAGGCGCCAATGTGCATTACCTTGCTCTCATTCCGGTAACGGTTTAAAGCTTCATTAAAGTATGTTAATGTATAAGGCGAGGTAATCAGGTCATCTTCAAAAACAATTACTTGCTTATAGTCTTTTATCAGTTTGCTTACCCCGATGATAACCGATTTGGCAAGTCCCATGTTTTCTTTACGCTCTATTACCTCCACAGATTTAAATCCCTCAATATTTTTGAGCAGCTCCCTTACCTCAAGCACATTTTTCTCATCAGCTTCAGACTTAAATCCATCAGAGAAAACAAATAGCCTGCTTTCAGAAGCCATTTCATTTTGCTGTAAAAACTTAAGCGTACGTGCTGTGTGCTGCGGACGATTGTAAACAAATAATGCTATGGGAGCAAAGGTTTGCATAAAACTAATCTTTTATACCTTCAACAATTAAAGAAGAATAACCAAGAGGCTCATTAAAACGTTTATCATACCTTTTAGATCTGATTACATGGCCATCTTTACTGTCCCACTCATTGAAATGAAACTGACCGTTCTCATCGTAATATTCTAAAAGATTTACACGATAGCCGGACTCTTCAAATGCTTTAGATAATTTTTTATAATCATACAATAACTTATGATCATGAGCACCCTCACCATATCCGCCTGGTTTCACCATATTAATATAGTCAGGATTTGGGTGGAAACCATCTGGAACGGCAATTCTAACCACTCCGCCTTTTTTAAGGTATTTGTTGCAATTTTTTAAAGCAATTATTGCATCATCATAGCTGATGTGTTCAAAAACATGCTCAGCTAAAAAGCGATCTGCTTTTTTATCTCCAAACAAATTATCAAATGATGCGATCTCTAACAAATTAAGGTTCTCAATATTGGTAGGTAACCAATCCTTATAATCAGTTGTATGTGCACCAATTATGATCTGGAGTTTTCCGGTACTGTTCTTTATTTTAGCCTTAAGCTGAATGAGCTCCAGTATGTTTTTGGGCTTATATACAATTTCTCTTATTACCTTTCTTAAGGACATCTTTAATATGTTATGATTTGTGGTAAAGTTAAAACGTTAAATGCAAAGCGCTAATATATTAATATTAAAATTTATGTGGCGCCTAGCCTGGCAGATCTGTTGAGCCTTTTAATTTCTGATATAACGTGATTAAGAACAGGGATTTAAGCATCATTATGCCTTGGTGTCTTGTTTTAGGGATAAACAAAAGCCAAAAAGTGGAACATGCATAGGCAACTAATGTGGCAAATGCTGCTCCGGCTATTCCAAATTTAGGAATCCAGAAAATGTTTAAAATGATATTGATCAATGCACCCATTGCGGTACGTAGCATAGAAAGTTTTGTGTAACCTTCGGCAATTAAAAACTGACTGCTTGCGGTACCTAAGAATACAAAAATTCCTGCCCAGATGTTTATGGATAATACATGTGCACCGGCATAAAATTCGGGGGTAAATAAAATTCTGAAAATCAATGGAGCACTCACTGTGATCACTATCGCCAGAGTCATACTTATCCAGACCATTAAATCATACATGTTTTGCATTCTCTTTTGATATCGCTCAGGATCATCCCTTCTGGCATTCATAATGGCAGGAAATACTGAGGTAGTAATGGCAACCGGGATAAAGTACCAGGCTTCAGCGAGCTGAACCGCATTGGAATAAATTCCGAGGTCTCCGGTGCCCTTATAGTATTCAATCATCAGCTTATCAATGTTCAGATAAATAGAAACAAGGATCGCTGAAAAGGCTAGTGGCCATGAATTTTTTAAAAGAAATTTAGCAATATCAGTTTTAAATGTCCATTTAAGTATTGACTCTCCATTGTTCTGGTAAATAAACAAATAACCTAATGCCAATAATGCCGCATCTGATAAAAGTGCAAAAACAAACCATTTTAAGCTTGCACCGACGATAATCAATATAACTTTGATTGCAGCAGATATAAGGTTTCCTGCAATTTGAACACGCATAATGTACTTGCCCTGTGTTCTGGATTGAAAGTAACTGTCAATGATATTGAGTGACTGGATTAATCCCGTAAAACCAACTATCATAATAAAAACCAATGGAGTCTCTATTACTTTATAGTTATTAACTATACTATAGGTTGCATAAATAAGAGGGAGAATAATAAGGCCGCCAATAACTTTTAAAATGAATGCTGTGCCGAGTAATTGGTTCTTTTTTTCAGGGTAGCGCAATAGCTCCCTGGTTACAAATCCATCTACCCCTAAAGCAGCCGCGGCTGTAAAAAAAGTAACAAAAGCTACCGGATAGTTAAGTATGCCGATCTCGCTTTTGCTTAGGTAGTGGGTTAATGCAATTGCTACCAGGATTTTGATGGCCATGCTGCCCACCCGGGCTAACATTAGCCATCCGGTATTTTTTACATACTTTTCAAGGGTTTGCTGATCAAAACCTTTAATGCCTGGAATCTTCACGCTTAATCGCTCTCGTTATTTTTTATTAAGTTAAAGGTGCACCAACTGATACTTTACAGTCGTGTCCCGGTTGTCCATGTGGCGGATTTAATTTTACTTCTTTATCTGTTGCAGGTGCTTGCTGTTGTGCAGGAGCAGCAACTGGAGCTTGTACAGCAGGAGCGGGTGTGTTTTTTGCATTAAGTGGAGCGCCTACCGGAATGGAGCAGTCATGAAAAGGCTGACCATGCGCAGGATTGTTTGCAGGTCTTTCTCCTGAAGATGCACTTTGCTGAACAGGAGCCGATGGTGTAGCAGATTGCGCTGCTGGAACACCATTTGGTGTAGGTGTAACAATATTTTGAGTTTCCTTAGGGCTGGATTGGCAAGCCGAAAATGCGATTGCTAATGAGCAGATGTAAATGATTTTTTTCATTGAATAATTTTTTAGGGATTAGAGGATAATTATTTTGAAGGTTTTTTATTTATATAATCCATTAGCTCGTCTTTCTTAGCGTCAAAATCAAAGACTTCAGTTACTTTAAAATAGTTCTGTTTATCTACAACCGAATCATAAGCAGATTTAGCTACCTCAAGTCGGGGGCTATCAAAGTCAAAAGCCTTTACAAGAGCAGTTAGTTGAGATACAGAAATTTTATTGCTGTTCAATGCATTTTTAATCAGCTTTGTTTTTCCACTATCAAAAGCTGTACGTTTCACCATGCTTAAAAGCTGGTCAAAAGATTGGTTATTCATTACGTTTTCTCTAGGCGATGTAGGTCGCGTAGGTCTGCCTGGTGTGCTATCATACATCCTGTCCCAATCATCTAAAGCATATTGATTGGCGTCAAAAATAGGCAGTGTTTTAATCACCTGCAGACCATTCGTATTCGAATAACGTGCAATTGTCCGGCTGTTTCTTGTAAGTGCTATGGTTGTTTTCGCAATCTGCCTGTTGTTTCTCATAACAATAACCGTTGGCGAAGTATTTTCAACATCATAAAAGCGAAAGCGGCCTTTCGAAGAACCAATATGCTCATCATTTACATAAATCTCGATTTTCCCTTGTTCGGTAACTTCAATAAACAATTCGGTGTCAGTGCCGGAACTCTGGGCAAAGATTAAGGAGGTTTGCAGCAGTGCTGCGATAAACAAAATGAGCGTTTTCATATTGATTTTATTTGTGTGTATATCATTAAATTTAATCTCATGCCAAGGGCCAGTAACATCTAAAAATGTAACATCAGCTCTTCAAGATGTGTAATTTGCCATTCAACATCTTCAGGCTTTTCTTTTTTTAAAGGGTTAAAATAGATAGCCTTTATGCCATATCCTTGTGCACCACGAATGTCTGCTTCAATACTGTCGCCAATCATTATTGATTCGTGTTTTTCTGCTCCGGCTTTGCCCAGTGCATATTCAAAAATAGCTTTGTCAGGTTTGTTAACACCTACATCCTCAGAAATGATCACATTCCTAAAATATGGATTTAATCCCGAACGATCCATTTTGGTTAAGGTACTTTCCTTAAAACCATTTGAAATAATATGCAAAGTGTATTTCTTTTGAAGATAAGATAATACCTTTTCAGATCCTTCAAATAAATTAGTCCTTGTAGGCGTCAAATTCACATAATCTTCTTCAAATTGCAGTGGTACAAGTTCAGGAGGTATCCCAAGCTGAACAAAAGTCTTTTTAAACCGCTCCGATCTTAAAGTCTCTTTAGTAATGCTGCCTACATGATACTGAGCCCAAAGAAGATGATTGTTTTCAGTATAAGTAGCTATGAAATCCTGGGCAGATGACAATCCTAATTTCTGAAGTTCATAATGTGTATAAAGCTCATGCAAAGTTTCCTCTGCATTTCTATCAAAATCCCAAATGGTATGGTCTAAATCGAAAAAAATATGTTTAATCATAGTAAAAAAGCCTTACTGCTTAAGTCCGTATGCCAGATCTCCGGCATCACCTAATCCGGGCACAATATACGCTTTACTGGTCATTTCTTCGTCAATAGCACCAAGCCATAACTTAGCTTTGGGTAAATTTGCCCTCACATGTCTAACCCCTTCTGTACTTGCAATTACCGAAACAATATGTAGCTCTTTGAGCTGATATCTTCTTGTTAATTCTTTGCAGCAAAGTACCATTGTTAGTCCGGTTGCCAGCATTGGATCAGCGATGATCACTATTTTGTCGGTCAGATCCGGAGAAGAAATGTGTTCCATCTGTATCTCGAAACTTCCGCTTTTATGTGTCCTTCTGTAGGCTGCAATAAAAGCAGCATCGGCTTGATCAAAAATATTTAGTAGCCCCTGATGTAAAGGAAGTCCCGCACGTAAAATGGTTGCCAGTACAGGCTGATGTAACAATTGTACACTGGGTGCAATGCCCAATGGGGTTTGTGTTTGCGTTTTTGTGTATTCAAGAGTTTTGCTGATTTCGTAAGCAAAGAATTCACCTATGCGTTCCATATTTCTGCGGAAACGCATGGCATCTTTTTGAATATTTTCATTCCGGAGTTCCGAAATGAAAACATTGGCAAGTGAATTTATTTTGCTGAGTTCGAATATCATTACATAAATCTAAACAAAATTGGCCTCTAAAGCAATTGGTTGTCTTTTTAATACCACCTGCAACGTACCTGTTGTATAACTGATGCGCACTTTCTGCGGGAAAAAGTACTTATTGCCACATTTGGTACACATAAACCCCGCAGAAAGTGCGCAGAAGGGGTCGAGGGGTACAGGTGGTTTCAACCTTGTTACGCCAATAAACTTTTCGTAAATTTGGAAATTATGCCAGGCACCATCTAACTATTAAAAATCATAAAAAACACGGATGAAATTTCAACTTGTTTCAGATTATAAGCCAACAGGCGATCAACCCAATGCAATTAAACAACTGGTTGAAGGTGTTAATGAAAACGAACACTACCAAACTCTTTTAGGCGTTACCGGTTCAGGGAAAACATTTACTGTTGCCAATGTAATCCAGCAAACGCAAAAACCTACTTTAATCCTAAGCCACAATAAAACACTTGCGGCGCAGCTTTATGGGGAGTTTAAGCAGTTCTTTCCAGAAAATGCCGTGAACTATTTTGTGTCTTATTATGACTATTACCAACCTGAGGCTTTTATGCCCAGTACCAATACATATATCGAAAAAGACCTTAGTATAAATGAAGAAATAGAAAAATTAAGGTTACGTACCACATCAGCACTTATGTCCGGTCGCAGAGATGTAATCGTGGTTTCTTCCATTTCCTGCATTTATGGTATGGGTAATCCTGAGGATTTTTCAAGATCTGTATTTCGCTTCTCAGTTGGAACCAGGATATCCCGTAATTCATTTTTACATAGCCTGGTCGAGATTTTATATGCCCGTACTACAAACGATTTTAAAAGAGGAACGTTTAGGGTAAAGGGTGATACCGTGGATATTTTCCCGGCTTATCTGGATACAGCATACCGTGTTTCATTCTTTGGCGATGATATTGAAGAGCTAAGTGCGATAGACCCTGTAACAGGTAAAACATTAGAGAAGCTGGAAGATATGGCTATTTATCCCGCTAATTTGTTCGTAACACCAAAAGATAGATTTACCTCTTCAATCTGGGGTATTCAGGAAGAACTGGAGATCAGGAAAAACCAACTAATAGACGACAGACAATTGCTTGAGGCAAAAAGGCTGGAAGAAAGGGTTAATTTTGATATCGAAATGATGAAAGAACTAGGCTATTGCTCAGGGATTGAAAATTACTCCCGATTTTTCGATGGCCGTTCGCCCGGAATGAGGCCCTTCTGTTTACTTGATTATTTTCCTGATGATTATTTGATGGTGATTGATGAGAGCCACGTTACCGTTCCGCAGATCAGGGCAATGTATGGTGGCGACAGATCCCGAAAAATGTCACTTGTGGAGTATGGCTTCCGTTTGCCCTCCGCACTGGATAACCGCCCGCTTAATTTTGATGAATTCGAGCGTTTGGCACCACAAACGATTTATGTAAGTGCAACACCTGCCGATTATGAATTGCAAAAATCTGACGGCGTTTATGTGGAACAGGTAATTCGTCCTACAGGTTTGTTGGATCCTCTGATTGAGGTTCGTCCGGCAATTAATCAGGTAGATGATTTGCTTGATGAAATTGATAAGACCATTAAAATGGGGGATAGGGTATTGGTAACTACACTCACAAAAAGAATGGCTGAGGAATTGACCAAGTACATGGATCGATTAAATATTAAGGTTCGCTACATACACTCTGAAGTGAAAACACTGGAGCGTGTAGAAATTTTAAGAGGACTTAGGTTAGGTGAATTCGATGTATTGATAGGGATTAACTTATTAAGAGAGGGCCTGGACTTACCCGAGGTTTCTTTTGTAGCTATATTGGATGCAGATAAAGAAGGTTTTCTTCGTTCTGATCGTGCCTTAATTCAAACAATAGGGAGAGCGGCACGTAATGATAGGGGAAGGGTAATCATGTATGCTGATAAAATTACAGATTCTATGGCAAGAACCATAGAGGAAACCAACAGAAGAAGAGATAAGCAGATTGCCTATAATCTGGAAAATGGCATCGTTCCTAAAACTGTTGGAAAAAGCAGAGAGGCAATACTTGAGCAAACATCAGTATTGGATTTCTCTGGTAATGCCACCCGCGCAAAAGCATATGTGGAGGTTGATGAAGTTAGTATAGCTGCAGATCCGATTGTTCAATATATGACTAAGCCTGAAATGCAGAAATCAATAGACAAAACACGTAAGGACATGGCTAAAGCTGCAAAGGATATGGACTTCTTGCTGGCTGCCAGATTGAGAGATGAGATGTTTGCAATGGAAAAAATGTTTGAAGAAAGATTTAGTAAATAATGGACGGAAAAAATAGAAAAGATATTTATCCTGGTTTAGAAGTAGATGTCATTTTAAAAAAGGATCAGCGTAATGGTACATTAACAAGAGGTATTGTAAGTAATTTATTAACCTCTGCGCCATATCACTCCAGAGGGATAAAGGTGAGGTTGGAAGATGGACAAGTGGGTAGGGTAGCCGCTATTGTTGATGAAGAATAAAAAAGGTATATTGTAATTGCTTTGCAATAATACAATCGCGCTTGTAATATTGATATCGCAACTGAGTCTATATTTTACCAATAAACCTCTTTTCAAAGGTTGAATAGGGGTAGGTGAGGCTGTAATTAAACCTGTCTCTTATACACATCTGACGC
>NZ_LGEL01000091.1 GCF_001636695.1 Pedobacter panaciterrae
ATATTATCCGGATTATCCTCCGTTTAATTTTTCCTGTAGTATTAAGAAGTATGTTTAGTAAAGTTCAGCAGCAAGCTGCAAGCCAGTCTCGCCAGCAGAACAACCAACGCTATTCAAAGCCAGAAGGCGATATTTCAATCGAGTACGTACCACCTAGAGAAAAGAAGGGAAATTCAGATAAATTAGGCGATTTTGTAGATTATGAAGAGATAAAATAGCGGTTTTTTAGCCGGTTTTTTATTTTTTTTAAAAAGGATTTTTTATCTAAGTTTGGGGTTAGTTTAAATCATAAACAAACCTTAATGAATAATTGGTTAAAAGCGAATGGCATACACCTGGCCATTATTGGATTTTTTATAATCATCTGTTTTGTCTACTTCAGTCCTGTCCTTCAAGGTAAGGCGCCTGCTCAGGGAGACGTTTTGGGAGCTAAGGCAACCGCCACCGAAATCATGCACTACAAAGAAAAAGATGGGAAAGGTCCGTTGTGGACTAACCAGATTTTTGGTGGTATGCCTGCATATCAGATTTGGGTTCAGCATCCGTATAATGGAGCAACTTACGTGATTTCTCTTATTAAAACTATTTTTCCTGACCCGGTAGATTCGGTTTTATTGTACCTGGTTGGTGCTTATTTCCTGTTTATTGTATTAAGGATCAATCCATGGCTGGCGGCTGCAGGAGCTGTAGCTTTTGCCTTTACCTCTTATAATTTTATCATCATTGCTGCAGGGCATAGCAATAAGGCTTTAGCCATAGCATTTTGTGCCCCAATAATTGCCAGTGTGATTTTAACCCTCAGGGGTAAATATTGGATAGGGGCAAGTTTAACAGCTCTGTTCCTTGCGTTAGAGATCAGGTCTAACCACATTCAAATGACCTATTACCTGATGATCGCTTTACTCATATTTATCGGTATTGAGATCTACCATGCTGTAAAAGCTAAGAAACTTGCTGAACTTGGAAAGGCTTTAAGCTTTTTGGCAGTTGGAATGCTGGTAGCTTTTATGGTTAATACTGGTAAATTGTGGACTACATACGAGTACGGTAAAGAATCTAACAGAGGTAAATCTAACTTAACTACCGATGCTGCAGAAGAGAAAAATGGTTTGTCAAAAGAATACGCTTACGGCTGGAGCCAGGGTGTTGGAGAAAGTTTTACATTTCTGATCCCGGATCTTTATGGTGGCGCAACAAGTATAGATGCATTAATAAAGCCTGAAAGCCATACTTATAAAACTTTGCAGGGCGTAACCGGTGGCGATCCTACACAGGCAATTGGCCAGCTGGCAGGACAAATCGGCTTGCAACAATATTGGGGCGAAAAACCGGGCACCTCGGGCCCATATTACTTTGGTGCAATAGTATGCTTCTTGTTCGTATTTGGTTTGTTAATAGTTAGAAGCCGGTTAAAATGGTGGATACTTGGCACAACCATTCTTTTTATGTTCCTGTCATTTGGAAAGAATTTTCCAATGATCTCGGATCTTTTCTTTGAGTATTTCCCATTGTACAATAAGTTCAGGGCAGTTGAATCTATTCTGGCCCTTGTTGGCTTAATGGTTCCTGTTTTAGCTTTTCTTGCAATTAAAGAAGCTCAGGAAGGAACTTATGATCAAAAAACGCTGGTTAAAAAATTAACAATAGCAGGTGGGATAACTGGTGGTTTTACATTGATTGTTGCCATTATGCCTACTGCACTTTTTAGCTTTACAACTGCTAATCATCAGCAAATGGTACAGGTGCTTACGCAAATGCTTCAAAATAATGCCGGAGTAGCACAGTCTATTGCCAATGCACTTATTGCCGACAGAGCTGATATTGCTAAGGCCGATGCTCTTCGTTCATTCTTGTTTATTGCTGTTGGCTATGCTTTGATGTGGGCGCTTATTACCAAAAAGATCAATATGCAACTTGCATTTATCCTATTGGGATTTGCAATTATGATTGATATGTGGCAGGTAGATCGCCGCTATTTAAATAATAACAACTTTGCAAGCAAAACTGATTTAAACAATCATTTTCAGCAACGCGAAGTAGATACTTTCATCTCTTCAGATAAAGACCCTGATTTTAGAGTATTGGATTTAACCATAAATACTTTCTCTGATGCAAGTACTTCTGCGTTCCATAAAACTATTGGAGGATATCATGCAGCGAAACTGAAAAGATATCAGGAACTCATAGACAATCAACTTACCAAAAGCATCAATCAGGATGTATTGGATATGCTGAATACTAAATACATCATTACTCAGGATCCTAAAACCGGATCATACCAGATGAAAAATAATTCAACAGCGGCTGGAAATGTATGGATTGTGCAGAACGTTCAGTTTGTTAAAGATGCAGATGAAGAAATGAAAGCCATTAGTAGCTTTGATCCAAAAAAAGAAGCTATTGTTGATATCAGATATAAAGATCAGATCAGCTCTAAGAATGTTGGAGCAGATCCTTCTGCTTCTATTAAGCTTGATAGCTATAATCCTGATCACATGGTTTATTCTTATAGTGCTCCACGTGATATCATTGCTGTATTCTCTGAGATCTATTACGATAAAGGATGGAATATGTATGTAGACGGTATTAAGAAACCATATTTCAGAGCTGATTATGTGCTTCGTGCGGCACAGCTTGAGGCAGGAAATCATAAGGTTGAATTCAAGTTTGAGCCAACTTCATATTATTTAGGAGAAAAAATCTCTTTAGCTGGTTCCATCCTTTTAGTGGCAGGTCTTGGTTTTGCCTTCTATGATGACAGGAAAAAGAAAAAAACAGCTAAATAATAAACAATAATTCGTCATTTCGACGAAAGGAGAGATCTCTTGAGATCTCTCCTTTTTTATTACCCTCCCGGTTAATCATAATGTTTTCTTAACAGCTTGTTAATCTATGTGTTGCAAATTTGTGTAATAAACTAGCATCCTATGTTGGAATTGTTTTTAATAGTATGTGTAATTGCAATAATAGCTTTCTTTTTCAGCCCATACGAATTAACAATGGAGGAAGATGATATCTAAAAGAGAAGTTGAGATAGCTGTAATTTCCGACGTTCACCTTGGGACGTACGGTTGTCACGCTAAAGAGTTGTTAAAATACCTTAAAAGCATTAAACCAAAAATGCTGGTTCTGAACGGCGATATTATTGATATATGGCAGTTTAGCAAAAGATACTGGCCAGAAACCCACATGAAGGTGGTGCGCAAGCTAATGAAATTTGTTGCAGAGGGTGTTCCTGTATATTATTTAACTGGAAATCATGACGAGCTTCTAAGGAAATTTGCAGACATGCATTTAGGTGCATTTCACCTCCAAAATAAATTGATCCTGGAGCTTGATGGTAAAAAAGCATGGTTTTTTCATGGTGATGTATTTGATGTAACCATGCAACATTCCAAATGGCTTGCCAAATTAGGTGCCGTAGGTTATGATACACTGATCCTGATAAATAGCTTCGTGAACTGGTGCCTTGCATTAATAAGAAGGGAGAAAATGAGTTTCTCTAAAAAGATAAAAGCCAAGTTTAAAGATGCTGTTAAATTCATCAATAAATTTGAATACACTGCTGCAGAACTGGCAGTAGAAAAAGGATATGAATATGTAGTCTGCGGACACATCCATCAACCTGAAATGCGTACCATTACTACAGAGGATGGAGAGGTAACTTATCTGAATAGTGGCGACTGGGTTGAAAATTTAACTGCACTGGAATACTACGATAAAAGCTGGAAGATCTTTAAATATGATCAGAAGGACTTTGAGAAGGATGAGGCAGAAGAAGGTGTTTTGTCTGACAGTGAAGATCTTCACAGTAAATTGGATATTAATACTTTATTGCAAAAGATTAAATTAGAAATTGCCTAGCGCGTTAAACCTGCATGAGCTTACATTTGTTCTTTTACTTTGAATTCAGCTCATGCAAGCTTCATAACCTATAAAAAAGCAATATATTCTGATGAAAATTACAGATATTCGGTGCGGATGAAGATACTTTACGCCATTCAGGGAACCGGCAATGGACACATTAGCCGGGCAAGAGAAATAGTGCCATTGCTGCAGCAACATGGGGATGTTGATCTTTTGATTAGCGGAACGCAGGCTGATGTTAAATTAACACAGGATGTGAAGTATCAGCTTCATGGGTTTAGCTTTATCTTCGGTAAAAAAGGAGGAGTAAATCACTATGAAACCTGGAAGGAAATGAACCTTCCGCGCTTTATTAAAGACATGCGCAGCGTGCCCCTTAAAGATTATAACCTGATCCTTAATGATTTTGAACCTGTTACTGCCTGGGCTTGTAAACAGCAACGGATAGAAAGTGTTGGGCTTAGTCATCAGGCCTCATTTCAGTCCAGAAAAGTTCCTAAACCTAAAAGTATAGACTGGGCACAGCTGGTTATGAAATACTATGCTCCGGCATCTCATTATGTAGGATTTCATTTTGATAGGTATGATGATTTCATTTATACCCCGGTAATTCGTGCTGAAATCAGAAATATGATTGTCTCAAACCTTGGGCATTATACCGTTTACCTGCCTGCAATAGATGATAAATTTCTGGTCCCTATCTTAAAACAAATTCCTCATGTTAAATGGGAAGTCTTCTCTAAGCACACTAAAATTGCCTATACGGATGAAAATGTAATTGTACATCCTGTAAATAATGAGCTGTTCAATAAGAGCTTAGCTTCATGTGAAGGGTTGTTTACAGGTGGCGGGTTTGAAGGACCGGCCGAAGCATTGCATATGGGTAAAAAATTGCTTGTAGCACCGATGAAATTTCAATATGAACAGCAATGTAATGCTTTTGCATTGAAGCAATTTGGGTTGCCTGTAATATGGGGAAGCAATAAAAATTGGTTGCCGGTTATTAAAAACTGGGTAAGCAATCCTCAGGAACATAAATTTTATTTTCCCGATGAAACAGCTGCGGTAATTGATAAAGTTGTAAAGCAGTTTGCCAGATAATTTGCTTTACTTTGCCTTAATATACAGGCATGATCAATCAATTCAGAAATTTAAACCCTATAAACCTGCTCATATTATTCGCATACACATTTTTTATGCGCATGGCAATATTTGCTGACCTCCCTCCATCACTTCAGTTTGAATTTTTGGAACCTTACACTAAATTTTTTATTCAGATACCAATTCAAAATACTTTCTCGCCTGCAGGAAACGTTTTTTTTGCTGGAATAATCATTTTTATACAAGCTGTTTTGTTTAACAGAGTGGTTAACAACCATGGCTTGTTAAGTAAACCGGGATATTTACCCGCATTATTGTATGTTACAGCATCAAGTTTGTTTATGCCTTTTCTAATCCTGAGCCCTACTTTGATTTGTAATTTCCTGATGATATGGATAATGGATAAATTTTTGAAGATGGGAAAATCTACAAATGCAATTATGACCATGTTTGATGTGGGGATGATTATTGCAGTAGGAACGCTTATTTATTTTCCATTTATTGTAATGCTGGCAATGTTATGGTTTACATTACTGTTGTATAGGTCATTTAGCTGGAGGGAATGGATTTCTGGTTTGGTAGGCTTTTTAACCATATTTTTCTTCGTAGGGGTTTATTATTATTGGAACAATAATTTATCTATGTTCTACAAGATCTGGCTGCCATTGGCAAATAAATTCCCCTCGGTGTTTGAAATCAATTATAATGACTACCTGGTGTTGGTTCCTGTTGTGGTTATGATTGTTCTGGCCACATTGCAGCTGCGCGAGAACTTCTTTAGAAGCTTTATCAGTACAAGAAAGGCATTTCAAATGCTGTTCTTTATGTTCATCATAAGTATAGTAAGCTTTTATACCAAACCTGATTTTAGGTTGTATCATTTCCTTTTGTGTGTGCCTCCGGGGGCTGTTTTGCTTGCATATTATTTCTCAAACGCAAAAAAAAGATGGTTTTATGAAAGTCTCTTTCTAATCCTTGTTTTTGCTATTCAGTACTTTTTGTTTGTTTAACTTTTTTTAACAATTTGAAATGTTGAAACTTGCTAAAGATTAATAGCTTTGTGAAATGAAGTTTGGAATAGCAGTCCTGAATGCATAATCTTGTTATAGATATTGGTAATACAAATAGTAAGCTGGCTGTTTTTAATGACCGGAAGCTGGTTGAGTATCAGACACTGAAGCAAGTAACAGTTGAATCGCTTATCGGTTTAATTAATCAGTATAAGATTAGCAATTCAACAATTTCAAGTGTGGCCATTGAATTTGAAAATATAATTAGTGTTTTGAAAGAGAATACAAATTATATTGAATTTTCAACCAGGGCAAACACAGGAATAAAAAACCATTACAAAACACTTTCTACGCTAGGATTGGATAGGTGGGCAAAGATTATCGCAGCTCATTATTATTATCCTAAAAGGAATTGTTTTATAATTGATGCAGGAACTTGCATAACATATGATTTGCTGGATAGCGATGATGCATATTTTGGAGGTAGTATAAGCTTAGGTTTACACATGCGTTTTGAGGCATTGCATCACTTTACCCGTAGACTGCCTCTGGTAAAGTGGGACAGAACAGAAACAGAAATACCGGCGGGTGAAGACACACCATCGGCTATTAAAAGTGGCGTATTACAAGGCGTAATTAATGAAGTTGAGGGATTTATTTCCCATAAAAATAAAGAAAATAAGGATCTGACGGTACTAATAACAGGAGGAGATGCAGCTTTTTTGCTGAAACAATTAAAAAACAGCATCTTTGCGCCTCAAATTATACACGATCCATACCTAGTATTAAAAGGATTAAATGAAGTCATTGCTTTTGAATATGTACAAAAAGATTAATTATATAGCAGCAGTATTGTTATTGCTTACCAGTATTTCTGTTAATGCTCAGGTTACCACGCAGTCACCATATTCCAGATTTGGAATTGGAAACGTAAAAGGAGCATTACTTCCTCAGTTTAAGGCAATGGGTGGTATTTCTACAGGCGTTTATAAGCCAAGCGGATTTAGTAACATCAATATGCAGAATCCGGCATCTTATTCTGGAATTACACTTACCACACTTGATATGGGCCTTAGTGGAACATTTACCACATTAAATGATGGTTCTAAATCAGAAAATAGTTTTAATGGTACACTTAGTCATGTTGCAGTAGCCTTTCCCGTAATAGCAGGAAAATCAGCATTAAGTTTTGGATTGTTGCCATTTACCGAGCTGGGTTATAAGTATACCGTTAATGATAAACTGGATACAAACAGTGTAAATTACCTTTATTCAGGAGAAGGAAACTTAACAAAAGCATATTTCGGTTACGGACAACAGTTTGGAGACCACTTCAGAATTGGAGGTAACATTGAATATATATTTGGAAATTTACAGGAAAATGCCTCTCTGGAGCCAGTTGATCAGGTGGCCTATAATAGCCGTAACACTAAAAAGAATAGTGTTGGTGGAATTGGCTTTTCTTATGGCGCACAATATGAAATTCCATTAGGAACAAGAAAACGTATTACTTTGGGTTATTCGGGATCATCTTCTTCTTCAGTTAATTACAAAAAGACCTTCTTAACTACACTATATCAAAAGAATAGTCAGGGGGATGAGCAAACTGCCTTTGATACCATTAAAATAGATGAGAACAGCTCAGCTAAGATGAAGCTCCCTTTAATGCACAATTTCGGGATCTCTATTCAACGAGACAATAAATGGCTAATTGGAGCAGATTACAGAATAGGTCAGTGGTCTAAGTTAAGTATGGATGGGGTTAACCAGGGATTACAGGACAGCTGGGGCTTTTCAGCAGGTGGACAAATTACACCGGATGCAGGAGCAGTTTCTGGATATTTTAAGCATGTAGATTATCGTTTGGGCTTTCAGTATGATAAAACTTATATCAGGATAAATGATCAGGACGTTAAACAAATGGCAATAACGTTTGGTGTCGGACTTCCTCTGGCACTTAGCAGAAGTTCATATTATAAGCTAAACTTTACTACCGAAGTAGGGAAAAGAGGCTCATTAACTAATGGCCTTATCAAAGAGAACTATGTTAATTTCCATTTAGGATTTACGATTAACGATACCTGGTTCAGACGATATAAATTCGATTAATGAAGGCTCGGGGTATAATATACGGAAGTGTTATACTTTGCCTGCTGCAAATTTGTTTAAGCTCCTGTGGAGAAGACGATCTGAAGAAAGCTGCAAAGCTGTCGGAAAAGATTACCTTAAACCGCGACCGGACTACCGGAGTAGACATTATTTATAGTGATTCTGCCAAAGTTAAGGCACAGGGGTTTGCGCCTATTCTCGATAAAGTTACACCTGCCAATGGTGCTGTTTATCAGGAAATGCCAAAAGGTGTAAAAATCAATTTCATAGACGAAATCACTACCAAGATCAAAGGGTCTATCACTTCAGACTATGCGATAATGAAGGATACGGAAAAGTTGACGATCTTTAAAAGAAATGTGGTTGTTGTTAATGAAAGCATGACTTTTAATACCGAAGAATTGGTTTGGGACCAAAACAAAAAATTGTTCTTATCTCCTAAAGGAATAGTGACAAAACCAGACGGTACAGTTCTTAATGCTGTAGACTTTACTGCTACTGAAGATTTCAATTTTATTAACTGGAAAAACGGATCAGGGGAGACCTATGTGCCGGATAATTTCGGAGAATAAGCATAATTATCTGAGGGCCTTATTTCCCTAATTTTTAAATACTTATTCAAAAACAATTTAATATTTTCTTTTTTTAGCAAAAGTTGTATCTTGCGCCCTCTTAAAAAAAATTATAAATAAGAATATTATGGGTTTAATGACATTTTTGCGGAATCGCGCAGGCTATATTCTGATTGGAGCCATCGGTTTTGCAATTGTTGCATTTTTGGTTGGTGATGCAATTAACGTAGGTAAGCCTTTTTGGGCTGCTTCTCAAAAAGTTGTAGGGTCTGTTGATGGTGAAGAAATAAACATAGATGAGTTTGGTGCTAAAGTTGATCAGAGTTTAGCTCAGTTCAAACAACAATATGGCGGTTCTGGTAATGCTCAAATGCAGGCTATGGCGGTTGATAACGTGTGGCAGGGTGAAGTAGCAAGAGTTCTATTGGGAAAAGAGTATAGCCGTTTAGGTATAAACGTTTCTTCTGATGAATTGGCTGACCTTATTAAAGGTGACAATCCAAGCCCGTTAATTGTACAGTATTTCGGAAACCCTCAAACTGGTCAGGTTGACAGGGCTCAGGTGATCAGAACTTTTAAAGAAGGTTATAAAGATCCTAATATGGCAAAACAGCTACAGGCTGTTGAAGCCGAGATAGAAAGACAGGCATTACAACAAAAATATGTTAAGCTTATAAGCAACGCTGTTTATGTAACTTCATTAGAAGCTAATGATGAATATTTAAACCGTAATAAACTGGCTAACTTTAAATATGTTGGTCTTGAATATGCATCAATTCCTGATGCAAGCGTAAAGATTGCAGAATCTGATTATTCAGATTACTATAACGACAACAAACAACGTTTTGAAAACCCTACAGAAACACGTGCATTTGAGTATGTGGCTTTCAGTGTTAGTCCAACTAAAGAAGATTCTGCAGCGGTTAAAACTCAGGTTGAAAAGCTTGCAGCAGACTTCAAAACAGCAGCAAATGATTCCCTTTTCGCTGCAGTAAACTCAGACGTTAAAGTTCCATATACTTATGTCACTAAAGGTAAATTAGATCCAGCTGTAGATTCAGTGGTATTCAACCTGCCTGCAGGAAGTTACTACGGCCCTAAATTCTCGGGTAATTCTTATAAACTGGTTAAAGTTATCGATACCCGTTTCTCTCCGGATTCGGTTAAAGCAAGTCATATTTTGCTTGACGCCAGTAAACTTGGCGGAGTTGATAAAGCTATAAAAATGGCTGATTCATTAAAAGCCCTTATTCAAAAAGGTGCAAGCTTTGCTACTTTGGCTGCTCAGTACAGCGAAGATGGATCCAAAGATAAAGGTGGAGAGCTTGGTACTTTCTCTCGTGGTCAAATGGTTCCTGAGTTTGAAAACGCCGTATTTAATGGAAGCGTTGGCGAACTTAAAATTGTAACTACACAATATGGTGTACACTTAATTAAGATCGAAAAGCAAATTGGTTCTTCAAAAGTGGCTAAGTTGGCTTACATTGAGAAAAGCTTATTGGCAAGTAACAAAACCAAAGATGCTGCTTATAAAAAAGCAAGTAGTTTCTTAAGTGAAGTTAAAGGTGGTAATTTCTCGGAGCTTGCTCAGAAAAAAGGTTATACCATAGGTGTAGCTGATAAAGTTACCCCAACACAGGGTTTTGCTCCTGGTTTAGATAACCCACGTCAGTTAATTCGTGATGCATATGATGCTAAAAAGGGAGATGTCTTAGATCAGGTATATCAAATGGATAATTCATTTGTTGTAGCTCGTTTAACTGATATCAGACCAAAAGGTACTTTGCCACTAGATGCTGTTAAAAAAGATATTGAGCCAATAGTTCGTAACATTGTTAAAGCTAAAATGCTTAAAGAAAAAGTTGACAAAGCATTACAAGGTGCAGCTAACATTGATCAGGTAGCTCAAAAACTAGCTAAGCCAGTAGCCCCTGTTCAAAACATTGTATTCTCAAACCCTATTATCCCTGGCGGTGGTCAGGAAAATAAAGTAGTGGGTGCTGTATTTGGATCTCAACCAGGTAAGCTTTCTAAAGCAATTGACGGCGAGAATGGTGTATATGCATTTTCTGTAGATGGATTTACGAATCCGGCTCCATTGGCTAACACTTACAAACAAAAAGAAATTATGATGCAGGCTACCGCTCAGCGCTCATTGGGTGCGGCATTTCAGGCATTACAAGATAAAAGCAACATAAAAGACAATAGGGTGAAATTCTATTAATCTTATTTTACGTAATTTTGTAACCGGAAGTAGTTTCTACTTCCGGTTTTTTTATTTTAAAGCGATGGAGATTCAAGAAAATTTTGTCAATAAAGTAGCGGCCAGTGGTTTAATAACGTTTAACCTTGAAGATTATCTTAATCAGGGAGAAAGAGTTGTTTACGATATTAAGGATAATCTTTTTCATGGACTGATGTTAAGAGAGAAAGATTTCAGAGAATTTATAAAAACACACGACTGGACTGATTATACCGGTAAAAATGTAGCAATCACCTGTAGTGCTGATGCCATTGTTCCTACCTGGGCTTATATGCTGTTAGCCAATAAAATGAAGCCTTATGCAAATGAGGTAGTATTTGGGAGCATTGAAACATTAGAAGCTGTTTTGTTTACTAAAGCACTTGCAAAGATAGATCTTAATGCATTTGCCAATGAGCGTGTTGTGGTAAAAGGTTGTGCAGATATTGACCTTCCTGTTTCCGCCTATGTGGAAATTACTAATCTGCTAACCCCTGTTGTAAAAAGTATTATGTATGGAGAGCCATGTTCTACGGTACCCATATATAAACGAAAGGATTAATTTTGGATTGTTTTTTGTTTTAGCTTAGGTATGAGAAAATCACTATTGTTTATTGTTGTTGCATTCCTAAGCTTTAAAGCTACGGCACAGGAGTTACCTTTTGTAAAAGAACCAGTGTTCCAACCCGGAGAGGTTCTGACCTATAAATTAAAATATGGATTTATCACAGCAGCAGAAGGAACATTAAAAGTGCTCAATTCTGACCTTAAATTTGATGGTAATCCTACTTATAGATTGAGTGTTGATGGGGTCACATCAGGAACCTTTGACGTTTTTTATAAAATAAGAGACCACTATGATTCGTACATAGACATGGTCAATTTAAAACCTTACTTTTTTCAGGAAAATATTAGAGAAGGAAGTTACAGGCGACAAGATAAAGCCAGATTTAGTCAGGCTGAAAAGAAAGTAGTAGCTACCAAGGGTACTTTTAGCACACCAACCAATCAAACATTCGATCTGGTTTCTTCCTACTATTTTGCCAGAAGTCTTGATATCTCTAAAATGAATTCGGGTGATTTTGTTAAACTGAATTACTTTCTGAGTGATGAAGTCAACCAGCTTGAAATTCAATATTTGGGAAAGGAAGTGATAAAGACTAAGCTAGGGAAAATAAGCTGCTTAAAATTTAGCCCTTCAATAAAGCCGGGAAGGATCTTTCGTAAAGACAGTAAATTGTACTTGTGGATTACCGATGATGGCAACAGAGTGCCTGTAAAGGCGCAGGTAGAGATTTTGGTGGGTTCAGTAATAATGGAAATTAAATCAGCCGATGGATTAAGGTATCCTTTGGCTATAGTAAAATAGAAGAAGATGATAGAAGTACAAAATACCCTGGTGCATGAAGACCTGATTCGGGAAAACTTTGTGTGCAACCTCAACAAATGTAAGGGTATTTGTTGTGTAGAAGGTGATGCTGGTGCACCTTTAGATGTAGCAGAAACAGCACTGTTAAAAGAAATTTATCCAAAGATTCAGCACTTGCTGGAGCCAAAAGGAATTGCCGCTATCGAAGAGCAGGGTACATCTGTAGTTGATGCCGATGGTGATTTAACCACTCCATGTGTTGATGGAAATAAAGAATGTGCTTATGTTACATTCGAAAATGGAATTACTAAATGTGGAATTGAGAAAGGATACGAGCAGGGATTAATTGACTGGCAAAAACCGATCTCTTGCCATTTATATCCTATAAGAGTAACCCAATATCCGGAATTTGAAGTTTTGAATTACGACAGGTGGCACATTTGCCACGATGCATGTACATTTGGAAGGGAATTAAAAGTGCCGGTTTATCAGTTTTTAAAAGGACCTCTAATTAGAAAATATGGTGCTGAGTGGTTTAAAGAGTTAGAAGATAATGTATCTTCGAATAATGATGTAAATAGTTAATACCTAAATAGATTTTTAACCATACAAACGCTATAACTTGAAAGGAATAATTTTAGCAGGGGGAAGTGGCACAAGGTTGCATCCTTTAACCCTGGTAATGAGTAAACAAATGATGCCGGTTTATGATAAGCCGATGATCTACTACCCATTGACTATATTGATGCTGGCTGGAATCAAAGAAATTCTTATCATCTCAACACCTCACGATCTTCCTAATTTCGAAAAACTTCTTGGTGATGGGAGTTCTCTTGGTTGTAAGTTCTCTTACGCCGTACAGGAGCAACCAAATGGTCTTGCACAGGCATTCGTAATTGGAGCCGACTTTATCGGAAATGATAAAGTGGCTTTGGTACTTGGTGATAATATCTTCTATGGTGATGGAATGGCTAAATTGTTGCAGTCAAGCGCAGATCCTGATGGTGGAGTTGTATTTGCTTACCGTGTTTCAGATCCTGAAAGATATGGTGTTGTAGAGTTTGATGATCAAAACAAAGCGATTTCTATTGAAGAGAAACCTGCTCAGCCTAAATCTGATTATGCAGTTCCAGGCTTATATTTTTATGATAATTCTGTTGTCGAAATTGCCAGAAATATCAAACCTTCGCCAAGAGGGGAATATGAAATTACTGATGTAAATAAGGTTTACCTGGAACAAGGTAAGCTAAAGGTAGGTGTATTGAGCAGGGGTACTGCCTGGTTAGATACCGGAACCTTTGCTTCTTTAATGCAGGCCGGACAATTTGTACAGGTAATCGAGGAGCGTCAGGGATTAAAAATTGGATGTATCGAAGAGGTTGCTTATAGAATGGGTTTCATAAATAAAGAACAACTGAGAAAAGTAGCAGAGCCTTTAGTGAAAAGTGGTTATGGTTCTTATTTGTTAAAAATTTTAAAATAACCGTTCTCTTCTGAAGCTGAGATAAATTGCCCTGAAAAAGGGCAAATGATCCCTAGGCTTCTTCTGAGAAGGTAATTTTAAGGGAAAATGCAAGTGCGAATACTGTCTCTTATACACATCT
>NZ_LGEL01000092.1 GCF_001636695.1 Pedobacter panaciterrae
GCGTCAGATGTGTATAAGAGACAGTTACAAATATTACGCGACTTATTATAAAATGAGCTTTTATGATTAAGTCGTGTCGTAATGGTAAATGTTGATTATTTCAAACGAAAATCAATAATAATTAAAAAAATTGTTCTACGTGCAAATTATGACAGTAAAAACAAGGAGTTAGCTATTCTTATTTACAATAATCATCTTATTAGCCTGTAAAAAAAGTACAATTCCCGTAGAGGAAATGCCCATCCCTGAAACCGAAAAACCTATTCCTCCACCAAAAGATACTATAGTTACGCCGGTAAATCCAACCGTTTTAAATTTAGGTACTGGTTCTGGTAATTTGTCTATCGATGGAAAAACATTAGGAATATTATCAAATACCATAATCAAAATAAAAGGTGGCTCATATAATGATATACAAATAAGCAATATTAACGGTTCCGGCACTCCTGTTATTATTCAAAACGATGGTCTGGTTCAATTGATTGGCAACAAACAAATAAAGCTCACCAATTTAAACAATGTAACCATTAGCGGAGCCGGAACTCCTGGCATTTCAAGAGGGTTTCTTTTTAAGGATAGAACTGTAGATGGAGCGCCAGTTCAATTAAATAACGACATCAATAATTTCACTTTACAAAATGTGTCGTTCCAAAATATCAAAACCTACGGTTGTATTCAGTATATTCCGCAGAGTATCTATAATGGTTCGGAAAGTTCTTACAGTAAAAACTTAAAATTCCTAAATATTGATTGCGACAATACGGGAACACTAATCAGATTCAGAGGTTCTGCTCAGGATAACGTTATAAAAGGATTGATCAAGAACGTTGAAATTGCATATGTTACCTATCAAAATGCCAGAACAGTAGGAAGCGTAGTAGTGTTGGAAAATATAGATTCCTATAACATTCATCACAATTTCATTAAGGATATTAATCAGGATAATAGCAATCACAACGGCATTTTCTACTTAATTGGCAATGGTAAATTTTATAATAATTACGTAAAAGATCATCAGGGTAATGCCATTCGTGCCTGGTGTTTTAGTCTGGGAGATACGCCTAAAGATGTCTTAATTTTCAACAATATTGTTTCCGACTCAAGAGAATACAGTGCCTTTGAACTTCAAACCTTTAAAAGAAATCTTATGCCGGGCAAAACCACCTATGTTAATGCAAAAGTATTTAACAATACATGTGGAAATTTACGACCAAAATCAGGTACATTCCCTGCTCAGATTTTAGACTTATACGGGCAAGAGGGTGGGAAATGCGACGTTTTTAATAATCTGGGATACCAATTCACTCTCGTTGGTCAAAACAACACGAACAGTATCTGGAATCAGCTAGGTAATACAATACCTTCATCCTCTTCCAACAAATACTTCAAAACGTATAGCGAAGCAGGTATAACGGACAATGCAAAATTCGGATTATCTGCTAATTCTCCTGCAAGGAATTTAGGAAGTGTAATTTCAGAACACAATTTCGATTCCGATTTATTAAAGCTGGTAAATGTAGACTATTACGGCAGAGCCAGATCAATAACTAATCCTTCAATTGGGGCAGTAGAATAAAAAAGTCCTTATTTAATTTGATATTCTTTACTGAAAAACCTGTGATAATATCTTTTTAACAATAGAACGATCTCCTTATAGCCACTAATAAACATATCAAAAAAAGTAAACTTTTGATAATAATAATTTATAGCAAAATATCCAACTATGAGTCCGGTAAGCGTAGAGAAAACTGATGCCGTGGCTACTACGTAAACATTTCCAGTAATAACTATTGCCAGCCAATCAGTCAGTACAGTTACAAATAGCATCAATATAATCTTTAAAAGATTAACCTTTGGCATATGAATTACATCTAATGTTACAGCAAAAAAACGTTCAGCCGGATAAAGAAAAGCAATCACCATAAATATCCTCAATATATTGGGAGCTTCAGTAGCCACATATTTTGGTCCGCTAAAAATCAGTATTGCCAGATCAGCAAAAACAATCACCAAAAGGCTTACCGACATTAATGCTATGGTTATCATTCCAACATACTTCTTCATAACAGAAATTACTTTCTCTTTTTCATTTGAGTTAAAGTAAGATGATAAAGTTGGCATTGCCGTATAAACAAAGCTTCTTAAAGGAATCTCAATAATCTGTACCAATTTAGTCCCTGCGTTATATACAGCCAGAACCGAAGGACCAAGGAACAGTTTAATAATAAATGAATCTATAGAGCCTAAAAGGTTTGCACTAAGGTTTGTCCCAACACTGTATTTCCCGAAATTGTAGATTTCCAGCATAGCTGCTTTAGTTTTAAATTTGAGCATACTTATATCGGTCCACCTAAAAAATATGGCTATTGAACTGGACACAAAATTCGCTGCTAAATAGCAGTACAAAACAGTGTGAATATTAATTCCTTTCAAATTTAAAATGATCAAAAGCAAAAAGCACCCCTGATTAGCAAAGTTTAAGAATAACAAACTATCATACCTCTGTTTACCCTGCAAAATGCAGTTTGAGACAAAAAAGGGCAAAGAAAGCACATAATTAATGCTAAAAAACTGAAGAAACAGCTTAAAACTTGGATCTGTAATGTAGTCCGAAATAAAATAACCTGGTATATTCAATACCACAAAAACCAGGGTTATCATAATTGCAATAAACCATGTAGAGCCTATTATCTCATTTTTTCTCTCCTCTGTTGAACCTGAATAGAACTTTACAAAAGCTGTCGACAAAAAACCGGATCTAAAAGTATCTACCAATAATAAAATGGTTAAGAAGAACCCCCAATTACCCATATCTTCTCTTGTTAAATGTCTGAAAAGTATAGACAGAGTCACAACCCCAATCACTGCATTTATGCCATTACTGGTTAAAGATAAAATATGTTTACTCTTAGCTAAGCTCAGTAAAAAGGTAATTTTTGATTTCATTATATAGATCTGCTTAATTAGAGATTACCTTTTTTCATTTCACTGGCTGCATAATCACAAGCCCTTGCAGTTAAAGCCATATAGGTTAATGAGGGGTTCTGACATGCAGACGATGTCATACAACTCCCATCCGTAACAAATACGTTTTTCACAGCATGAATTTGATTATGTTTATTTAATACAGATGTCTTAGGGTCATTCCCCATTCTTGCCGTTCCCATTTCATGTACCGTTGCTCCTCCGGGAGTATTATAAGAAAAGGTATTAACTCCTTTAAATCCTGCTTCTTCAAGCATCTTTGCTCCGGTATACTGAATGTCTTTCATCATTAAATGCTCATTCTCTCTAAATGAAAAATCTATCTCCACCAGAGGCAATCCCCATTTATCCTTCTCATGCTGTGAAAGGGCTATTTTATTATCAAAATAAGGAAGGCATTCACCCCATCCCCCCATCCATACAGACCACGCGCCTGGCTTAGTTAATTGATCTTTAAATTTAGCGCCAACTCCTTTCAAATCATTTTTTTTCTCCTGCCATCCTTCTCTTTCTCCCCTGCCCTGAAAATTATAGCCTCTTAAAAAGTTAGTCTGTTCTCCCTTACCCAGGTTTCTAAATCTTGGGATAAGAAACCCACAGGGCCTCCTGCCTTTATAGTATTCATCTTTAAAACCTTCATATATTCCTGAAGCACCTGAAGAAGAATGGTGGTCCATCAGATTATGCCCTAATTGCTCACTATCATTCCCCATACCATTTGGAAATCTAGATGATTTAGAGTTTAATAAAATAGAAGTAGTATCTATTGTCGAAGCGTTAACAAAAATAATTCTGGAATTAAATTCAAACTCCTCAAGAGTATTCATATCAATCACCCGTACTCCTTTGGCCCGTTCAAGGTTTTCATCATAAAGAATTTCCTTAACAACTGAAAAAGGTCTGATTGTCAAATTTCCTGTCGCAGCAGCGGCAGGTATTGTAGAACTATTACTGCTAAAATATCCACCATAAGGACATCCTCTGGTGCATAAATTCCTATTCTGACAAGGTCCTCTGTCATTCCACCCTCTTGTTAAATTTGCAACACGGGCAATAGTAAGCAACCTATGTTCATCATTTTTTTTGATAGATGAAGCAAGATGTTTTTCTATACAATTAAGCTCCATCGGGGGCTGATAGCAGCCATCAGGCAAATGAGCAAGATTCTCATGTCTACCGCTTACTCCTATAAACTTTTCAACATAATCATACCACCCCGAAATGTCTTTATACCTTATTGGCCAGTCAATAGAAACACCGTCTTTAATATTTGCTTCAAAATCCAGATCACTTAACCGGTAACATTGCCTTCCCCAGATTAAAGATTTACCACCAACCTGATAACCTCTTATCCAGTTAAAAGGTTTATGTTGAATGTACGGATGATCCTTATCACTTGCATAAAACAAACGGTCACTTTCATCAGCGGTTCTGCTTCTTATCGGGTTTTCTGATAATTCCTGAGTTGTATTATTTAACCTGTGCTCAAAATCCCACGGATTTAAATTAGCAGTAGGATAATCTTTAATGTGACGCACGTCCCTTCCACGTTCCAGAAGCAGTGTTTTTAGGCCTTTCTCACACAATTCCTTAGCCGCCCAGCCACCGGTAATTCCTGATCCGATTACTATGGCATCATAAGAAACAGACGCTTCAACAATGTTTATCATTTATCAAATTATTTTGTTGCCCAAGATTTTTGTTTGTCCCCAATTGTAATACAAGCCTCAAAAGTTGAGGGCAGGTAGTCGTAAGATAACCCTTTAGTAGCACCCGGTTCCGAAGTACAATAACCAATTACCGTATAAGACTTAAACATATAAAAGAAATTCTCACCTAGTACTTTCTGTTTTAGTTTATGAATCAAATGATGCGATTCTTCTGCATTCTCAAAATGAGTTAATATAGCTTCCTTTTCATTCGCACTGCATGAAGCATAAGTTTTATGATAATTCTGTTTTGTATATTCTTCCAAATCAATCAGTCCTTTTATAAAATTATTTTGAGATTTTGTTGCAGTACAATCTTTTACCATCTTAATAATAAAATCCTCAACCTTTGCCATTTTAGCCCCTGGTGTGTCCGTACCAGGTATAATGGTCTCAGCTATTTCAGCTATAAGCGCTTTCTTATTTGTTAAATATAAAAGATCAGGTTTCTTGTAAACACTCCAGAACTTCCAAAACCCTGTACCGCTTATAGCTACTGCCGAAAAACCTAATATTCTATAAATAACCTGTCTCCTGTTCATTAACACTCCCTTCTTACAACCTAAATGGCAAATGAATTATAAATAGAGATCAACTGTTCAGCTGCAGCTTTCCATGTAAAATCCGAAGCCCTTTTTAGTCCCGATTCCTTCATTTCCGCTCTCAAAGTAGCATCGGCAAAAAAACGTATTATGGCATCTTTTATCTCATTAGGATCAAATGGATTTACAAATAGAGCAGCATTTGAGGCTACTTCTGGCATAGAAGAAGTATTTGAAGTAATAACAGGTACTCCGCAAGCCATAGCTTCTAAAATAGGCAAACCAAAACTTTCTCTCAAAGAAGGATATAAAAACAAACTTGAACAATTATAAAGGAGAGGCATTTCGTCTGAAGGAATATATCCCGGAAAAATGAAGTTTTCCATAAATTGTTCTTTACCTAATTCTTTCAATGTATCCTCAACCAATTTTCGGTCATAATCTAAAATAACCAGGGGCAAGCCATCGTTAACAACAGAACGATAGTCAGTATATGCCTTAATTACATTTAAAGTATTTTTTTTGGGTGCAGTATTGCCTAAAAAGAGGATAAATTCATCAGGCAGCTCATGTGAATTTTTAAAAGTAAGAAGCTTTTCCTTAGCGTAATTAGTATTAAATTTCGGATTAACGGCATTATAAATCACTTTAACCTTATCTTCAGGTAAATTCAATTTATTCAGAATCACCTCCCTTTCAAAATTCGAAACAGTAATAATCAATTTACTCTTCTCTACAATCTTAGGTACTATAAACCTTCTGTACAGATTCCCGAAATTTTGATACGAGGTTCCTTTAAAGTCCGTTTTCTCAAGGTAAATAATATCATGCAAAGTAAGCATTAAAGGAACAGGCAAATTAAGAGCAGACGTATTACATGTTGAATGAAGAAAATCCAGGTTATCTTTCTTTACAGCCCTCGGTAAAGCCAATTGTTCCCAGGTAGGATACGAACTTGAAGAAAGAGTTCTGATTTTAAAATTCTCCTGCTCTTTAACGCAGGTCTCATCTACATCATTTCTTGCATATAGAATATATTCGTTGTGCTTATCTAACTTTTGGATTTCATTTATCAGTTCTAAAGCAACAACCTCCATCCCGTGCTTTTTCGCCCTGAAAATACGCTGTACCTCTATCCCAATACGCAACTTCTTTTTCATCTGTCAATTCTTTACTTTATAGTCTATTTCTTTATCTCTTCTTTATAATAGTGCTCGGTAGCTACCGAAATTTTATTAGCCTTTCGAACCTTTAAAAGTGCCAAAACCTGATAATACATGAATTTGTGTACATTCTTTAAAGAGCTGTAGATCTGCTGATCCGCTTTAAAATATTTTAGTGCAGAAAAAACAGAAATAATAAATATAGCTACACCCACCACCCAATAAATTGCGAACAGCGGAATAAAAAATAAATCCAGCACAAAAAAAGTAGCTGATAGAATTAGCAGTATAAATAATGGAGGTCTAAGCAACATTAAACTAAACAAACCCTGATTCAAATTAAGATTTACAATAGATTTAGCAAATAGATTCAGGCCAAGGAAAAAGTACTTAAACCAGGTATTCAACCATCTCGATCTCTGATTCACCAACTGACCGGTTTTACTTGTTTTTTCATCATACACAATCGCATTTTCAGCAAATGCAATTTTATAGCCCCTATTTAAAATTTCATATTGCAATATCTTATCAAAGCCGGCACCAATAATCTCATTATGTTCCAGGCAATCTTTATAAACCTTTGTGGTAAACGCCATTCCGGATCCCGAGAGTGCAGCAGATGAACCAGCCTCAAATAAAAGCTTACGATCAATAAGTCGGTAAAATATATCTCCCGCCTCATCAAGGCATGCATAAGGTGTATTTAAATTTTTAGCAGCCCTAACACCTTGAACAGAGGTATAACCCTGTGCAAAAAATCTGTTTAGTTCCGTAAAATATTCAGGATGAACTAAATTATCACTGTCAATTATGGTTATGATTTCATGTTCCCTTTGAAACCTGTTTATCGCATAAAAATGTGATTTGGTATTGCTAGCCAATACTTCTTCAGGTTTCAAAACAACAATATTTTTATCTGTAAAATTTAATTCGCTCGTATCGCAGTTATCTGCCACAACATAAACAATGTAATTGCTGTAGTTTGATTTCAAAATAGAATCTACTACCATTGGAATTAAACTCGTTTGCTGATATGCAGTAACGATAACTGCATAATCAAAGTTAGACTCAACAGCTCCGCCAGTTATATTTTTCTTGTTAAAGAGCCTGAAAAAACACAAGATCAGTGGAGTAAATAAATGTACCCCGATCAAAACTTGTACAATAATAAATAGAGTATAAATTATATCCATTAAGATTCTTTCGTTTTTAATGATTTAAAAATAGCTTTATAAATTTCATTGGTGCAATTTTCCCAACTGTGGCTTGCAGCAAAAGCTCTTCTTCCTACCTGCAATTCTTCAGTATTTTCCTCAAGTGCCTTTTGTATAAGCAAGGCAAAATTTTCTTTATCATCTGCCAGGTATACGTACGAAGAGAAAATCTCCATTGCTCTTGTTTGAGTTGCCACTATTGGCTTACCCATGGCCAAATACTCATCCACCTTTCTGGGGTAATTACCAATCGTTACCATATTAACCAACTGAGGATTAATACATACATCAAAAAAACTGACGTACAATGGAAGCTCTTCAGGTTTCTTTATCCCTGTAAAAACCACATTATCCAAATGGTGCAAATTGCTGGCAGCAAAATCATCATCTTCAGGACCAACCAATACAAAAGTCAAATCCTTCCGCTCATTTGCAATATAATGTATCAAGGGTATATCCAGCCTGATACTATTTAAAGCACCTACATAACCAACAATTGGTGTTTTTATATTTCTGAGTTCTTTAGGCTTATCGTTTACGTTTGCCTCCTTGAACATCTCAATATCACAACCCTGCCCAACATAATAAGAATTATCATTATAAGCTTTGCAGTAATCAGTTAGGTATAGGGAATTGGCTAAACACAGGTCATTCTGAGCCATAATTAAAGGTTCCAGCCTTTTACCATGTTTTCTCCAATAATCAACTGCTAAAATATAATCACGGGAATAGTAGATGCTCAGCGATGGAACAAGTAACTCTTTTAAATAAAATCCCTTAAATAACTCATTATCATTAAACAATAGAAAATCTTTAAAACCAAGTTCTTCTAAAGCTTTTTTAATTGAATTAGAGAATTTTATATTATTCCTTTTATTCAAATAATTAAATATAGACGGATTTGCAATCCAGTTTATAGACTCAACCATGCAATCCGGATACAGGTTCCATAGGTTTTCCTTGATCAATACCAACCCTTTCTCCTTTCCTTCAATTACCCTTAAACGCTTTTTTACTTTTAAATTGTTGTGATTTTTATATCGGGTAATCCTATCGAGAGGGGAATTCACATATAATACAGTATTATTTTTTGAAAGTTCGAGCGCAATATTTTTGCAATTACTGCCAATTTCAGTATCCCAGGGTTGTTGTCCAATAATAATTACATTTCTATTGATCATCTCTAATTAATTACTTGCTCCTATTTAGAAAACTAAACAGAAATCCAAGATTTAGTATCTTCAGAATACTTCTTTATTATTCTGGCCGGGTTACCTACTGCTACACAATAATCTGGTATATCCTTGGTCACTATACTGCCTGCTCCTATAATAGCATGTTTCCCTATAGTTACGCCAGCAGTAATTACACTGTTTGCACCAATCCAGACATCATCATAAATTGTAATTTTCTTTCTGATCTCCTTCTGCTTACTTGGTGGTACATGAATATCTTCATAACCATGATTCAATCCTGAAACAACAATATTTTGCGCCAGCATTACATTATTTCCAATTTCTACAGGACCAATCACTACACTGCCAATACCTATTATAGAGTTATTTCCTATTAACACATTACCCACCCCGTTATTGATAGTCACAAAATCTTCAATGATAGATTTTTCCCCCAAACTGAATTCATTAAATGGAAAAACATCCATTCTATTTCTGCGTCGGATAATACTGCCTGATCCTTTTTTATGTATAAAAGGATTCACAAAAAGTCTCACCCACAAACGAGGTTTATGATCATTTTCAGGTATTAACATCTTATGCAACAGCTTCTTTAGCCTGGGATTTGATTTGATTTTATTAACTATCGACATAAATATTAAATTCTACTAATCCTTCTTCCTAATCTCTAAAAAAAAGGCAATCACAAAGCATATTACACCCGGAATAACAAAAATTTCAAATGGCATTAGCTGTAAATTATTTTAACATCATTATTAATTGGTTCATTACCCTTAACTGGTGGGTTATCATTATTTGGTAATGGTGAAGGTGCTTTTTTATCAAAATACACACTCTGAAAAATAAGTGCGAATGATAAAGCAGCCACAATAGCTGATGGCATTGAATTAATTACCTCATTACCATAACTACATAAAAAAATACCTGTCGTTGCCGAAAGCAATGCAATGCACTTATACCTTAACCCCACACTTCTTATCTTCCAGATTATTCCGCAACATTTCCCCAGGATATACATCATCATCGAAAACCATATGGTTAATCCAACAATACCATACATCGCCCAAACTTTAACCCAGTAGCTATCAGGCTCAATGGTCGATAAAAATTTATCTTTATTATAAAGTTTACCCCAGGTGCCTATTACACCCAAACCACCCCCAAAAGGCAAACTTTGTAAGCGTTCTCTAAGCACCTTTTGGTTGTTAAACCTAACATTCAATGAGGCCTCTTTAAAGTTTAATGCGCTCCTTAATCTATATATGCCGTAATTGCCATTACCTACGGTGGTAAACTTTAAAAATCCAAAAAATAAAGTGGCAACTATAACTCCAAGAATAATTACCCTGATGTTCTTTGTCAGAAAGAAAACACATAGCGCCCCTACCACCAATGCAAAAAAAGCACCTCTGGTTCCCGAGATCAGCATGCCATAAAAGGATAATCCGGCGGCAATCAAAGCAAGACCTCTTTTCCACCATTTAAACGGGGCGATTGCCAAAACAATCGTAATCATTACAAATGATGCCTGCGAAACGCCAAACTGCCCGGAGTCACCATAAAAAGAGAATACCCTTAATTTGCCCCATAACAAGTGTGTAACAGCACCAACCTCATCTAAAAATCTCTGCTCACCGGATGATAATCCTATATGCTGCTGTTTAATACCGTTCATGGTTGCCATTAATGACAATGCAATTAAAAGTATCAGCACCCAATTTAGTTTCTTTTCAGAATCAAACAATAGAAATACCAAAGGTGTAAACAGCACCGGGAACAATGCCGTACTTCTTATTTCCTGTAACCAGCCTATCACACTGGCACCTGCCGGATTAATAATTTCAATCACACTGATGATAAACCACATCAGCATCAGTTTAGTAAGCGGGTTATTCAAACGCTTCCAGTCATACCGCTTATATTGAGTAAGCGCGGCTATCCAGGTAAGCAACAGGAGTCCCTCTATTCCTATTCCATAAGCTATTCCTCCTATCTCACGTGATAGGATACCAAATAAAAAACAGTACGCAACCAGCGCAAAAAGACCTATAGAAGGCTCCTTAAAAAGAAAGATCAGAAAAATAATAAAAAGTGCGGCTAAAATCACAAGTATTGCTCCCATCGGGTTCAGATACGTCAGTATACTAACCCCCACAGAGACTATTATCCCTAAAACCGCCAGGATTATAGTGCGCTGTGTTTGTGACAATGAGGATAAAAACTGGTACATAGCCTATTTAATTATTTCACTTTGTTAAGAACCCAACCAATAAAACCAGGCTGCCCCTTAATGTAGTTTAAAAGCTCTTTCTGAGGCTCTGATATAGATCGCCCAGATTCAAAAACCGCAACATTCAACTCTGTAAAAAGCAACCATTCTTTCGCTTTGTTCAGGTCTTTAAGTCCGTTTACATCTATAATGATCACATCAAACTCTTCTTTTAAAACTTCAAATCCTTTCTTTAAACTTGTGGTACTTTGAGTCTCCAGTAAGGATGAATTTGCATCATTCTTATTCAGAATCGTAATCAGGTCTTCGGTCTGGATCTCACGTTTCACTAAAAACGATTCAAAATCCTGACTTAAAGCTAATTCTTTTGAATCCGACATCACCTTTTTGGTCTCCCCGCCTATTAATAGTACTTTCTCTCCCATCATCGCAAAGGCATAAGCCAAACTACCGGACAAAAAGGATTTACCTTCATTGCTGTCCAGACTGGTAATACCAACGATCTTGGCATTGTTCTTTTTCAGTGCATCTGAAATCTCAAAGCGTAATGAACGCAGCAGATTCTTAAAGGACAAAAACTCAGGGTCATTCTCTTTGCTCTTCCACAACTCCCTGATGTTGATATCCGGATAGGAAAGGTAAGGAACTGAACCTAAAACAACCGATTTGGTAGCCTGGGCAAGTTGTTTTGAATCTCTGATGCTTCGGTCCAAAAGGAACATCGTCAGCACCCAGGTAAAGCATAAAAACAAACTCGCTATATAAGATAGTGCAATATATAATATCCCTTTTGATGGAAGCGGTAATCCTGGTAAGCCCAACTGTGCCAGCTGAAGCTTCAAGGCTACATTCTGTCCGGTCCTGTTTTGGTTATACGTATCCAGAGAGTTCATATAATCTTTGGTAGCCAGCTCTGCATCACGCTCATAATTCTGGATCCCTGCATCAAAAGGAACCATCGTATTGTATTTCGCCTTTAAAACCGAAAGCTCATTGTCAATCGATTTCAAACTGCCTTTTGCCTGGCTAATGGTGGTCTCAAGAGATAATTTCTTTTCAATAAGCCCTTGTCTGGAAGCTTGTGGATTGGTCACATTCTCGTCCGAGATCTTCGAACTTACACGGTCTATTAACCGGGTCAGCGAATCAATCTTGTTTTTATCTGCAGCTTTAAAGTTACCATCAATATAAGCACTGTTGGCTACTTTCAACTGGTTCTTAAGGTTAATGATCGTTCTGTTGTCTGCTGTAGAATTCCCTGAACTGATATTGTCTATCCCGCCTTTCAGCGTAGCATCAATATCAGCTATTGCCCTTTGGTTGGCCTGAATATCTCTTATCGCCTGGGCTTTACGTTCTTCATTCTGTGAGATCTGAGAATAAACCATCTCCGACTGTTTGTCCAGGTTCAGCACCCCATTCTTCATCTTAAAGTCTTTCAACGCTGCGTTTTTCTCATTCATCGCAGCCTCTTTTTTCTTCATCAAAGAATCTAAGAGTTCTATAGAGTTGTTCTGGTTCATGTTAACATCCTGTCCATAGTTGTTAATGAATTCAGAAGACAGGGTGTTTACCACAAATGTGGATAACAAAGGACTTTCAGAAACATAATATACGTTCACAAAATCACTGTTATCAGGACGGTAGATCTTTAAGTTATTGGTAATGGTCTCATTATCATAACCCATAGAGCTAATGATGTCGTACAACGGAAATTTACCGGCATTGTCATCGATTGTTATCACCTGTTTGTTCAACAGTCTTTCTTTGTAAAGCCTGATCACTTCGTCAATACCCGCCTGTCCCAATGCAGAAACCTGTTTGCTGTAAGGTCTGAAAGAAGCTTTCGGATCTTCAAGATCATGGAGGATCAGATGATAAGAAAGGATACTCATGATCCTTCTCATTTTCATCCGCTCTATAATGTTCGAAAACTGCTGGTTGATCTTAAAGATGTCGGTGTTCTGATTAGAAGTAACCACAACCTGCTTAGACTGGTCTATCAAACCGGTAGCAATCTGTGCTTCAGAGCCGTATTGTCTGGGTAGGTTCTTAACCAGGAAATAAGTGATTACTCCTGTTAACAAAGGTACCAATATCAATACCCATTTGTACTTACCAAGAAGTCGTAAAAATCCTTTAATGTCCATTTATAACTGTTAAATTATATTTTTTATTTAACCTCTGATAATTTCATTCCAATTATCTCTTCCAATGCATCTTTTGCACTTAACAAGTTAACTTCAGTTTGAATTTTAGAGGTACTGGCAATTGTCAGGTTTATTCTCGATTGGTTATAGGTATCTAAAGCTACCTCTCCTTTTTCAAACTTGTTCTTTAAATTGTCAGCAACATTCTGATTATCCTGTACACTTTGGGTATAAATTTTCAATTGGTTAATTTGTTGAATGTACGCATAATATCTTTTCTTTACCTCAGTAGCAAGTGTTAATCTGAAGTCTTCTGCTTGTAATTGTGCAATTTTATAATCTGCCTTAGCTTTTTTTCCAGCGTAAGGTTTTTGAAGAAAGTTTCCAAGATTTAAGTTAACACTAAGCTGGAAACCATTTACAGCAAAAGGATTAATTACATCAATAGCAGTTTTGTTATTTGGTCTGTAAAAATATGAGGCATTAAATCTGTCTCTTATACACATCT
>NZ_LGEL01000093.1 GCF_001636695.1 Pedobacter panaciterrae
GGATTGGGACGAGGATAGTAAATTTGTTGAAGATTTATTTATCTATACCCTTAGAAATGATAAAGACTATCAGGCGCTTATAGCAGAAAGGACAAAAAACTGGGAGTCAGAACGTATTGCACTAATGGATACAATATTGATGAAAATGGCAATTTGTGAGCTCTTGAATTTTCCTTCAATTCCAGTTAAGGTAACCATAAATGAATATCTGGACTTATCAAAAGATTACAGTACGCCGAAAAGTAATTCATTTATTAACGGTATCTTGGATAAAATTATGGGCGACCTTAAAAGAACAAACAGTATTAAGAAAATTGGTCGCGGACTTATAGAAGAATAAAAATTTATGAAGAAAATTCTGTTGCTGGCAGCAGTTGCTTTAACATTAGCATCATGCCAATCTAAAACCGACAAAAACGTTGATGCAATAGCTGGTGCTGATACTTCTGCAATAGCTGCAAACGCTGATTCTGTTAAAGCCGAAGCAATTCGTCATACAGATGGTCCGGTATTAACATTTGAAAACACTAATTATTACTTTGGTAAAATAGAAAAGGGCGAGAAAGTTTCTTATAGCTTTAAATTCATAAATACCGGTAAAATGCCGTTGATAATTACAGACGCTATTGCAACCTGTGGCTGTACAGTTCCGGAAATACCAAAAGAGCCTATTAAACCTGGACAAGCGGGAGAACTTAATGTAGTATTTAATAGCGCAGGCAAAACCGGCAGACAGGATAAAACAGTTTCAGTTAGATCAAATGCACTCAATAGCGCAATTGAACTACACTTAACAGGAGAGATAAAAGAATAATAAATTTATAAAACAATAGTATGATATCAACAATAATATTACAGGCAGCAGGTGGTAGCAGCATGTTAAGTACTTTAGTACCAATGGTGTTAATCATGGTAGTATTTTATTTTTTCATGATCAGACCTCAGGTAAAAAAAGCCAAAGACCATAAGAAATTGGTTGAAGATTTGAAAAAAGGAGATAAAATAGTTACTACTGCAGGCATACACGGCAGAATTGTAGACATGAATGATACTACTTTCCTTATCGAAGTTGAGGGTGGTACCAAGATCCGTTTTGATAAAACTGCAATCTCTTTGGATGCAACAAAAGCTGCGGCTCCAAAAGCGGTAGAAGCACCAAAGGCGTAACTTAAATAATGTTTTTGAAGCCGCTTCTTATCCGGAAGCGGCTTTTTTGTTTTATTTTTATCTAAGTTTGTTTACTTTACAATTATGCCGTTTATAAAGCTTACAAAAATAGAACGCAAACGCTTCCTGGTTTTAATTACCTGTTTATTATTGGCAATTGGAGCATGGTTGTTAATGGCGTTAAATAATAAGTATGTTTATACAGCTAAAACAGTATTAGTTTATAAGAATTTCCCTCAAAAGCGTGCTTTTCATGCACTTCAGTCAGATACTGTTGATTTACAGGTAGAAGGAACAGGCTGGCAATTGTTATTTGCACGTTTAAGAGTTAAACCTCAATCAATAGCTATCAATCTTGAAAAATTAAATAATCGTAATTTTATTCTCTTTTCTGAGCAATTGTTTAATGTAAATAGACAGTTAGAGACCTCACAAAAGATAATTTCTGTAAAACCTGATACTCTTTATTTTGACTTTTCAGAAAGAACTGTTAAAAGAGTACCGGTTAAACTGGTATCTGATTTTAGTTTTGAGCGACAATACGGTATTTCAGAAGATATAGAAATTATACCTAAGTATGTCACCTTATCCGGGCCTGAAGAAGAAATTAAAAAAATTAAAGATTGGCCAACTGATTCTTTGAAGCTTAAAGATGCTCAAAATACGACTGTTGCAAGGATAGCAATGACGCAGAATAAATTAAAGAATGTAAGCATTTTTCCTACCAGTGCCGAGGTTAAAGTACCTATTGATGAATTCACGGAAAAAACAATTGATCTGCCACTTAGAATTATAAATAATAAAGAATATTACAGTATTAAGCTATATCCAAAAAAGGTTAGAATCACTTTCTTAGTAGCTTTGTCTAAGTATCAGCAGATTAACGAGAACTTTATAGATGCCGTTGTAGATCTGGATGAATGGAGAAATCTTAATCATAACCAGTTAAGAGTTAAAATAACCCGATTTCCGGATTATTGTAAAGTGGTGAATATTGTTCCGGACAAGATCGATTTTATAATAGAGAAATAATGCTAAAAGTAGGGATTACAGGAGGAATTGGTAGCGGAAAAACTACTATTTGCAGAATTTTTGAGACACTGGGCATTCCTGTGTTCTATGCCGATACTGTTGCTAAAGAAATTATGATAAGTGATGCCATTCTGATCCAGGGTGTTAAAGATGCTTTTGGTGAGGAAAGTTATCTTCCGGGAGGAATATTGAATAATAAACACATTGCTGATATTGTATTTAACAATAAGGAAGAGCTGGCAAAGTTAAATGCATTAGTTCATCCTGCAGTTTTTAGAGGATTCGATAACTGGGTTCTCCAGTTGCCTGAAGAGATTCCATATATACTTAAAGAAGCAGCTTTATTGTTTGAAAGCAGTTCATACAAAATGTGCGATAAGAACATTCTGGTAACAGCACCATTAGAACTTAAATTAAACCGCGTAATGAAACGCGATGGAGTAACTGCCGATCAGGTTAAGGCCAGAATGGATAAGCAGTTTACTGATGAAAAGAAAAAACAGATGGCTGATTACCTGATCAACAATAACGAAACAGATTCCCTTATTAATCAGGTAATGGATCTCCATCAACTGTTTCTCAATGCCAAACCTTAATGATATTAGAAGATTTTATAGAGATCGATAAGACCGGTCTGTTTTGCAGGTATGGTAATTTTTATCTGGATCCGAAAGAGGCAGTTAAAAATGCCGTTATCTCGCATGCTCACGGTGATCATGCTGTTGGAGGTAACCATAATGTGTATTGTACAAAAGCAACATCCTTATTTATGCTTCATCGCTATAAGAAGTTTGCAGGCGGGGAGTTTCATATTATGGATTATCACCAAACCTTTAATTTGAATGGTGTAAAGATAAGCTTTGTTCCAGCCGGGCATATTTTAGGCTCTGCAATGGTGCTTATGGAGTATGAAGGTGTAAAGTATCTCTATACGGGAGATTATAAGCTCCAGCCTGATAAAACCTGTGAACCTGTAGAGTTTGTTGAAGCTGATGTATTGATAACTGAAACTACATTTGCCGATCCTGAAACAAAGCATCCAATTGCTGAGGAAGAAATACTTAACCTGAATTCAACTAAAAGTAATATTATGCTGGGTGCATACGCACTCGGTAAATGCCAGCGCCTGATCAGTTTGATGAATGATTACTGTACAGAAAAAAGGATACTTGTTCATCATAGTATGCTGCCTTTTGTGAAAATATACGAACAAATGGGAGTGGATGTTGGTAAGTATGAAATCTATGATCGTAAGGTAATGAAGAACAACCATACAAATATGGTGTATATGGTTCCGCCAATGGTTTTTAAAAGCTATTTTAAGGCCATAAACGTGATAAGGATATTTGCAACAGGCTGGAAACACCTTCAAAGCAATCATGAAATTCAGCTGTACATATCTGATCATGCTGATTGGAATGATATAATTTTAACCATAGAAAAGGTAAGGCCAAAACAAGTTTGGACAAATCATGGCAATGGTCAGCATTTAAAGAAACATTTCGAAAAAAGTTTGGTAGTGAAATTGCTTAACTGATGAAAGAAGGAGTAGATTACTATTTCAATGAAAATGGATTTATGGTTTTTACAGAAGCCTATCACTTAAAACGTGGTTATTGTTGTAAAAATAAGTGCAAACATTGTCCGTGGGGATTTGGAAAACAAAAAGTAAAACCTACAACGCCAAACAAATAAAGAACGAAAAGATGCAGTTGCAGAAAGAAACGCTTACCACGCGATTTGAGAGTATTCATCACCAGGCTATTGTAAATGTGTGGCATACCAGCAATTGGTGTACTGAGAACTTAAAACAAACTATATTACCATTTGAGATAACCACTCAACAATTTAATATTTTAAGAATTTTGCGTGGACAAAATCCTAATCCATCTACTATAAATCTGCTGAAATCAAGAATGCTTGATAAAATGAGTGATGCCTCAAGAATAGTAGATAGGCTGGTGCAGAAGGGCCTTGTAATAAAAGAATCAAATGCGATAGATAAGCGTGCTGTAGATATTAGAATTAGTAAAAAAGGTTTAGAATTGCTGGAACTGATGGATCAGGAAGTTAGTCTTTCCGTTCTTATTTCATCAAATTTAACGGAACAGGAAGCCATTACACTAAATACTTTGCTTGATAAAATGAGAGGTTAACAATGCTTTAATGTGAATGACCAGAACTAAAATAACCGATAAGCGCAATACCTATTCCAGATAATACGGCAATCATCTTACGTTTTGATACTTTATGGTCTATGCTCGACTCAAATAATATTGTAGTAGAAATGTGTAAAAATATACCGATTACAATCCCCATAATCCTATTGAAATAATTCTCAATACCACCAATTGTTCCATTGCTAAGGCCATAGCTTACATAAAATCCTAAAGGAGCCATTACAGCGAAGATTCCAATGTAAATAATGATATTACTCTTTTTGAATTGATTCTGCATTAAAATACTGGCTAATGCAAAAGCTGCAGGAATATGATGAAGAGAAATTCCAAATATTAAAGCATTGTGCTGATCTTTTGCCAAAGGCATTCCCTCAAGGAATGCGTGGAGGCAAAGACTAATCATAATTCCGTATGGAAATACTTGTGTTTCATGGTGTTTATGGATATGGCCATGCTCCACTCCTTCAGAGAACTGTTCTAGAAATATCTGTAATAAGAAACCTATCAGAATAAAAATTCCAATTTCCTGAGGATCAGAACCACTATAGGCGTCTGGAATTAAATGTAAAACAGTTATCGCAAATAAATAGGCACCACTAAAAGAGAGAATTAGTTTTAACAGCTGAGATTTGTCACTTTTTACTAGAAAAATAGCAGAGCCTCCCAAAAATGCACTAAGAAATAGAATTAATACCTTCCAGATTTCCATTATAACTGTGGTTGTAGTTTTTTATAAATTTTTGATGTTAATAAGCCTATAAGCGTACCAAGTATTGCGCCTGCCATAGTATCAATAGGATAGTGGACACCTACATAAATCTGAGAAAACGAAATAATAAAGGCCCAGAAGAGCCCAATTGGTAATATTGGTTTCCATCTGTCGTAAAACACAAAGATAAGAAATACGGCTATTGCAAAATGATTTGTAGCATGTGCAGAGGGAAAGCTGTAGCCGCTCCCACAAGGCACACGGTGTATGATGTCATTAACCAGTGTTATTTCATTACATGGTCTTATTCTGGCTACTGCTGGTTTAATAATCCTTGACGAAACTAAATCACCAATGGCGAAGGTGACAAGTAACATTCCAATAATATACCAGCCCTTCTTTTTGTACTCAATAAATGAGAAAACAATAATGAACAAATACAGTGGGGCCCAAAAAAAGCGATTGCGCATTAAAGGGAGCAGCCAATCAAAAAATGGATTAGCCATACCTCTATGAATCTTAAGAAAAAGTTCTACATCAAATTGTTGTAAACTTTCTATCATGCTTTTTTGCAAATTAGTATCAACCTGTCAGATTTGGTTTCATCAAATGGATCCAGGCCATAGCTGCCAAAGGTGGCTGTGATCTTTAATCCGCTTTTTTCAAACATACGTTCAAAATCTTCGAGAGTAAAAGCCTGCACACGTTCCTCAAACGCGTAAGGTTTGCCTCTGTGCTCAAAATTAATATGCTTTATAATTTTGCCATCAGCTACAAATTTATGCAGGTGAAATTCAATACCTTCTACCGTTTTTATCTCCTGTTGAGTAAGGTTTTTAAGGATCTTTTGGGTGTTAAAATAATCGATAACCAACGTTCCGTCATCTTTTAAGCTTTTTCTGAAAGCCTTTATAGCATTGACATGATCTTTTTCAGTTTCGAAATAACCGAAACTGGTAAAAAGGTTCATTGCTATATCAAAATAGTTGATAAAAGATAGCTTGCGCATATCATGCACAAAGAAATGAAGGTTTTTTTGCTCAAATTGCTGAGCATATTTAATGCTTTGTTCTGATAAGTCTATTCCGGTTACATCATATCCTTTTTTATTCAGGTAAATTGAATGTCTTCCTCTTCCGCATGCAATATCTAAAATTCTGGAATTTGCAGCTGGTTTAAGGTAAGCAGAAAGGTTATCAATTAAAAACTCAGCTTCGGCATCATTACGCTGACTATACAATATGTGATAGAAAGGAGAGTTAAACCAATATTGAAACCATTTTCGCTGCATAGAGCCAGTATTTTGATGTTTTAGAAAAAAAACAAACTTAGATAAAATTGTTCTCATAAAACAATTTTATCACTTGCTCCACCAGGATTTTTTTTACGAACGCATGTTGCAGGGTTAACCTGCTTTGCCTATTTTTTGTTATTTTTGGAAAAAAATAAATCAACAAATTGACACTAATAAAATCTATCTCTGGAATAAGGGGCACTATCGGTGGCATTGCCGGTAATGGTTTAACCCCAATCGATATTGTAAAGTTCACTGCAGCCTATGGTTCATGGGTAATCAGCAAAACAAATAACAAAAGAATTGTCTTAGGCCGTGATGCCAGGATATCTGGTGAAATGGTTAATAACCTGGTTATTGGTACCCTGCAAGGTTTGGGTATCGAGGTAATTGACCTTGGTTTATCTACCACTCCAACTGTTGAGATTGCTGTTCCAATGGAGAATGCCGGTGGCGGGATAATCTTAACAGCCAGCCACAATCCAAAACAGTGGAATGCGTTGAAACTCCTTAACGAGAAAGGCGAATTTATTAGTGATGCAGATGGAAAGGATGTTCTGGATATTGCAGAGAAGTCTGAATTTGCATTTGCCGATGTTGATGATTTAGGTAACGTGATAAGTAATGATACTTATTTGCAAAAGCACATCGATGTTATACTTGATCTTCCATTAGTTGATGTTGAAGCTATTAAAGCTGCCAACTTTAAAATTGCAATTGATTGTGTTAATTCAACCGGAGGTATATTTGTACCAGCTTTATTAAAAGCTTTAGGAGTTGAAACGGTTTACGAGTTGTATTGTGAGCCTGATGGCCATTTTCCGCATAACCCTGAGCCGCTTCCTGAAAACTTAACTGAAATAGCCAAAGTTGTGCAAAGCAAAAATGCTGACCTGGGTATTGTTGTTGATCCTGATGTAGACCGTTTATGTTTTGTTTGCGAAGATGGATCTATGTTTGGCGAAGAATACACTTTGGTAGCTGTTGCAGATTATATCCTTAAAAACACACCAGGTAATTCAGTATCTAACTTATCTTCAACAAGAGCACTTAGAGATGTAACTGAAGGCGCTGGCGGAACATATAATGCATCCGCTGTGGGTGAAGTTAATGTGGTTAATAAAATGAAAGAGACAAACGCAGTTATTGGCGGAGAGGGTAATGGAGGAATTATCTATCCTGAACTTCATTACGGACGTGACGCTTTAGTTGGAATAGCGTTATTTTTAACTCATTTAGCTAAGTTTGGTAAGTCAATTTCTCTTTTACGCAAGAGCTACCCTGAGTATTACATTTCTAAAAATAAAATAACATTAACTCCGGAAATGGACATAGATGCTTTATTGGTTAAAGTTCAGGAGAAATATAAAGACCAGCCAAATAGCACCATTGATGGCTTAAAAATTGAGTTTGACAAGGAATGGGTACATCTGCGCAGATCAAATACAGAACCAATTATCCGTATCTATAGTGAAGCCGGATCTGAAACTGTAGCTGAAGGTTTAGCTACAAAAATTATCTCCGACATCAAAGAAATATTAAAACTGAGTTAGTAAAAAAAATGGAAAGAATTTATTTAGATAATGCTGCAACCACACCCCTGGATGCAGTAGTGATAGAGGAAATGGTTAAGGTGATGAATTCTTATTATGGTAATCCATCATCCATACATGCTCAGGGACGTGAGGTGCGTACATTAATTGAAAAGGCAAGGAAAACCGTTTCCGGACTTTTAAATGCGACACCTGCAGAGATTTTCTTTACTTCAGGAGGTACTGAGGCTGATAATACGGCTATTCGTTGCGGTATTGCCGCCTTTAATATAAAGCATGCAATTACTTCTAAGATTGAACACCATGCGGTAGAGCATACGCTTAATATGCTTTTGCAACAAGGTGTAATTGATAAGTTGAGCTTTGTTAATGTAGATGCAAAAGGCAATGTCGATTATGACCATCTGGAAGAGTTGCTTAAAAATAATGAGCGTTCTTTTGTGTCTCTAATGCATGCAAATAATGAATTAGGTACATTAACTGATATAGAAAGGGTAGGAGATATCTGTGAACAATACAATGCCATTTATCATTGCGATACCGTACAAACTATGGGACATTATGTGCACGATGTAAGAAAGCTTAAAGCGCATTTCATTGTATGTGCTGCCCATAAATTACATGGTCCAAAGGGTGTTGGTTTCTTATATGTTAATCATTCTGTAAAAATCAGTCCGATGATCTTTGGAGGTGCCCAGGAACGTAACATGCGTGGTGGAACTGAAAATGTATATGGTATTGTTGGCTTAGCAAAAGCTTTGCAAATAGCTTACGGAGAAATGGAAGCGCATCAGCATCATATACAGGAATTAAAAACGTATTTGATGGATAGGCTAAGTAATGAGGTGCCTGATCTGTTTTTTAATGGAGAGACAGCACCTGAAAAAAGCTTGTATACTGTTTTAAACGTTTCTTTTCCGGCTATGGATATGGCAGATATGCTTTTGTTTAACCTGGATATTAATGGTATATCTGCTTCTGGTGGAAGTGCTTGTTCCTCAGGTTCTAATATTGGATCGCACGTGCTTACCGGTATAGCTGCTGATCCAAACCGTCCATCGGTAAGATTCTCGTTTAGCAAATACAATACAAAAGAAGAACTTGATTTTGTAGTCGAAAAAGTAAAACAAATTGTGAGTCAGAATGTAACTGCATAGACTGCATTCAACATAAATTATTAAAAGCCATCCTCAAAAGATGGCTTTTTTTCGTAACTCTGATCTTTTATTATTACTTTGTTACCATTATCAACTAGGGAATCTTCATTTTATTATGTTTATTTGTGTGCTAAATCGTTTAAATTTTTAAGTTTAATATGAAACGAACCACTACTCTATTATTGTCTGCCGCTTTAACAATGATCTTTAGTTATCATTTAAAAGCTCAGGAAAAGGAAACCATCAAAAGAGATGGCCTTACGCTGAACTTTACCAATCAGGATCCAACATTTGATCCGGCATTAAAAAAGAAAATGATCGAAACTTTCTTTGAAGTTTACCCATTGCTTAGCCAGGAGTATAATAAAAATACTGATAAGGAAGTTTCTTTTGAAATAGATACAGCTTATAAAGGAGTTGCTGCAACCGGAGGAGGTAAAATAGTTTATAGCGCGGCATATTTCAAAAAATTCCCTGGAGATGTAGATGTTGTAACCCACGAGGTAATGCATATTGTTCAAAATTATGGACATAGTAAAGGTCCGGGATGGCTTACAGAAGGCATTGCAGATTATGTACGCTATAAGTTTGGCGTTGATAATCCGGGAGCAGGATGGACACTTCCAGAATTTAAAAGCACACAATCTTACAAAAACAGCTATAGAATTACAGCGAGATTCCTTGCATGGTTAGAAAACCACGACAATAAAGGAATTGTTAAAAAACTTGATTCAAGTTTACGCGATCATACCTATACAAACGAAATATGGCAAAAGGAAACAGGCAAGTCATTAGATGGCCTGTGGCAGGCATATTCGCAAAATCCAGCATTATAACCACACTTGATATTTTTTAAACATGATTAAACAATTTTTAACCGCCTCATTAGTTCTGGCATCCTCTGCGCTGTTTGCACAGACAGTGGGGAAAGTAACTGATCCAGTTGAATGGATTAATCCACTAATGGGTACAGCAAGTAAACCAGATTTGTCTAATGGAAATACTTATCCAACCATAGCTTTGCCATGGGGGATGAACTTTTGGACTCCACAAACTGGTAAAATGGGCGACGGATGGGCTTATACCTACGACGCTGATAAGATAAGAGGATTCAAACAAACTCATCAGCCATCTCCATGGATGAATGATTATGGTCAGTTCTCAGTAATGCCTGTTACGGGCAAAATGAGATTTAATCAGGATGATAGAGCAAGTTGGTTCTCTCATAAATCTGAAATTGCGAAACCTTACTATTACAGTGTTTATTTGGCTGATGCCGATGTGACAACTGAAATCACCCCAACAGAGAGGGCTGCTCAGTTCCGTTTTACCTTCCCGAAAACAAATGATTCTTATGTAGTTATTGATGCTTTTGATAAAGGTTCATACATTAAAATAATTCCGGGCGAACGTAAAGTAATCGGTTACAGTACAAGATACAGCCGCGGAAAGCTTGAGAATTTTAAAAACTACTTTGTTATTTACTTTGATAAACCATTTACTTCTGCAAACGCATGGAGAGGTAAAAACCTTGCAAAGGATACATTGGAACTGCAAAGTGATCACTCAGGTGCTATCATAGGCTTTAAAACTGAAAAAGGAGAGCAGGTAAATATGAAAGTTGCTTCTTCATTCATCAGCTTTGAGCAGGCAGATATTAACCTGACAAGAGAATTATCAAACGATAGCTTCGAAACAACTAAACAAAAAGGAAAAGCAGTGTGGAATAAAACACTTGGCAAAATCTCAGTTGAAGGTGGAACTATAGATCAGGTTCGTACATTTTACTCAAGTTTATACCGCACTTTATTCTTTCCTCATAAAATGTATGAAGTAGATAAGGCCAATAAAATAGTCCATTACAGCCCATACACTGGTAAAACAGCACCAGGTTATAGATTTGCAGGTACAGGTTTCTGGGATACATTCAGGGCATTATATCCTTTCCTTAACCTTGTGTATCCGTCGATAAACAAAGAAATGCAGGAAGGTTTAGTGAATGATTATAAAGGTGGCGGATGGTTACCTGAGTGGTCGAGCCCTAGCTATTCAGATTGTATGATCGGAAATAACTCTGCTTCCGTAGTTGCTGATGCCTATATTAAAGGTATGCGTGGTTACGATATCAATACATTATGGGATGCTGTAAAACATGGCGCTAATAATGAAGGTCCTGAAGCTACTGGTCGTCGTGGCGTTAAATACTACAATGAATTGGGTTATGTACCTTATGATGTGAAAATCAATGAAAATGCAGCAAGAACCTTAGAATATGCTTACGACGATTTTGCTATCTATCAGTTAGGTAAAGCCTTAGGTAAACCTGCTTCTGAAATAGATATCTATAAAAAACGCAGTATGAACTACAAGAATCTGTTTGATCCAGCTTCAGGTTTGATGCGTGGTAAAAATCAGGATGGTAAATTCCAGTCTCCGTTTAATCCGTTTAAATGGGGTGATGCATTTACTGAAGGAAATAGCTGGCATTATTCATGGTCAGTATTCCAGGATATTGATGGATTATCTAAGTTAATGGGGGGTAAAGAGAAATTTGTTCAGAAACTAGACTCAGTATTTACGCTTCCTCCAATATTTGACGATAGCTATTATGGTGGTGTTATCCATGAGATTCGTGAAATGCAAATTGCAAACATGGGTCAGTATGCTCATGGTAATCAACCAATTCAGCACATGATTTATTTATATAACTACGCCGGTGCGCCATGGAAAACTCAATATTGGGTGCGTGAAACTATGGACAGAATGTATAAAGCTACACCTGACGGATATTGCGGAGATGAAGATAACGGACAAACATCTGCATGGTATGTATTCTCTGCTTTAGGATTTTATCCTGTAACTCCAGCTGTGGATCAGTATGTTATGGGAGCTCCGTTGTTTAAAAAGGTGACGATTAATTTAGAGAACGGTAAAACGATAACTATCAATGCGCCAAAAAACAATGCTGAGAACAAATACGTACAAGCATTGAAGTACAATGGTAAGCCATACTCTAAAAACTGGTTAAGCCACTCTACTTTATTACAAGGCGCAACCTTAGATTTTGATATGTCTGAAACCCCGAATAAAGAAAGAGGTTCTAAAGAATCAGATTTCCCTTATTCACTTTCAACAGATACAGGCAAATAGTACAAATAGTATTTGTAATAGTACAATAGTATTTGTAATATCTTACGCCGTCATCCTTTCTCCGTCATCTCGACGATAGGAGAGATCTCTTGGTTATACCATTCAAGAGATCTCTCCTATCGTCGAAATGACGAAGCAGTATGATAAGCATACAAATAAGCATACAAAAAAAGAGAGGGTGTATCATAAATCATGATACACCCTCTCTTTTTTTTACTTTAGTATATTTTTTAGTTCTTCATCATTTTAAGGAAAGCAGCTAGCTTAGCCTTCATCATTCTGCGATCTACAATGAAATCAAGGAAACCATGTTCCAAAACGAATTCTGCAGTTTGGAAACCCTTAGGAAGATCTTTCTTTATTGTTTCTTTAATAACTCTTGGACCGGCAAAACCGATCAAAGCACCAGGTTCAGCGATGTTAATATCACCAAGCATTGCATAAGAAGCAGTTACACCACCAGTTGTTGGGTCTGTAAGTAATGATATGTAAGGGATTTTAGCCTGACTCAACAATGCAAGTTTAGCCGAAGTTTTAGCCATTTGCATTAACGAGAATGCAGCCTCCATCATCCGGGCACCGCCAGATTTTGAGATCATTAAAAATGGAATTTTATGCTTCATTGAGTAATCAATAGAACGGGCAATTTTTTCGCCTACTACTGAACCCATAGATCCACCAATAAAATTGAAGTCCATACAAGCTATAACTATGTCTTCACCTTCTATTTTGCCATGACCAGCTCTAATGGCGTCTTTTAAGCCAGTTTTGGTCATGCTCTCAACCAATCTTTCAGTGTAAGGTTTGCTGTCTGTAAAATTCAAGGGATCTCCGGATGTTAAATTTGGGAAAAGCTCAGTGAACTTATTATCATCGAATAACACCTGGAAATATTCTTTAGATCCTATTCTTAAATGATAATCACAATATTGGCAAACATATTTATTTTCTATCTGATCGGCAGTATGTAATGCTTTTTTACAATTTGGACACTTGTTCCATAAACCGTCTGGCGCTTCTTTTTTTTCTTCAGTAAGCGTACTAATACCTTTTTTCTCTCTTTTAAACCAAGCCATGTTATTTCTTGAAAAATGCGATTACAAAGAAACAAAAAAAAATTAGAACAGTTTAAGGACTGTCTCTTATACACATCTACGAGCCAACGAAACAGGAAGAAATCTCGAATGCCATCTTCTGCATAAAAAAAAAA
>NZ_LGEL01000094.1 GCF_001636695.1 Pedobacter panaciterrae
ATGTTAGTAAATCAGAAAAATGACGCAAAATAAAACAAACAAACTACTGATATTCAAATCAATCATAACAATAACATTAAGTATAATTTCACATACTGCTTTTGCTCAGCTTTTTGGCGGAGACCAAAACCCACTTAGTGTAAAATGGCGACAAATAAATGCGTCTGGATTCAAGATCATCTTTCCGGACGAACTGGAAAAAGAAGCACAAAGAATGGCCAATACACTGGGCTACATTTACCCCCACGTCGGAGCGAGTCTTGGAAGGCAAAAAACCACCATTCCAGTAGTGCTTCAAAACCGCGGAGTGATCGCAAATGGCTTCGTTCAACTTGCACCAAAAAAGTCCGAATTCTACACCACTCCTCCTCAGCAATTCGACAGTCAGGACTGGCTGAATAATCTGGCCGTTCACGAGCTCAGACACGTTGCTCAATACGACAAATTAACAGGCGGACAAGCCTACCCTTTTCCCGAGTATGTTTACTTTGCCTGGTTCGGAGTTAGCATACCACTTTGGTTTTTTGAAGGTGATGCAGTGACCATCGAAACTGCACTTACAAATGCCGGTCGCGGAAGACAACCTTCATGGATCATGCCTTACCGAACCAGCCTGCTCGAAGGCAAAAAATTCTCTTACAGCAAAGCCAGCTTTGGATCAGAAAAAGACATCACTCCAGGCTACTACCAACTCGGCTACCTTATGGCATCGAACATCAGAAAAGAATTCGGCAAAAATATTTTCGACAGCCTGCTTACCGACATTCGTAAAAGACCGGTCAGGTTATACCCATTTTCCAACAGTCTGAAAAAGTTCACCAACAGGGGAACAAAAAAATGGTTCAACCAAACAACCGACATTTTAAAAAATGAGTGGACTACTCAATCGGAAAAATCCGAAACAGAAAACTACCCAACGCTGAACAGCGATGCCAAATTTGCAACCAACTACCTGCTTCCTGTAAAAATTAAAGACGGCAGAATTCTGACACTTAAACAAAGCAAAGCTGAGACAGCACACTTCACAATTATCGACAGCACAAAAAAAGAAACGAAGGTGCTAAGTATCGGTTACCAGGAAGAGCCATGGTTTAGTTACGCAAACGACATTATTGTTTGGGATGAGATTCGCTACGACCCAAGATATCGTCAGCGTAGTTACAGCGTAATTTGCAGCTATAACCTGAAAACCGGCCGACAAAAAAAATTAACTGCCAGAAGCCGGATCTTCGCTCCGTCGATTTCCCCGGATGGAAAAAAAATAGTCGCAGTAAAATTTGATCTCAGCAACAAGTGCAACCTGGTAGAGTTTGATGCAGAAACCGGCGCAATTCTAAACACCATTCCAAATCCCGAAAATCTGATACTCCAAATGCCTTCCTACAACTCAACCGGAAATCTGATTACTTACATCAGCGTTAGCGAAAAAGGGAAAGCCTTATGGGTAACCGACGGGAAAGAAAAAACGGAGCAACTGATTAAAGAAACCCAGCAGCAGATAAGCAGACCGATCTACATTAACCGAGGAATAGCTTTTAACGCCCACTACAACGGAATCGACAACATTTACAGCATAGATACCATTTCAAAAAAGATAAGCGCCCTGAGCGCCTCTAAATACGGCGCCTTTAATCCAACACAAACCGACAGTACCTCATCAGTCCTTTTCAACAACTACACGTTCACCGGATACGAAATTTCGGAAATGCCATTACAACCAAAATCTCCAGGTGATAACAATTTCGTTTATTTTGGCGATGCGGCACAAAAGCAAGAAAATACAGCGAATGTTTTTAACCACATCCCCGACAGCACTTACACTTCAAAACCATACCGTGCGCTAACAAACCTGTTCAACGTACACAGTGTAATTCCGGTTATCGAAAATGAGTACCGCGGCGGACTTCAACTAAATTCCGACAACCTGCTAAGCACTTTCAGCTTCTTTGCCGGAGTAGACTACTACCGCGACCTCAAAAAATTTGAATACAATACCGGTTTCATCCTAAAGAGTTTTTACCCGATCATACAGGCAACCTACAGGAACCGCCCCAGAAGAACCTTCTACAACGCAAAATCAGGCGTTCTGCGAGGCGATTGGAGAGAAAATAATATCCAACTCCAGGCTTCGGTTCCAATTAGCTTAAACGCGCTAAATGAAACTTACAATTTTTCGTTTAATGCCTTGACCAGTTACACTCAACGATACCAACCGGAAAATCTACCCAAAAATTTCATCGACAAGCTGGTTTTTCCTATGGAATATAATTTCACATTTAACCATAGCACTGCTCAGGCAGCAAGAGACATTGCTCCAAAATGGGCACAGATTTTCAGAGTTTCTTACATGCACCAGCCATTTGACGACAACTTGCCAGGCAGGTTATTTGCCTTCGAAGGATTTCTGTATTTCCCTGGTTTGCTAAAAAACCACTCTTTCCTTGCCAACTTCAATTATCAAAACACCTCAGGCATCAGATTGTATGACCAGGAAATAAACACTGTTTATGGCTATAGCAACATACAGGCAAAAAGCATCCTGCGAAACACCTTGCTTTTCAACTACCGCTTCCCTATTGTTTTCCCTGATGCAGAAATTGGTCCGCTTGCCTACATCAGAAATCTTAGAGCCGGTGTATTTTGTCACTATGAAAACATTGGTGTGGAAACAAATTTAGCAGAGCCTAAAACTTTTGGTTTCGAATTGCGTAGTAGTATGAACGTGCTGCGTTATCAGCCGATAGTGGATATAGGTGCCAGGTGTGTTTTTGTGAACAAAGTATATAACCAAAATCCTATATTAGAATTAATTTTAAACTATAGCTTTTAAGTCATGAAGACCAAAACCATTTTTATCATCGCATTCACAGCCATCATTACCATTTTTTTAATGATAAATACAGACGCCGTAGAGTTTAATTTCATTTTTGTAAAGAAAGATATTTCTAAGCTTCTGGTAGTGGGAGTATGTACTTTTGTTGGATTTATACTTGGCTACATGGCCGGTAGACCGAAAACTACTGTGAGTAGCTATGATAGAGTTGATACGCCATTAAAAACCGGCGATCATAAAAATGCACTGAGTGATGAAGATCGCGATTATATTAGCTAGAAAATAAAATCGTCATTTCAATAAACCTTTCTCGCACCTGCGTCATCTCGACGATATAAGAGATCTCTTGGTTACACTAATGCAAGAGATCTCTCCTATCGTCGAGATGACGGGGAGTTAATCCGTTACTGGTGAATTTCGTAGGTAAAATTAAGGGTAGCCGAACGCTCCAAAATATTAGATACCGAGCAATACTTTTCGAAAGTTAAAGCAAGGGCCCTCTCTACTTTCTGAACATTTAAAGCTCCATAAAGATCAAAATGGATATTTATCACATCAAATATTGGCGGCACCTCTTCATCTTTACGGGTAGCCTTAATATTGATTTTAACATCATTTAATGGCTCTTTTTGTTTTGTTAGCACATTCACTACATCAATTCCACTGCAACCTCCAAGGCCCACCAACAACATCTCCATCGGTCTGAAACCTTTACCTTCTCCGCCAATTTCAGGCTTAGCATCCAGTTCTACAGTTTGACCGCTTGGGTTCTGCGCTTCAAAATTAAATTTATTATTTTTACGTATCAGGTTAATTTCCATTTGTAAATATCTTTTTGTTTTGTAAATATATCATTTGATGTTAAACGTTATAAAACACCTTATTATCCTTTTCAAGTTCGGGTAATTTAACTCCGTCTTCAAATATTGCAAAAACTGACGAACCACTTCCACTCATGGCAGCAAATATTGCTCCCTCATGATAAAGTGCTTGTTTTACTGCCGCTATCTCCGGATATTTCAAAAATACTGTGGTTTCAAAATCATTCTTCAGGTTCACTTTCCAATCTTTTAACGGCAATTGAATTAAATCCTTTAATGACACCCCAGATTTATTCGGTATAATTCCACCATAAGCATCAGCAGTAGATACATGCACCGGAGGTTTAACCAACACAATCTTGTAGCTAGAAAGATCAATTTTGATATCGCTAAACTCATCACCCTTCCCCTCTGCAAAAACAGGTTTATTATTAATAAAGAATGCACAGTCAGCGCCTAATTGTCTTGCATAATCTTCCATCTGCTGTATATTTAAGCCCAACTGAAATTTATCATTCAATAACTTAATCAGAAATGCAGCATCAGATGAGCCACCACCTAAGCCAGCTCCAACAGGAATATTTTTAAGCAGGGTGATTTGTTGCGCTGGCAAATCGAAGTCCTTTTTAAGCAATTCAAATGCTTTTAGGCAGATATTATCCTCAGTACTTCCGGGAATATCAATACCTTTTATCTGACAAGTTGTTTTCCCGGCATCTGTAATTTCTATAACATCATTTATTTTTACCGGATAAAATACCGTTTCCAGATTATGATATCCATCAGGTCTTTTCTCAGTTACGTACAGACCAAGGTTGATCTTGGCATTAGCAAATGCAAGCATTGATTTTTGCGTTTATCGTTAAGCTGGCAAACTTACAAAAAATTCATTTCCAGATTTAATGTACTTCATTGACTTATATTCGCTCTTATCCGAAAGAAAACCCGAACCGGAACTTTTCGGTTTTTGCATTTCCCCGGCTTCCATTTAGGCATTGATCGAACATTTTTGAGCACCTGTTTATCCGTGGAAGTATAAGCATCAGGTTCCTTATCCATAACCTTTTCATTGAGATTATTTATGGTTATCACAAAACATTAAAACAGTAATTAATCAGAAAAACTTTAACGCTGCCGAGATAAGCGCGGCAATCATCACGCCATGAACATTTGTCGCTTTGGAATCCATAAAGATTCCATATAATATGTACTTTTGTAACAAATAGCCTTTTTAAATTAATCAGATGAAACAGTATTTAGATTTGATGCAGCATGTGCTTGATCATGGCACACAAAAACATGACCGTACCGGAACCGGCACCATCAGTGTATTTGGATATCAGATGCGGTTTAATTTACAGGAAGGCTTTCCTATGGTTACCACAAAAAAACTGCACTTAAAATCAATCATTCATGAATTGATCTGGTTTTTAACCGGCGATACCAACATTAAGTATTTAAAGGATAATGGTGTAAGAATATGGGATGAATGGGCTGATGCTGACGGCAATTTAGGCCCTGTATACGGATCGCAATGGCGCTCATGGCCTAAACCTGATGACGGACATATAGATCAGATAGAACAGATCATCAATACTATTAAAAACAACCCGGATTCCAGAAGGATCATTGTATCGGCATGGAACGTTGCCGAGGTAGAGCATATGGCGCTTCCTCCCTGCCATGCATTTTTCCAGTTCTATGTTGCAGATGGAAAATTAAGCTGCCAGCTCTATCAGCGTAGTGCCGATATATTTTTAGGTGTTCCTTTTAATATCGCTTCTTATGCTTTGCTAACCATGATGGTTGCTCAGGTGTGCGGTTTGGAGTATGGCGATTTTATTCATACCCTTGGTGATGCACATTTATACAATAATCATATTGAGCAGGCAAAGCTGCAATTGAGCAGAGACCCTAAAAAGTTGCCTGTAATGGAAATCAATCCTGAAGTTAAAAACATCTTTGATTTTAAATTTGAAGATTTTACGCTGAAAGATTATGAAGCTCATCCTCATATTAAAGGAGTGGTTGCAGTATGATCGTATCAATTGTAGTTGCTATTGCCCAAAATAATGCCATTGGCAAAAACAACCAGTTATTATGGCATTTACCGGCCGATTTAAAGCATTTTAAACAAATAACAAGCGGACATACCATTATCATGGGGCGAAAAACCTACGATTCTATCGGCAGACCGCTACCCAACAGACGTAACATCGTGATTACAAGAAATACTGACCTGACCATTGATGGCGTTGAGGTAGTAACAACTCTTGATGATGCTTTAGCACTTTGTAATACTGAAGAAGAAGTATTTATTGTAGGTGGTGCCCAGATCTATGAACATGCGCTTGGCAAAACAGACCGCATTTATCTGACCACCGTACACCAGAATTATGATGCAGATACTTTCTTTCCCGAAGTCGATAAACAAACCTGGAAAGTAATAAATTCTGAAGATCATGAGCCTGATGAAAAAAATGTGGTAGCTTACACATTTTCGACACTTGAGCGGTATTAAACAATCTTTAAAGCAAATAGTTGGAGGCCTATAATAAAAACTTTCATAACGTGGCCTATTAATTAAAAAAATAATTAGATTTGCCGACTTGTTAAAAAAATATATAGCATATAGACTAATAATTACAAACAAATGCAGGGTAAAGGTTTTATAAAATTTATGGCGATCCTTTTAGGTATCGTCTGTGTGTATTCTCTCTCATTCAACTTTGTTACTTCTAAAGTTGAAAAAGACGCAAAAGCTTATGCTAAAGGAGACCTGGATAAGGAAAAAGCTTATTTAGATTCGATGGCAACAGTACCGGTATATCCTATCTTTGGATTTAATTACCAGTTCTGTAAAGAAAAAGAAATCAACCTTGGTTTAGATTTAAAAGGTGGTATGAACGTAACGATGGAAATTTCGTTATCAGAACTGGTTAAATCTTTAGCCGGAAATACTGATGATGCTAATTTCAACAAAGCGTTAGTTACTGCTCAAACTCAATTGAACGCTGGTGGAAAAGATTTCATTAACTTGTTTGTTAACGAATTCGAAAAACTTTCTCCTAACGTAAAATTAGCTGACTTCTTTTCTAATCAAGACAACTCTAAACTTCTTAAACCTGACGCCAGCAATTCAGAAGTAAAAAGCTTTTTATCAAAAGAAGCTACTAGTGCTATTGACCGTTCATTCGTTATCATCAGAAGTCGTATCGATGGTTTTGGAGTAGTAAGTCCGAACATGCAGAAACAAGAAGGTACTAACCGTATCCTTATTGAGATGCCGGGTGTTCAGGACAAAGAAAGGGTTCACAAATTATTACAAGGTTCTGCAGAATTACAATTCTGGCAAGTATATAACAACGAAGAGGTGTATCCGGTTATGGAGAACATCAACAAAACACTTGCATCAACTTTAAAAGTTGCTGACACAAGTGTTGCTAAAACTTCAACAGATACTACTGCTGCTAAATCGGAAAGTAAATTAGCTGGTTTAGCAAAAAATAAAGACACTAAAGATTCTGCAGGAGTTAAAAACTCTGAACTGGCAAAATCTAATCCTTTGTTTTCTATATTAAACATTCCTACTTACCAGGGTCAGAACGGACAGCCTTCATTACGTCCGGGTCCGGTTGTTGGTTGGGTTGCTCAAAAAGATACTGCTAAAGTAAACGCTTACTTTAAAAGACCTGAAATTGCATCTATCATTCCTCAGAGCTACAAATTTATGTGGAGTGTTAAACCGATGGACATTGCTCAATCTGGTGGTGCTAAGATTTTTGAATTGTATGCTATCAAATCTTTATCATCTGATGGTAAACCTGATTTAGGTGGTGATGCGATTAGTGATGCCCGTCATGATTACGATCAAAAAGGTCGTCCTGAGGTAACCATGTACATGACTGGTGAAGGTGCTGCAAAATGGAAAAAAATTACTGCTGAAGCTTCTTCTGATCCAAACAATAAAAAAGCGATTGCTATTGTATTAGACAACACTGTTTACTCTGCTCCAACTGTACAAAACGAGATCCCTAATGGTATTTCTTCTATCACAGGTAGTTTTACAGTTAATGATACTCAGGATTTAGCAAACATATTAAAAGCAGGTAAACTTCCTGCTCCTGCAAGAATTGTTGGTGAATTCGTGGTTGGCCCTTCACTTGGTGAAGCAGCTATCCACAATGGTTTACTATCATTTGTACTTGCTTTTGTTGTAATTCTAATATTCATGGCTTTATATTATAATAAAGCAGGATGGGTTGCTAACCTTGCATTGGTAATCAACTTATTCTTCATCATGGGTATCCTGGTATCACTGGGTGCGGTATTAACGTTGCCTGGTATTGCTGGTATCGTATTGGTAATCGGTTTATCAGTGGATGCGAACATCCTGATATTTGAGCGTGTAAGGGAAGAGCTTACTTTAGGTAAACCTACCCCCGTAGCTATCAAAGAAGGTTTCAAACATGCAATGTCATCTATCATTGACTCGAACGTTACTGTATTTGTATTAGGTGCTATCCTTTACATCTTCGGTAGTGGTCCGGTTCAAGGTTTTGCAACTACATTGTGTATCGGTATTTTATCATCTCTGTTCTGTGCGGTGTTGATTTCACGTTTAGTGTTCGAATACCTTTTAGATAAAAAATCTAACATCACTTTTGGTAATAAATACACCATCCACGCATTTAAAAATATTGCTTTCAACTTTGTTGGTCATAGAAAACTTTATTACTCTATTTCTACTGCTATCATTGTTTTAGGTTTTATTTTCTACTTCAAAAATGGAGGTTTAAATCTTGGTATCGACTTTAAAGGTGGTAGAACTTACATCGTTCACTTCGATAAAGGAATGCATACTGAGGATGTTAAAGCTAGCCTGAATGCATCTTTCCCTGAGTCGGAAACTATCGTTAAGACTGCTGGTGCTGATAATGAATTAAAAATCACAACTACTTACCACATCACTGATCAGGATCAGGGTGCTGATAAATTAGTAGAAAAAGCTTTACACGAAGGTTTATCAAAAACCGGTGTTAAATATACCATTGAAAGTAATGAAAAGGTAGGACCTATTATCGCAAGTGATATTGTTTACGGAGCTTACGGAGCAATTCTATTCTCTTGTTTAGTGATGTTCTTCTATATCGTAGTAAGGTTTAAGAAACTGAATTATGGTTTGGGTGCGGTTATCGCATTGTTCCATGATGTGCTTCTTGTACTTTCATTCTACACAATTTTAGATGGTGTATTACCATTTTCATTAGAAATTGGTCAGGATTTCATTGCGGCAATCTTAACGGTAATGGGTTATACCATGACTGAGACTGTTGTTGTGTTTGACCGTATCCGTGAGAAACTTGCTGAAAGTGGCAAAGAAGATCTTCATGGCGAGGAACGTAATAAATTAATCAACTTTGCATTGAACAGTACCTTAAGTCGTACTATTTTGACTTCACTTACTGTATTCTTCGTATTACTTGTAATCTTCATTTTTGGTGGAGCTAGTATTCGTGGATTTATCTTTGCCTTATTGATTGGTCGTATCATTGGTACATACTCATCATTATGTATCTCTACTCCTATCGTTATCGATCTTGGTAAAAACAAATAAGTAATTACTTAAAAATGATAATTAAAGGCACCCTTTTTGGGTGCCTTTTTGTTTGTTATGTATATTTACTAAAATTGATTTTTATGGAACAACGTTTTCCTAAAGGCAACAAACCCAGAATTGTAATTGTAGGCGGTGGCTTTGGTGGCATTGAGCTGGCAAAAAAACTGCGAAATAAGGACTTAGAAATAATTATGCTCGATAAACATAATTACCATACATTTCAACCATTATTATATCAGGTTGCCACAGGAGGTTTAGAAGCAGATTCTATTGCTTTTCCATTAAGAAAGATCTTTAAAGGCCAAAAAAACCTAACCTTTAGGGTTACCGAGGCAAAAAAGGTTTTACCCCTGGAAAATGCCATAGAAACTACGATTGGTATTTTTGAATACGATCATCTTGTAATTGCAACGGGTTCTACCAGTAACTTTTTTGGACAGACGGAGATTGAGAACAATGCAATGCCCATGAAATCAATTCCCGAGGCATTAAACCTTAGGAGTTTATTACTTCAAAATCTGGAATCGGCTCAAATCGCTACAGATGAGCTTACTGAGGCTGAGTTGCTGAACTTTGTTGTTGTTGGCGGTGGCCCTACTGGTGTAGAAACTTCAGGTGCAATTGCAGAGCTCAAAAAGCACGTTTTAAAAAATGATTATCCTGAATTAGAGCTTAACAAAGTAAATATTTTTCTGATAGAGGGTTCTCCTGAATTATTAGGAGCCATGTCTGTTCAGGCGCAAAAGAAATCTGAAGAATTTCTTACCGAACTAGGTGTAACGGTTATGACCAACTCCCGCGTTCAATCTTATGATGGAAAGCAACTGATTCTTATTGATGGTAGAGTTATTCCTACTTCTACCGTAATTTGGTCGGCCGGAGTAAAAGGAGTAGTGCTTAATGGTTTAAACCCTGAAAGTGTTGTCAGGGGAAATCGCGTAAAAGTTAATGAGATCAACAGAATTGATGGTCATGATAATATTTATGCAATAGGAGATGTTGCTGCAATGATTACAGAAGAGTTTCCCAATGGTTATCCTGGTGTAGCCCCTGCTGCAATACAACAGGGAAAACAACTTGCCCAAAACCTGATTAACATCATAAATAACAAGCCAACAGAACGTTTCAAGTACTTTGACAAAGGAGCGATGGCCACTGTTGGACGAAACAGGGCGGTAGTAGATATCCATAAAGTTAGGTTTCAAGGCATATTTGCATGGTTTACCTGGATGTTTGTTCACTTAATGACACTTGTTGGCTTTAGAAATAAACTTGTGGTGTTTGTGAACTGGGTATGGAGCTATTTTAGTTACGACAGGGGAACAAGGCTAATTATCCGTCCGTTTTTAAGAGGAAATCCAGAACCCTCAGTAGTAGTAGATCCCAAACCTGTTAATGATGAAGCAAAAGTCAGTTAAGCTTATCGAGTGCCCTCGTGATGCCATGCAGGGTATTCATGATTTCATAGATACGGATATTAAAGCGACATATATCAATTTGCTATTACAAGTAGGTTTTGACACGATAGATTTCGGCAGTTTTGTATCTCCAAAGGCAATCCCTCAGTTAAGGGATACGCGTGAGGTTTTATCTAAGCTTGATTTAAGTACAACACGCTCTAAACTTTTGGCTATTGTAGCTAATCTGCGTGGTGTTGAAGAAGCCGTTGTGCATAGTGAGATAACCTACCTGGGCTTTCCATTTTCTATTTCAGAAACGTTTCAACAAAGAAATACCAATTCCAGCATTACCCAATCTATGGATACGGTAAAGCAAATGCTTGAGCTTTGCGATAAACACAATAAAACAGCCGTTGTTTATTTGTCGATGGGCTTTGGAAACCCTTATGGTGATGAATGGAATGTCGAAATAATTGAAAAATGGGCTGATGAACTGGTTGCAAACGGTGTAAAAATTCTTTCATTGTCTGATACCACAGGTGTTTCTTCTCCTGAAAAAATCAGAGAAATCTTACCATTCCTCGTTAAAAGATTTGAAAACACAGAGATTGGCTTGCATTTACACAGCACACCTAATACCCGTTTTGAGAAAATTGAAGCTGCTTATGAAAGCGGATGCCGAAGATTTGACAGTGCATTAAAAGGATTTGGAGGCTGCCCTATGGCTACAGACGATTTAACTGGCAATCTGGCCACAGAAGAACTGATTACTTACTTAGAAAGCAGGAAAGAGGTATTAAACCTGAATATGAACAAGTGGCAGGATGCTATTGCTTATTCACACAAGGTATTCCCGTTGTATTAGCTTAGCTCTATTAAGCGTGATGGTGTTTTTTAACCATTTTGTAATGCTGTATACCAGCTTCTTCAAATTGTTCACCCTCCGCTATAAAACCAAATCTTGAATATAACCTCATTGCATCCAACTGTGCATTTAAATAAATATAATCTGCATCAGAAGGTAAATCCGATAAAGCTGCTGCCACCAGGGCCTGCCCTATTCTTTTTCCTCTGAACTGTTTTAGCACAGCAAATCGTTCTAATTTATATCCATTTTCTGTTTTACGCCAGCGGCATGCTCCGCAAGGCTCATTATTTAGCAATGCCAGAAAATGTTTAGAAACATCTTCATTTTCCCATTCCAGCTCAGGAGGGCAATTCTGCTCTTCAACAAAAACGGTTTTTCTAATTGCAAATACCTTATCTAAATCTTGCGTATTGTTTACCTTAATTACCTGAAGTGCATCCATGACTTTATTTATTTTACTTTTAAAATGCAACAAAAAAAGCGCCACAAGCATAATTCCTGTGGCGCTTTATAACTTTTACCCAAGGATTACAATTTATCGCTTGCGTCTTTACAATTTAAATCTTCGAATGCTTGTGTTAAACGTTTAACAAAGGCTTCTTCGCCTTTACGTAACCAAACACGAGGATCATAGTATTTTTTATTTGGTTTATCTTCACCATCAGGGTTACCGATCTGTGCCTGAAGATAAGCTTCATTTGCTTTATAGTAATCTAAAATACCTTCCCACATTGCCCATTGCATATCTGTATCGATATTCATTTTAATAGCTCCGTAAGAAATAGCTTCTCTGATCTCTTCCTGAGAAGAACCAGAACCACCATGGAATACAAAATTAATAGGTTTATCAGCAGAGATATTGAATTTTTCTTTGATGAAATCCTGAGAGTTTTTAAGAATTACCGGTTGTAATTTAACGTTACCTGGTTTATAAACACCATGAACGTTACCAAATGCAGCTGCAACAGTAAATTTATCACTTACTTTACTTAATTCTTCGTAAGCATAAGCAACTTCAGAAGGCTGAGTATATAATTTAGAACTATCTACATCACTGTTATCAACGCCATCTTCTTCACCACCTGTTACACCAAGTTCGATTTCAATGGTCATACCTAATTTAGCCATACGAGCTAAATATTTAGCAGAGATTTCCATATTCTCTTCGATAGACTCTTCAGATAAGTCAAGCATATGCGAAGAAAACAATGGTTTTCCAGTTTCAGCAAAGAATTTCTCGCCATGATCTAACAATCCGTCGATCCATGGTAATAATTTTTTAGCAGCGTGGTCAGTGTGTAATATTACAGCAACACCATAATGTTCAGCCAATAAATGAACGTGTTTAGCTGCAGATACTGCACCTAATACGCAAGCATTCAGGTTATCATTATTTAATGTTTTACCTGCGTAGAATTGTGCTCCACCGTTAGAAAGTTGAATAATAACAGGTGAATTAACTGCTTTGGCAGTTTCCATTACTGCATTAATGGTATTTGTACCGGTAACATTTACTGCTGGCAAAGCAAATTGATGTTTTTTAGCCTGTTCAAACAATTCCTGAACGGCATCTCCGTAAATTACGCCCTTGTAGCCTTTTAAACTCATTTTTTATAATTTTATATCTGCCGAAGTTAGGAAAAATATCACTTTGGGCAAACCAATAAGGGGATTATTTTCAATTAGACCGTATTGTTTAAGCTTGGTAATGAAGCAATCATAATTTATTTTATAATTCTTGTATGATTTACATAC
>NZ_LGEL01000096.1 GCF_001636695.1 Pedobacter panaciterrae
AGATGTGTATAAGAGACAGATCTAATAAACTCCACCACTTAGTAGATGATTTTTATTGCCTACATCTAGTAACTCCACCATTAATAGATGATTTATAAACCTTTCTAAAAAATGTTTTTTAGAAATATAAATTGACTAGTGATATGAAAAATTTAAAACTCTGTTGTTGTATGTGCCTGTAATTTCTACAGCATTCCCTGATTGATTTTCTTGAATTTATTCGTCAGAATTTAATAGCCAGGCTATTGAGGCAGGAATCGTTATGCCCAAAATTCTTTTAAACAACCTAAAAACCCCTATACAATGAACTTAAAAGATTATCTATTTAAAGCTAAATGCCTGTCGGCAGGTATTTTATTGAGTGGTGCAGCACTTGCAGGAACTAAACCTGGACCTGTAAAATTTATTAAAGAAGGCGTATGGCGCGGTGTATTTACCGTGAGCGAATCGCAGGTTCCTTTTAACTTCGAGCTAAAGGGAAAAGACCCTCAGCATGCAGTATTTACCCTTTTAAATGGCGCACGCCGTGATGATTTCCATGTAGAGCTAATTGGCAAAGACTCCATATTCGTTAAAATGAATACCTACGATGCTGCCTTGGTAGCCAAGATAGAAGACGACGGTAGGCTAACAGGCGAGTACCGAAGTCTGGTACCTAACTTTAGAGGGAATGCCCTTCCTTTTACTGCAGAATATGGCAAGGGATATCGTTTTGTTGAGCCAGGTAAAGATGTGGCGCCAAAAGCAGATTTAACTGGTAAATGGGAGCTTAAGCTTTATAGTAAAGAAGCGGTACCTGCCTCTATTGCAGTATTAAAGCAGACCGGCAATAAACTTACCGGTGTGGTAATGACCGTTGTTGGCGATAGCCGCGAAATAGAAGGCACTGTACAGGGTGATGAATTTGCATTATCTGGTTTTACAGGTCCAAGTCCTTTTATTATTAAAGGAAAAATAAATGAAGATGGAACCCTTTCAGGAGAGCAGGGTTTTGGGATCTATAAGAACATCAAATTTGATGCAACCAAAAATAATGTTGCCGATTTGCCTGATCCTTATAAACTAACCTTTTTAAAGGAGGGGTATAAAAAACTCGATTTCACTTTTCCGGATTTGAATGGAAAATCTGTTTCACTGAGTGATGACAAGTATAAAGGTAAGGTGGTAATTGTAGAGATTATCGGTACCTGGTGCCCTAACTGTACTGATCAGACTGTGTTTTTGTCGCCATGGTTCAATAAAAATCAGAAACGTGGTGTAGAAGCTATTGCAATAGGCTTTGAACAGAAAGACAGTTTGGAGTATGCTAAATATACGCTAGGGAAGCTAAGAGATAAATATGATATCAAGTATGATATACTTTTTGGCGGCCTTGCTGATAAAAAGCTGGTGGCTCAGAAACTTCCTGCACTAAATAAATTCATTGCTTTTCCAACAACCATAATCATAGACAGGAAAGGTGAGGTGAGGGAGATATACACCGGTTATACTGGCACTGTAACAGGCAAGTATTACGATGATTATGAAAAGAAATTTAATAAAGTGCTTGACGAATTATTGGCTGAACCTGAACCAACTGCAACTCTTAAAAATGCAGATACAAGTAATGCCATAAAAGGTAAATAGTAGAACCATAAAACTTAAACGATGAATAAGCGCAATTTTTTTAAAGAAATATTATTACTCTCATTAGGCTTGCTTTTAGGCTTATCTGTATGGGCCTTAGATAAAAACCATGCAGGGAAAGTAATTAAAGAGGGTGTTTGGCGGGGTGTATTTAATGTTAGTGAAACTCAGGTGCCATTTAATTTCGAATTTAAAGGGAAAGACCTTGAACACGGCACATTTACACTATTAAATGGGACCAGACGTGATGATTTTCATGTAACCCGATTAGGTAAAGATTCAATTTTTATTAAAATGAATACCTATGATGCTGCACTTGTTGCCAAAATAGAAGATGATGGAACGCTAAGTGGCGAATACCGCAGCCTCGTGCCAGGTTTTAGGGGTAATTCGTTACCATTTACAGCAGAGCATGGTAAGAACTACCGCTTTGTTGAACCCGGTAAGGATGTTGCCCCGGCTGCAAATATTAGTGGTAAATGGGAACTGAAGTTTTATTCGAAAGAGCAGGTTCCTAACAAGGTGGCCTTGTTAAAGCAAAATGGAAATAAACTTACCGGTGTGATTTTACAGGTAACAGGTGATAGTCGTGAACTGGAAGGCACCGTACAAGGTGATGAGTTTGTATTGTCGGGTTTTACTGGCCCGAGCCCTAAAATTTATAAAGGTAAAATTAATGCTGATGGTACTATTAGCGGTGTAATATCGGCAGGTATTTACGATAATACCAAGTTTGACGGTGTAAAGGATGATAAGGCCGAATTGCCTGACCCATATAAGCTTACTTTTTTAAAAGAAGGTTATAAAAAGCTAGACTTTACTTTCCCTGATCTGGCAGGTAATTCTGTATCCTTAAGTGATGATAAATATAAAGGCAAGGTTGTTATTGTTGAAATTGTTGGAACATGGTGCCCTAACTGTACTGATCAGACCATATTTCTTTCGCCATGGTTTAATAAAAATCAAAAACGCGGTGTAGAAGCTATTGCCATTGGTTTTGAACAAAAGGATAGCTTGCAGTATGCACAGTATACGCTCGGTAAACTAAGAGACAAGTATGATGTTAAATATGACATTTTGTTTGGTGGCCTTGCCGATAAAAAGGTGGTGTCTCAGAAACTACCTGCCCTGAATAAATTCATTGCTTTTCCAACTACCATAATTATAGATAGAAAAGGTGAAGTGCGCGAGATCTATACAGGATATACGGGCACAGTAACCGGTAAATACTATAAAGAATACGAAAAGAAGTTTAATGATCTGTTGGATGTACTGATTGCAGAAGAAGTGCCTTCGAATGCATCGGCAAAATCTAACGATACTTTTAAAGGAAAATAATAGAAATCCCTCCCCCTGGTGCAGACTAAGGTTTGTACCAGGGAATTTAAAACCACTAAATAATTAAACAAAGAATATGAAATTAATACTATCCCTTTCTGCAATTACTGCAGCTTCATTATTGGCCTTTACCGGACCCGTAAAGCCAACAAATTCTAACAAGACAATTTTAAAAGTGGTGTCTGCTAAAGGCGCTGTTGTTAAAGCATTGGTGTTTAAGGTTGACAATGAAGGTAGCAAATTGACCTGGCTTGCAAAGAAGGCTACAGGAGAACATAGTGGATCTGTTAAAGTAAGCAACGGTAGTTTTACCGTAGAGAATAGTACTTTAAAAACAGGGAGCTTTGACATTGATACCCGGACAATAACGAATGCTGATCTTACTGATGAAAGTGCAAACGCAAAATTGGTGGGGCACCTTAAAAGTGAGGATTTTTTTAGTGCCGAGAAGTTTCCTAAAGCAAATTTTGTGATTAGTTCTGCAACCAAAACAACAGGGAATCAATACAATGTTAAGGGCAAATTGACCATTAAAGGGATAACAAACGATGTGAGTTTCCCTGCTACAATTGCAGTAAATGGAAAAAAGTTAACAGCTAATGCCAAGATCACTATAGACCGTACCAAATACGACATTAAATTCCGCTCTAAAAACTTCTTTGAAAATCTGGGCGATAAGGTGATTTATGATGATTTTGATATTGATGTGGCATTGGTAGCCAATGCTCAATAACTGCATGACTTTACAATAATCATGAAAAAAAGAAATACCGTACTTATACTGATAGCCTTTGTTTTCCTGTTGACAACCCAGTTAAGTTTCATGTCGGGTAGCGACGAGATACAGACCCGGGAGCAACTTGGCAGTAAGCTGTTTTTTGATAACATATTATCGAAAGACCGGACAATTAATTGTTCGTCGTGCCACAGACCGGAATTTGCTTTTGCTGATACAGCAGTATTTAGTAAGGGTATTGGCGGAAAACTTACATCCCGGAACTCTCCGGGATTAACCAACCTATCTGGTCGCACCCATTTTTTTTGGGATGGCCGTGCTTCATCACTTGAGGAACAGGCACTCGGACCAATAACATCGCCTGATGAAATGGGCCTAAGCATTGATGAGGCAATTGAACGACTTAACAACGATAAATTCTATGCAGACGCTTTTAAAAAAATATTTAAAGCAGCGCCAAATAAAGATAATTTGTTGAAAGCACTAGCTGCTTTTGAACGGACGCTGGAAACAAATAACAGTCCTTATGACCGATATATAAACGGAGATGACGATGCCATGTCGGAAGCCGCAATACGCGGGCGTCTTCTATTTATAGGTAAGGGAAATTGTAACAACTGTCATTCAGGTGAAGATTTTACAGCCGATAGGTTTAAAAATATTGGCTTGTATAACGGTAAGACTTTGAATGATGCCGGTCGGTTCAGCATAACAAAAGACAGTACTGTAATAGGAGAGTTTAAAATACCAGGATTACGCAATGTAGCCTTAACGGCTCCTTATATGCACAACGGGAAATTTAAAACTTTAAGAAGTGTAGTGGAATATTACAATAATCCTTCTGTGGTGGTTAATGATGGTATAAACAGGGATTTATCATTGGATAAACCGCTAAACCTATCTAATCAGGAAATGGATGATATTGTGGCATTTCTAGGAGCGCTTACCGACGACAGGTTCTTGTTGAACAAGTAAAAACATATAACTGACAAAATTGAATACCTGCTTAAACGCATGTAAAAGATATCTCTTTGTCTAAACTTAACTAAATCATAATGAAAAAAATTATACTGGTACTGTTGTTCCTTAGCTTTTTTTATGGGCAAAATTTATATGCGCAAAGGCGAATAATCAAGGGGGTGGTTACCTCGGCAGATGATAATTTGCCTATACCCGGAGTTTCGGTAAGGGTAAAGGGGCTTGATGATGGCCCGGCTACAAAGGAGGACGGAAGCTACCAGGTTACTATTAAAAATGGTCGGGTATTGATCTTCTCTTACATCGGCTATGAAACACAAGAGGCCGAAATTGATGGTAAGGAGGTGATTAATATTAGTCTCAAGCCCTCATCAAGCTCCTTAAGTGAGGTAAATATTGTAGGGTCCAACAATGCAAACAGAACCAAGCTTACTTCCGCAAATCCAGTAGATATTATTGATATTAAGGCACTTCAGGAATCGGCACCGCAGGTGACCGTTACGCAACTGCTGCAATACGTATCTCCATCTTTTCACTCCTCTGTTTCCGGTGGGGGGGATGCCGCTTCGGCAACATCAACCGCACAACTTAGGGGGCTGGGTGTAGATCAGCTGTTAGTACTTATTAATGGAAAAAGAAGACATAAAAGTTCAAATATCAGCTGGGGTGGATTAGGAAACGGGGCAACAGGTTATGACCTTAATGCCATCCCGACAGGGTCTATTGAAAGAATTGAAATACTTCGTGATGGTGCTGCGGCTCAATATGGTTCTGATGCTATTGCCGGGGTTATCAATATAGTTTTAAAGAAAAGTACCGATCAGTTGTCGCTTAGTTCAACTGCAAGTACCCGCAGACGTGGTGATGGATTAACTACCAGGACGAGTAGCAATTATGGGGTAAAGCTTGGAAATAAAGGGGGCTTTTTGAATGTAACCGGAGAATTTGCTACCCAGGCTGTATCATTGCCTGTTGGTAAAGACGATGCAGGGTTATATATAGGGCCAGCCTATGGGGGTGGTGCCAATACCAGAGGGTTTGATCAGATTTATACAAGAGAGATTGATGATGCCATTATAGCCGGAAGGGGGATTGACAGGCATTATTTTGATCAGCGTGGCAGTACTAATAAGGCCATAGATGGTTTGCTTTTCTTTAATGCATCTGTTCCTTTAAAGGAAGATGTGGAGTTGTATTCATTTGGGGGTATTAGTCATCGTAACTCACAATTTACAGCGGTATACCGCCTGCCGGGATGGACTGAGCGAAACAATACCTTTATTTATCCCGATGGTTTTTTACCGGCAATGGATAATATAATTTCTGATAAGTCTTTCGCATTAGGTGTAAAAGCAAAGGTAAAAGACTGGAAGGTTGATATCTCAAATGTATATGGCATTAATGATTTTTCGAATGTGGTTAGCAATTCCCTGAATGCAAGTTTGGGACAGCGTACACCTCGTAAGTTTGATGCAGGTAGTTATAACGCCAGTCAGAATACAACCAGCTTAGATTTTAGCCGGTATTTTGAGAAAGTGCTTAAAGGACTTAATGTGGCATTTGGTGGGCAATACCGTGTGGAGAGTTACCAGATCATTGCAGGTGAGGAAGCTTCTTATTCAAAGGGAGATTTAAGAACAATTTACGGAGTAGATACTACAACAGGGGGTATCCCTTATGTAACTTCATTAGGACTAACGCCTTTGAATGGATTGTCGCCCGGTTCCCAGATTCATGCAGGTTTTCGTCCTTCAAATGAGGTGAATGTAAACCGATCTATTTCTGCCGGATATTTAGACCTGGAGTTAAATATTACCTCAAAATGGCTGTTGTCTGGTGCTGTACGGGTTGAGAATTATTCGGACTTTGGAAGTGTATTTACTTATAAAGGTGCAACGCGTTATAGTGTTACGGACTGGCTTGGGGTAAGAGGATCAATAAATACAGGTTTCCGGGCTCCTGATCTGGCTCAGTTTTATTATACAGAAACTTCTACAACTTTTCAAAATGGTGTGGCAATTGATCAGGTCACAGCTAATAACGTAAATCCGGCAACAAAGGCATTGGGGATTCCGGAATTAAAAGCGGAAAGATCTAATGGATATACAGCTGGGTTAACCGCATCACCTATACCTAATGTAGAGCTTACAGTTGACGCCTATCAGATTGATATTAAAGACAGAGTTGGCAATACCGGCCGTTTTTCGGCAACGGATACAAATTTGCCTGCCGATGTTAGAGCGCTGTTTGTACAAACAGGCACAGTACAGGCAAAGTTTTTTTACAATTCATTTAGCACCAGTACTAAAGGTATTGAGCTAACCGGTAGCTATAAGTTCCTGTTCAATAATGGAGCAAATGCAACATTTCTTGCCAGCGCTAACTTTCTTGAAACAAAGCTAACCAAAGTAAATACCCCGAAAGGGCTGGAAGCTTACCGCTATATTATTTTTGATGAATCTGAGAAAGCAAGGGTTACAAACAACATCCCATCAAAGAAGATAACCTTGCAGGGAACATACAACCTGAACAAGCTAAACTTTTTGGTAAGGGCAGTGTATTTTGGATCGGTAACATCAGTGTCTCAACTTAATGCTAATTTTCCTAAGCCGGATTATTACTATCAGGTATTCAGTCCGATCTGGATAGCAGACGTTTCGGCGGGGTATAGAATTACCCCAGGTTTACTGGCAACTGTTGGTGCAAATAACTTATTCAATGTTCTGGGCGATTACAGTATACCCGCACCAGGAAGTAACATTACCCGCAATCCAGGACCAGGGGGAACTCAGGCAGGAACAAATACAGGTATACAGCCATTTGTAAGATTATCGGCTAAATTCTAATTATAAAAAAGAGCTCATGAAATTTTTAAAGATAAAGTTTACAGTAACGCTGGGTGTGATTGCTATTGCATTTACATCGTGCAAAAAAACGGAATACCTGGATTCGGATAATGCCGACAGGCCACCTCTAAGTGCTAAAGTTAAACTGGTAAATGCATTGTCTATTACCGCTCCGATTAACTTTCTTGATTTTACAAGACAGGTAAATACGGCTCTGGTAGTTCATAATGCTTCTACGGGTTATTTAGATACCCAATTTGGTAAAGTACAATACAATACTACAGAGGGGAGTAACACCAGCTATAAATCGTCATATGTATTTGGAGGAAGCGCAATTTTTGCACAGGAAACCGATAAGGCTTCTTTTGCTGGTCCAAACGGTCCAATTGCAACCTATTACCATACCTTATTTGCAGTTGCTAAACGCAAGCCTAGTAAGTTGAATCCGGGAAATAGAGATAGTCTGGTACTGGTGTATGATGACTTAACGGAACCAGTGTCGGGAAAGGCGAAAGTTCGGTTTGCAAACTTTGCTCCAGATGCGCCGAATGTTGATTTAACTTTAGCAGGTAGCGGAGCTGTTTTTTCTAATGTTGCCTATGGCAATTTTGGAGGGCAGGCAATTATTACTTATGACGCTAATGGTAAAGCTCCTGCAACTATACCGGGTTTAAGTTGGAAAACGTTGGGGCCTTTTAAGGAAATTGATGCTGTTGCATCTAAAAGTCTGGAAGTTAGGAGTAATACGACACAAATAGTATTACCTATTGCAGGCAATAGTTTGTCTGATGTAACTTTTGAAGCGGGTAAGATATATACAGTGTTTATAAACGGAAGTCCGGGCGGAGCTGGGCTAAGTGCAACTATAATTACACATAGCAAGTAACCTTGTGTATATTGTAAAAGTGCGGTCCTAGGGTTCTTGTCTTAAAGCTGGAGCGATAGACTGTCGCGAGAATGTTGCCGTCATTTCGACGATAGGAGAAATCTCTTGACCGCAAAGTAGTAGAAAAGCAAATTTGTATAATCAAGAGATTTCTCCTATCGTCGAAATGACGGCATCTGTCCTATCACAAATCTAAGATTAAAGTAAAATAAACCCCCAATTGTGCTTCTTGCTATTTTATAATGAGGTATATACTTAAATTTATAGATAATAAATTCTTCATCTATGAACCCCCTGATTGTAGCCACAGATTTTTCGGAAGTAGCTGAAAATGCTGTAGAATATGCCGCCGCCATTGCTAAACATAATAATGCAAAGCTGATCCTGTATAATTCCTTTGTAATTCCTACCCATGCCGCAAACACTCTTTTACCGGCAGCGAGTATACAAAAATTGATAACTGATAATGAGATTCGTTTGATAGAAAGGGGAATATCTCTTTCTATCGATTATGATATAGAAGTAGAACATGAATCGGACCTCTCCTTTGTTCAGGATGCATTAAAAAGCCTAATTGAAAAACATGAAGCATCCCTGGTTGTTCTAGGGATGAATACTAAAACTTTGGAGCAGGATCTTTGGGGTAATACCACCACCTCAGCAATTAAGAGACTGAATTTGCCAGTAATGGCCGTGCCGCTAGGAGCCAGGTTTGAAGGTACGAGAAATGTGCTTTTTGCTTGTGATGTTTTGCAAGGGATATCAGAAAAAGTACTTGCCAATGTAAAAGAACTGGCAATTGCATTGAACGCAGAGGTTGAAGTATTTAATGTGAATCAAAAAGTTGAAGAATTAAAGACGTTACACCCTTCTTTACCGGAAGTGAGTGCTATTGATGATGGTCTGGAAGGGATTTCTTATTACTATAAAAATGTAAACTCCAATGCTGTTATCAGAGAGATAGAAAAAGAAATCATTGATTTTCAAGCCGACCTATTGATTATGGTGCCAAAAAGATATGGGTTCTGGGCCTCTATTATTCACAGAAGTAAAACCCGTATAATGGCTTCGGGATTAAAAATTCCATTACTTTCACTCCCAATTTCCTAAGTTGAATCAGAAAACTATATAACAGATATTCATCTGTTATTTTATTGGCTAAAATGCATATTTTTAGTAACATTTGTTGCGTGAAACGATCATAGTTACATAGCTAACCTACAACCGTAAAAGAAGAATTAAATTATTATGAAAAAAACCATTACTTTATTATCGCTGGTGCTGTTTTTGGCCAGTGGCGCTTTCGCGCAAAAGAAGAAAAAGGCGCTGGCGGCCGACTCCTTAAAGAAGGCTCAGGCAACGCCACCTAAACCAAGCATTAACGATAAGATTAAGTCCAGTAAAAAAATTGCCGGACTTTTCTCAATGTATAGAGATACTGTAACAGGTAGCCTTCAGATGTACATTAAAAAAGATCAGTTGGGTAAGGATTATATTTATCAGAGTTTCTCTATGGGAGGACCAACAACTTTGTTCCTTAATCAGAATATGATCAGAACTACCTGGTTATTCTATATCCAGAAATCTGACGATAAAATAGAACTACTTCAAAAGAATACTAATTTTTATTACGATAAATCAAATCCGGTAAGTAAATCAGCAAATGTTGATGTGTCGGATGCAGTTTTCTATAGCGACAAAGTTGCAGCACAAGATTCATCAGGATATCTGATTTCTGTTGACGGTCTTTTTCTTGGAGATAAGTTAGATCCGGTTAAACCGATTTTTCCTCCAACGTTGCCTCCGGGTGCAGTGTTTAATTTAGGAAACTTAAATAGTTCTAAATCCAAGTATCAGAAGATACGTTCGTTTCCAGGAAATACTGATGTTGTAGTAGAGCTTGCATACGATAACCCTATGCCTTTGAACGGTGGTGGAAAAGACATTACTGATGCCCGTTATGTAAGGGTAAAAATGCAGCATTCTTTCCTTGAAGTGCCTAAGAATGATTTTCGTCCTCGCCGTGATGATCCAAGGGTAGGTTATTTTGGTGCAGAAGTAGATAACCTGACATCAATATCACCAACTCCTTATAAAGATTTTATTAGCCGCTGGAACCTTAAAAAGAAGGACCCATCAGCAGCATTAAGCGAGCCGGTAGAACCAATTGTATTTTGGATTGAAAATACTACTCCGATTGAATACCGTCCGATTATAAAAGAGGCAGGTGAAAAATGGAATGAAGCATTTGAAAAAGCAGGTTTCAAGAATGCTGTTGTAATGAAAGAAATGTCTGATACAGCAAGTTGGGATCCAGCTGATATTGCATACAATGTGATTCGTTGGGTATCATCAGCTTATCCTTCTTACGGTGCAATAGGTCCAAGTTTCTATAATCCTTTAACCGGCCAGATTCTAGGAGCTGATATTACCGTTGAGTGGCGCTCTGGAGCGGGAACAATTGTCACTGACGAGTTGTTTAATGGTGGTAATTCTGCATTAAAACTGCCTTGGGAAAACCCTATTGAAGCGGTTTCTTCAAAATCAGAACAAATGCATAGCTTCGATAAGAACCATATGGCTACTTGTGCATTGGCTCAGGAATTAAGTATGCAGTATCAAACTGGTTTAACAGCCATTGAAGCACTTGATGCTGATATGCCGGAAGCAAAAAGAGCTGAAACAGTGCGTGAAATGCACAAACAGTTCTTATACTACCTTATCATGCACGAAATGGGGCATACCCTTGGCCTTAATCATAATATGAAAGCAAGCCAAATGCTAAGCCCGGCACAAATGAATGATGTGGCCCTTACTCGTAAAATTGGGTTGCAGGGATCAGTGATGGATTATCCTGCGATAAATATAAGCAGCGATCGCAGCAAGCAAGGTGATTATTACACCACTAAAGCCGGTCCTTATGATTTATGGGCAATTGAATATGGCTATACCCCATTTAGTGAATCGGAAGAAGAGGCTGGGTTGAATAAGATCCTTAGCCGCAGTACTGATCCTCAGCTTGCCTTTGGTAACGATGCTGATGATATGAGAAGCCCGGGTGGTGGTATTGATCCGAGAGTGAACGTAAATGATCAGACAAATGATATGGTGGCTTATGGAGAAGACAGATTTAAACTGGTAAACACAATGATGCCAAAGTTGAGATCACGTTTTAGTAAAACAGGTCAGAGTTATCAGGAATTACGTCAGCGTTATTTACAACTTAACGGCCAGCGTGCAAGTATGGCGGCGGCAATAAGCCGTTTTATTGGAGGTGTATACGTTGACAGAAGTTTTGTTGGACAAAAAGCAACTGCAGCGCCGTTTACCCCTGTTCCAGTTGCTTATCAGAAAAAGGCAATGGCATTGTTAGGTAAATATGTGTTTGCTCCTAATGCTTTTGATGCAGACAGTCCGTTGTTTCCTTATCTTCAGGTTCAAAGACGTGGATTTGGGTTTTTTGGTAACAATGAGGACTTTAAACCTCAGAATACATTTATGTCTATACAGTTGAGTACGCTTGCTCAAATCCTGCATCCAAATACCTTAAGCAGAATCAACAATAGCGGACTGTATGGTAATACATATTCGGTAGCAAGTGTAATGAGTGATTTGACAAATGATATTTTTGCGGCTGATCTTAAATCAAATGTGAACTTGTCGCGTCAAAATCTGCAAACGGAGTTTGTAAAAGCTTCAGCAAGTATTGTTTCTGCACCAGGAGGCTATGATAATGCAAGTAAAGCAGCAGCACTTTCTACGCTGAAAAAAATAAAAACTCAGCTCGGCGGTGCGGTTTCTACAAATGACCAAACAAAAGCTCACCGTACTAACCTTAATTTTTTAATTGATAAAGCTTTGGCAGTTAAATAAAACTGAAAAGTTATATGGAAAGCCCGAACCAATCTTGGTGCGGGCTTTTTTATTAAATCTTGTTGATGATTTATTGTAAATTTACATTTTTAGCCATATGGATCAGTACGCATTAATAACGGGAGCAAGTAAAGGAATAGGAAGGTCAATAGCGACCTCACTGGCTAAAAGAAAGTTTAATCTTTTGCTTGTCGCAAGATCTGCTGCGGAACTTAACGCCCTTAAGTTGGAACTCTCCGCTCAGTACAATATTAATGTGGAAGTTTTTGCAATGGATCTGTCTATACAGGGGGCTGCAAAACGTGTGGCGGAATGGTGTACCGATAATGCCTTTCCGGTTATGGCGCTTGTAAATAATGCCGGCTTCGGTGTTTGGGGCAGATTTGAAAGCCTTTCTATAGATGAACAGCTTAATATGTTACAACTAAATGTAACGGCGCTTACCGAACTCACTTATTATCTGCTACCTCTTTTAAGAAAAAATGAACAGGGTTATGTGCTTAATGTTTCCAGTACGGCAGCTTATCAGGCAGTGCCCACCCTGGCGATGTATGCAGCATCTAAATCATATGTTTTATCTTTTAGCAGGGCCATTAGATACGAACTTAAAGATTCATCCGTATCGGTAACCTGCATAAGTCCGGGGCCGGTTGGTACTGGCTTTGCCGAGAGGGCTGGACTGTCTGTTATCAATGATATTGCCGAAAAATTTAACATGGATGCAAACATTGTTGCTGAGGTTGCAGTTAAAGCAATGTTAAATAAAAAGACAGAGGTAATACCAGGTTTCACTAATATTATATCGGCATATGCCAACAGATTTTTACCAAAATCACTAATAGAAAAGGTAACTGCCGGTATCCTGTCTCTTATACACATCT
>NZ_LGEL01000100.1 GCF_001636695.1 Pedobacter panaciterrae
AGATGTGTATAAGAGACAGCTATTAACATTGTTATCAATGTCTAAATTCTTGTATGGTCAGACTAACACATTTCCTGCAAATGGAAATGTTGGTATTGGGACTACCAACCCTGCAGTCGGATTGCAACTAGGGGAAGTAAGTTCGAGTATTTTATCCAAGCAAATTTTAATACCAGGTACATACAATTTTGAACGCCTTAGCCTAGGGCATTTAGGTAACGGACATATGGCATTAGAAATGGTTAACCATTCAAATGTTACCAGTTCTTACGGTGTAAGACTTACAGCAAATGTTGATAATGGGGGCGCAGGTCTTCAGTTTCAGTATGCACCATTTCAATCGAGTTACTCTTCGTTAGTTTATCAAACTGCAATGTTCATGGGAATTACTGGAAACATAGGTATTGGTACAACAAGCCCTTCAGAAAAACTTTCAGTAAATGGAAAGATAAGGGCGCACGAAATCAAGGTTGAAACTGCCAATTGGCCGGATTATGTATTTGCTAAAGATTATCTATTGCCTTCATTAAAAGAAACGGAACATTACATTAAAGACAAAGGCCATTTGCCTGGTATTCCCTCTGCCGAAGAGGTGAAAACAAATGGAGTGGATGTCGGAGAAATGAATGCGAAGCTGTTAAAAAAAATTGAAGAACTGACTTTACATTTAATTGAAAAGGATAAGAAAGTAACAAGTTTAGAACTTAGGTTAAATGACCTTGAAAAGAAATTCAAACCTTAAATACCCTACATTATTAAGCAGTTTACTTAAAAAGATCACATCAATTCTCCTAATTATGAATAAATTAAAATATATAAAATTAATGTCTTTGACATTAATAATGTTTCCGGTTTTTGTAAGTGGACAATGGACAACTAGTGGAACAAATATTTATAATACTAATACCGGCAATGTTGGGATAGGTACAAGCAATCCGGATAGAACTTTGGCAGTTACCGGGCAGTTAGGGCTCTCTGGTGCAACTCCGGCTGTAGTTTTTAAGTATGTAGGATCTTCAACTAAAGTATGGGATATCGCATCATTTGGTAATGATCTCGCTATAAACGAAACAGGTATCTTAAGTAGATTTATTCTTAAATCGGGTGGAAATGTAGGAATTGGAACTTCGAATCCTACTGAAAAACTTTCTGTTAATGGTAAAATAAGGGCACACGAAATTAAGGTAGAAACTGCTAATTGGCCCGATTACGTCTTTTCAAAAAACTATAATCTCCCGGCACTTCAAAGTGTAGAGAAGCACATTAAAGAAGAGGGCTATTTGCCGGATATGCCTTCTGCAAAAGAAGTTGAATCGAACGGGATTAATGTAGGTGAGATGAATGGAAAGCTTTTAAAGAAAATAGAAGAGCTGACTTTGTACCTAATTGACCTGGATAAAAAAGTGAATAAGCTGGATACTGAAAATAAAGAATTAAAGGGTTTATTACTTAATAGTAAATTAAAAAAAATCAAATGAGAAAATACTTGTTTTTATTATGCCTTGGTTTTGGCATAACTGCTAATGCCCAAATAGATATGCCACAAAATTCACCAGGAATAGGTCTTGGAGTTACACTTAATAGTTCAGCATTTAGATTTACATATTCTGGTTTCCCTGTGAGCCATTATGGTTTGGGATGGTATAATGAGCCTGGTCTGGATCCTCTTGGATATTTATCGGGCTATGGAGGACTTAGGTTTTTTACCGCAGGCAACCCAAGGATGTATATTAGTACGGTTGGAAATGTTGGAGTCGGGACATCTGATACCAAAGGTTATAAATTGGCTGTTGCCGGAAATATGATTGCGGAGTCTGTAACAGTAAAGCTGCAGGGGGCATGGCCGGATTATGTATTTGCAAAAGATTACAAATTGCCTTCATTAAAAGAAACAGAACAACATATTAAAGAAAAGGGGCATTTACAGGGTATTCCCTCAGCTGAAGAAGTTAAATCAAACGGTATTGATCTTGGTGAAATGAATGCAAAACTGTTAAAGAAAATTGAAGAGTTGACGCTATATCTGATAGACCAAAATAAATTGATTCAAACTCAGCAAAAATTACTTGAACAACAGCAAAAAAGTATCGAAACTATACAGTTGAAATTAAAATAGAATGAAAAATCTCTGCTTAAAAATATTACCATTGGTTGTGTTATTTCCTTTTATGGTAAGTGGTCAATGGATTGTTAATGGATCTAATATTTATAATAATAATATCGGAAATATTGGTATTGGAACAAATAGCCCTGAAACTAAATTACATGTTAATGGTGTAATCAAGTCAAGCCTTCTCGATTTATCAGAGAATTCTACTACTACTCTTGGGTATTTTGGTAGAGGATTACCTACGACAGGCGGATGGTCTCAAACTCCAGATGCCTTAGCTTTAACTTATATGGGAAGGGATTTTGTCATTGGAGGATGGAGTAAATCAACTACAACCTGGAAAGGAGCTGCGTTTTATATAAATTCTGATGATGGAAATGTTGGTATTGGTACAACCTTACCTAAAGAAAAACTTTCTGTTAATGGCAAAATCAGAGCACATGAGATTAAGATCGAGACTGCCAATTGGCCAGATTATGTGTTTGCCAAAGATTATCAATTGCGCTCATTGAAAGAGACTGAAAAACACATTGATGAGAAAGGTCATTTACCAGATATTCCATCTGCTGGTGACGTAACTAAAAATGGTGTTGATTTGGGGGAGATGAATGCAAAACTTCTGCAGAAAATAGAAGAGCTGACTCTGTATTTAATAGGCTTAGATAAAAAAGTGGATAAGCTGGACACTGAAAATAAAGAATTAAAAGAACTACTCAATAATAATATCAATTAAAAAAATCAAATGAAAAAACACTTATTTTTATTTAGCCTTTTCTTTGTTACGTACTATTCTTACGGGCAAGGAAATACATTTCCTTCTAACGGGAATGTAGGTGTCGGAACCACAACACCAAATATTTGGTTTTCAGGAAAAACGCTTGAATTAAGAGATTCGCGTCCTATAATCAGGCTTTCACCTACTGCTGATGGAGAGGTAGGTACAATTGCATTTAAAGGGGCGTGGGGAAGTGCAACGGCATCCACACCTGATGAATTTCATTTGAATTATGTAAGTAGTTCTACGAATCCCAGACTAGTTTTGGTTGGTTACTATGGAAATACATATAATCAACTTCTAACAATCAAAGGAAATGGAAATATAGGGGTCGGGACAGAAACTCCAACAGACAGACTTTCTGTTAATGGTAAAATAAGAGCCCATGAAATTAAAGTGGAAACAGCCAACTGGCCAGATTATGTATTCGCGAAAGGTTATCAATTGCCTTCGTTAAAGGAAACAGAGCAGCATATTAACGAGAAAGGTCATTTACCTGGTATTCCCTCAGCAGAGGAAGTAAAAGCTAATGGGGTGGATTTAGGAGACATGAATGCTAAACTTTTGCAAAAAATTGAAGAGCTAACTCTTTATTTAATTGAAATAAAAAGAGACAATGAGAGCGAAAAGTTGAAGGCTTTAGAACAAAAGAAAATAATTGATCAACAACAAAAAGATATAGAACAACTTAAATCTAAATTGAAGTAATATGAAAAGACATCTCATTTTAATTCTACTGCTCCAAATTGGAAATTTTTTATATGCTCAGACTAATGTATTTCCAACAACTGGTAATGTAGGTATAGGAACAACCAATCCCGGCGCTGAACTAAGCTTTAAAAGTGTATCAGCTGGCACCGAATCTGTAGGAATTACCTGGCATTCTCCAGCTCCCTTAAATTATGGAATTCATCGTACAATGGGTGCATGGGGTGCACCAAATTATCAACAACTTCGAGTATCCTGGACAACTGGAGTTATACTAGATCCTGGCTCGGCATATGCAAAGAGCTATGTAGATATTGTTGGAGGAGGCTTAAGAGTAACCTCTGGGAATGTTGGTATTGGTTCTATTGATACAAAAGGTTATAAATTAGCGGTTAATGGCAAAATCAGAGCACAAGAAATTAAAGTGGAAACAGCCAACTGGCCAGATTATGTATTCGCGAAAGGTTATCAATTGCCTTCATTGCAAGAAATAGAACAACATATAAAAGATAAAGGTCATTTACACGGAATCCCATCCGCAGAAGAAGTGAAAGCTGATGGTGTTGATCTTGGTGAAATGAATGCTAAACTTCTTCAAAAAATCGAAGAATTGACTTTATATTTAATAGAACAGAATAAACAGGTTATGGAGCAAAATAAAACCATTGAAGTTCAGAATAACAATCTGACAGACCAAGCTAAAAAGCTCGCCTTACAGGAAGCTGATATTGAATATTTAAAATCAAGGCTGAAATAATGAAGTAATGAAATTTCAGGGAGGCTATTAATCTGAAATTTAAATATAAAGTCAATAGAACACTCAAAATTCATGAGAAAAGTGTAGAGTTAATTTATCTTATATCGTTTCTTATATCAGGATGAACCTGTATAAAGAAATGCCAACTTCTTTTCTTTAATAGGCTGTATAGAAAAATTGCCAACTTTAAATATTCTTTGATTTTGAAACAACAGTAATTAAAGCCCAGTTAAACCAAGGTAAATGGGAACTCATTAAAGTCAATGATTAATGAAAAGAAATATAGATTGGTTCAAGGAGGAAATTGCTCCTGTTTTATTGGGCTACGAAATAACATATAGCTACTTCGAGGACGGTGATTTTGATTCGCTTAATCAGGTTGAATTTAACTCGCCTAAACTAGGAGGAAATATAGACTTCTGGGAATTAAACTAGTTAGGAGTACTTTTATGGAATTACGAAGAAGAAAAGGAATTGATAAATGTTTTACTGGAACCAGATGAGGAATCAAGCAAAGAAAAAGCGCTAAGTGATTTGTTAAACTTTTTGAAATCTTAATTCCCGCAGAAGCTGACCTGTGGTGAGTGCCTGAAAGGGTGAAGGAAGAAGAGTAAGATAAATTGAATACACTTTGTGCTAATATTTGCAGTTGTAAAACTATACTTGAAAATAACTTATGAGTAAATTTTTGCCGAAAGAGCATCTGGCTAAAAAAATCAAGTAATGAAAATGAAATTTAATATAAAAAACACATTTGCTATAAGTTACAAAAAGCTATTTGTTCTTGTTGGTAATCCTGAAGCTGGTGATCTAAGTAAAGGAAAAAAAATATTTATCGAAGAACTGAAACTAGACCTGCCAATACATTCAATTGAAACCGTCGACCTTTTGAGCAAAGAAAGCCTTATGGGAATTACAGTAGGTTGTAAAACCCAGGAAGAATTTGCTATATTGAGTACTTTAAAAGAAGGCGATTATGTTGTTATTGTTGAGTAGGATTCACTTATAATTCAATATGCTGATCACTTCATTCCGAGAGATCTGGATTAGCTAAAGTAGTCTGGTAATTAAGACTAAAAGCTATTTAAATCTTTGTTTAAGTGAGTTCCGAAAAGAAATTAGAGATACTCTAAGGTGAATATTTCTGCTTATTTATAGTGGGCATGAAATAAATTACTATCTTAGTCGTCTAAATATTATTTATTCCATGCTCTCATTAATCGCGCCAATCCAGCCAATTTCAGGCAAACAATCACAAACAATTTTCCCAATTAATCAATTAAGAAAGCTTATTCAGCTTCCTTTTTTTCATAAATAGTTAAGGATTAATTTCTGCGGTTTTCGCCATAATCCATTTGTCGACTATTTTCTAATCCCTAAGCTCTTAACAATACCTTTTATATGAAGTATTTCTTTTTAAGTTTCGCATTTTGCATTGGCTTTCAGGCTGCGATTTATGCGCAATCCCAAAGTTTAAACCCAACTTTTGAAAATATGGCCCCGCCGTCTCCAAATGCGGCTTCTTTAGGCAAATTTGGAAGTTCCCCTGTTGGTTTATCCACTGGGGTTCCAGAGGTTAAAGTGCCGATTTTTACGTGGCAAGGTAAGAATTTTGCGAAGTCAGTAAGTATTTCTCTCGACTATCATGCTGGTGGGGTACAAGTGGATGAAATGGCCTCTAACGTAGGGTTAGGGTGGGCATTAAATGCCGGAGGAGTTATTTCCAGAACTATGCGGGGGATTTATGATGAATACTCTGTAGATGGTTTTTTATATAAATCTCTGCCGGTCAACGAGTATGAGGGTAATGGGCCAACCAATTACGCGGTGGAAGAGAGAGTCTTTAATAGAATGTACTCTGGAAAAGCGGATTCCCAAAATGACCTTTTTAGTTTTAATTTCAACGGCAGAAGCGGTAGGTTTGTTCTGGGCAAAAATAATGATATTCTTTTGCTTGACCAGTCGAAGCTGAAGATTGAGAAATTTATCAGTAACCCAACCTCGTTTAGCGCCCGGATAACTAAATTTATTATCACTGACGAACTTGGATATAAGTATGAGTTTTCTGACTACGAAGTTACAACTACATCTGTTGCCGGACTACCACCGCCTCATGCCTCATCATGGTATCTAAGTAAGATAACTAACGCTGCAGGAACCGACAGCATTATATTTGAATACGAAGATTTTCTATTATCTGCTATGCAAACAGGAAGAAGTCAAACATTTGCCTACCCCGTTACCTTAAATGGAGTCAGCATGCCGGCCAATCTCAGTGGTAGTAGCGCCCAAACTGTTAATGGAAAAAGGATAAAAAAGATCACATTTCTGGATGGGAGTACCGTCAGCTTTTTGTATAAACAAGCAATTAGATCCGATTTATCAACAAATAGTACGGATAAGGCGCTTGAAAAAATTGTGATTGCCAATGGTACTGAGGTATATGGCTATTTGTTAACACAAGATTATTCACTTGGAGGAAGGTTAACATTACTATCTGTTCAGCAATATGGACGTACAGAGCAGGAAACCTTAAAACCATATCAATTCACTTATTCTTCAGAACTTTTACCGCCAAGATTTAGCTCTAAAAAGGATCATTGGGGTTATCCTAATAAAAATGCCTCACAAGATCTCATTCCAACAGAATATATCCTGGTTGGCGGAACGGACGGCCCATATGCTCCCTATCGGGAGTTCCTGGGAGGAAACAGGGATACTGATCCCACTTTAGTAAAAGCGGGAAGTCTGAAAAAAATAACTTATCCAACTGGTGGTTATACTGAATTTGAAATGGAAGCGAATAAAGCAGTTGATTCCTGGTTAAATAAGGCTGTAACCATAGAAGCACCCAATCCATATACTGAATTTTCAGACAATTTTTCTTTTAATAGCACTGGGACTGGTTACATAAGTAATCCCATCATTTATACAGGTGTTAGTAATGCTAATGTTCAATTCACAATAACAACCAACCCAATAAGTAACGGTTGCACCAGTTGTTCTTTAAAATTGGAAATATACAAACAAGGTACTTCTCAACTTGTCAATACTCAGATCATGAGCTTAAATTCCATAAATTCAAACCCGATATCAAAGAATTTTACTCTTCCAAATCTTATAAATGGTGACAGCTTTTACATTAAAACATACCTTACTGGATTCGATTATGCTAACAATGGGCATTTCTACGGCTATGGAGAACTAAAAAGACGTCAGCAAAATCCTCCGGGAACGGTAATTACCAAAACTTTTGGGACTAACCAGTTATATGTGGGTGGGTTAAGGGCGAAAAAAATTATTGACTATACCGCCGATGGTATAGTTGCTTACTCACGAGAATATGAGTATTTGCTTGAAGATGGGGTTACTTCTTCCGGGTCTTTGGGCTACAGGCCAATCTATTCGTATCCTATTGCATATGACTTCTATGGCGTAGGTGGAGTTGAGGGTAATGGAAATTATGTATTTCATCCAGACGCAGATTATGTCATTAGAGCCTCCAATTCTGTAAACGAGCTTCCAATGGTGAACGGTAATCCTGTAACTTATAAAAGGGTGACGGAGAAGATCGGTCAGAACAGCGTATATCTTGGGAAAACAGTGCGGACGTTTTCAACTTTTGCAGACAATCCACCTTATATTTCTCAAGATTTCCCTACCATTCCTGTGCAATATGCCAGTTGGAATTATGGGCAATTGAAAACAGAAGAAATTTATAATTCCGATAACGTTCTGTTAAAGAAAACTGACAATGAGTATTTTAATTTTCAAGATGGTTATTCCAGTGACCAGACCCGGGTTGAGAATTTCCGGTCAATTAGTTTTTCGCCAGTTTCATTTGTATGGGATGTCCATCAAAATATAAAGATTGATCCCAGTCAATATCCAGCGTACTTCTTAATGAAAAATTTTACTCCGGTTGCCGGTAAGGCAGAGATAAGCCAAACTACTGTAACAGATTACACTGCTGGACAGCCGACATCAAAAATTGTAACAAACTATGATTACGATCAAAATAATTTTTACCTAAAAGAAAGTCGTACTACTAACAGCAAGAATATAGTGTTGAAAACAACGTATTTACACCCGCCGGATATGGTAGCTGCAAATGAGGACGCCTCAATTTATTCTGGTATGGTGAACCTAAATATAATTGATCCCGTAATCAAAGAAATTCAGTTTAACGCCACGACCCAGATCATGCTGAAGAATACTAAATATAAAAATTGGTCAGGTTCCTTGTATGCTCCAGAGTCGGTAAGTACTAAAATACTTGCTAATCCTGAGGAGGTTAGATTAAAATTTCTGAATTATGATACACATGGTGCCCCGGTTTCGCTTCAAAAAGCGAATGGACCAACCATAACCTATATTTGGGGCTATGGAGGCGAAAAGCTGGTAGCAACAATTGAAAACTCTCCTATTTATACGACTGTAACTTCCTCGCTTGGGAATGTTGAAGTCTTTAGAAACAATAAAAATCCTACAACAGCTATTGTTGATAGTTTCCTTGCTCCTTTAAAAACAAACCTTCCGGATGCTTATATAACTATTTATAAGTATTATCCACTTTCAGGACTTTTGAGTACTACAGATTCCAAGGGAATGACTACCTATTATGAGTATGATAATTTTCAGCGCTTAATTAATATCAAGGATCAGGATCTATATATCATCAAGAATTTCGATTACCATTACAAACCATAACGCGCTCAGGTATGAAAAACAGGATAATTTCAGCTCCATTTGGAGCATTGATCATCATAGCAGTACTACAGTTTCTAAATGTCAATACAGTAAGTGCCCAGCATCTGACTTTTAACACTTACAGTGGGCAGTCAGAGCTAACAGCCAGTGGCAGCCTTACCTTTACCAATGGCTTCACCGTGCCGGCAGGAAGTAACTTTCGAGCTTACATCAATGCCAATGCCGATTGTGTGCCGCTGGCCTCATTGCCTAGTCAGAACCAGAATTATGTAATCACCAATACGGTGAAAAAACCAGACGTTACCAATGTTAACCAGCTTGCAGGTTTAACCGCCTGTGATCTGAACCAGACCATCCAGTATCTGGATGGGTTGGGCAGACCCATACAAACTGTAACCGTAAAAGGAAGTCCCTTATTAAAAGACATTGTTCAGCCCATAGCCTACGATGCCTTTGGCCGTGAGGCTACCAAATACCTGCCTTATGCTGATGCAGGCACAGCCAATGGCAGTTTTAAAACCAATGCCTTAACTGCAGGAGCAGGAGTACAGACCTTTTATAACCCTGTTGGTAGCAGCGGTACCCAGCAGGCCAATGGAATCGTCAGAACCGAGTATCCTTTCAGTCAAACCGTATTCGAAGCCAGCCCCTTAAACCGGGTGCTGGAACAGGGTGCTCCGGGAACAGCCTGGCAGCCTGCGGCAAGCAGAACAGCTACCACCGGCCGTACCGTAGCTGTGAACTATGGATCAAACAATACCCTTACTACTTACACCACCACAGGCTTTGCAGTGAGGCTTTACACCGCCGTAATCAATACCACAACAGGGAACGGACATTTACGCACCCTATCAGGAACCGGTTATTACGGAGCCAATCAACTGTACCTTACCATTAGCAAAGATGAGAACTGGCTGGCAGCAGATGGAAAAGTGGGTACCACAGAAGAATACAAAGACAAAGAAGACAGGATTGTGCTTAAACGTACCTTTAATAAAGAAGGCACCATCATCCAGACCCTTTCCACCTATTATGTATATGACGACCTTGGTAACCTGAGCTATGTGCTTCCCCCGGGAGCCAATCCTGATGGAACCGCAGTGCCGGTACAAGCTACCCAGGACAACTTCTGTTACCAGTACCGGTATGATGGCAGGCAGCGTCTGATAGAAAAGAAACTGCCGGGCAAAGGCTGGGAATACCTGGTGTATAATCAACTCGACCAGGTTGTGCTTACCCAGGACGCAGTACAAAGAGGGAAAATAAACCAGAGCTGGACAGCCACCAAATATGATGCATTTGGCCGGGTAATTATGACCGGTATCCATACCTATGGAGCTGTTGCCAATACCAATTATCGGGCTGCAATCCAGTTGCAGGTAGATGCTCAGCCTTACCAATGGGAAATCAAAGATACAGCACCAGCAGGGATCGGTTATTCTATTGACCGTACCTACCCTGCAGTAGCCTTAAACCCAATTTTGAGCCTCCAGTATTATGACGATTATGCCGCTCCTGGTATGCCAGTGGCCTATAACCAAAGTGCCAATGCAGCCTACAGTAAAATGATCAAAGGCCTGCCTACCGCAAGTAAGGTAAACGTACTGGGTACAGTAGAAATGCTGTGGACCGTAAACTATTACGACAACGAAGCAAGGATAATCAAAACCTATAAACAGCATTACCAGAGCGGTGCCGTAAATGCAGCCAATTACGATGAGATCAGTAATACCTATAACTTTCCCGGAGAGCTGTTGAGCAGTACCCGTGTGCACCGCAACGGAGCAGCCACTACCACCATAGCCAACAACTATGAATATGACCACATGGGCAGAAAGAAAGTAGTGAAAGAGAAGATCAATACCGGAGATGAAGTAGTGTTGAGCAGGCTGAACTACAACGAGGTAGGGCAGCTGCTGAAGAAAGAACTGCACAGTACAGACAATGGAGCAACTTTTTTACAGAATACCCAGTATACCTACAATGAACGTGGCTGGCTGAAAACAGGAACCTCGGCCCAGTTCAGTAACAGGCTGAAATATGAAGATGGGACTATCCCCCAGTACAATGGAAATATAGCCAACCAGGAATGGGGAGCAGCAGCAAGTTTTCCCAATGTATACACCTACAGTTACGACAGGCAGAACCGTTTACTAAACGGTACCAGTACAGGTATCATGATGAGTGAAGTGCTGAGTTATGATGTGATGGGGAACATCAAAACCATGAACCGGGATGCAGCAACGGCAGTAAGTACCTACAACTACACCGGCAACCGGCTGACCAACATCACGGGAGGAACACTGGCGACAGGGAACTACATTTACGATGTAAACGGGAACGTCACCACAGATGGAAGAACAGGAGTTGTACTGACCTATAACCTGCTGAACCTTCCTGCTACGGCAACAAGAACAACACCTGCGCCAATAGTGAACTTAGCCTATACTTACGATGCTGCAGGCAATAAGCTGAGAAAGGTAAGTACAGGCGCATCAGCGGGTACCAGGCATTATGTAGATGGAATAGAATACAATGGCAATACCATTGAGATTATTCAGACAGAAGAAGGACTGGCAAGAAATAATACCGGTGCCTTCAGTTATGAATACAACCTGACCGATCATTTAGGTAACGTGCGGTATAGTTTCAATAAGCACCCGACTACAGGGGTATTGACGCGGTTACAGGCAGATAATTACTATGCCTTTGGACAAAGGAAAGTTGTAAGTGCGGGACCGAATAAATACCTTTACAATGGAAAGGAGATACAGGATGAGTTAGGAGAGCAGTATGATTACGGCGCAAGGTTCTATGACCCTGTGATTGGAAGATTCAGTACTATTGATCCTCAAGCTGAAATTTATAATGAGTGGTCTGGTTATCTATATGCTGGAAATGACCCAATTAGATATGAAGATAGAAATGGAGAAGGGCCTGGAGATAGAGTACGTAAAGTGGCTTCTGGAGCTGCATGGGGTGCTACAGGTGCTTCTGCTATTCTTGCGAGTGGTTTAGCTGTCGGAGGAACCATTGCTGCAGGTGGAACTGCTACAATAGTTGGAGCGCCATTGGGCTGGGCTGCAGGAGGTACAGTAATAGCTGGAGCAGCCATTGGGGCCGGAGTTGCATATCTTTGGGATAAATTTAGTGGGGATGATAAGGAAGCCTCTGTCTATAAGGCTCAGGACGCAAAATCAGAAAGTGAGTCTCAAACCAAGAATGAAAAAACTCATGGAAATAAATTAGATGATAAACCTGCAGAACGTTACTCTTTAAAAGATAGAACTACCGGTGAGGTTAAAAAACACGGGGAAACCACTCGTGGAGAAGATAAATATGGTGCTGGCAATCAAAAAAGATACAGTAAAAAGGAGTTGAAGGAAAAGAATCTTGATTATAATAAAGAAAATAGTGGTACAAAGAAAGATATGCATAAAGAACAACATGAAAAAATACTTGAACATAAAAAGAATAATAACGGCAAAAGGCCAGAATTAAATAAAAGCGATTACTGATGAAATTGTGGATATCAGGTGAAATAGATTCTATTATAAGCGATTCGTTTAGAATTATTAGAAACTATATAGAACAAAATATTAATAATATGCTTGCTTCTAATAGTTATGGAGATGGAATATTAAGTTGGGATGTTATAATG
>NZ_LGEL01000095.1 GCF_001636695.1 Pedobacter panaciterrae
AATTTATCCCCTTGTAGTTTCATGTTTTACTAATTAATTAAAATATGATACATTTTAATCCATATTAATGAATTTTTTCTCTTCAAAAAACAGATGTGTTTTAATAACATTACTTTTAGTAAGCTCGTTTATGTCTGTGAAAGCTCAAACCTACCAATCTGTTAAACAAATAGCAGAACGAAGGGTACCGTGGTTAGCGTCTTCCTTGTCGTTTAGTATAATTCCTTCCGACAATGGGAATGAAGTTTTTGAACTTTCAATGAAAAATAATAAGGTTCATATTGGAGCATCAAGTGCCAGTGCCGCATCCTCAGCTTTAAACTGGTACCTTAAGTACTATTGTAACCGGAGCATGTCGCATTTTGGGGATAACCTTTCTTCAGTATCAAAACTTCCTGCAATAAAACAGAAAATCAAGATCATTTCGCCATATCCGGTTCGTTATGCTTTAAACTACTGCACAATAAACTATTCCATGAGCTTTTATAAATGGGAAGATTGGGAAAGAGAGTTAGATTGGATGGCTTTAAATGGAGTAAACCTAATGCTGGCGCCAATTGGTATGGAAGCAGTATGGCAAAATACCTTAAGGAAACTTGGCTATTCAGAAAAAGAGATTCTTGATTTTATTGCCGGACCGGCTTTTAGTGCCTGGTGGTTAATGGGCAATCTTGAAGGCTGGGGTGGCCCGGTTAGTCAGAATTTTATAGACCAACAGGCCGGGCTTCAGCAGAAAATTCTTAAAAGAATGAAGGAGCTCGAAATTGAGCCATTAATGCATGGCTTTTATGGAATGATACCGACTTCTTTAAAGAGCAAGATGGATATTAAGGTGATTGAGCAAGGTAAATGGGCAGGCGGTTTTCAGCGTCCTGATTTCCTGTTGACCGAAGATCCTGCATTTTCTAAGCTGGCAGATATTTACTACAGCGAAATGAAAAAGCTATATGGACAGGATCTGCATTATTTCGGAGGAGACCCTTTTCATGAAGGAGGAAGCTCAAAAGGTACTGATGTAACTACATCGGCTACTGCAATACAGAAAGTAATGCAGCAGAATTTTCCGGGAAGTACCTGGGTATTACAAGGCTGGCAGGAAAATCCTTCTACTAAATTGTTAGATGGATTGAATAGAAAGAAAACACTTGTAATAGAGTTGTTTGGCGAAAACACTAACAATTGGGAAAAACGTAAAGGTTATAATGGAACTCCGTTTGTCTGGAGTAACGTAAGTAATTTTGGAGAGAAAAATGGATTGTATGGTAAGCTACAAAGATTTGCTAATGAAGTCTATCGTGCAAAGAATAGTCAGTATGGTTCCTTCTTAAAAGGAGTAGGGATTATTCCCGAAGGCATTTACAATAATCCGGTTACGTTTGATCTGATGCTGGAACTTGGCTGGCATACAGACCGTGTGGATGTAAAACAATGGATTAAAAAGTACCAGGCTTTCCGCTATGGAAAAACTACACCTACTTTAGAAAAAGCCTGGCAATTGTTGTTGGAAACTGCTTATAGCAGTCCTGATATTTATCAGGAAGGCCCTTCCGAATCTATATTTTGTGCCAGACCGGGCATAGATATTAAGACAGTTTCAGCATGGGGTACAAGAAAAAGAAATTATGATCCTGCAAAATTTAAGGAAGCGGTAAAGCTTTTCGTTGCAGCATCTAACGACTTTAAAGATAATGAAACATACCAGATTGATCGAATAGACTTTGTAAGACAATTACAGGCAAACAATGGAGATGAAGTATATCTTGAAATGACAGATGCTGTTAAGACTAAAGATGCTGAGAAGTTTAAAAGCAGCAGCGCTAAATTTCAACAAATGATTATGCAACAGGATTCATTGTTGAACTCATCTAAATATTTCTCGTTAAATACATGGCTAAAGCAGGCCTTAAACTTTGGTAGAACCACAGAGGATAGAGCTAACGCCATAAAAAACGCTAAAATTCAGATTACCTATTGGGGACCAGATTATAATGCAGCTACAGATCTGCATGAATATGCACATAAAGAATGGGGAGGTTTATTAAGCTCTTTATATTTAACCCGCTGGCAAAAGTTTACAGAACAGGAACTTGCCAGAATGAGCAATCCTGAAGTACCATTGGTCGATTATTTTAAAATGGATAAAGACTGGACAGAGGATCAGGAAATGTATGTTCCTCAGCAACTGTCTGAAAAGCAGCTAAATGATTTAATAAATAGAATTGTTAAGTAATTACTGATTAACGCTCTTTACATAATCCTGACAGGTAAAATCCCTTAAAAAGGGGTTATCTGTTGATTTTATCTTACTTTTGTTCATTATACGTTATAAATGGATACTACTTCAAAACTAGCTCTGATTTTAAACGATCCAGATCTGCCTTCGGCACTTAAAGCAATTGCACAAAAGGTACAAAATCAAGAAAGGATTACTTTTGACGAGGGTGTTTACCTTTATGAACATGCGGAACTTGGGTACCTTGGTACTTTAGCTAATCACATAAGAGAGCAAAAGCACGGTGATAAAACTTATTTTAACCGTAACTTTCATTTAGAGCCGACTAACCTTTGTGTTTATGACTGTAAGTTCTGTTCATATTCCCGCTTAATTAAGCAGAAGGAAGAAGGCTGGGCTTTAACGATGGAGGAAATGCTGGATGTTGTTAAAAAGTACGATAACGAACCCGTTACCGAAGTGCATATTGTGGGCGGAGTTTTGCCTCAATACGATGTTGCTTTTTATTCAGCACTGTTTACCGCTATAAAAAAACACCGCCCCGAACTTCATGTTAAAGCATTAACACCGGTTGAATACCATTACATATTTAAAAAGGCTAAAATTGACTATGCCACAGGTATGAAGTTAATGAAAGAAGCCGGGTTAGAGTCGATTCCGGGAGGAGGAGCAGAGATTTTTTATCCAGAGGTAAGAGACCTTATCGCTAAAGATAAATGTACCGGTGAACAATGGCTGGCGATACACGAAGAATGGCATAAACTGGGAATGCGTTCTAATGCAACTATGTTATATGGCCATATCGAAAAATATGAACATCGTGTAGATCATATGGAACAATTACGCCAGTTACAGGATAGAACCGGAGGTTTCCAAACTTTTATTCCTCTTAAATTCAGAAACCAGCACAATCAGATGAGTAATGTGCCCGAAGTATCTGTAATTGAAGATTTACGGAACTATGCAATTGCACGTATTTATCTGGATAACTTTGATCACATTAAAGCTTATTGGGCAATGATCAGCAGACAGACTGCTCAGCTTTCACTGAACTTTGGGGTGGATGATATAGATGGTACGCTTGATGATACCACTAAGATCTATTCAATGGCCGGTGCAGAAGAACAACACCCTGCAATGAGCACACAAGATCTGGTAAATCTGATAAAACAGGTAAAACGTCAACCCATTGAAAGAGATACTTTATATAATGTTGTAACAGATTATACGGATTTCGTTTTTGAAGATGAAGTGAAACCTCAATACTACAAATTACCTGTAATTAACTAATGGATAAGGAAATATACATCATCAGGCATGGCGAAACTGAATTAAATAAACTCGGAATCGTACAGGGCAGAGGAATAAACAGCGACCTAAATGATACCGGAAGGAGCCAGGCAGCTGCATTTTACGCAATGTACAAAGATGTGCCTTTTGAAAAGGTTTATACTTCAAAACTAAAACGTACACACCAAACAGTTCAGGGATTTATTGATGCTGGAATTGCCTGGGAACAGGTTGCCGGTTTAGATGAGCTGGCATGGGGTAAATGGGAAGGCAAACCTAATGATGATCATGCGATAGCAGCATTTAAAGCAATAGTTAAAGCTTGGGATGATGGCGATTACGACGCGCATTTTGAAGGTGGAGAAAGCCCTAATCAGGTTATGGTTAGACTTAAAGAAGCGTTAGATCTTATCAAATCAAGGAAAGACGAAAAACTAATACTTGTTTGTATGCACGGCCGTGCAATGCGTTTGCTGCTTTGCTTGCTTATGAATAAACCATTATCTGAAATGGGAGATTTTCCTCACCAGAATACCACACTTTATAAAGTTGAACTCACAGGCGATGAATTTAACATCATTGAGTTTAATAATACCGACCATTTAAAATAATTCCTTTGAGTAATATTAAAATATCTGCAGTTTCCTATACAAATACTAAGCCCTTCATTTACGGAATTGAGCATTCTGAAATTTTAAATAAGATCGACCTAAGTTTAGATATTCCATCAGACTGTGCTGCTAAATTAATTAATAACCAGGTAGATATAGGCTTGATTCCAGTTGCCGCAATACCACATGTACCTAATGCTAATATTGTCGCAAATTTTTGTATTGGATCAGTAGGGGCAGTAAACTCAGTGTTTATTTTTAGCGATGTTGAAGTCTCAGAAATTAAAACAGTAAGATTAGACAGTCACTCCCGCACCTCGAATAATCTCGCCAGGGTATTGTTGAAGTTTTACTGGAAACTCGATGTAGAATTTACTACAGATATCGATGTAAAAACTGATGCAATAGTTTTAATAGGTGATAGAACTTTCGGTAAAAAGGCCGACTATCCTTTTGCCTACGATATGGGCGAAGAATGGATGAATTTTACAGGCCTTCCATTTGTTTATGCTGCCTGGGTTGCCAATAAAACTATTCCACAATCTTTTATTGATGAATTTAATGAGGCATTGGCATTTGGGTTAGGACATCGTGCCGAGCTATTAAAAGATTTGCCCGTTCGCAGTGATTTTGATTTGGATGATTATCTTTTCCATAAACTCGATTTTGACCTTACGGAAAAGAAAAGAGAAGCATTGGATCTGTTTCTTACCTATATCGCGCGACTTTAAACCTATAAACATTTTTTAAATTTTCAACAAATCATAAAGCCTACACATCAAGATAGTATCTTTACGATTTTGTAAACAGAATCATTTTGGCTAAAGATAATACTAAAGAGACCCCATTAATGCAGCAATACAATGCTATTAAAGCAAAGTATCCGGGAGCATTATTATTATTTAGGGTTGGCGATTTCTATGAAACATTTGGCGAGGATGCGGTTAAAACAGCACAGATATTAGGTATCGTTCTTACAAGAAGAGGTACCGGTCCAAATGGCGCGTTAGAGCTGGCAGGTTTTCCTCATCATTCACTGGATAATTATCTTTCAAAGTTAGTCAGGGCAGGGCAGAGGGTGGCTATTTGCGACCAACTGGAAGATCCTAAGACAACAAAAACAATTGTTAAAAGAGGGGTTACTGAACTGGTAACACCAGGAGTAGCTTATAATGACAATATATTAAGCCAAAAATCTAACAATTATCTGGCTGCGGTTTATTTCGATAAAAATTCAATAGGCGTATCTTTTGCAGATATTTCAACTGGCGAATTCTTAGTTGCACAAGGCGATGCCGAATACATAGATAAACTTTTGCAAGGTTTTAAACCAAATGAAGTAGTTTATCAGAAAAGTAAAAGAAAAGAATTCCTTGAAAATTTTGGTGACAAGTTTTATACTTTTCATTTGGATGACTGGGCATTTACCAACGATTACGCCAATGAGATCTTAGCCAAACACTTTGAAGTAACTTCTTTGAAAGGATTTGGAGTTGATAAACTGCAGACCGGTATTATAGCTGCAGGGGTAGTTCTTCATTATTTAAATGAAACCGAGCACCGCAATTTAAAGCACATTTCTTCCATCTCTCGTTTAGAAGAGGATAAATACGTATGGTTGGATCGTTTCACGATCAGAAACCTCGAGTTGGTAAGCTCTACCAATGATAATGCAATTACGCTTTTCGAAGTGCTTGATCAAACATCAACCCCAATGGGTGCCCGTTTGCTGCATAAATGGATTATAATGCCATTAAAAGAACTAAAACCAATTGAAGAGCGTTTAGGCGTAGTGGCCTTTCTGATTAAGAAAGAACCGCTGTTGGAAGAATTCTTGACCCATATTAAACAGATTGGTGATTTAGAAAGACTGATCTCTAAAGTTGGACTGCAAAAAGTAGGTCCAAGAGAACTTTGCCAATTAAAAAAAGCACTGTATCATATAGAATCTGTTAAAAAGATAGCGGAAGAGGTGAAAAATCCTTTCCTGTCTGTTCTTGCAGATCAATTGAATCCATGTTTAACCATTAGAGAAAAGCTTGAAAGAGAATTACAGCAAGATCCTCCTGCTTTATTAATCAAGGGGAATGTAATAGCTGATGGTATTGATGAGGATCTGGACAGACTTAGGAAAATAGCCTTTGGTGGTAAAGATTACTTAGTTGAAATTCAAAAGAGAGAAGCTGCCATTACAGGTATTCCTTCTTTAAAAGTTGCATTTAACAATGTTTTCGGTTATTACCTGGAAGTTACTCATACCCATAAAGATAAAGTACCTGCAGATTGGATCAGAAAGCAAACATTGGTGAATGCCGAAAGATACATTACGCCTGAATTAAAGCAGTACGAAGAGCAGATACTTGGTGCTGAGGAAAAAATTCAGCAGATAGAGATTCGTTTGTACAATGAACTGGTTTATCAGGTAGCTGCATATATTAAACAGATTCAGTTAAATGCCTTCCAGATAGCTCAATTAGATGTGTTATTGTGCTTTGCCCAGCTGGCCATTAAAAATCATTACGTTAAGCCCGAAATTACTACAGGAAAAGCGTTAGATATTAAAGGCGGCAGGCATCCGGTAATTGAAAAAAGATTACCCGTAGGTGAAGAATACATTACCAATGATGTGTTTTTAGATAATGATACCCAACAGATCATTATCATTACCGGTCCCAATATGTCGGGTAAGTCAGCTATATTGAGGCAAACAGGACTTATTGTTCTGATGGCCCAAATGGGTTGTTTTGTGCCTGCAAAAGCTGCCAGTATTGGATTAATAGATAAGATATTTACAAGGGTAGGTGCTTCTGATAACCTTTCTTCAGGAGAAAGTACGTTCATGGTAGAAATGAATGAAACTGCAAGTATCCTAAACAATATATCAGATAACAGTCTTATCCTGCTTGATGAAATTGGTAGAGGAACAAGTACTTATGATGGTATTTCAATTGCATGGGCAATTGCAGAGTTTTTACATACCCATCCAACTGCACGGCCAAAAACATTGTTTGCAACTCATTATCATGAATTAAATGAGCTTGCAAATACCATGAGTCGCGTTAAAAACTTTAATGTTTCTATTAAAGAGGTTTCAAATAAAGTGATTTTCCTGCGTAAACTGGTGCCTGGTGGTAGTGAGCATAGTTTTGGTATACATGTTGCTAAAATGGCTGGTATGCCTCCTAAACTAATCAACAGGGCAAATGAGATTCTAAAAAAACTTGAAATAGATAGAACTGAAGGACAAAGTATTAAGGATAGTATTAAGAAGGTTCAGAATCAGGCTTATCAGTTGCAGATGTTTGCCATTGATGATCCTGTTTTAGTTAAAATAAGAGATACGCTTAATAACCTTGATGTAAATATACTTACACCGGTTGAGGCACTATTAAAGCTTGATGAAATACAACGAATTATAAAACAATAGAGGCTATGATGATTTTGAATACGCAGAAAAACAATGTTAAGGTTGTACTATTTGTACTTATGTTAATTGTATTGTCATCCTGCGGTTCAAGAAAGCCAACTGCAGGCCCCAGCTCAGCCTCTAAAATTGCGACTGCTATGTCTCATTTAAAAAGTAAGCAGTTATATCGTTTTATTAATGAATGGTCAGGAGTAAGGTACCGTTTAGGAGGCTTAGATAAAGGTGGCATTGATTGCTCTGGTTTTGCTTTTCTGTTACAAAAGAATATTTACGGCAATAGCTTACCACGAAGGTCTCGTGATCAGGCTGAAACAATCAGAGAAAAAAGCATTAGCCAATTAAGAGAAGGGGATCTTATATTTTTCTCTTTCAGTGGTGGGGCTGTGGATCATGTTGGGATATATCTTAACGACACTTACTTTGTTCATGCCTCTACAACCAGAGGTGTAGTGGTTGATGATTTAACTCTTCCAGCTTATCAAAAAGCGATGGTTAAAGCAGGCTCTTTTAAAAACTAAACTATGTCTGAACAGAAACAAGATTCCTTTTGGAATAAGTATAAACGTTTTGCCACAACCGAAATACTCATGTATTTGATTATGGTTATTGGAATAACGCTTGGTATTATATTGTTGAGTTAGTTAGTCTTAAAAATCACTTTACTATTATCTGAACTGCTTACATCACTAAAGAAACGCATAAAGCTTTCATACTTATCAGCAGGATAGATCCCATTGTTTAAAACAAATTTTCTGCTATATATCAACTTTTTACCGTCTATTTTAACTTTTACAGTATAACTGCCAAATGGCGATTTAATTTCTCTGTCCGTCGGCTTAGCCTCAACGCTGTATCCTTCAGGAAGGTTATAAACAATCTCGTCTTCATCAGTAAATCCTCTGTTTACATACACCGGTAATGTTCTGTTTCTAACCTCAGGAATGGAGTTAGTTTTGTTAAATGCATTGAGTACCATGTAGATTCTGTCGTTCGTACGGGGTGCATACTTCTGTATAGTTAGATCTAAGGATTCTGACGTTACGGGATTGCTATCCTTTTTTTGAACAAGTTTAAGATTACTGAAATCTATATTGTCAATGTCATACTCTTCTTTTAACAATTTTATCTGCTCTGATGCAGGCTTACTAATGATGCGGTGATAATTATCGTACTGCGAGCCACTAAAATCAGTTTCCAGCTTTCCATCAACATTCCCGTCTTTGTCTAAATTAAGCTCTGCCTTTCTCCTAAGTAAGCTTGAAGCCGTAGTTAAAGCAGGTGTTCTTATTAATTTACCGCCCTCCTCTGTGCAGGCTAAAACAACACGGTCGTCTGTAAAACTTCCTAAATATCCAAATGGGCTGTCCTGACTGGTACATTCTAACCAAGTGGTATCACTTTTAAGTGGTACACATAAAATGATGTGATTTCCCTGATCCATACTTGCAAAATCGGGATCCATGCTCTTTTTATTATTGTCACCGTATACCACACAATAAAGGCTGTTTATACCTACTGCCTTTAATAAACTCTGTGTATAGTTTACAAGTGCCTTGCAGTCGCCATAAGAAAGGCGATGCACTTCAGCTGCTTCAAAAGGCTGAAACCCACCTATGCCAATTTGTACACTGATGTATCTTGTTTTCTTTTGAACATAGTCGTAAATCTTTTTAGCCTTTTCTTTATCACTATCTAATCCCTTTACCAGGTTATTCATCTCTTGTATGATATTGGGCGAAAGTGTTTGCCTTGTTTTTATAAGATCATCATAAACCCATTTACCTAATTCCTGCCAATTGCTATAACCTCCCTTGTGTCCGTAATAGGTGAACTGTTCGGGAGCTATTTTTACATAAGTAAGGTAATTGTCAGGGTCAGGAGCGAAAGGCTCGCGCTTAAATGCAGACAAGTTTGTTACCTGCCACATACGACTAATAAACTTGTCCGTTTTCACTACTTCCGGGCTTCCTTTGTAATTGTATTCTTTTACACGGATTTTATCATCAGGTTTGCAAATAAAGGTATATGTGCTTTTTTCTACAGAAACGTCTGAGTATGGGGTTGGATACCAATCCGGTATAATCAGATTTTGTTTGAACCTGATTTCATATTCATATTGGATCGTATAAGGATAGGTTAAAACGTTAGGTATGTACCTTTTAATTCTGGCATCCTCAAATAAAGAAAAATCGTTAACAGCACTTTCATCCAGGAAATTGCTTAACGAAAACCTTCCGGTTGGTTTTCCGAATGAGTCCATTATAGTGCCTTTTACATTTTTAATGGATGTGGCTTTATTGTAAAAGAGAATCAGGGCAGCTGCCTGCTCTCCATTTTTATTAAGAACAGTAATTGCTTTCTTAACATTAAGAATAACATTCTCAGTAGCGCGCATGTCAACCGTAGTTTCCATGTTTCTGATCACTGCATTGGCCCTGCTTTTTAAGATAGCAGAGATATTTTCTACATTATAATCTGGCTGTTCCTGAGCATATCCCTTAAAGGTAACGGCGATTAAGACCAGAAGTAGTAATCTTTTCAGCATTTATTTGGTTTTTTTAAATACAATATCTGTTTTTTGCGATTGTATAATCCGGCTATAAAACTCTTTCAGTGATAAGTATTCGTCAGATTCGTATATCGGCTTATTAAATTGTAGCATTTGATTAAAAACAAATGCATCATCTTGCACTGCCGTTGAAGAAATATACTTACCACCGTTATTTTCAAGTGCCATTGACATATCTTTTGGCTTATCAACTACCGAAATATTAGCGGGTAGTTTAATGATCATGCTAATCCTTTCTTCTCTTGCCGCACCCAAATCAACAGGATAAGTTCTTTCATTTAAATTGAATGGATTTTTGCTGATGCGGTCAATAAAGAACGGGTTAAAATACGACTGATCAGCATTCAAATTATCGAAAACCTTCATTTCAATTTCATACTGTTCAACCAGAGGGTTGTCCAGGCTGTCAACGTTTTCTATTGAATGTTTCAGGATGCTTATTCCGGGCATTTGTTCGTCTAACTTTTCTACATACTCATCTACCGAGTTAGCCGCTATAATGCGCTGGCGCTTCTTAAGTGCAGCATATCCTAATGAGTAAGTAGTAAGGTTACCTTTCAGCTTCCCATCAGCAGTCAATTCGGCATTAAGTACATATTTTGTAGATTCTTTTTGACTTGCCTTTAATTCATACCAATAAGATGGTTTCTTTAAATTGATAACCCTGCCATTTCCGTTTATACAATGCAAAGGAAGTAAGCCAAACGGCAATAATGGCTGCGTTGCATCCAATAGATAGCTTTTGTCGCCGATATTAACCTTTGCAACAACATAATCAAAATCACTAATTACCGGATACAGGTTGTTAACTACTCCATTTGCTCTGGTGGATAAGATTACGGCTTCAGCATCCAGATCTGCAGCACTCAATGCAGCAATTAGCGCTAAATTTATATCTGCAGTATTTCCAGAATGTTTCTCCAGTGCAGTCTTAATGGTATTTTCACTGTATATTCCAATAAAACCATTCATTTTTATATTCTTTCCTATATAAGCATAAATTGCTTTCGCCTTGCTTAAATCATCAGTAGCTTTACCTAATATCTGTGGCATTAACTCTTTAAATACATCTTTTCGCTTCATCTGAGCGCCAAATGCTTTCTCTGAGTTTAATTCATAATCAACATCTTTCCAGGTCTTAGTGATGCTTTTTTTGCCGCCATTTAGTAAAACGTAATCAGAAAGTTCAAAATAAATAGCCGACTTAAAGTTACTTGGAGCAGTCATATAATCCTCCTCTATCAACGCCGGAACATCTTTCATAATATAGGTCATCTTTGAACAGTCAATTTTATTTCCGCCAATTCTAAGACAATCGCTTTTCAGTTCAGCATTCTGTTTGGCAAGTTTTTGTACGCCTCGTAAAGAAACATTGTAATTATATATAGCAGGAATATTAGCTATATACTCGCTATGTAGTTTTGGAATATCTGATTGAAATTCCCAGGTCTTGAAATTAAAAATACTTGGCGAACGCAATCTATAGCTATATTCAATAATGCTCCCATCCATTAGGTTGGGCATAGTAAATTTTGTTAGCGAAACGTATTTATTCTTTTTCTCCGTAAATACTTTTTTCTTATCCAGCTCCGTAGAAACCAGCTGGCCATTTATAAAGTTTATTGTTGTGGCTTTTAATTCCTGAATTTCATCTTCTTCCTCCCGATATATTCTCAGGGGAATTACAATATTGCCATGGTTAAAACCTTCTTTATTAAAAATTTTAATGCGCACGTGGTATTCAAAGTCAATGTAAGTTTTGCCTGTTGTATTGTCTAATTGTACAGCTGCATTTCCAAATTCTCTGATAACCATAGCGTTGGCATTGCTGTCAATGCGGGTGTTTTTTAATTCAATATCACTTCCTGTAATTTTTGCATATTCAAAATTCTGAGCATGCGAATAAAAGCACGAAAAAAGAGATAAAAGAAGGGTAATGGAAAGAAGTTTCATAATGGAGCGATATTACATAGCAGTATTGATATAGCAAAGCTGTCTCTTATACACATCT
>NZ_LGEL01000097.1 GCF_001636695.1 Pedobacter panaciterrae
AAGATGTGTATAAGAGACAGTATCAAGGTCTTATACAACTTTAATGATTGAATTTAAAGATTTTAATTTTGCTGAAGGTGAGTTGCTTTTAATAAACAAACCTTACAAGTGGACAAGTTTTGATGTAGTTGGGAAAATTAGAAATTCTTTAAAACCATTGAAATTAAAAGTAGGCCATGCCGGAACTTTAGATCCGCTGGCTACTGGTTTGTTAATCCTTTGCACAGGAAAACTAACTAAACAGATCGACACTTTTCAGGCCGAAGAGAAAGAGTATACCGGAACTATGGTTTTAGGTGCTACTACTCCTTCATTTGACATGGAAACAGTTGTTGATCAGGAATTTCCATTAGATGGAATAACTGAAGAAGCTATTTATGCTGCTACAGCTCCTTTTGTTGGCGATATACAACAGTATCCACCTGCACACTCTGCTGTAAAAGTAAATGGCGAACGCCTTTACGTAAAGGCCAGAAGAGGTGAAGAAACAGAATTACGTTTGCGTAATGTTACCGTTTCTGAATTTGAAATTACCAGAATAGCACTACCAGAAATTGATTTCAGGATTGTTTGCAGTAAAGGGACCTACATTAGATCACTAATTTCTGATTTCGGTAAACAGCTTAATAATGGTGCATACCTATCAAAACTTACCCGCACACGTAGCGGAAACTTTTTACTTGAAAATGCTTTTGAAGTAGCAGATTTAGTTAGCTATCTTAGGCTTAAAAAAGAATAGTTATGCGTGGCCAGATGAAATCCAAAAAGCTTAACATCGCCAAGAACATATTTTTAATAATATGCGGCATTGTTTCGGCTTGTTTTGGATTGAAAAGCTTTTTGTTGCCCAGTGGATTTATTGACGGTGGAGTAACCGGCATATCGCTGCTAATCAGCAATATCACTAAGCTCAATCTGTCTTACCTGATTGTAATCATAAATATCCCCTTTGTTATTCTGGGATATAAACAAATCGGTAAAGTATTTGCCATCAAAACGTCTGTTGCAATAGCTTTACTTGCTATTTTACTTATTGTAGCTCCCTTTAAATCGATTACCCACGACCCTCTCCTGATCGCCTTTTTTGGAGGACTATTTTTGGGTGGCGGAATCGGATTGGCTATGAGAGGTGGCTGTGTAATTGACGGCACAGAGGTGTTGGCCTTATACATCAGTAAAAAGAGCACGCTAACTGTAGGTAACATTATCCTGATCCTAAACATCGTCATCTTCTCATTTGCTGCAATATTTTTAGGAATGGATAAGGCACTATATGCCATCTTAACCTATTTATCGGCTTCTAATACGGTTGATTATATTGTAAATGGTATTGAACAGTACACAGGTGTTACAGTTATTTCAGAGAAAAATGACCGCATTAAGAAGTTCATTATCAACCAAATGAAACGTGGGGTAACCATATATAAAGGCGAAGGAGGATATGGAGAGAGAAAGGATATTGACATACTTTATACCGTAGTTACCAAACTTGAAATGAGTAAGCTCCAAACTGCAATCAGGCAAATTGATCCGGATGCGTTTGTGATTCAGCAGCAAATTGCCGACATAAAGGGTGGCGTAGTAAAACGCCAGGCTTTACACTAATTTAAACTATCTTGAAAATATACAATCACTTTTCGGAATTTAAGAAGCTAAATAATGCAGTTGCAACTATAGGAACTTTTGATGGCGTACATTATGGCCACCAAAAGATTATTAAACGACTGTGTGAGCTTGCAAAAGCAACGGGTGGAGAAAGTGTTATATTGACTTTTTTCCCGCATCCAAGGCTAATTATTGATCCAGAAAATCAGGATCTGAAAATGATCAATACAATTAATGAGAAGGCTAAAATATTAGATAGTCTTGGTGTAGATCACTTAATCATCACCCCTTTTACGCGCGACTTTTCTAACCTTACTCCTGCTGAATATATTAAGAATATTCTGGTGGATACAATAGGGATTAAAAATCTGATTGTTGGGTATGACCATCGCTTTGGGAAAGATAGAAAAGGTGGTCTTCAGGATTTAGAAGCATTCTCTAAGAACTTTAATTATAAAATTGAGCAAATACCGGAACAAGATATTAATGATGTTGCTGTAAGCTCTACAAAAATCCGCACAGCACTATTAGATGGCGATGTAGCACTGGCTGCTGAATATCTTGGATACAACTTTTCTTTATACGGCAAGGTTATTAAAGGCGACAAAATTGGCCGTACTATTGGTTTCCCTACAGCAAATATTTTTGTTGAGGAAACTTACAAGCTAATCCCTTCTGATGGAATCTATGCAGTAACGGTTGAAATGAATGGTGAGGTGTTTAAGGGAATGGCCTATATAGGACAACGACCTACAATTAATGGAATGACCAGAAATATTGAGGTAAACATATTTGATTTTAATCAGGAAATTTATGGTCAGGATATTAAAATGAACTTCCTCGAATTTCTAAGACACGATGTTAAATTTACTGGTCTGGAAACCTTAAAAGAACAATTACAAAAAGACAAAGAGGCTACATTGGCTTATTTCAAAAAAACGTCATAACCTCATTTAAGGCCTCTTTTATTATTAAAAAAAGCCTTTTTTTCGTATATTTACGACAATGAGGCTATTATTTACTCTTATACTAATTGTTTTTATTCATATCTTTTCTCCCCACTCAGTAAATGGGAAAGGCCTTGATGTGGAAAAAACTAAGCAAAGAGGGCTGAGTACTAAGGAGAAAAAACGCCTGATTTTTAGCAAAAAGGATAAATCATCATTCCAAAAAATCTCTTTCGAAGACCTTCCTGCTCTACAGCAAGTTGTAAAGAAAACCTCTTTTGGAATTTTCCTTCTTTTTAAGCGACAGGACAATCAGATAGCTTCGTGCCCGCTGATTGCAAACTATCATAATTCCTTTTCATTTTCGAGTTATTCTTATATTTTTAATTTTCTATATCCAAAACATGTTTTTTGGTAATTATAATTTATACCACCACTTTGACACAATAAATTATACATTAAAAAATACGCGTTTCTATGATACATTTACCAGTATTAATTACTGATTTAGGCTTAATACTTGCAGCTGCAGGGGTAACTACACTCCTTTTTAAAAGAATTAAACAACCCCTTGTGCTTGGCTATATTTTGGCAGGATTGCTTGTTGGCCCACACGTTAAATTTATACCAACTGTTACGGATAATGAAAGCATTCATATCTGGGCAGAGATTGGGGTTATCTTCTTATTATTCAGCTTAGGACTTGAATTTAGCTTTAAAAAGCTGGTAAAGGTGGGTGGATCCGCTTCGATAACGGCTATTGTTGAGGTTGTATTTATGTTGCTGATCGGCTTTGTAGCCGGGCTGGCTATGGGATGGTCTACAATGGACAGCATATTCCTGGGAGGTATACTATCGGTATCCTCAACCACTATCATCATCAGGGCCTTTGAAGAACTGGGTGTAAAGCATAAAAAGTTTGCAGGGCTGGTTTTTGGCGTACTTATAGTTGAAGATCTTGTTGCCATATTATTGTTGGTATTGCTATCTACACTAGCTGTTAGTCAGCAATTTGCTGGTGCAGAGATGTTAATTTCAATTCTGAAACTTTGTTTCTTCCTGGTCTTATGGTTTATAGGAGGTATATTCCTGGTACCTACTTTTTTAAAGGCTACCAAGAAACTAATGAATGACGAGACTATGCTTGTAGTTTCTATAGCTCTATGTTTACTAATGGTACTGCTTGCCGTTAAAGTGGGCTTCTCTCCTGCTTTAGGTGCATTTATTATGGGATCTATACTAGCAGAGACCACACAGGCAGAAAGAATAGAACACCTTACAAAATCTGTTAAAGATTTATTTGCTGCAATTTTCTTTGTATCTGTGGGTATGTTAATTGATCCGGGAATTCTGGTAGATTATGCTGTTCCAATTCTTGTAATTACACTGGCTACTGTTTTTGGTAAGTTCTTAAGTTCAGGACTTGGTGCTTTGGTTTCTGGCCAGCCTTTAAAAACATCGGTACAAACCGGTTTAAGTTTGGCACAGATCGGGGAGTTCTCGTTTATCATTGCAACTTTAGGGGTAACGCTTAAAGTAACAAGCGATTTCTTATATCCGATTGCTGTTGCGGTATCGGCAATTACTACTTTCACTACCCCTTATCTGATTAAATTTTCTGAACCTTTTTACTTATTCCTTGAGCGTAGGCTTCCTAAAAAATGGGTGGAAGGTATCAACAGGTATAGTTCCAGTACTGCTGGTATAACTACATTAAGTGATTGGAAAACATTACTTAAATCGTACACCTTTAATATTATTATACACTCGGTAATTCTTATTGCAATAGTATTTTTGGGTTCAAAATACCTTCAGCCGTTTATAACTCAGAATCTGATTAATGGCAATAATGGTATCATTATCAGCCTGGTGGTCACCTTGTTTATCATGACGCCATTCTTGTGGGCCCTTGCGATAAGAAGAATTGAGAGAAAAGCTTATTCTCATTTATGGCTGAATAAGAAATATACCCGCGGACCGCTTGTTGCCCTTGAGGTTTTACGTATTGCTTTGGCCATTTTCTTTGTCGGCATTTTAATTTATCAGTTCTATAGCACCTGGGTTTCAATTGTTGTTGCAATTGCATTAATTGTGTCTTGTATGTTTGTTTTCTCCAGAAGGCTTCAGGGTTTTTATAACAAACTTGAGAGTAGATTCTTACTTAATCTTAATGCCAGAGAAGCCCAAAATGCACAACCGGAAATACTGCCATGGGATACTCACCTTGTAGAACTTACTGTTGCTCCCGAATCAACTCTTGTTGGAAAAACCCTGATTGATTTATCAGTAAGAGAAAAATACGGCGTAAACATTGCGCTAATTGAACGTGGAAAGATAATGATACCAACTCCTGGAAGAGACGAGCGCTTATATCCTAATGATAAGGTTTTGGTAATAGGAACCGATGATCAGCTGGCCGCTGTGAAGGAACTATTTGAAGGAAGTATTGATGATCATGTACATGAAGCCAGCTTCCCTAAAGAGGACATGGCACTTCAAAAAATAGTGATCAATAGCAGCTCCCCGGTTTATGGGCAAACTATTCGCAATTCGGGGATAAGAGAAATGACTCAGGGGCTTGTTGTCGGAATCGAAAGAAACGGAGAAAGGATACTAAATCCTGATTCAACACTTACATTTGAAAATGGAGATATTGTATGGATTGTAGGGAACAATAAGAAGGTCCCTGATCTGTTAAAGTAAGTTACAGATTTTGATTTCAGTATAACAGAATGTACCTTGTGTATAAATGAAAATTGACCAGGAAAAGAGTGACTTTTTAGACGAAATGCTAAATCACTGGCAAGAGGAAAATCTTTTGTCGGCTGATGAGGTAACCAGGCTACGTGGAAGCTATGAAACCAAAAGTTTCGACTGGCGTAGATTAGCTCAGTATTCTTTTTGGATTGCAATGGCCTGTGGCGTTATCTCTCTGGGCGCTCTTTTAATTGACAATAAGATTTTAAACTATCTGGAGCAGGTTTTTACTGCCTCTGATGTTATGATTAGTATTTTATCGGCAGCTGCTGCAGCTGCCTTATACTATTTCGGGTTTAAAAGAAAGAAACTTAAATCACATCTGGTATTTAGTAATGAAGCATTAATTTTTACTGCAGTGATGTTAACAGCCAATGCTATTGCCTACCTTGGTAAGGCTATAGACAATGGCAGTTCACATGTCTCTTTACTCATTTTGGCCTCGGTATTTATATACGGCATGTTGGCCTATATCTTTAAATCAAGATTAATTTGGGCCTTTGTATTGATATCATTAGGTGCATGGTTTGGTACTGAAACGGGTTATCTGTCGCGCTGGAACTGGTACTTTGCCGGAATGAACTACCCGCTTCGTTTTGTACTTTTTGGCTTATGCCTTACTGCTTTTTCTTTTGTAATTAGCAACAATAAGAAGATGGGTATGTTTTTCCAGATAAACTATGTTATTGGCATGGTATATTTTTTTGTTTCCCTTTGGCTGCTTTCGGTATTTGGAAACTTCGGGTCACTGGAAGAATGGTATTCTATAAAACAATTGAGTCTGTTTTATTGGGGTATATTATCGGCCGTCTGCTGCCTGATAAGTATCTACATAGGCTTGAAATACCGCGATGATATTGCAAGGGAGTTTGGCATCACCTTTTTGTTTATCAACCTGTACACCAGATATTTTGAATACTTCTGGGATAGCTGGCATAAAGCAATTTTCTTTTGCGTACTGGCAGCTTCATTTTGGTTCATTGGCCGCAGAGCAGAAAAGATCTGGAACCTCGAGTTTTTAAAGAAATAGCTTTTCTATTTTATAAAATGGATGTACACTATTTTACATATATGATAGGCAGATAATGCAAAGAAGAGCATCGCAATTCCTTTGTTTACAATATAGCTGCTGAGGGCAAACTTCTCCTGAATATATTGGGCGAAGCGGGCAAAACCATATAATGCCAGGCCGGCACCAATTCCTGACCCAATACTGAAAACCGATAAAGAAAGATAACCGATATCTATCCACTCATGTGATATTAAGTAAGTACCTACGAATAGCCAATAAGGTATTTGCATTGGGTTTACAACACCCAAAAGCAATCCATATCGTATGCTGTCTTTTTTTGAGTAATCAGCTTTAGGCATTTCCTTCCGGGATTTCCAGGTAATAACACCTAATATCCCAAACATGAAAACCATGATTACATCAATAATATTATCAAGTTTAATTTCGCTTGATAGCCATTGCACAAACCGCATCACTCCAAAAGTGAAAAATATCTCGACAGTTGAAAATGCTCCAATAAAGTATAACGCCTGACGAAGCCCTCTTGTTATTGTTATCTGAACTACAGTAAGATTAATATTCCCAGGGGGAATATACCCAACCATATTCAAAATTATCCCCAGAAAGAGTGTTAAAAAAAGCATGCGCGAAGATACAATTATTTCAAATGTGCTTTTAAATACTTAGCCGTATAAGATGCTTTTATTGCTAAAAGATCTTCAGGAGTGCCTTCAAAAACAATATTCCCACCTTTATCTCCTCCTTCCGGACCAATATCTATTACCCAGTCAGCAGATTTTATCATGTCCATATTGTGCTCTATTACTAAAATTGTATTCCCTTGCTCGATTAAGGTATTTAGGGCAATTAAGAGCTTTTTAATATCATGAAAATGCAACCCTGTTGTTGGCTCATCAAATATAAATAATGTCTTATTAGCATTATTCCCTTTAATTAAGAACGAAGCAAGTTTGATACGCTGGGCCTCTCCGCCAGAAAGTGTATTAGAAGATTGGCCTAAATGTACATACCCTAAACCAACATCAACAAGAGGCTGGAGCTTATTTAAAATTTTAGGTTCATTTTTAAAGAAATCTACCGCTTCTTCGATTGTTAAGTCTAGAATGTCAGCAACATTTTTGTCCTGATAGGTTATATCAAGTACCTGTTGCTTAAATCTTCGGCCTCCACAGGCTTCGCATGGCAGGTAAATATCTGCCATAAACTGCATCTCTATTTTCACCTCTCCCTCTCCCTGGCAAACATCACAACGGCCACCCTCAACATTAAACGAGAATGCCGCAGGTTTTAATCCAGCGGCTTTAGCTGCCGGCAATGCTGAAAAAAGAGCCCTTACATCATCCCATGCCTTTACATAAGTTACCGGATTTGATCTTGATGATCGGCCAATTGGATTTTGATCTACCATCTCAACCTGACTAACCAGCTCGTAATTACCGTAAATACCATCGTAAGCTCCGGTTTGTTCACCAGCATAATTCCCTATTGCCTTTTGCAATGCAGGGTATAAGATTTTCTTGATCAGACTTGTTTTTCCTGATCCGGAAACACCACTTACAACAGTGAATACTCCTAAAGGAAACTTTACATCTATATTTTTCAGGTTATTTTCTCTGGCTCCTTTAATCAGAATATGATCTTTCCACCCTCTTCTCTTTGCAGGAACAGCAATTTGTTCTTTACCAGAAAGATATTTCCCGGTTAAGCTATTCTTATCCTTTATAATTTGCTCATAAGTGCCGCTAAAAACAAGGTTACCACCATGAGTTCCTGCCTCTGGTCCTATATCAATAATATGATCGGCAGCTTTCATCATTTCTTCTTCGTGCTCTACCACGAGAACAGTATTCCCTACGTTTCTAAGAGATACCAGAACCTCTATTAACTTATTGGTATCTCTTGGGTGTAATCCGATACTCGGTTCATCAAGTACATAAATAGAGCCTACCAGACTACTGCCTAAAGAGGTAGCCAGGTTAATACGCTGGGATTCTCCTCCCGAAAGTGTATTAGATAACCTATTCAGCGTTAAATAACCCAGTCCAACATTATTAAGGTATAATACACGACTACTAACTTCGGCCAATAAGCGCTTGGCTATTTTCTCGTCATTCGAAGAGAGATTTAAATTATCAAAGAAATCAAGAATGGTTGATAAAGGCATCAAAACGATGTCAATAATCGATTTCTCATTGATCTTTACATAAGAGGCATCTTTACGTAATCTGGAGCCTTTGCAATCAGGACATGATGTTTTTCCTCTATAGCGAGATAACATTACACGGTACTGGATTTTAAAGGTCTGCTCTTCCAGCTCTTTAAAAAAGGCATCCAAACCTTCAAAATATTTATTACCAGTCCATAATAATTTCTGTTCCTTTTCGTTTAGCTCATTAAATGGTCTGTGAATAGGGAAATCGAACTTTGAAGAACTCTTAACAAGTTTGTTTAGCCATTCCTTCATTTTTTCGCCACGCCACGGAGCAATTGCATTATCAAAAACGCTTTTACTTTTATCAGGAATAACCAAGTCTTCGTCTATTCCAATTACATTACCATAACCCTCACATCTTTTGCAGGCGCCGTAAGGATTATTGAAGCTAAAAAAGTTGGGTGTAGGCTCGTCAAAACGAATACCATCAAGTTCAAAACGGTCACAGAAATTAGTTAATTTACCATCATGCTCTACATAACAATCGCCTTTTCCTTCAAAAAAAGCGGTTTGTACGGAGTCAGCAATACGGCTTAACGTTTCATCGTCAGAATTGACTACAATACGGTCAATCAGAATCCTGATCGTGTTTTCGTCCTTTAATTCGAAATCTTTAAAAGTTTCATCTTCCAGAATTGTTTCAATCTTGTGAACCTGGTCCTGATAAGAAATCCTTAGAAAACCTTTTTGCAAAAGCACAGCAAGCTCTTCCTTTACTGATCTGTTATTATGAGGGAATAACGGACAAAATATAGTGACTGTACTTTCATCTTCCAGATTAGATATAAAATCCACGACTGTAGTAACAGTATCCTTTTTTACCACTTTACCAGAAATCGGAGAATATGTTTTCCCTATTCTGGAGAATAAGAGTTTAAGGTAATCATAGATTTCTGTTGAGGTACCCACGGTTGACCGGGGATTTGAAGTGATCACCTTTTGTTCAATGGCTATAGCCGGAGCAATTCCTTTTATATAATCAACATCTGGTTTATTCATTCGGCCCATAAACTGACGGGCGTAAGAAGATAAGCTTTCTACATATCTCCTCTGACCTTCAGCGTATAGGGTATCAAATGCCAAAGATGACTTACCTGACCCTGACATTCCGGTTATTACAACCAGCTTGTTTTTTGGTATGGCTACATCTATGTTTTTTAGATTGTGAACTCTGGCACCTTTTATGATTATATTTTTGTGTGGATCTTTGTCGATTTCGTTATTCATTGATTTCGTGATAGAATACTGCTAATATACCTCAAAAAACGAATATTTGCTTTTTGGGGAGAATGCAAAAATAAGGCTCTAAGACCACTTTTATTTTTTTTTAACACTTTTTCTATTGAATTCTAATAAAAAAATGCTTCTTTTGAACTAATTAACTGAACAACACTTATCACCATAATAAAAACCAATAGGAGAAATTATATCGAAACAAACATCTACTAAGTATTTTTTAGCATTAACAGCAAGGGAATTTAGTTAGGATACTCCTATGAAATTACAAGAATATAGCGATCAAGATTTGGTGAAGTTATACCTTACCGGTGATGAAGCCGTTTTGGAAGAACTTTTAAGAAGACACAAATCAAAAATTTATACCTCAATCTATTTATTGGTGAAAGACCAGTATTTAGCTGAAGATATATTTCAGGATGCCTTTATTAAGGTAATTAACACGTTACGGTCTGGACGTTATAATGAGGAAGGTAAATTTTTACCATGGGTAATGCGTATTGCGCATAACCTGGTAATAGATTACTTTAGACGTGAAAAACGAGGTCCCGTAATTACAAGTGCCGATGGCACTGATGTATTTAACATGCTTCAGTTTCATGAAGAAAGTGCAGAAGACAGAATCTTAAGAGAACAAACTCATTTTGATTTAAGAGCAATGATTCATTTATTGCCCGATGATCAGAAAGAAGTTTTGATAATGCGCCATTATGCCGATCTTAGTTTTAAGGAAATAGCTGACTTAACTGATGTAAGCATAAACACCGCTTTAGGGCGTATGAGGTATGCTTTGAGCAATCTTCGTAAGATGATGAAGGTCAAAGAAATATCCTGATATCATTAAAAAAAGAAAATATAAAAAATTATTGTTAGGGTTAAAATAAATTAATAAGAATAGCGTTAATTAAATAAAACTAATATACGCTTATTGCTTATGATGGAAACCTCTACTTCAGTTAACAAATTAAATTACGGACAGAAAAAACAGGAAACAGTTCCTGCAGATGATGTTGAACCACAGGATTTATCGTTCTATGAGAACATTAAACCACAGTTGGACAGCCTAGCTAAAGACCCTTCTGAGACAACAATTTCGAAGATTTTAGCTTACTCAAGAGCCAAGTAATTTAAAAACGAATTAAAGCTGCCAAAGATTTGGCAGCTTTTTTTTACTCCTTTAAATGGTATTCCTTATATCTAAGAATGGGAAAAAATCCATTTCTCGTTTTTAAAAATATGAATATCGTTAAAATGAAATCAGGTCAGATACTTTCGCTGGGATTCAATTGGTTTAAAATTGAAAATTAAAAGCAAAATTATATAAGTTTGCAAATGCTCAAAAAAGAAAGATATAAACTTTTTGTGTCCCATTTTTCTGTGAAGCAACCGGATGCCGAAACAGAATTACACTATAACAATCCATTTCAATTACTTGTAGCAGTAATTCTATCTGCTCAGTGTACGGATAAAAGAATAAATCAGGTAACACCTGCCCTATTTCAACGTTTCCCGGATGCTAAAGCATTGGCTGATGTTACTCCGGATATCGTATTTGACTACATTAGAAGCGTAAGTTACCCTAACAATAAAGCCAAACATTTAGTTGGCATGGCCAAAATGTTGCTTAACGATTTTAATAACGAGGTTCCTTCTGATATAAATGATTTACAAAAAATGCCAGGCGTTGGAAGAAAAACCGCAAACGTAATTGCATCTGTAATCTATAATGCTCCGGCTATGGCTGTAGATACACATGTTTTTAGAGTTGCAAACCGGATTGGCTTAACGACTGGAAAAACTCCTTTAGCCGTTGAAAAGGATCTGGTTAAGAACCTGCCGGAAGAAACAATACACGTAGCGCATCATTGGCTGATATTACATGGCAGGTATGTTTGTTTAGCAAGATCCCCTAAATGTAGCATTTGTGAAATCACCTGTCTCTTATACACATCT